>NZ_JAKZGB010000042.1:0-200 GCF_022549545.1 Acinetobacter sp. ANC 3882 | reverse complement strand
GCAGGTGACATCAGTTCAGCGGCATCAACAGATGCAGTGAATGGCGGTCAGTTATTCACCACCAACCAAAATGTCACCACTGCGCAAACTGCAGCTGATGCAGCGCAAGCGACAGCGGACAAAGGCATTAAATTTGGTAATGGTAGCAGCAGCAACCAATTTGCATTAGGCGATACGCTGAATGTGAAAGGTGATAGCAA
>NZ_JAKZGB010000041.1:0-201 GCF_022549545.1 Acinetobacter sp. ANC 3882 | reverse complement strand
CAAGTTAGGTTCTTTAGACGATGCAGCCGTTAAATACGACGATGCAACGACCAAAGACAAGATCACGCTTGCAGGTGCAGGTGGCACGACCATCAGCAATGTGAAAGCAGGTGACATCAGTTCAGCGGCATCAACAGATGCAGTGAATGGCGGTCAGTTATTCACCACCAACCAAAATGTCACCACTGCGCAAACTGCAGC
>NZ_JAKZGB010000040.1:0-202 GCF_022549545.1 Acinetobacter sp. ANC 3882 | reverse complement strand
ACTGCGCAAACTGCAGCAGATGCAGCGCAAGCAACAGCGGACAAAGGCATCAAGTTTGGTAATGGTAGCAGCAATAACCAATTTGCATTAGGCGATACGCTGAATGTGAAAGGTGATAGCAACATCACCAGCAGCACCACAGCAGATGGGGTGCAACTTGGTTTGGGGAATACCATTAAAGTGGGTACTGCAAATCCAGTCA
>NZ_JAKZGB010000039.1:0-209 GCF_022549545.1 Acinetobacter sp. ANC 3882 | reverse complement strand
AGCCTACCACCGAACCCAGCGGGTGCAGTACTGAACATCGATGCAGTGACCGCAGATAACGTGGTGAATGCCACTGAAGGTGCAGGCAATGTGACTATCACGGGTACCTTAACGGGTATCCCAGCGGATGCAGCGACTACGGCAGTGACCTTACTGATCAATGGCGTGAGCTATACCGCAACGGTTGATCCTGTGACAGGCAACTGGAC
>NZ_JAKZGB010000038.1:0-224 GCF_022549545.1 Acinetobacter sp. ANC 3882 | reverse complement strand
GACAAGATCACGCTTGCAGGTGCAGGTGGCACGACCATCACCAATGTGAAAGCGGGTGACATCAGTTCAGCGGCATCAACAGATGCAGTGAATGGTGGCCAGTTATTCACCACCAACCAAAATGTCACTACTGCGCAAACTGCAGCAGATGCAGCACAAGCGACAGCGGACAAAGGCATTAAATTTGGTAATGGTAGCAGCAGCAACCAATTTGCATTAGGCGA
>NZ_JAKZGB010000037.1:0-227 GCF_022549545.1 Acinetobacter sp. ANC 3882 | reverse complement strand
GCAGGTGCAGGTGGCACGACCATCACCAATGTGAAAGCAGGTGATATCAGTTCAGCAGCTTCAACAGATGCAGTGAACGGTGGCCAGTTATTCACGACGAACCAAAATGTCACTACTGCGCAAACTGCAGCTGATGCAGCACAAGCGACAGCGGACAAAGGCATCAAGTTTGGTAATGGTACAAGCAACAACCAATTTGCATTAGGCGATACGCTGAATGTGAAAGG
>NZ_JAKZGB010000036.1:0-229 GCF_022549545.1 Acinetobacter sp. ANC 3882 | reverse complement strand
CCAACTGGTCTTCTGTTGCTGCTTGACCTGAAACCGCTGTGCCGTTCCAAGTTTTATTGCTTAAGCCGCCAATCGTGCCTGCTGTGCCATCAATGGTGACTGGATTTGCAGTACCCACTTTGATGGTATTCCCCAAACCAAGTTGCACCCCATCTGCTGTAGTGGTGCTGGTGATGTTGCTATCACCTTTCACATTCAGCGTATCGCCTAATGCAAATTGGTTGTTGCT
>NZ_JAKZGB010000035.1:0-244 GCF_022549545.1 Acinetobacter sp. ANC 3882 | reverse complement strand
TTAGACGATGCAGCCGTTAAATACGACGATGCAACGACCAAAGACAAGATCACGCTTGCAGGTGCAGGTGGCACGACCATCACCAATGTGAAAGCGGGAGACATCAGTTCAGCAGCTTCAACAGATGCAGTGAACGGTGGCCAGTTATTCACCACCAACCAAAATGTCACCACTGCGCAAACTGCAGCAGATGCAGCGCAAGCAACAGCGGACAAAGGCATCAAGTTTGGTAATGGTAGCAGCA
>NZ_JAKZGB010000034.1:0-254 GCF_022549545.1 Acinetobacter sp. ANC 3882 | reverse complement strand
AAGATCACGCTTGCAGGTGCAGGTGGCACGACCATCACCAATGTGAAAGCAGGTGATATCAGTTCAGCAGCTTCAACAGATGCAGTGAACGGTGGTCAGTTATTCACCACCAACCAAAATGTCACTACTGCGCAAACTGCAGCTGATGCAGCGCAAGCAACAGCGGACAAAGGCATCAAATTTGGTAATGGTAGCAGCAGTAACCAATTTGCATTAGGCGATACGCTGAATGTGAAAGGTGATAGCAACATCAC
>NZ_JAKZGB010000033.1:0-269 GCF_022549545.1 Acinetobacter sp. ANC 3882 | reverse complement strand
TACACAGTAGATCTAGCAAACCCATTAACCAATGGTGAAGTGGTAGATGTGACTGCGACAGATGCTGCTGGAAACGAATCTGAACCTACACAAGCGACAGCGGATGACACAACGGCACCAAATGCACCGACTGCTGATGTTGTTAATGATGGCACGCAAGTAACAGGTACAGCAGAACCAGGTTCAACAGTGACTGTTAAAGACCAAAACGGCAACGTATTGGGCACAGCGGTTACCGATGAAAACGGCAACTACACAGTAGATCTAGC
>NZ_JAKZGB010000032.1:0-282 GCF_022549545.1 Acinetobacter sp. ANC 3882 | reverse complement strand
GAAAGGTGATAGCAACATCACCAGCAGCACCACAGCAGATGGGGTGCAACTTGGTTTGGGGAATACCATTAAAGTGGGTACTGCAAATCCAGTCACCATTGATGGCACAGCAGGCACGATTGGCGGCTTAAGCAATAAAACTTGGAACGGCACAGCGGTATCAGGTCAAGCAGCAACTGAAGACCAATTGGCATCAGTAGACAGCAAGTTAGGTTCTTTAGACGATGCAGCCGTTAAATACGACGATGCAACGACCAAAGACAAGATCACGCTTGCAGGTGC
>NZ_JAKZGB010000031.1:0-302 GCF_022549545.1 Acinetobacter sp. ANC 3882 | reverse complement strand
ACTGCATCGATGTTCAGTACTGCACCCGCTGGGTTCGGTGGTAGGCTGTCGACCACTTCACTGCCTGGTAACGATGGGTTACCTGCTGGGTCAGTCGCAATCGCAGTCACGGTACTGCCGTCTGGTAAGTTGCCTGGGTTCGGTGTGGTCCATACCCCTGTGGTTGGATCTGTTGGTACTTGAACGGTGGTGCCATTCGGGAAGGTTACCGTCACCGTCGAACCTGGTTCTGCTGTACCGGTAATCGGATCTGTGCCATTGATTGGATCAATGTCTGGTGCATTCGGTGCAGTCACATCGAC
>NZ_JAKZGB010000030.1:0-374 GCF_022549545.1 Acinetobacter sp. ANC 3882 | reverse complement strand
ACAGCGGTTACCGATGAAAACGGCAACTACACAGTAGATCTAGCAAACCCATTAACCAATGGTGAAGTGGTAGATGTGACTGCGACAGATGCTGCGGGGAATGAATCTGAACCTACACAAGCGACAGCGGATGACACGACAGCGCCAGAAGCACCGACTGCTGATGTTGTTAATGATGGCACGCAAGTAACAGGTACAGCGGAACCAGGTTCAACAGTGATTGTTAAAGACCAAAACGGCAATGTATTGGGCACAGCGGTTACCGATGAAAACGGCAACTACACAGTAGATCTAGCAAACCCATTAACCAATGGTGAAGTGGTAGATGTGACTGCGACAGATGCTGCTGGAAACGAATCTGAACCTACACAAGC
>NZ_JAKZGB010000029.1:0-379 GCF_022549545.1 Acinetobacter sp. ANC 3882 | reverse complement strand
CAGTTGGCCCAGATGTTTCAGGTACGACTTTAACGATTGGCACTGTGACCGCAGACAACGTCTTGAATGCGGCAGAGTCAGGCGGCAATGTGACCATCACCGGTACCTTGACGGGCATCCCAGCGGATGCAGCGACTACGGCAGTGACCTTACTGATCAATGGCGTGAGCTATACCGCAACAGTAGATCCTGTGACAGGCAACTGGACAGCAAGTGTAGCGGGCAGTGACCTGTTGGCGGATGGTGATAAAACCATTGATGCGACAGCGGCCTTCACCGATACCGCAGGCAACAGCAGCAACATCGCCGATACACAAGTGTACAGCGTCGATGTGACTGCACCGAATGCACCAGACATTGATCCAATCAATGGCACAGA
>NZ_JAKZGB010000028.1:0-400 GCF_022549545.1 Acinetobacter sp. ANC 3882 | reverse complement strand
GACTTTTGCTCTGCCATTCCTTGAAGATGATTTCCACGACATCACGCACGCTCTTGTTCATAAACACGCGGCTGTTACGGCGTTGTTTCCACAGTACAGTTGGATCTTCAAGCGTGAGTTTATATAAAGTTAAACTACCGTCCGATTGTCCTTGTAAGGCTTGGGTAATAATACCTGTGACACGGGTCAATTGACCTTGATCGGTCACACTATCTATTGCAACCTGACTACCAATGAATTGTTTTAAGGGAATGGCAGCATTAGTCGACAAGCAAATTAATTCTGCTTTAAGGCCTGCATTCAGTTGATGCTGCCCATCAATGCGCTGCAAGAAAACTTGAGTATTTAAATTTTGATTCGAAAATTGAATATGAATGGCACGTTTTTGTGCTGTAAGGCC
>NZ_JAKZGB010000027.1:0-413 GCF_022549545.1 Acinetobacter sp. ANC 3882 | reverse complement strand
GCGGATGCAGCAACGACGGCAGTGACTTTACTGATCAATGGCGTGAGCTATACCGCAACGGTTGATCCTGTGACAGGCAACTGGACAGCAAGTGTAGCGGGTAGTGACCTGTTGGCAGATGGTGATAAAACCATTGATGCGACAGCGACCTTCACCGATACCGCAGGCAACAGCAGCAACATCACTGATACGCAAGTGTATACAGTGGATACCACCCCACCAAACAACGGCACCACCACGGTGACCATCAACCCAATTGCGGGCGATGGTGTGGTTGACTCGACCGAAGCCGGTGCGAACCAAACCATCAGCGGAAGCGTGACAGGTGAATACACGGTCGGTGATGTGGTGACAGTGAACGTCAATGGCGTGAACCTGACCACGACCGTACAAGCAGGGGGTACGTGGGCCGT
>NZ_JAKZGB010000026.1:0-413 GCF_022549545.1 Acinetobacter sp. ANC 3882 | reverse complement strand
GGAACGTTCACGCTCCACGTACCGCCTGCCTGTACCGTGGTGTTGTATACCGTACCATTTACATTCACAGTCACTGCATCACCGACCGTGAAGCTGCCAACCACTGAACCGCTCACGGCTTGAGTGGCGCCTGCTTCTACCGCATTGATGATGTTGTCACCGGTAATTGGATTGACCACCACCACTGGTGTGGTGATGTCTACGGTATAGCTCGCATCTGCAGTTGCATTGCCCACGTTACCTGCTGCATCGGTCGCTGCAATGCTGACGTTAATGACTTTGTCGGCATCCAGTACCAATTGCCCGCCGGCAACTGTCACGGCCCACGTACCCCCTGCTTGTACGGTCGTGGTCAGGTTCACGCCATTGACGTTCACTGTCACCACATCACCGACCGTGTATTCACCTGTCAC
>NZ_JAKZGB010000025.1:0-434 GCF_022549545.1 Acinetobacter sp. ANC 3882 | reverse complement strand
CCAGCAGGTAACCCATCGTTACCAGGCAGTGAAGTGGTCGACAGCCTACCACCGAACCCAGCGGGTGCAGTACTGAACATCGATGCAGTGACCGCGGATAACGTGGTGAATGCAACTGAAGGTGCAGGCAATGTGACCATCACTGGTACCTTGACCGGTATTCCTGCTGATGCAGCAACCACGGCAGTGACCTTACTGATCAATGGCGTGAGCTATACCGCAACGGTTGATCCTGTGACAGGCAACTGGACAGCAAGTGTAGCGGGCAGTGACCTATTGGCCGATGGTGATAAAACCATTGATGCGACAGCGACCTTCACCGATACCGCAGGCAACAGCAGCAACATCACTGATACGCAAGTGTATACAGTAGATACCACCCCACCAAACAACGGCACCACCACGGTGACCATCAACCCAATTGCGGGCGATGG
>NZ_JAKZGB010000024.1:0-456 GCF_022549545.1 Acinetobacter sp. ANC 3882 | reverse complement strand
ATAAGCATTTTTCATATTCTTACATTTCCATTTCTAAATCTGTTGTGATCACTGCCACAAATTACGGGTTTAGTCATTCTTCCTTTGCGTAGGCAATGCCTCACTTTTGACAGGGCAAAAGTGACAAAACCCTTTGTTGAACAGAGGAGGCTTCCTTGCCTCCCTGTCCAACGGGCGACATCCATGTCGCCGATCACGATAGCAACTCTCAATTTATATTCGAATATGTGAAAATCTCGATCTGAGGCTTTCCCATAAGCATTTCGCGGTGGCAGCATGGATGCCGCCCGTTAGACTGTGGTATATGGATATACCATCAGTCTAACAAAGGATTTTTGTTACTTTTTATCCTTAAAAAGTAAGGCATTGCCTATACAAAAAACCTCTGCTTTAACCCGTAATTAGTGGCTGTGTAAACATTATCCTTGAGTCACATCAATCAATTGAGCACCTGTC
>NZ_JAKZGB010000023.1:0-569 GCF_022549545.1 Acinetobacter sp. ANC 3882 | reverse complement strand
CCCGCTTTCACATTGGTGATGGTCGTGCCACCTGCACCTGCAAGCGTGATCTTGTCTTTAGTCGTTGCATCGTCGTATTTAACGGCTGCATCGTCTAAAGAACCTAACTTGCTGTCTACTGATGCCAACTGGTCTTCTGTTGCTGCTTGACCTGAAACCGCTGTGCCGTTCCAAGTTTTATTGCTTAAGCCACCAATGGTATTGGTTGTGCCATCAATCTTAACTTTGGTTGCACCACTGCCTACATTGATTGCATCTTTGACATTCAAGCTATCGCCTAAACCAAGTTGCACCCCATCTGCTGTAGTGGTGCTGGTGATGTTGCTATCACCTTTCACATTCAGCGTATCGCCTAATGCAAATTGGTTGCTGCTGCTACCATTACCAAATTTAATGCCTTTGTCCGCTGTCGCTTGTGCTGCATCTGCTGCAGTTTGCGCAGTGGTGACATTTTGGTTAGTAGTAAATAACTGGCCACCATTCACTGCATCTGTTGATGCCGCTGAACTGATGTCACCTGCTTTCACATTGGTGATGGTCGTGCCACCTGCACCTGCAAGCGTGATCTT
>NZ_JAKZGB010000022.1:0-1179 GCF_022549545.1 Acinetobacter sp. ANC 3882 | reverse complement strand
TTATGCAGTTACTTTAGCAACAACACCAGCGCCTACAGTACGACCACCTTCACGGATCGCAAAACGTAGACCTGGGTCCATTGCGATCGGGTGAATTAATTCTACTGACATCTCAACGTTGTCACCAGGCATTACCATTTCTACGCCATCTTGTAATTTGATCGCGCCAGTTACGTCAGTTGTACGGAAGTAGAACTGTGGACGGTAACCGTTAAGGAATGGAGTATGACGACCACCTTCTTCTTTAGAAAGTACGTATACTTCTGCATCGAATTTAGTGTGCGGCTTGATTGTACCTGGCTTAGCAAGTACTTGACCACGTTGTACGTCTTCACGCTTAGTACCACGAAGAAGAACACCACAGTTCTCGCCTGCACGACCTTCGTCAAGCAATTTACGGAACATTTCTACGCCAGTTACAGTTGTCTTAACCGTATCTTTGATACCTACGATTTCAACTTCTTCACCAACTTTTACGATACCAGCTTCTACACGACCAGTTACTACTGTACCACGGCCTGAGATAGAGAATACGTCTTCGATTGGCATCAAGAATGCTTTATCGATAGCACGTTCTGGTTCTGGAATGTAAGAATCAAGTGCAGCAACTAAATCGATTACAGCTTTCTCGCCATAAGGACCGTCGTTACCGTTTAATGCTTGAAGAGCTGAACCACGGATGATTGGAGTGTCATCACCTGGGAAGTCATAAGTAGAAAGAAGTTCACGAACTTCCATTTCTACTAATTCAAGTAATTCTTCATCATCAACAAGGTCACACTTGTTCAAGAATACGATGATGTAAGGTACACCAACCTGACGTGAAAGAAGGATGTGTTCACGAGTTTGTGGCATTGGACCATCAGTCGCAGCACATACAAGGATCGCGCCGTCCATCTGAGCAGCACCAGTAATCATGTTTTTAACATAATCGGCGTGGCCCGGGCAGTCTACGTGAGCGTAGTGACGGATTGGAGAATCGTATTCTACGTGTGAAGTATTAATTGTAATACCACGTGCTTTTTCTTCAGGAGCTGAGTCGATTTGTGAGTAATCTTTCGCTTCACCGCCGTAAGTTTTTGCACAAATAGTTGCAATCGCAGCAGTTAAAGTTGTTTTACCATGGTCAACGTGACCAATTGTACCCACGTTTACGTGTGGTTTATTACGTTCAAACTT
>NZ_JAKZGB010000021.1:0-1313 GCF_022549545.1 Acinetobacter sp. ANC 3882 | reverse complement strand
GTGGCAATCGCAGTCACCGTACTGCCGTCTGGTAAGTTACCTGGGTTCGGTGTGGTCCATACCCCTGTGGTTGGATCTGTTGGTACTTGAACGGTTGTGCCATTCGGGAAGGTGACCGTCACCGTCGAACCTGGTTCTGCTGTACCCGTAATCGGATCTGTGCCATTGATTGGATCAATGTCTGGTGCATTCGGTGCAGTCACATCGACGCTGTACACTTGTGTATCGGCGATGTTGCTGCTGTTGCCTGCTGTATCGGTGAAGGTCGCTGTCGCATCAATGGTTTTATCGCCATCGGCCAACAGGTCACTACCTGCCACACTTGCTGTCCAGTTGCCTGTCGCAGGATCAACCGTTGCGGTATAGCTCACGCCATTGATCAGCAAGGCCACTGCCGTAGTCGCTGCATCCGCTGGAATACCGGTCAAGGTGCCTGTCACGGTCACATTGCCGCCTGACTCTGCCGCATTCAAGACGTTGTCTGCGGTCACAGTGCCAATCGTTAAAGTCGTACCTGAAACATCTGGGCCAACTGTATCAACTGCTTCTGTACCTGGTGCAGATGGATTACCCGCTGGATCTGTTGCAACCGCGGTCACTGTACCGCCATTTGGTAAGTTACCTGGATTCGGTGTGGTCCATACCCCTGTGGTTGGATCTGTTGGTACTTGAACGGTGGTGCCATTCGGGAAGGTCACCGTCACCGTCGAACCTGGTTCTGCTGTACCGGTAATCGGATCTGTGCCATTGATTGGATCAATGTCTGGTGCATTCGGTGCAGTCACATCGACGCTGTACACTTGTGTATCTGCGATGTTGCTGCTGTTGCCTGCGCTGTCGGTGAAGGTCGCTGTCGCATCAATGGTTTTATCACCATCGGCCAACAGGTCACTACCTGCCACACTTGCTGTCCAGTTGCCTGTCACAGGATCAACCGTTGCGGTATAGCTCACGCCATTGATCAGTAAGGTCACTGCCGTAGTCGCTGCATCCGCTGGGATACCGGCCAAGGTACCTGTCACGGTCACATTGCCGCCTGACTCTGCCGCATTCAAGACGTTGTCTGCGGTCACAGTGCCGATCGTTAATACCGCACCCGCTGGGTTCGGAGGAGTAATGTCTACGCTATAGCTGTGGTCAGTGCTGACTGGGCCAACACCGGTCACATTCACCGTCACGTTGATGGTGCTGTCTGCATCGGCACTCAAGTCACTACCCGGAACGTTCACGCTCCACGTACCGCCTGCCTGTACCGTGGTGTTGTATACCGTACCATTTACATTCACAGTCACTGCATCACCGACCGTGAAGCT
>NZ_JAKZGB010000020.1:0-1398 GCF_022549545.1 Acinetobacter sp. ANC 3882 | reverse complement strand
AGGCATTGCCTATACAAAAAACCTCTGCTTTAACCCGTAATTAGTGGCTGTGTAAACATTATCCTTGAGTCACATCAATCAATTGAGCACCTGTCAACGCCTGCAACTCATCAAAGCTCAGACCATCCACTTTCTCAATCACTTTTAAACCGTCTGCGGTCACATCAATCACACACAGGTCGGTATAAATCCGATCCACACATTTCAAGCCTGTTGCTGGATAGCTCAACTCTTCAACAATCTTCGGTTCACCTTGCTTGGTGGTGTGATCTGTGGTGATAAATACTTTCTTGGCACCCACAGCGAGATCCATCGCCCCACCAACCGCAGGAATCGCATCCGCGGCACCTGTATGCCAGTTGGCTAGATCACCATTGGCCGCCACTTGGAAAGCACCGAGTACTGCGATATCCAAATGTCCACCGCGCATCATGGCAAAGGAATCACCATGATGGAAAAAACTACCACCCGTCAGCATGGTGACGTATTCTTTGCCGGCATTGATCAGTTCAGGGTCTTCTTCACCTTTGGCTGGTGGCGGCCCGAATGCGAGTAAGCCATTTTCCGAATGCAGAAATACATCTTTGTCTGCTGGAAGATAGTTGGAAATTTTGGTTGGAAGACCGATGCCGAGGTTGACATAAGCACCGTCTGGAATATCTTGTGCGACACGCTCAGCAATCTGGTCACGGCTTAATTTTTGATAGCTCATGCTTATTCTCCTGTGCCATTGGCAGCATCAACAGCGACCACATGCTGGACAAAAATCCCTGGGGTAATGATATGTTCAGGATCAAGCTGACCGAGTTCAGCCAGTTCAGAGACTTGGGCAATAGTGACATCGGCAGCCATGGCCATGATTGGACCAAAGTTACGAGCAGATTTGTTATAAACCAGATTGCCCCAACGATCGCCTTTGTGTGCCTTGATTAAAGCAAAGTCAGCTTTGATCGGATATTCAAGCACATAGTCTTTGCCATCGATCTGGCGGGTTTCCTTGCCTTCTGCCAATAAGGTACCGAAACCTGTCGGGGTAAATACAGCACCTAAACCCATCCCTGCAGCTTGAATACGGCAAGCCAGATTGCCTTGCGGCACCAGTTCCAGTTCAATCTTGCCAGCATGGTAGAGTTCATCGAAGACCCAAGAGTCTGATTGACGTGGGAAAGAACAAATGATTTTGCGTACTGCACCTGTTTTAAGCAGTTTGGCCAAGCCATAATCGCCATTGCCAGCATTGTTATTGACGATGACCAAATCTTTGATACCAAGTTCGATCAATCCATCAATCAGTTCTGCGGGTTGTCCTGCGGTGCCGAAACCACCAATCATGATGGTTGCTCCATCTTTGATTTGTGATAGCGCCTCGGTTAATGAGAGCTTGCTTTTATCAATCAT
>NZ_JAKZGB010000019.1:0-1649 GCF_022549545.1 Acinetobacter sp. ANC 3882 | reverse complement strand
GCTTTGGCGTTGCTTTGGTTGCCTTCAAGTTGTTGCTTGGCAGGCTGCGCATCAAGATGCTCGCCTTGGGCTTGATCTTGTTTGTGCGTAGAAAGTAGTAAGCCTTCGCCTGCACGGACTGCGCCCCATTGGTCGGTGCGTAGCTCAAAACCTTCGCCTCGGTCTTCACTTTCCGCTTTGTCTTTGGGATGACTCAGTTTACCTAGATTCAGTTGACTGGCTGCATGGCTGCTTTGTAGCTGTGCACTGATCTGTCCTGTGGTGTCATCAAAGCGCAGTTGGTTATAGCCTTCGCCTTGGTACTCTTTAGATTTGATTCCTGCCAATTTCTTGGTATCAGGCAGCTTGCCTGAGTTATCAAACTTGGTCGGGCTGCGGTGTGCTTCGTGAATTCTTCCCACCACAAACGGACGGTCAATGTTGCCATCAAAGAAGTCAATCACTACGATTTCATCTATACGCGGCAAGAAGCGTGCACCATAGCCTTCACCTGCCCAAGGCGTCAGTACATCCACCCAAGCTGAGTCAGTGTCATTGTCGTTGGCACCTGCACCACCATCGTGGCTATGATCGTCATTGCGGGTAAACAGGAAGCGGACTTTAATCCTTCCCCATTCATCCACATGGATTTCTTCACCGCTGGGTCCAACCACTTTGGCGCGTTGTGGGGATGCTGCTGGGCGGTGTTGTAGTGGGTGATATTCAGGGACAGTTTTGGTATTGCGGCGTTGCAGTGTCAACTGATTGGCTTGGCGTTCTTCTGTGCTGCTTTGTTGGATTGGCTGCCAATTGCTTTGTGCCAAGAGTTGATTAATCTGCTGGTTCAGATCTTTGGGCAAGTTGTTTTGGTTATAAAAGTTTTTACCCGTGATTAGGAATTCTTTGTCTGCGCCACTGTGTTGATCGATTTCAGGGTGCTCTGCCAATTCAAACCAGTAACCGACATGGGTATCTCGTACTGTGGTATGGGCAATAAACTGTTTCGATTGTAGGTCGTAGTATTGTCCTAGGTTTTGATTAAGCTTTTCAATTTGCGCATTGCCTGACTGAGTTGCCCCATCTTCACCATTTAGGTCTTGCATCCAAGCGGGTGAAAAATGCCATGCCTGTTCTAAGCCTAGACTGGCATTGTCGTGTTGCTCACTGTGTTTGTGTGTGCTTTGCACACTACCTGCACCTTCTTCTTGTTCCAGTGCATCGGCTTGCCAGCGTTGTACATGGACTGAACTCGGCTGTAGTGTGCGTTGTCCAATCAAGCTGGTCATACTATCGTATTGTTCGGTAGCACTGCTGCGGTGATAACGAATCTGTCGACGGTCTAAAGCTTGGTATTGGCTATTGTCATCAATTAGACGTAGTTTTTGTGCTTGGATGGTTGCACTACTGAGAGCAACGGTTCGTTCAGCTTCATCAATCAGCCAGTTGATGCCTTCGCTGCGCATCAATCGGGTTAGGAAGTCATAGTCACTTTCATTGGACTGCATGATAAAGGGACGGACATCGTAGTCTTGGCTGAGTCCGCTTAGGTCTAAAGTGAGGCTGGATGCAAATAAGGGACTTTTGCTCTGCCATTCCTTGAAGATGATTTCCACGACATCACGCACGCTCTTGTTCATAAACACGCGGCTGTTACGGCGTTGTTTCCACAG
>NZ_JAKZGB010000018.1:0-5107 GCF_022549545.1 Acinetobacter sp. ANC 3882 | reverse complement strand
ATATAATTTATCTTTTTATAAAAATACGTTATCAATGGTTTCTCGATATCTATTCGTCATCAATATTCTGAATATATATCTTGGGGGGTGATTTTTAAGAGGGGGGACTATATTTTTAAAATCGCTAAATTTTTTTATTATAATAAGTAAAAAAAGTACAGATTTATAAAGATTTAATGTGCGAACTCCCTCAAGATCACCCCAGCCGTCGGGCAAGCCCTTTAGGCTGATGGTGAACGTTGAGGGAGTTTCGGCAATACTCACCCTAAGAGCCTGCAAAAATTTGCTTGCTCTTAAAGTATTGCCGAATACCAATTATGGGCTGACGGAGCCACGCATCGGTTGTCCACGACAGTAGGTAATTGTGCTTTCCTACATAGGCTGAGATTACGGCTCACACACCGCATCGACACGTTCCCAAACCGTTCAGTTCACTTATCTCTGTGAGGGTTTCCCCAACATACAATTTAAAGCATTCCTGAGCTACTCATCACGCTGTTGCTTTGTCGATTTCCCCTAGTAGCAACTCCTGCCTTAGATTCCTCTAAAACAATCGCTGTGGTGCGCTAGCGTCGCTTAATTCCTTCCACCCACACCACATGCCAACCGTATAAAACGGACACGCAGAAGCGGGCAAAGCTCGATCTAATATTGCTTATTTGATGTTCACAAATGTATCAATAACGAAGTTTTTCAAGATTTGGCTTGCATATAACCTAGGTTATTGTGAAAATAGAGTCTAGGTACAAGCCGCAAGGTGAAATCATAACGGTCGCCAAACCTTATGATCTTCGTTATTCGATGGTTCGAACATCAAATAACTGCGTACCAACAATTTACGAGAAAGCCCTGTATGTTGCAAGACATCAGGGCTTTTTTCTTGAATATATTTTATTAAATCAATTAATCACAAAAAAATTAATTTGATAAGGGTCCTAACTGGGCCTGATAGCCTTTGATAAGCTCAATATTTTGAGCGATTGCATTCCGATAATCAGCTTTCTGCTCTGTAGTTGGAGTAAACATTCCTTCAGTTTGTATTGCCTTAAAATATTCACTATTGTCTTTATTTAATTTGGCTATTGCATCAATAGCCTCTTTTCGACCAATAAGAACTTTATTTAACCTATTAATTTCTTGGCTTTGCTCATCGCTATGCTTTTTCCACGCAACAATATTACTTCTTAATTGGGCATTCTCATTCTCTAAATAAGCATTCCTAGCCACTAATTTTTCATTACTATTACTAGCATGATTCTGATAGTTCTGAGGAGAGGATGAACTTGATGGATTAGAAAAGTTATTATTATTTTGAATATTTTGTATTGCTGGAGTAGCTACAGACTCTTTATTCGATGTTGGCGTGTCAGCTTTTACATAACTAAGAAAAGTAATTATTCCTAATAATATTGCACCAAATGCACTAAGTGAAAGTGTTACTTTGGTATTAGGTGTTAGGCTCATAAATATCAAAATCCAAAAAGATGAAATACATAATTTATGGTTATAACTTATAAACTTTGAATAATGAATCTTCTAGTTAATCACCCAAAAGCCGTCTTAAAAAACCAAACCGCTTTTTTTCTGTTTTTTGGGGTTGTTTTTTATCTGTTTCGATCTGTTCCCTTTGCTGTTCTTCTTGTACACCAAAACTGTTTCCAGCCTGTTCCGAAACTGTTTCACCTGTTTCTGATATATCTGATTTACCCTTGTATTCAATCATCAACTTGAAGTCATCAAAATCACTTCTAATGCTTGCCATTTCTTGCTTTAAGAACTCTTTATCCTGCTTTAAATCTTGTATCTGTGCTCGCAATTCTCGCACCAGTTCCTCGTTGTTCCCAGAAACAACTGGTGTACGGTTTCCAGAAACAGATTTGGAAACAGATCCACCAAAGACACGTACCATATCTTGTGCATCAATTACCTGAATATTTTGGGCATTTAGACGTGGAGTAATGTCCCCTCGTTTAATTGCTTTATAAATACTCGTCCTACCAACTTTGAACTGTTTTGATGCTTCAAGGATTGTAAGTAACGACATATTTTTTCCTGGCATGATCTTTTGGTGTAAATAAACAAACAGCTCCGTAGGACAAGATGACACATTGAGCGTATGCGAATTGTGTAGGTATTGGGGTAGTACAGCTTGCATGTACTAGTACAATACACATCTTGCCTCATCGTACAAATTCCAGTTTGCGTATATTTGCCATTATTTGATACATACCACACACTAGGATTTGCCTTTATTTGATCTTATTTGCTAATTTTTGCTTTTAGTTGCGCTTTTTTGATAAAACCGTTTGCTTTAATTTGATGAAATTTGCTCTTTTTTGATAAATAAACACCAAAATAAATCCAATTTAAGCTCGTACAGGCTTATTTAGGGTTCAATCGTCTCCATTCTGCCATGAGTGCAGCATCCTCTTGTTCAAAGGTTGTCTCACCACTCAAGATGCGCTGTTGTCTTGCTTCATCAGCTTCTCGACAGGCATCAATCACTTCTTGGGGAAACTCATGGTCTACAATGCCTTTTGCCACTCTAAAAGCGTCTTGTAACTTTGCTGTATTCGTCATAGACCATATCCTCTTGTTTGGTGTTTAGCTATTTGAATAATTCACTATGTGTTCCAGTACGTACAAAAACCACCATCTCAAACTTAGAGAGTGGCTCGATACGATAGATCAACAGAAAATCACCACCGACATGCAGTTCACGGCAGTTTTTCCATTGGTTACCACTTAGCGCATGATCAACCCATTCAGCACCTAAAGGCTCATCATTGGCAATAATCAGCATCATGACCTCTTTAAGATTCCCCATGTCATAACGACCACTACGAGAAAGCCTTTGCCAATCCGCTAAAAACTCTTTGGTGTAGTCCGATGATCGAGGTAAAACGGCCCGTTTATCTTTAGCTGATTTTTTCGAGGTCATTAAACAAGTCTTCTACAGTTTCAAAACGGGCTTTCTTGGCTTGAATAAGTGCATCAGCTTCATTCATGGCCGCTACAGTTGTGGTATTAGGTACACGTACATCGAATGGAATAGCCTGTTCCGCCACGACACGAGTCAGAAAGATTCGTACAGCGTCAGAAACAGACATCCCCATTGATTTCAAAGCTTGTTGCGCCTGTAGCTTTGTTTCATCATCAATTCGAACGTGTAGCATTGAGGTTTGAGAAGTCATATCTTCACCTGAATGTTATGTAACTCAAATGAGATACATAATAACATAAATTATTCCTCATCACTGTCTTTATCATCTTTGTTTGCTCCTCTCTCACCAAAAGAAAATGTGAGATTGCCTTTTACGGAGATCTTTTCAGCCTTTCGATAAAGCCACCACACCATCAATGCAACTACATCTCGATATTCAATTAAATTGCTAATTAAAACTTCACTCATCTTTCTAAGTCCTTTGATTGCCGATGAGCCTATTAAAAATTTCTTCGTATGATGGTTTGTTGGGTGTTTTCGGCACTCAATAAATACAAAGAGTTTTAAGGCTCTGAATACGCCTTAAATTTGTAGGAAAAGATGAAATAAAGTCAGACGGAAGGGCTTCCTTTTATTTTCATATCGACCAAAATTTAAAGTCGATACCAATTATATAGACTGAAATAGAGGGGGTTATTCAATATTCCTAAGTACTGTCAACAGCTCCAAGATCACTAAGATTATTCACTGGAGCTAAACAAAGATGTGAAACATTGATCAAAGAATAGGCGTGGAACGTGAATAATCATGAAAAAGCCGTTCTAGTGCGCTGAAACCTGGAACGGCTTTGACTAAGATATTGATGCTTATAGAGAAATTCCAAGCGTTTCGTATAACGTGCATTATGTTAATTTTAGAAAATATTATTAATACTGATAAACACATACTTTGTGCTAATCTTACTTATGGACATAGAAAGGACGAGTGGATCAGACTCGCCCTTTTATATACCTCCTATCTATCTAGGATTACTACTTTCTTGGCAGAATTTCGTAATCTCATGTTTTTGCTTTAATGTTGATTTTTATATTTGTCTTAGTGTTCACTGCTAAGACTAACAATGCTAATGCTATGATGAATATCACTCCCCATCCATGCATAGGCATAATGCTTATCAATAAAATAACGTCTTGTACTGTCATAAATTAAATCCTTTTTGTTAAGGTTACGGTTTAGAGCTTTTATGCTCATCTTGTGTAAATTAGCCATGAGTTTCTCCGAGACTAACTAGTTGATAAAATTAATATTTTAGATTAAATAACTTTAAGTAATCATTCTTCTACCTCCTCTGTTTCCATATCCTCTAAATTGATTAAATCTTTGGAATTAACCTCTAAGACTCTTGTTTCCAAAGCATCTCTTAGCATTAAAAGTGCTTGAGATTTATCCTTTTCAAACAGCTTTAAAGCAACCTTAAATGGGTTTAATAGGACAATAAGGTCACCATCAAAAGCTTCTTTCGATTTTATAAATCCTAAATCTTCTAACTTCTGGATTCGAGACTTCCAAGTTGTAACTTTACGTTCACCTGAAAACCCTGCTTCAGTAGCTAAAACAACTTGGTTATCAGCCCTAACAATCATTTCATCAAAACAACGTGCCCAAAGTGAAAAATACGTTTTCGACAATGGCTTGTTTGGTGAAAAATGATCCATTATCAGCATCAAGATCGGCATAGCTCTAGGTACACATACAAAGCCTTTATTATCCTTTGACCAAAAATCTGAATCTGTTAATTCAGGCCAAAGTTTTTCGCGACGCTCTTTATAAGTTTTTGCTATCTTTTTAGATCTAGCTATCTTTCCACGTTCAGACATATCACTTTCTACTTATCAATCTATAGAACACATATTATTAAAAAAATTATTGCAATTCAAATATTTAGTGATGGTTATAAATTCAATGAATATCTAAAAAAATCACAACTAAATATTTATATTTACAGAAAAATTAATATCTTAATTAATATAATGTAATTTTTTTTACAAATTGAACTAACAAACTATTGATATAATTTATCTTTTTATAAAAATACGTTATCAATGGTTTCTCGATATCTATTCGTCATCAATATTCTGAATATATATCTTGGGGGGTGATTTT
>NZ_JAKZGB010000017.1:0-5594 GCF_022549545.1 Acinetobacter sp. ANC 3882 | reverse complement strand
GGGGTGTTAGTATTTAAAAGCTGGCGATGACTTACTCTCACATGGCAAGTGCCACACTACCATCAGCGCTAAGAGGTTTCACTTCTGAGTTCGGGAAGGGATCAGGTGGTTCACTCTTGCTATTGTCGCCAGCAAACTGTTGTGGTGCTTTCGGGTCTTATTTGTAGTGTATTCACCACATGCCTTACTTACAATCCAAAGAGTTATTAACGGATTAGATTATTGAGTCGAAGTTTATTGCTTAGCAATCACTAAATCAAGTTCTTTGTTCAAGATCAGATTCAACTGATCTTTTATGAATCGATTATCAGCTTTACATACAACTGCTTGGGTGTTGTATAGTCAAGCCTCACGAGCAATTAGTATTGGTCAGCTTCACACGTCACCGTGCTTCCACACCCAACCTATCAACGTCCTAGTCTCGAACGGCTCTTTAGAGGAATAAATTCCTAGGGAAATCTTATCTTGAGGTAGGCTTCCCGCTTAGATGCTTTCAGCGGTTATCCCTTCCGAACATAGCTACCCGGCGATGCGACTGGCGTCACAACCGGTACACCAGAGGTTCGTCCACTCTGGTCCTCTCGTACTAGGAGCAGATCCTCTCAAATTTCCAGCGCCCACGGTAGATAGGGACCGAACTGTCTCACGACGTTCTAAACCCAGCTCGCGTACCTCTTTAAATGGCGAACAGCCATACCCTTGGGACCTGCTTCAGCCCCAGGATGAGATGAGCCGACATCGAGGTGCCAAACACCGCCGTCGATATGAACTCTTGGGCGGTATCAGCCTGTTATCCCCAGAGTACCTTTTATCCGTTGAGCGATGGCCCTTCCATACAGAACCACCGGATCACTAAGACCTACTTTCGTACCTGCTCGACTTGTGGGTCTCGCAGTTAAGCGCGCTTTTGCCTTTATACTCTACGCGTGATTTCCGACCACGCTGAGCGCACCTTCGTACTCCTCCGTTACTCTTTAGGAGGAGACCGCCCCAGTCAAACTACCCACCAGACATGGTCCTCGCCCCGGATTACGGGGCAGAGTTAGAACCTCAACATTACCAGGGTGGTATTTCAAGGACGGCTCCATTAGAACTAGCGTTCTAACTTCAAAGCCTCCCACCTATCCTACACAAGTAAGGTCAAAGTTCAATGTCAAGCTGCAGTAAAGGTTCACGGGGTCTTTCCGTCTAGCCGCGGGTACACCGCATCTTCACGGCGAATTCGATTTCACTGAGCCTCTGCTGGAGACAGCGCCGCCATCATTATGCCATTCGTGCAGGTCGGAACTTACCCGACAAGGAATTTCGCTACCTTAGGACCGTTATAGTTACGGCCGCCGTTTACTGGGGCTTCGATCAAGAGCTTCGCTTACGCTAACCCCATCAATTAACCTTCCAGCACCGGGCAGGCATCACACCCTATACGTCCACTTTCGTGTTTGCAGAGTGCTATGTTTTTAATAAACAGTTGCAGCGGCCTGGTTTCTGTGGCTGCCAATAGCTCAGGGAGCAAGTCCCATCACCGTCAGCAGCGTACCTTCTCCCGAAGTTACGGTACCATTTTGCCTAGTTCCTTCAGCAGAGTTCTCTCAAGCGCTTTGGTCTACTCGACCTGACCACCTGTGTCGGTTTCGGGTACGATTCCTGTGTAACTGAAGCTTAGAGACTTTTCCTGGAAGCATGGTATCAGCCACTTCACTGTACAAGTACAGCTTGCTATCAGCTCTCAGCATAGAGCACCCCGGATTTGCCTAAGATGCATGCCTACAGCCTTCCACCTGGACAACCAACGCCAGGCTGACTTAACCTTCTCCGTCCTCTCATCGCATTACACAGAAGTATTGGAATATTAACCAATTTCCCATCGACTACGCCTCTCGGCCTCGCCTTAGGGGTCGACTCACCCAGCCCCGATTAACGTTGGACTGGAACCCTTGGTCTTTCAGCGAACGGGTTTTTCACCCGTTTTGTCGTTACTCACGTCAGCATTCGCACTTCTGATACCTCCAGCATACTTCTCAATACACCTTCATCGGCTTACAGAACGCTCCCCTACCACTTACGCTAATGCGTAAATCCGCAGCTTCGGCACATAGTTTTAGCCCCGTTACATCTTCCGCGCAGGCCGACTCGACTAGTGAGCTATTACGCTTTCTTTAAAGGGTGGCTGCTTCTAAGCCAACCTCCTAGCTGTCTATGCCTTCCCACATCGTTTCCCACTTAACTATGATTTTGGGGCCTTAGCTGGCGGTCTGGATTGTTTTCCTCTTGACTACGGACGTTAGCACCCGCAGTCTGTCTCCCGGATAGTACTCATTGGTATTCGGAGTTTGCATCGGTTTGGTAAGTCGGGATGACCCCCTAGCCGAAACAGTGCTCTACCCCCAATGGTATTCGTCCGAGGCGCTACCTAAATAGCTTTCGGGGAGAACCAGCTATCACCAGGCTTGATTAGCCTTTCACCCCTATCCACAAGTCATCCCCTGGCTTTTCAACGACAGTGGGTTCGGTCCTCCAGTTAGTGTTACCCAACCTTCAACCTGCTCATGGATAGATCGCCTGGTTTCGGGTCTATACCCAGCAACTAAACGCCCTATTAAGACTCGATTTCTCTACGGCTCCCCTATTCGGTTAACCTCGCTACTGAATATAAGTCGCTGACCCATTATACAAAAGGTACGCAGTCACCGAACAAGTCGGCTCCCACTGCTTGTATGCATGCGGTTTCAGGATCTATTTCACTCCCCTCACAGGGGTTCTTTTCGCCTTTCCCTCACGGTACTGGTTCACTATCGGTCAGTCAGGAGTATTTAGCCTTGGAGGATGGTCCCCCCATATTCAGACAAGGTTTCACGTGCCTCGCCCTACTCGTCATCATTGTGTGTGCCCTTTCGTGTACGGGAATATCACCCTCTACGTTCGCACTTCCCAGAGCGTTCCACTAGAACACACACAACTTAATGGGCTGCTCCCCGTTCGCTCGCCGCTACTAAGGGAATCTCAATTGATTTCTTTTCCTAAGGGTACTGAGATGTTTCACTTCCCCTCGTTCGCTTCATAAGCCTATGTATTCAGCTTATGATACCCGCCTTATAGCGGGTGGGTTCCCCCATTCAGAAATCTCCGGATCAAAGGATATTTGCCGCCTCCCCGGAGCTTATCGCAGGCTATTACGTCTTTCATCGCCTCTGACTGCCAAGGCATCCACCACATGCACTTAATTACTTGACTATACAACCCCAAACAGTCGTTAACACATACAAGTGAGTGTTATCGTTGCAAACTTAATTGCTACCATCTGTTGTCCTGTGAATTTAATCACCGTACAGCTTCAATCTAATTCATATACCAAAACGCTTGATTCAGTTAATTTGCTAGTTCTCGGATTAAATATCTTCTTAACAATTGCTTGTTAAGCTTATATCTAATCGAGTTTGAACAATTTATTTCAGACTCAATTTTCTAATCTGTTAATGATTAACTACCACCTCGTCGGTGCGTAGTAAACTGTGATAAATCACAGAAGTTAATAAACCAAGACCATTCGATCTTCTTGTTTACTAAATTCTATAAGCTATCTTTGGAATTTAACTTTCGTTTTACATTACTTCGTAATGTATGGTGGAGACTAGGAGAGTCGAACTCCTGACCTCCTGCGTGCAAAGCAGGCGCTCTACCAACTAAGCTAAGTCCCCAGCTTATCACTTAATGAACGACATATCTTTCAATCTAAGCTACTGCAATCAGATTTGGTGGGTCTGACAAGACTTGAACTTGTGACCCCACGCTTATCAAGCGTGTGCTCTAACCAACTGAGCTACAGACCCTCAGATACATCTTCGAAGAACAACTTGTTGTGGATTCTTACCGATCGTCAATCTTTCGTTAAGGAGGTGATCCAGCCGCAGGTTCCCCTACGGCTACCTTGTTACGACTTCACCCCAGTCATCGGCCACACCGTGGTAAGCGTCCTCCTTGCGGTTAGACTACCTACTTCTGGTGCAACAAACTCCCATGGTGTGACGGGCGGTGTGTACAAGGCCCGGGAACGTATTCACCGCGGCATTCTGATCCGCGATTACTAGCGATTCCGACTTCATGGAGTCGAGTTGCAGACTCCAATCCGGACTACGATCGGCTTTTTGAGATTAGCATCCTATCGCTAGGTAGCAACCCTTTGTACCGACCATTGTAGCACGTGTGTAGCCCTGGCCGTAAGGGCCATGATGACTTGACGTCGTCCCCGCCTTCCTCCAGTTTGTCACTGGCAGTATCCTTAAAGTTCCCGACATTACTCGCTGGCAAATAAGGAAAAGGGTTGCGCTCGTTGCGGGACTTAACCCAACATCTCACGACACGAGCTGACGACAGCCATGCAGCACCTGTATCTAGATTCCCGAAGGCACCAATCCATCTCTGGAAAGTTTCTAGTATGTCAAGGCCAGGTAAGGTTCTTCGCGTTGCATCGAATTAAACCACATGCTCCACCGCTTGTGCGGGCCCCCGTCAATTCATTTGAGTTTTAGTCTTGCGACCGTACTCCCCAGGCGGTCTACTTATCGCGTTAGCTGCGCCACTAAAGCCTCAAAGGCCCCAACGGCTAGTAGACATCGTTTACGGCATGGACTACCAGGGTATCTAATCCTGTTTGCTCCCCATGCTTTCGTACCTCAGCGTCAGTATTAGGCCAGATGGCTGCCTTCGCCATCGGTATTCCTCCAGATCTCTACGCATTTCACCGCTACACCTGGAATTCTACCATCCTCTCCCATACTCTAGCTGACCAGTATCGAATGCAATTCCTAAGTTAAGCTCAGGGATTTCACATCCGACTTAATCAGCCGCCTACGCACGCTTTACGCCCAGTAAATCCGATTAACGCTCGCACCCTCTGTATTACCGCGGCTGCTGGCACAGAGTTAGCCGGTGCTTATTCTGCGAGTAACGTCCACTCATCCTAGGTATTAACTAGGAGAGCCTCCTCCTCGCTTAAAGTGCTTTACAACCAAAAGGCCTTCTTCACACACGCGGCATGGCTGGATCAGGCTTCCGCCCATTGTCCAATATTCCCCACTGCTGCCTCCCGTAGGAGTCTGGGCCGTGTCTCAGTCCCAGTGTGGCGGATCATCCTCTCAGACCCGCTACAGATCGTCGCCTTGGTAGGCCTTTACCCCACCAACTAGCTAATCCGACTTAGGCTCATCATTTAGCGCAAGGTCCGAAGATCCCCTGCTTTCTCCCGTAGGACGTATGCGGTATTAGCATTCCTTTCGGAATGTTGTCCCCCACTAAATGGCAGATTCCTAAGCATTACTCACCCGTCCGCCGCTAAGTGATAGTGCAAGCACCATCACTCCGCTCGACTTGCATGTGTTAAGCCTGCCGCCAGCGTTCAATCTGAGCCATGATCAAACTCTTCAGTTTAAAATCATTAGTAGCTTATGGCTACAAATCTTGGCTCATCAATTTTCTGACTAAAAATTCGCTCAAATAAACTTCGAGAAATTTCTACCATTCAATCAATGAAATATTTTCGATTGATCAACCAGTAAAAATCCACACAAGTTGTTCTTCTATTCTCTTAATGATCTTCT
>NZ_JAKZGB010000016.1:0-6887 GCF_022549545.1 Acinetobacter sp. ANC 3882 | reverse complement strand
ATAAAGACACAAATAGTTTGTCATAAAGACACAAATAGTTTGTCATAAAGACACAAATAGTTTGCATAACGACACATAGTTATATA
Organism: Acinetobacter sp. ANC 3882; assembly: GCF_022549545.1. Classification (NCBI taxonomy): domain Bacteria; kingdom Pseudomonadati; phylum Pseudomonadota; class Gammaproteobacteria; order Moraxellales; family Moraxellaceae; genus Acinetobacter; species Acinetobacter sp. ANC 3882. The sequence goes on along the minus strand of NZ_JAKZGB010000016.1, from coordinate 6,801 downwards.
TTGTGTCTTTATGCACATAAAAAACATAGTGTCTTTTATATGAAAAACGGATTAGTAGTGAAAGATAATGCTTTAATGAACGCCAGTTACAACCTTGAAGTGACTGAGCAACGCTTAATACTTTTAGCAATCATTAATGCAAGAGAAACAGGGGCAGGGATCACCTCTGACAGCAAATTAGAAATTCATGCGAGTGATTATTCAAAACAGTTTAATGTTACTAAAGAGGGTGCATACAAAGCCCTAAAAAGTGCTGTTAACAACTTATTTGAACGCCAATTTTCTTTTCAAGAGGAAACAAAAAAAGGGATCGGTACTGTCCGTTCTCGCTGGGTAAGTCGTATCAAATATATTGATGATTCTGCAATACTAGAAATCACCTTTGCACCTGACGTTGTTCCTTTAATTACAAGGCTTGAACAACACTTTACAAGCTATCAAATTATCCAAGTAACTCAGCTGACTGGTAAGTATGCTATACGGCTTTATGAACTACTTATTGCTTGGCGTGGAGTTGGAAAAGTCCCACCTATAGAGCTATCAGAGTTTAGGAAAAAGTTAGGAGTTGAGGATGATGAATACAAGGCTATGAATCACTTTAAAAGCCGTGTACTTGAGCCATCTATTAAACAGATTAATGAGCATACTGATATAACCGTTAGCTATGAACAACAAAAAAAAGGGCGAACGATTACAGGTTTTTCCTTTAAATTTAAGCAAAAACAACAGGCAAAAATTGAAAAGCCGGTTGACCCGAAACGAGATCCAAACACACCTGATTTCTTTATCCCTATGACCGATGCACAGCGGCATTTATTCGCTCACAAGTTGTCTGAAATGCACGAAATGAGCGAATATTCTGTAGGCACTGAATCATACGAAGACTTTGCAAAACGCATTGCTGATATGCTTTTAGAACCTGAAAAATTCAGGACGTTTTACCCTCTATTGGTACAAGTAGGATTTAACTCTTAGGACATTTAAAATGACAGATAAACAGCAGCTACTGGAAGCCTTTAGAAGTGCTAAAGGCATCGTAGATCATGAGTTTACTCAGGAAATAATTGATTCTTGCCAATCAGAGGATCAAGCAAGGCAGCAGCGCATCTTGAATGGTGAAACCACCTTTGAACAAGAAGACGCTGCATTAATGGCTGAATGGAAAAAATTGAACTCCAAAAATTAGAAAAAATCTGTCTCGCCCTATGAGATAGTGTTTTCATCCTGATTGCTTTTAGATCGGTTTGACCGTAGCTCGTTTGCTCTATCCATCATCGAGCCAGCCATACGTCCACCAGTCGTAGAACCACTCAAACGGCTGCCAAGGTCACTTTTTAAAGCAGAACTCATATTCATTGCCATATTACCAGCCATAAAACCAGCTTTACCCATTGCACTCGATGGGCCTGTGCCAGTTGCTTGAGCCGTTTTAAGCTGTTCACTTGCCAACGCTCCAGCGCCTTTTGTAGCCATAGACGCACCAGCTGCACCAGCAGCAGCGCCAGCTGTCGCAGCAGCCACAGCACGTAGGGCAGAAGTTAGAGCAGCACCACTCCCAATAGATGAGCCGTTAATCACGCCTTGGAGCATATCAGGCACAATTTTGGTTAATGCCAGCAGTACCACACTACAGCCAATCATACCGACCAGACTTACATTATCTTCAACATTAAAGTCAGTAGCCCACTCTTTGATAAAAGTAAGTCCAAGACCTGCAATCAATTGTAAAATAAATATTTTTGCACCAACTGAAACAGCATATTGAATGGTTTTTAGGGCATAGTCTTTCGTCCATTGCGAACCTGCAAACCCCATCATTAAGACACTGGCTGACACCACGATATACATTTCAACCAACGCCAAAACCAAGAATGCACAAATCAAGGCAAATGCAATCATGATAATGATTGAAGCAATCAGCATCCCCAATGAATCAATAGGCGACCAAGCACTTACCGAGTTTAAAATCTCTTGGACGATCTTCCAGCCGTTCACAAAAAAATCTGAGGGTGTAAGCAGATTGTAGCCACTGGCGGTAGATGCAGCCTGTCTGAAGCTATTTACAATCGCTTCAGCGAACGTTGCTGAGTTCATCAAAAGCCATGACATAAAGCCGACATACATAATCTGATTGACGATAGTTGATGCCCATATCGAAAGATCATCACCACGAAATGCCAAGCCGATCATTGCCCAGCTGAATTGAATAAATGCGAGGATCCAAAATAGATTGGTTGCATAGTTCAACAGAGGAGCTTGCCATGTACTTGCTGCTGTTTGGAACTTCTCGATCATATTGTCGATTGATGAAGCATCAATCGCAGCATTTGCATGGGCGGACATGACAAACAACCCAATAATCAAGAGCGTTGATAGCATGGATCTGTTTAGTCTGGCCATAATCAGAATCCTTTGCCTTTGGCGTTATCAAGGTCTAAATCACTTGTATTTCTTTTTTTCCAATCTTCTTGTGTTTTTTCATCTTTTTTGCCACAACCAGCAAGGGAAAAAATCAAAACTCCTGAAATCAAAATATTCAAATATTTCATTTTAGAACCCCTTTGCCTTGGTAGAACCTAAATCAAGGCTACTGGTATTCCGTTGTTTCCAAGCATTACGCATAGCATCTTTTTCCGCCTGGGCGGTTGCTTGAGCTTCTGTAGCAGAACGAGCCGAAGCAGCCATAACCGTGTGCAAATCATTCATTTGTTGCGCCAAAACACCCAACATTTGATTAGATGACTGCAATTGAGCAACTTGTGAAGCTCCAGCCGATCCAGCACTTTCATTCAAAATTGATGCAATCCGATTATTCCGATCCTTAATGTTGTTGATTGTCGATTGAGCCTGCATTGCAGATTTATTGGCATCTTGAAGCTGATCCGACCACTTACCGAACTGCTGATACATTTGTTCAGGTGATTTATTTTTCATGTTTTGAAAATTAGGGTAGAGCTGCTGGAACTGGCTTTGAACCTCACCCACCGAAGCATTAAGTGCTTTTGATGCAGAAATGATTTTATTCAAATCCTGATACTGTGCGCTCATTTGGCTGACAAGACCGCTATAGTTGCCAAGACCTAATTGGCGCAATGCTTGTTCTGACAAGGCATTACCACGTAACAAGCTATTAATTTGCGAAACTTGGTTAGAAATTTGCGTTGCTTGGTTAGCAGCGTTAATGATCATATTGGCAAAGTTGCCACCATCAAAAACAGGGATACCTGTTGCCATGCTCGATGTCGAAGTAACAGTCGTAACAGCCAAGATACCAGCCAAACATAAAGCCCTAATTTTCATCACTCACTCCTTTAATGGAAGATTAAATAATTCTCTATCTCGATTTTCGGTTAAGTATTTATCGAGCTGAGCCATTAACTTTTCATGAGCAACAGTGTCATTTTCGACGATTTTTAACATACAAGAGCCGATTAAAATCTTACGTCTTGTATCATTCTTTCGTTCTAACTCTTTTTGCTTAGAACGTTCACGAGCTACAGCAGCTTGTTTTTGAGCTTTTAACTGTTTTAACCGCTCTTGTTGCTTAGAAATTTGTTGTTCCAATGACTCAATTTTCATCTTTAACATACCTTTCAAATAGAGGAAATCCCCCTAAATCATAAGCGCACTTGAACATTGCTTTCAAGTTGCTATATGATTGTTGTGGGTTTTCCCGAAGGGCGCACTTTCCCAAACTAAAGTTTGGAGCGCGTAAGGGGTCTCCCCTTAACCCCGAAAAAAAATTTTCAATTTTTTTTAAAAACACTTGTCAATGGGACTTTACATCGTGGCTATTTTTCACTTTTCAGTAAAAAATATTAGTCGATCAGATGGTCGAAGTGCTGTTGCGTGTGCTGCATATAGATCAGGGGAAAAATTGAAAGATGAACGCTATGGAAAAGAGCAGGATTACACCAAGAAAACAGGCATAGAATTTAAAAATATCTATGCGCCTGAAAACACCAAAAAAGAATTATTAGATCGGGAAACTCTTTGGAATACGGTCGAAACCATTGAAACTAGAAAAAACTCTCAATTATCAAGAGAATTTGAAGTTGCATTTCCTTGTGAATTAAACCAAGAACAACGAGAGAAGATGCTCAATGAACTATGCAGAAAAATTGTAGAACGTCATAAGGTCGTTGTTGATGCAGTCATTCATGCCCCACATACCGCAGGCGGAAGTGATGACCGCAACTATCACGCCCACATCATGCTCACTACACGCAGCATTAACCAGCAAGGCAACCTTGATAAAAAAACGAGAGAATTTAACGACAACGGCAAACAAGAAGTCGAACACTGGAGACAACAGTTTGCGGAACTCTGCAATCAATTTCTTGAACAGGTTGGCAGCCATGAGCGTGTCGATCACCGCAGCTACAAAGAGCAAGGTTTAGATTTAGAAGCCACACAGCATGAGGGTTCTACAATTACCCAACTTCGCAGACAGGGCAAGGACACTGAAATCAGTTTAAGTAACGATGCGATTAAGGCTAGAAATACGGAACGCCAATTAATTAAAGGACTTGAGCAAGAAATTTTAGCTACAGAACGCCTTGTTCATGACTTGGAACAGACCAGGGAAAATTTAGACCAGGAACAACGCCAAAAAGAAAAAGACCAGGAACAACGTTCCCCTGAAGAATTAACCAAAATTGCATATAGCGTTATTTCGCAATATAACGATGCTATAGCCACGGAAGCGAAAAACATAGCGTCATCTATCCAAAAAACAGAAATCGAGCAAATAAACGCTATTTTGGAGCAAATAGAGCTATCTAAAAGCGATATTGAACACCAAAAAGAAGAACTAGGAAAAAGACCCCTGTTTTTTGGCGGAAAATGGGATACAGCAAATGCTGAAATCCGAAAGCAATTGAACCAACTCGAAGAACAAGAACGAGAATTGAGGAATAACTCCCCTAGACTTGAGCCTGAACGCTATACAGATCGGGCAAAACAGACTGTAGACAAGTCTAATCCAAACCTAAAAGCTAAATATGACCGAGCAAGAAACTATCTTGAGCGAGAACAGCAGCGCAAATTAGCAGAACAGGAAAAACGAAAACAGGACTATAAAGCCCAACAAGAAAGGGAAAGACAAGCATTCCTTGCACGTAAAGCTTTACGTGAACAAGGTAAAAATGATGAGGCTAATAAGTTGCTAGAAGCATCCAAATTAAATAATCACAAACCACGTTCACGTTAGTTTTAATACGGCACTACTACTGCATAACAAAATACAATTTCAGATGTTTCATCTGATGAATAGGTAGACAACATAAGATCTTTGCTGTCAGGATAGTGCTTCATAACTAGTTCTATTTTATCAATAATACAGTCATTAGAATCTGTCATTTTGCCGTTATACAGGGCCTGTTTAAAATTCTCACCCTCATGTAATTTAATTTGATATTTACGTTCTATCTCTAAAAATTTTTCAAAAATGCTCATGATATATCTCTAATTAAGGTAAGAGATATATATCACAATTATTCAATGGTTTGGGGCTATCCTTAGAACAGAAAAGTGCGAACTGGCTGAGAAGGATTTTTTCTTTTGGTACTTATTGATTTAGCGCTGTTTCTAAAAGCTTAAAATCACATGAAAGTCTTGCTATGAAAGAGTTTCGATTTTTATTAGCTAAATCATAGAGCTGCTGGGCTTGAGCTTGGATTTGATCCTGAAAATGCAAAATAAACTCATACTGGTTTTGTAATAAACGACCATATTTGTCTGTAATATCAATAGTGATTTCTATTAATTGATCATCTGTTACAGGGAACATATTGTTGATATGAATAACGCCTAACTTGTTATTTGGATTACCTTTTTCATGCAACTTAAAAACTGTAATGTTATTGATTTTGTCTTGCTTTGGTTTGTATGAAGACAAAGGCGCATAATAATTCAAGCCATTAATTACCAATAAAACGCCAACATAAGGGCGTGTACCACCATAATTATTCTGTATTTTTGAATCTAATGATTTCATTTTATTAATAAAATCATCTTTAATCGTATAAAAGCGAAGCGACGTAGACATATCTTTCAGGCATAAAAAATGGCATCCGCAAGGATACCATTTTTTATACACCCATCATAAAGATGAGGTAAATTTTTCAATCCGCATTTAAGGGTAGTGGGACACCCATTTTTCAATCCGCATTTAAAGGTAGTGGGACACCTATTGCATTCATTATGCTTTCTTATCATTAAATTTGCAATTGAGAATTGCACCAGTAATTAGATTAATACGTTAAAAAATATATTATCAAGGTGCAAAATATATAGTTTCGCAATAGCGATATAGCATATTTATTTTGGTGTTTATTAAAAATATCTAAACAATACAATATATTACAGAGCGAGTGTCTACGAGCGAACAATCAAAATTTGCACCTAGACCCTCTGAAAAACCGCTTTTCAGGCTGTATAGCCTAAGAAAAGCATAAATCACTTGCTAAAACTTGCACCTAGACCGAGCGGAGCGAGCAAAAAAGCTCTATGAGCGAAGCGAATTCATAGTTGCTTTTGCTTTTAGATTTCACAAACAGGATTAACAAAAAACTGCCCCTCGAAGCGAGCTTGCGAGCTTCAATAGAGTACGAGCCTTGGCGAGTACCTAGGGCAGTTTGACCACTCCCCTGCTGTATGGGCTTTTAAAAATTTTAAATGCTTTTAAATGCTTTTAAACTAAGTGAAACCTTTTAATAGCAATACTTTTAACGAGTATAAAGACACAAATAGTTTGTCATAAAGACACAAATAGTTTGTCATAAAGACACAAATAGTTTG
>NZ_JAKZGB010000015.1:0-57651 GCF_022549545.1 Acinetobacter sp. ANC 3882 | reverse complement strand
TTATTCTCAAACCCAAAAATTTAACCCTTAAGCCAAATCCTTGTTTCTCAACAAGTTTTTATCTGCATCACCGCCGATGGATGTGCATTCTACAGTATTTCAGACTGGGTGCAACCCCATTTTTTATTATTTTCTTTTGCATGTTTCTTTTTTCTACAAAACCAGTGTTTTCGTTGTTTTTATCAGCTATTTACGTATAAAAAGCAGGCTCATGGCCTGCTTTTTATTATTTTCATTTCGATTTAGTCAGTGAAAGTCACACGTGCAATGGCTTTTTTGCCTGACTGAATGATTAAAGTGACATTCTCTTTTACAGAGAAGCTCATATCAACCACATTCCAGTCGACTTTTACTGCACCACGACCAACTGCATCTTTTGCAGCAGCCGCATTCGGGTTTAAACCAGCAACACGCAGAATGGTTGCAATAAATAACTCGCCACCAAACTCACCACGAGAAATCGTCACTTCTGGTGTATCTTCTGGCACTTCACCTTCAGTGACACGGTTACCTGCACTCTTATGTGCATTTTCTGCTGCTTCTGCATCATGGAAACGTTCAACTAGCTCAAGTGCCAAGATCCGTTTGATTTCTTGCGGGTTGCGACCTGCAGCCATTTCATCAAGCAAGACTTTAATTTCATCGAGTGACTTAAAGCTCAGTAAATCAAAATAACGCTCAATCAAGCTATCTGGCATTGACAAGATTTTTTGGTACATCGCGCCTGGTGTGTCAAATACGCCAATATAGTTGCCTAAAGATTTAGACATCTTATTGACGCCATCTAAACCTTCAAGAATCGGCACAGTAATACACACTTGTGATTCCTGACCATAACGGCCTTGTAAAGTACGACCCATCAACAAGTTAAAGGTCTGGTCTGTACCGCCTAACTCAACATCGGCCTCAAGTGCAATCGAATCGTAGCCTTGTACCAATGGGTACAAGAATTCATGAATCGCAATCGGCTGATGGTTGTTATAACGCTTGGTAAAGTCATCACGTTCTAACATACGTGATACGGTTTGCTGGCTTGCCAATTGAATGAGATCAGCCGCAGATTTTTGATTAAACCATTCCGAGTTAAAACGGACTTTGGTTTTATTCGGATCTAGGATTTTAAAAACTTGTTCTTGGTAGGTTTTCGCATTGGCAATCACTTGTTCTTGTGACAACGGCGGACGCGTTGCGCTTTTACCCGTTGGGTCACCAATCATTGCTGTATAGTCACCAATCAAGAAAGTGACTTCATGTCCCAAATCTTGAAAGGTTTTTAATTTATTAATTAGAACCGTATGTCCTAAGTGTAAATCAGGAGCCGTTGGGTCAAAGCCTGCTTTTACACGGAGTGGACGATTCTCTTTCAGTTTTTTAAGTAAATCTTCTTCAGAGATAATCTCGTGCGTGCCTCGTTGAATGAGAGCAAGCTGTTCTTCGGCTGGCAAGAAATTTGACATCACAAAACCTAAACACATCAGTTATTCAATTTGTGCGATATACTAACATTTTTTCAGCATCTTGCAGGATAAGTTGTATATGAGCGCAATCTATATTGGTGTAATGACAGGCACGAGCATGGATGGTGTTGATATTGTTGCAACTTCATTTGATCCTTTAACGCTGCATGCTACGCTGACTGTGCCTTTTGAGCCTGAATTACGCGATGAATTGATGGCATTAACGCTTCCAGACGACAATGAAATTGATCGTATGGGTAAAGCCGATGTCGCTTTGGCGCAAATGATTGGTCATGGCATCAATGAATTGATTGAAAAGAATAATTTAGATCGTACTCAAATTAAAGCCATTGGTTCGCATGGACAAACCATTCGCCATCGTCCTGAACACGGTTTTACCTTACAAATTGGTGACCCCAATATCATTACCGAAATCACGCAACTCCCTGTCGTGTCTGATTTCCGTCGTCGTGATATGGCAGCAGGTGGCCAAGGTGCGCCTTTAGTGCCCGCCTTCCATCAAGCCTTATTCCTCCATGACAGTATCCACCGTGTCATTTTAAACCTAGGTGGGATTGCAAACGTCAGTATGCTGCCTGCAAATGATTTAAACGGCGTATATGGCTTTGATACTGGCCCTGCCAACATTTTGATGGATGCATGGTGCCATCGTCACACTGGACATCCTTATGATGAAAATGGCGATTGGGCGGCGTACGGTAATCCAGTGCGTTCATTGTTAGATCGTTTACAGACCCATGAATTTTTTGCCAAAGAACCCCCTAAAAGTACAGGACGCGAAGACTTTAATCTGGAATGGCTCGATGAACAGCTGAGTGATTGGCGTAGTGGTCTAGAATATGAAGAATTAGAAGATACGCCAGAGAATATTCAAGCGACCTTAATGAAACTCACCACACGTGCGATTAAGAAAGCAATTTATCGTAGCAAGGAATGGATGCCGACAGGTGAAATTTATGTCTGTGGTGGTGGTGCCTATAACTCGCATCTACTTGAACAACTGCGTTGGCGCCTACGTAAACATAATTGGTCCGTGCAAACAACGGATGCGCTTGGTCTAGCACCAACTTGGGTAGAGGCAACTGCTTTTGCGTGGCTGGCGATGCGCTTCGTACAACAGCTGAGTGGCAATTTACCCGCTGTGACAGGGGCAGCTGGGGATCGTATCCTTGGAACAATAACCACGGTATAAAGCAAAAAAAGCTTCTCAATTGGAGAAGCTTTTTTTATATCTAGAATCTGTTAGATCGAGAACGATGAACCACAGCCACAAGTTGTCGTCGCATTCGGGTTCTGGATCACAAAGCGTGAACCTTCCAACCCTTCAAGGTAATCAACAACTGAACCGATCAAATACTGGTAGCTCAAAGAATCGACCAACATTTTTACATCGCCATTCATGAACTCAGCATCATCTTCATTGACGCTTTCAGCAAAATTAAAGCCATAAGAGAATCCTGAACATCCACCACCTGTTACATAGACACGTAACATAAGGTCGTTATTCCCTTCACTTTCGCGCAATTGGCGAACTTTTTTGGCAGCATTATCTGACAATTCTAGAGCTTGGGCGTTCATGATGCACATTCCTCAGACTTCAATACGTCTTTAATAAATAAAAGACCCGATATTTAGTATAGCATACTCAATATCGGGTCTGTATTTGAAGTTTAAAGTCCTGTTAATGACTTTTTACAAGATTATTTATAGTTCTCATCTTGTAGACCACATTCAAAGTTCTTTGCATCTTCGCGGCAACGGAATTGCCATAACAATTTCATCATTCGCTTGTCATAAATGCCTTTTGCAGTCAGATTAATACGAGCTTCGCGCATCAACTTTTGATAGCCTGGTTTGTCAGACGCTGGTACTTCCATCCAATATTTTTGTGGAATATCTGCTTTCATTTTTCCAAGAATCGTAAATGCACGCGGTAACTGTGCTTTGACCCATTCTCTTGATTTTTGACCAAAACCAGCAGGGAATTTATCTGGATGAATAATTAAATTACCTGTCACTTGTAGAATCGGATAATTCACAATCGCACCTTTAGTTCCCAAGCCCTTATATAATTCTAAAGGTTTGAATGCTGCCGCTGGCGCACCAATAATATCGACCTGACCATTGTTAAACTTTGCACCAAAGTTGGTGATATCTGAACTGACCGCTTGTGCACCGACTTGCGAAGCCATAATTTTTTGAGCTTCGTCATAATCTAAAACGGCGATTTTCTTACCTGCCGCCTTGGCAACAGTATTGATATTACGGTCATTCACCAGCAAATAGGCATCACCAACAGGGATAACTCCGACGACTTCATATTTACCATTCACCATCGCTTTGGCAAAAGCTGGACTCGCCAAGCCTTGCATCACCTTTACAGCAAGCTTAAGGTCGGTAATTGCACCGATCGCATCCAATGATCCAGTAAATGGGTTGAACTGGCGACCACGCATACCTGTGATACTGACGCCATCACATTTACCCGCTTTAAAGTCCTCTGCGATTACAGCTTCATTGGTCGCGACTTTCAGTTCAATATCAGCACCCCATGTTTTTGCAGCAAGCTGATAATCTTTCATCAATGCATAGACATCGCCACTTTTACCCACGATATCGAATACACAAATTGTTTGTTTTGCCTGAGCGCCTACAGATACCGCAGCAATACCTGTTGCGAGTAATAATGTTTTAAACCATTGCATTTTATTTTTCCTTTGCATCTATGCTGATTGTTGTTGCATCGCACCCAAAAATTAAAGAATTACCTTATATCCTGCTCTGGGCTTTCAAATGAAAATATGTTTTTGTTCAATCATGTCCAATCTTCCCGATTAAAACATATTTTAAATCTTCAAGATTTCATTTGGCTTTTTATATACGAGTATGATTACGATCTTTCAAAATAAAGACAATGACTCAAATGACAAAGCCTAAAAAACAAAAAGCCTAGATGAATCTAGGCTTTAAGTATGATGTATCGCAATTACTGATTATTCACCAGGTAATGCACATTCAAAGTTTGCTTTATCTACTGAACAACGCGCTTTTTTCAATACAGACATCATACCAGCATCGTAAATACCACGTTTAGTCATTTCTAAACGGCCATCACGCATTAATTTTTGATATTTCAATTTGTCTTCAGGCGTTAAATTCATTTTGTATTTCGCTGGGATTTCAGCTTCATAACGCTTGATCATTGAGAATGCTTTTGGAAGTTGCTTCACAAAATAATCACGAGATTTTTGACCAAAACCTGCTGGGAATTTTTCTGGACGTAAAACTAGATCCGCTGTTACTTGTAGTACAGGGAAGTTAAACATCGCACCATTGGTACCCAAACCTTTGCTTAACTCTAATGGCTTATAGGCATAAGCAGGCGCACCTACCATGTCCACTTGACCATTGTTAAATTTAGCAGCGAAGTTAGAGATATCAGAAAGTACAGCTTGAGCACCTACGCGTTGTACCATGATTTTTTGCGCATCGTCATAACCCAATACTGCGAATTTTTTACCCGCTGCTTTTTCAATTGAGTTAATGCTCTTGTCACGTACGAAAATGTATGCGGCACCCATTGGAGCGATACCACCAATTTCATACTTATTCCCACCTAAAGTGGTGGTCATTTTTGCTGCATTACGTGCGTCTAGAACATAAGTAATTGCACGTTGTGCAACTTCATTACTTGGTGCACCACCTAATGAATCTACCGAACCAGCAAATTTATTATATGGACGAGCACGCATTGCTGTCATTGCAACGGCAGCACATTTACCTGCTTTAAAGTTGTTATCCGCAACCTGCTCATCTGTAAGCGCGAGAAGGTTGACATCAGCACCCCAGCTTTTTGCTGCGAGTGCCCAGTCTTGCATCATTTTGTATGATTCACCTGACTTTCCTAATAAGTCGAATACACACACGTCAATTGCTGCTTGAGTAGAAGCAGATACACCTAAGATCGAAGTTGCTGCAATAGCAAGTGCAATTTTTTTCATATTTTTCATCCCTTCACAAACTTTATGTTTGTCTCCTTGTTCGAAGCAAATATTAATCATGTTTTCTGAAAAAAAATAGAGCTTATACTCTATTTTTATATCTAGTTTGTATATTTTTTACCCTGTTTTATCTATTTCTATTATTTTCATAGGCAAATTTGTTATATATGCCTACCTTTGTTTATAGATTTATATTTTTGTACTGCTGTTCTCCTTGTTATTCACCACTCAAAGTACACTCAAAGTTTGTCCGTTCAACCGTACAACGGGCACGCTTCAGTACATTCATCATACTAGCATCGTACACGCCTTGCTTGGTTAAATTCATACGACCATCACGTAACATTTTTTGATAACGGACTTTATCTTCGTTCGACAAGGTAATTTTTCTCGCGTTCATTCCTGCTTCTAAACGTTGCACCATGGCAAAGTTACTTGGCAGTTTATTAACGAACCATTGTCGAGATTGTGGACCAAATCCATTCGGGAATTGGCTCGGACGGATAATCAAGTCACCTGTAATGTTCACCACAGGAAAATTAAACAGCGCACCATTGGCTAAGCCTTTACTAATTTCGAGCGGCTTATAGGCATATGCGGGTGCCGCAATCACATCCACCTGACCACTATTAAATTTTTTCACAAAATCAGAGATATCAGATGGGACAGCGACCAAATCTATGCTTTCAACAATGGTTTTTTGTGCTTGATCATAATGTAAATATGCAAATTTTCGACCTTTGGCTTTTTCAATGGTATCGATCTTTTTGTCGCGAACAAAGATATACGCCAATCCCACTTGGATAATCCCTGCGACTTCGAATTTATCACCATTGACCGTTGCAGTTAAACGATGTTGATTGCGTTTATCCAGTACATAAGTAATCGCCTTTTGTGCAATCGCATTACTGGTGACTGCACCGACAGCATCGACAGAACCTGCAAATTTATTATATTTACGTGCACGCATGGAGGTCATATACACGCCATCACATTTGCCCGCATCGAAATCTTTTTCTGCTTTTTCTTCATCTTGATAAGGAATTAATTCTACATCACCTTGCCATGTTTTAGAGGCAAGCTTCCATTCTTCAATCAGTTTATAAGACTCCCCAGCCTTACCCAATAAATCAAAAACACAAATTTGTTGTTTTGCCTGCACAGGAGTAGTCATGACAAATAGAGCCGTAGCACTCAATGCCCAAAGTCCTTTTTTCATCTCGTTTTCCCTTATTTTACTATCTTGCACAATTTTCCATCAGTGCTCGATAAATATAGTCAGCTTTTGCCTAAATGCATAGCGCTTTTATATACATACATCGGGTTTTCATTGGTTTTAACAATCTTGATCACATTTTAATGTTTTAGGCCAATATCGACTCAAAAGGAAGATGCTGAACATCTTACCCCTCTGTATCTGAGTTTATTCGCCACCTAAGGTACATTCAAAATTGGTCCGATCCACGGTGCAACGCGCACGTTTGAGTACGTTCATCATGGTGGCATCGTAAATACCACGTTTGGTCAATCCCATCCGTGCTTCACGCAGGATTTGCTGATAACGGGTTTTATCTTCAGTGCTGAGATTTATTTTGTATTTTGCAGGCAATTCTGATTCAAGACGTTGGATCAGAGCAAAGTTGGTATTGAGACGACCTAAGAACCATGCACGGGAATTTTGCCCAAAATTACTGGAGAATTTTTCAGGGCGAATAATTAAATCCATAGTCATATTCACAGCAGGAAAGGTAATAATCGCTCCATCATTGCCCAACCCTTTATGCAACTCTAATGGTTTATAGGCATACGCGGGTGCAGCCATAATATCGGCCTGCCCATTATTAAACTTTTTGGCGATATCAGACACATCTGCAAGAACCGCTTGCCCTCCCAAACTTTTGACCACAATTTTTTGTGCTTCGTCATAACCAAGAACAGCAAATTTCTTGCCTTTGATTTGCTCAATGGTATTCATTTTCTTGTCTTTGACAAAAATATAAGCTAAACCAATTTGTGAAATTCCAGCAACTTCATAGTTTTCATGATCTACAGTGCTGATCAAACGGCGTTGATTGCGTTTATCCAAAGCAAAACTAATTGCTTTCTGTGCAATGGCATAACTCGGAACAGCGCCAATGGCATCAATTGAACCTGCAAATTTGTTATAACGGCGTGCACGCATGGAGGTCATATACACGCCATCACATTTGCCTTGTTCGAAGTCATTTTCAGCCAGTGCTTCATTTTGGTAACTGATCAAATAACTATCACCGCGCCAAGCTTTCGCAGCTAAAGCCCATTCCTCCATGGCCTTATAAGCCTCTCCGGATTTGCCAAGCAGATCAAAAACACAAATCTTGGTCGCTGCCTGTGTTTCTGTATGCACGCCCAAAATCAGCATTGCCCCCAATGCAAGAATTCCCTTCTTCATCCTTAAATCCTATTGCTGTACTTTTAGTCTAATTACTTATTTTTTCATATAATTTAAATGATAATCTGATTCGCGTCACAAAAATAGAGCTTTTGCTCTATTTTATAATTGATTGATCAGCTCAATCCAAACAAGTTGATCTTCAATATAAAAATTTGCATTCATGGGCGATCACCTTAAAATGCAGCTATCTATTCGCTATTTTGCATACTCATGATCCAGTTTGACCAAGTTTCATTACGCCGCGGTGGGCGTGTTCTGTTCCAAAAAGCATCGATGCAGCTCCATCCAGGTTGGAAAATTGGTCTCACAGGGGTAAATGGTGCAGGTAAATCAACTCTGTTTGCTGCATTTTTAGGTGACTTGGTCGCAGATGAGGGCAATCTGACCCGCCCAGCAGTCTGGACTGTTGCGCATATGGCGCAAGAAATTAAAGCCTTAGAAATGCCAGCAATTGATTTTGTCTTGTCTGGCGATGAAGAATACTGGGACATTCAAGAAAAATTAGCGCATCCAGATCAACTCAGTAATGATGAGTTGGCGCAACTTCATGGCCGTTTTGATGAAATTCATGGCTATGCTGCACCTGCCAAAGCTGCGCAACTTATGGCTGGACTCGGTTTTCTGGATAATCAAATCCGTTTAAATGTGGCGAGCTTCTCTGGCGGCTGGCGTATGCGTTTAAATCTTGCACGTACCTTGATGAGCCGTTCAGACTTCTTATTACTGGATGAGCCAACCAACCACTTAGATTTAGATGCAATCTTGTGGTTAGAAGACTGGCTTAAAGCGTATGAAGGTACACTAGTTCTGATTTCACATGACCGTGATTTCCTCGATGCCATTACCGACCATATTCTACATATTGAAAATCAGGAACTGACGCTATATACGGGCAACTATTCAACCTTTGAAACCACACGTAGCGAACGTTTAGCGCAACAACAACAAGCGTTTGAGAAACAGCAAGAAACACGTGCACACTTACAAAAGTTTATTGATCGTTTTAAGGCAAAAGCGACTAAGGCCCGTCAAGCGCAAAGCCGTATCAAGCGACTTGAGCGGATGCAACAGCTTGCCCCTGCACATGTCGATACACCATTTACCTTTAGCTTCCGTGAACCGACCAAAATGAGTTCACCTTTACTAAGTTTAGATGCAGCCACCATTGGTTACGGCGATAAAATGATTGCCGAAAAGATTCGTCTGCAAATCACCCCTAGTTCACGTATCGGTTTATTAGGGATGAATGGTGCCGGTAAATCAACGTTGATCAAAACTTTGGTCGGGGATTTGCCACTTTTGGCTGGTGAACGTAAGGCTTCTGAACTGCTCAATATTGGTTATTTTGCTCAGCATCAAATGGATGCATTAGATGCCAATGCCAGTCCAATGCTACAACTGGCCCGTATTGCCGACAAAAAAATCAGTGAAGCTGCATTACGCGCCTTTCTAGGTGGATTTGGCTTTAGCGGTGAACGTATGGACACTCCATGCGAAAGCTTCTCTGGCGGTGAACGCGCGCGTCTCGCTTTGGCCCTTATTGTATGGTTACGTCCAAATGTTTTGATCCTAGACGAACCAACCAACCATTTGGATTTGGATATGCGCCATGCCCTAACAATGGCATTGCAAGATTTTGAAGGGGCTGTAGTTTTGGTCTCGCACGAACGTCAGTTGATTGCCAGTGTTTGTGATGACCTACTGTTAGTTCATGCCGGTAAATGCACTGAATTTGAGGGTGATTTGCAAGACTACGCCAAATGGTTACGTGAAGCACGCCAGCAACAAATCAATGCGCAGAATGCATCACAGCAGCAAACAGTAAATACCCCAGCTGGAAAAGTTGACAAAGAAGCGCAACGTAAAGAGACTGCCCGCCGCCGTGAATTGACTCGTCCAATTCGTAAAAATATTGAAAAAGTCGAAGCTCAAATTGAAAAGGTTCAGCCTCGCTTAGCCGAAATTGAACATGCGTTGGCAGACAGTGCACTGTATGATGCCAATCGCAAAGATGATTTGATCAAGCTGATGAATGAACAAAATGAGCTGAAGGCCAAGTTGGAACAGCATGAAGAACAGCTGTTAGAGCTGATGATGGAACTGGAAGAATTAGAAGGTTCCTTTACTGACTAAGTTCGTATTGATCCATACATGCTCATTTGTTGCATGTATGGATCGCATCATTTTAAAAACAACTCTTCATTTTTCTGATCTAAAAAGGATGCAGATACTTAAAAACACTATGAATATCATTAAAAGTGTCATGAATTTGTCGATAATTTAAGATAAGGTAAAAATTGGAATTTTCTCAGAAAATTGAGCTTTAGCTTCAGGCTCGATATACTCGGCTCCCACTGTTGTATAGTTATCACTAACGAATGAATCCTGAGGGTTAAATTCATTTCACATTTTTTGTACTTTAATTTGGTGAGTACTCTATTTTGGATTATACAAACTGAATGAATTCTTTAGATTTTATTTTTAATTTTGAACATATTTTGCCTGTCTTGGTTCAAGAATATGGCTTATGGATTTATTTCATCCTTTTTCTGATTATCTTTTCAGAAACCGCCTTTGTTTTTATGTTCTTTTTACCAGGCGACAGTCTGTTATTGACGGTGGGGGCATTATGCTCCGTGGTTGAAATCATGCATCTTGGCTACATGATCAGCTTACTGTTTTTCGCCGCGGCATTGGGTTATATGGTGAATTACCATATTGGCCGTCATTTTGGCGATCGTATTTTCAATGTTAAGTCACGCTTTATTAAACAAGAATATCTGCAAAAAACCAATGTGTTCTTCTTAAAGCATGGTGGGAAAACCATTCTACTGGCTCGCTTTATTCCTTTTGCTCGTTCATTTGCGCCGTTGGCTGCAGGTTCAAGCAACATGAATTATAGCCACTTTGTGGTGTACAACATTTTAGGCGCTTTGCTCTGGATCAGTGTTTTAGTCACGGCAGGCTATTTGTTTGGCCATGCATTAATTCAAGTCAGCGACTTTGTTGAAAACTGATCAAATATTTGGCTAGTCATCATTTCCAGACTCATTCAGCTCAAGCTTCAATAGATCACTGATAGGTAGTTGATTTCTTCGGCTACCTTTTTTTAATCATTTTATTCCGTGTAAGGTTTCACGTGGAACGTAAAAAACAATCGTAAATAGTAATGAAAATAATTATCAATAAAAATAGAATCACTTTATAAAAACACGAATCTTAAGGAAGCCAATGTACTCACCTTCATTGGAAAGCCAGTTATGAAGCAAACAGCAACTGCCATTAAAAAAACCAACTCGCGCTGGTTTCGCATCAACTTATGGATTCATCGTTGGGTCAGCTTAGTGATCGTGATCCCCTTTGCGATTTTATCCATCACTGGAGTGATACTGATTTTTCATGAGGAAATCGATCATGCGCTCGGTGTTGAACCGACAGCCCTACACTCCTCAATACAGCAACAACGACCATTAGCTGATTCAATTGCGACAGCACAGAAAACTTATCCCAATGAGTACATTATCAGTACAGGCTACGATCCTGAGCATCATCCAGGTGTGTTATTGATCGGTATGGCCAAACCAGAGCAAAGCTTTGAACAAGCACGTTGGTTATTTGCAGATATTGGTTCTGCGACATTGATTCAGCAACCGAATGAACGGGATACCCTAACGGGCTTCTTACTGGAACTGCACGCCAACTGGTTTTTAGGTTTTATTGGACAATTGATTGGTGCATTGATTGCATTTTTAGTGTTCTTATCACTGGTTTCAGGATTGGTGGTCTATGCCCCCTATGTCAAAAAATTCTTTTTTGGCATTATCCGCATTGGCAAAGGTCAGCGCTTGTTACAGCTCGATTTGCATAATTTAATCGGTTCCGCGATTTTAGGTTGGGCTTTGGTGGTAACTTTGACAGGTTTTTTACTCGGCTTTGGTACGGTTGCGATTGGTGTGTGGCAAATCACTGAACTAAAAGCCCTCCAAGACAAATATCAACATGCCAGCGTGACTCATCCAAACTTAAGCATTGATCAGGTTTATGCGGCTGCACAGAAAGGTGAAGTCGGTTGGCACCCCACCAGTGTGTTCTACCCAAAAACAGAATATTCAACTCAGGGACATTACATGGTCTTGCTGCAAGGCAATGAGGGCTTACAGGAAAAAATGCTGAAAGTCGCCTTGGTTAATGCTGAGACAGGACACGTCGATACGGTTGAAGAATTGCCCACCTATCTGAAAGCCATCTTACTGTCACAACCTTTGCATTTTGGCAATTATGGTGGTATGCCCTTAAAGATTTTATGGAGTCTATGTACCTTACTCACCTTATTTATCACCCTAAATGGCGCATGGTTATGGTGGGCAAAACGTCAGCAAAAAAGCCTAAAAGGAGTCAATAATGCAACTGTGGAATAAGTTAAGTGTCTTATGGCTACTGGCTTTATGCAGTGTTTCAGGGATTATTGGAATGCTGCTGATGGATGGTATTGCAGATGTTATTTTTCTAATGATCACCCTGCTACCCCTGTTGGTTGCAGGATGGAGAGCTTATCTTTTACAACAGCGCAAAAGATAAGCCATGTTATTTGGTATTGATGCCTAAATTAATTAAGCATCAATATCTGCATTTAACGCATTTTCTTCAATGAAGGCACGACGTGGTTCTACATCATCACCCATCAAGCATGAGAACATACGATCTGCTTCAATCGCATCATCAATGGTCACCTGCAACATATTGCGGTTTTCAGGATCCATCGTGGTTTCCCAAAGTTGCTCAGCATTCATCTCACCCAAACCTTTATAGCGTTGGATCATCATACCGCGACGTGAGTCTTGCAAAATGTGCTGCCACACTTGATGGAAATTGCTGACTTGGATGCGACGCTCACCTTTTTGTAGGTAAGCTCCTTCTTCAATCAGCTTGAACCAGCTCTTAGAGTTCTTCAATAAACGTGCATACTCAGCAGAATTTAACAGACCCGCATCGAGTAAATAAGAATGCGGTAAGTTATGCACATAGACCGTAACACGTGGCCAATAATGCGCTGATTTCTCACCTTGTGCATTTTCACGCTCAAATGATTCTAAGGTAATCTCAGGACGTAAGCTTGGTTGTAATGTTTCAATCGCAACACGTAATTGCTCAGCCCATGATTCGACATAGTCACGTTCATGGTTGTGATCTGCTTTAAAGGCTTCAAGCTCAAGTAAACCATCCAACAAACTTGCAGGATAGCGTTGAGTGAGACGTTGTAAGCTCTTTTGCGACACTTGATAATCAGCAATGACACTTGCGATTGCCGTGCCAGTAATCGCAGGTGCTTCAGCACTGACATGTAAAGCCAGTTCATCAATCGCGTTTGAAATCAGGAAGGTTTCAAGTGCATCATTATCTTTGATGTACTGCTCTTGCTTGCCTTTTTTCAACTTATACAATGGCGGCTGTGCAATATAAATATATCCACGTTCGACCAATTCTGGCATTTGACGGAAGAAGAAGGTCAATAACAAGGTACGAATATGTGAACCATCCACGTCCGCATCGGTCATGATAATGATTTTGTGATAACGTAATTTGTCTGGATTGTATTCTTCACGTCCAATCCCACAGCCCAAAGCGGTAATCAAAGTTCCCACTTCCTGACTGGAAATCATCTTGTCAAAACGTGCACGTTCAACGTTCAGGATCTTACCTTTTAGCGGTAAAATTGCCTGCATTTTACGGTTACGACCTTGTTTGGCACTACCGCCCGCAGAGTCACCCTCGACCAGATAAAGTTCAGACAATGCTGGATCTTTTTCCTGACAGTCTGCCAATTTACCTGGTAAACCAGCGATATCTAAAGCACTCTTACGACGTGTCATTTCACGTGCTTTACGTGCTGCATCACGCGCACGTGCTGCATCAATAATTTTGCCAGCAATCGATTTCGCCGCTTGTGGATTTTCCAGCAAATAAGCTGAAAACTCTTTGTTCATGGCCTGCTCTACCGCAGGTTTCACTTCACTCGAGACCAATTTTTCTTTGGTTTGTGATGAGAATTTTGGATCTGGCACTTTCACTGAAATAATTGCAGTTAAGCCTTCACGCGCATCATCACCTGTGACAGCGACTTTTTCTTTCTTAAGAATATTTTCACTTTCAAGATACTGGTTTAAACCGCGAGTTAATGCAGCACGGAAACCTGCAAGGTGCGTACCACCATCTTTTTGTGGAATATTGTTGGTAAAGCAGCGAACGTTTTCTTGATAACTTTCATTCCATTGCAATGCAACTTCAACGGCAATACCGCTATCCGTATCCGCAGTGAAATGGAAAATCTCATTTAAATGGGTTTTACCTTCGTTAATATATTTAACGAACTCAGATAGACCACCTTCATAATCATAAACATGTTCGAAGTTTACACGCTCATCACGCAATACAATTCGCACACCTGCGTTTAGGAAAGAGAGTTCTCTTAAACGGCGAGCCAAAATATCAACATTGAAAATGGTTTGGCTAAAAGTGAGTTCACTCGGCCAGAAACGAACCGTTGTACCCGATTTATCAGTTTCACCCACGACCTTTAGTGGATATTGCGGATCGCCATGCGCGTATTCTTGCTCATGGGTTTGACCAGCACGATGGATAGTTAAATGCAATTTTTTAGACAGCGCATTTACAACCGATACACCCACACCATGCAAACCACCAGACACTTTATAGCTGTTGTCATCGAACTTACCACCCGCATGCAGAATGGTCAGAATTACCTCTGCTGCCGACACCCCTTCTTCAGGGTGAATATCGGTTGGAATACCACGACCGTTATCGGTTACGCTAACAGATTCATCTTCGTGAATGGTCACTAAAATCTCGTCACAGTGTCCTGCTAAAGCTTCATCGATGGCGTTATCCACCACCTCAAACACCATATGGTGTAAACCTGTACCGTCATCGGTGTCACCGATATACATGCCAGGACGTTTACGAACCGCGTCTAATCCACGTAATACTTTAATACTAGAGGAATCATAAGCCTTTTCATTTGTTTGTTCTGTTTGAGAGACTGATTGAGACTCTGAACTCATGGTTACTCCCTAGTAATATTGATCTATTTAAAGATGAAAAATAAAATTATGGTGCAGCAAGACTGACTTGACCGTGAACAACGTGGAATAATTGAAAAGAAATCGACAAATCCTGTAAGTGTTTTAATACCGATGCATGGTCTAAGGTGGTCATAAAAACTTGACTCCCTAACTGACTCAATCGCTCAATTAAACGCTGTTGTGCAGTCTCATCTAACTCTGCTGTCAGATCATCTAATAATACCACAGTTTCCTTATTACTCGCATGTAGCATTGCAATTTGTGACAGTTTTAATGCCATGATTAACAACTTTTTTTGCCCACGAGATAACACATCATCCGCATTGCCAAAAGGCGTTTTTAAACGTAAATCAGCGCGATGCGGACCATACTCGGTATAGCGCCGATCAAGGTCTTTTTGATGCTGCTGAATCAAGTCCTGCAATAGGCCTTGCTCAGTATGAAAGCCAGGATTGTATTCCAGTTCTATCTCAAGATTGGGTAGAAGTTGCTTTAAATCTTCATGGAAAAATTGGTTCCATTGCTCAACAATACTGACCCGTTGTGAGTGCAGCATTTCGCCATAATCACTCAGCATTTTATTCCAAGGCTCTAAATCAGCCAAAGTTAGGTTACGTCGTGTCTTGAGCAAACTATTACGTTGTTTTAGTGCGCGAGAATAGTACTGCCATGCAAAATAGAACTCAGGTTCCACGTGGAACATTAACCAGTCTAACAACTGGCGTCTTGGCTTTGCGCCATGATCAATAATATCGGTGCTTTGTGGATCGATATGTTGTAAAGGCAATAATTTTGCCAATTGACCTTGAGTCGCAATGGTGTCGCCATTGACTTTAATCACCTGTTCGCCCGAAGCCAACTTTTGCATACCAATACGTTCACTGGCCGATTGCGCAAAAACAATTGCATCCCCTGCTTCATATTGAATGTAATGTTTTGGAATATGGGTGCGAAATGAACGGCCTGTTGCCAGCAAATGAATCGACTCTAGAACTGAAGTTTTTCCAGAACCATTTGCGCCGTAAAAAATATTAAACGGTTGCAACTCATGGAGTGCAACCGTCTTTAAATTACGTACACGTTCGATATTTAAACGCGTGATTTGCATGCTTTAAAACTCAAACATCAATCGTCATTAAACTCGCATTGGCATCACGACATAAGTTTGATCAGGATGCGCTGGATCTTGAACAAGCACCGACTGATTGGCTTCACTCATGCTCATTTTCACGTCATCACCATCCAGTACACCAAGTACTTCAAGGATATATTGCGCATTAAATGACATTTCTAAAGGTGCATCTTGATATTGAATCGCAATATCTTCGACCGCCTCATCTTGTTCTGGGTTATTGGCACGCAACTGCAATGAATCTTGATTAAAATTCAAGAAAACACCACGAAGTTTTTCATTACTTAAAATAGCAACACGTTGTAAAGATTGCTTGAATACATCATGAGCAATAAAAACATGCTTATCACCATTTTTTGGAATCACACGGCGATAATCTGGGAACTTTCCATCGATCAACTTGGTGGTGAAACGCACGGTAATATCACCCTGCTCTTTATCACGGCTTGGCGTATTAATGGTGACATTCAACAATTCACGTCCAATCAACAGGGTCAACTGTTCATCTTCAATACTCAATAAACGTTGTAATTCACCAACCGCCTTACGCGGAACAATTGCCTGCATCGGTGATGCAGCTGTTGATGAGGCCAACACTTCACACAAAGCTAAACGATGTCCATCAGTTGTTACTGTACGCAATTGATTTTGATCAATTTCCAGTAAAGTACCAGTCAAATAAAAACGAACATCCTGTACAGCCATTGCAAAGGCTGTTTTTTCAAATAATCGCTTCAATTCGCGCTGCGTTACCTGAACTTGTGTACCCTGACTATTTTCAGTGGTTAACAATGGATAATCTTCAGCAGGAAGCGTACCTAACACAAAACGGCTATTGCCCGATTTTAAGATACAGCGTTGGTCTTCTGTAATTTGCAAATCAATCAAGGCTGCTGTTGGAAGAGATTTACAAATTTCGACTAATTTACGTGCAGGAACTGTTGTTTCACCTGCTTCTAAACAAGCACCATCAGCTAACGTTGTGCTTGCAACCAATTCAACTTCTAAATCAGAACCCGTAATCGTTAAGGCCTGTTGGGTGGTTTGAATTTTGACATTTGAAAGAATATTCAAGGTATGGCGACGTTCAACAGCCCCCACCACATGTGATAAAACATTGACTAAACTTTCTTTAGCGATTTTCAAACGCACGATTTTATTCCTCTTACAACAGAAGCTGATATGAATGTTAGCAGTGTACTATGCTGCACTTAAAAGCAGTTTGCAACTCTGAAAGTAGGGTCTATAGACATTTAATCGCCCAATTCACTTTTGCTGATTCAAGTAAAGAAGGTTGTGCCTTGTTTTTGCATGAAAAATCGCTAAATGAGACTAAGGCTATATTGAACAGCTTGCCAAAAAATAGATATTTACTGGGCTGATTGTCTTCATTCAGCCCTATTTTCATCGCAAAGATCAAATATCACGACGCCCAAGATTAACTTTGCAGCAAACGAAGCAGATTTTTATAGTCTTCATTAAAAATTGGATCTTCTTCACGCAAACTCGTAACTTTTTCACAAGCATGCATCACGGTACTGTGGTCACGACCACCAAAGGCCATTCCAATTTCAGGAAAACTGTCTCCAGTTAATTCGCGTGCAAGCCCCATAGCTAACTGACGCGGGCGTGCATAAATACGGGTACGTTTTGGTCCAACCAATTCTTTGAGTGGGATGCGGAAATATTCACTCACCACACGCTGAATATTTTCCACACTAATGGTCCGTGCACGAATTGCCAAAACATCTTTTAAAGATTCACGCACCACATCAAGGTCAATGACTGTACCTTTGAAACGTGAAATCGCCACCACTTTATTGAGGGCACCTTCAAGCTCACGCACATTGGCAACAACTTGTTGAGCAATAAATAAAGCACAGTTACGAGGTAAATCAACGCCACTATTTTCAGCTTTTTTCAGCAAAATTTCGATTCGAGTTTCAATATCTGGTGGCTCAACACCAACAGAGAGCCCCCAAGAAAAACGAGAGACCAAACGTGGATCGAGTTCAGTGAGTTCTTTTGGATAACGGTCTGAGGTTAAAATAATCTGTTTAGATTCATCAAGTAAAGCATTGAAAGTATAGAAAAATTCAACCAGACTTGCTTCTTTACCAGCAAGTAAATGAATATCATCGACCAATAACAAATCTAAAGAACGACAATTTTTCTTAAACTCTTCAACCTTACCCTTCTGTAAAGAACTCACAAAGTCTTGTACAAAACTTTCTGAAGTCATATACATCACACGTGCATTGGGCTTTGCTTGTAATAACGCATTCCCCACTGCTTGCATTAAATGTGTTTTACCCAGACCAGTTGGACCATATAAAAATAGAGGATTGTGCTGCGATGCACCCAATTGGGTTAAAACCTTACGGCATGTTTCAGCAGCCATCTGGTTTGATCGGCCTTCCACAAAGAGTGAAAAGGTAAATAAGGAATTTAACTGTCTTTTCTTGGGTATTTTGCTGACATTCTGATTGGGTTGTACCAAATCTGATTCTTTTTTAATTTTTGTTGGAACAGAAACTTGTGTGGTTAAAGCAGCTGTCGTGGTTGCAGGTTGCTCATGAGAAGACAAAATGGTACCTGGACGCGAATCAACCAAGATTTCAACCTGACGTACTCGACCTTCTGATAATTGCTCAGCAAGAATCGAAATCAACTCTAAATGATTGTCTTGAATATAACGAGTCCAATAAGGATTGGGTGCATATAAACGCATCACACCGTCAACTTCTTCAGCAACCAAAGGACGAATCCACATCGCAAAGACGTTGTCAGAGAGCTCTTGTCGCAAGCGAGTTAAGCAGTCTGTCCAGAGCATGTGCATCCCCTATATATCCATTTTTTAAATTCAAAAACAAAGAAATCACCAGCCCCATCTTCCGAAGGGGTCGCCATTCTAACCAAGTTATCCACATCTGTCAGGCAAATTTATGAGACTTTTGCTGAAAAAGAAAGCAATCGTTTATAAATTCAAATTTAAAACCACATGTGCATAACTTTTTGCACAAGCTGTGGATAGTTTTAACCGTCAAGTTATCCACAAACTATAAAAATGATAAAAACATGGTTATCCACAAAGTAACTATATGTTTATTTATAAAAAAACACGCCTTTCCACAGAATAAATCCACTCTAATAGTAATAAATTTAAATTTTAAAATTTGAATTTACTTATAAGGTTCACTCGAATTGTGGATAACTGAGCATATCGAAATTTAAATTCAAAATCCAAGAATTAAATTTAAAATACAAAATGAATTGTTGATAAGCTTGTGATTAAGGTGTGAATATAACGTAATGTTGATATAATTTAAATAGATAGCATGTGTATATTTTTTGTTTTCAACTCAACAGATAAAGTTCGCCTTTCTCTACTGATGTCAAACAGAACAAACAAAATGTAAAGATTTTGATTTTCCATTGACAGACTGAGCTTTGCACCATAAAATCGCGGACCTTTATAGAAAGATCATTTTTGGGAGTTTCGATATGAAACGTACTTTCCAACCATCTGAATTAAAGCGTAAGCGTGTTCATGGTTTCCGTGCTCGTATGGCAACAAAAGCTGGTCGTCAAGTTTTAGCTCGTCGTCGTGCAAAAGGTCGTCATAGCTTAACTGTTTAATACTGTTAAGCTGACCAGACTTGGGTGATGACACTTTACAGTTTTGGCACTGAATCTCGTATTCGTTGTGCTGCAGATTATAAAAGTGTATTTGATGGTGCGCTTTTTAAAGTGCATCAGCCCCATTTCCTTTTTTTAGCAAAATTAACCGAACAGCCGAAAAGCCGTTTGGGTATTGTTGTTGCTAAAAAAAAGGTGCGCCGTGCGCATGAACGAAATCGAATAAAACGTCTTGCTCGGGAGAGCTTTCGCTTACATCAAGCGCAATTTAATGCTGATATCGATATTGTGGTGATGCCTAAAGTTGGTATAGAAGCAATCGCAAATCAAGAATTACATCAACAATTAGATTTTGCTTGGCAAAAATTACAACGCTTAGCAAAGAAGCATTCTAAAGTCGTTGTGACATCCCTCCAAAATTAGAGATCTCCAATGGTACGTTTACTACATTGGTTGATAAGATGTTACCAAATTGCAATTAGTCCCTTATTGGGTCCTCGTTGTCGCTATATTCCCACTTGCTCTCAATATGCAATTGAAGCACTGCAGACACATGGTGCAGCAAAAGGTGTATGGCTTTCGACTAAGCGAATTTGCCGTTGTCATCCTTGGGGTGGTTCAGGCTATGATCCGGTCCCACGCAAAGCACTTCGTTTTATTTCGTTTCATCAAATAGATTCTCAAATGCATCACGTTGCTGTACCCTTTCGTGATCGTTTATTCAAGCAAAATCTCTCTAACCATTTGGGATAATAGATATGCAACAATGGGCCAGATTTGCAATTCTTGGAGCCATGTTTGTTACCGCATATTTGCTTATTTTGGCTTGGCAAAAAGATTACGGTCATGCGACACCAGCTCCGCAACAACAAGCGGCTGTTGTAAGTGCGCATGACGTATCTGCAGATTTGCCAAATGCTCAAAATGCAACAGCGGCTTCAGACTTGCCACAAGCAAATGTGACTGCATCACAAGCCACAGAAACACCTTCTGTGAGTCAGCAATTGATTTCAGTACAAACTGATCTTTATCATCTTTGGATCAATCCAAAGGGTGGTGATATTGTTCGTATTGAATTGTTAAGCCACGATGAAAGCAAAGACAGCGAAAAACCTTTCGTTATGCTGGAAAGTGATGCGAAACGTACTTACGTCGCTCAATCTGGCTTAATTGGTTTAAATGGACCTGATAGCAGCCGTAGTGGTCGTCCAATGTATGATGTTGAAAAAACAGCATATACTTTGGCGGATGCAAAAAGCGTCGCATCGAAAGATGGTAAAACACATCAAGTTTTGACTGTGCCGTTGGTATTTAAAACACCAGAAGGCGTAGAAGTGATCAAATCGTTCACCTTCACGCAGGGTGATTATCCGATTACGGTAAAACACCAAGTCATTAACCGTAGTCAGCAAAACTGGCAAGGTCAAATGTTTGGTCAGTTAAAGCGTGATAATTCAGACGATCCAGGTAAATCTTCGCAAGGTATTTTCACTTTGGGAACCTATCTGGGTGGCGCTTGGGGTGCACCAGATGCACACTATAACAAGTTAAAATTTACCAATTTTAATGATGAAAAACTAAATGTTGATGCAAAAGGTGGCTGGGTTGCTATCGTTCAGCATTATTTTGTAAGTGCTTGGATTCCTGGGAATTTAAAACTTACTCAAGCTGATGGTCAACCCTATGTTGCTAAGCTGGAATCTCGTCAGTCTGCTGATCACATGAATATCATGGGCTTCACTTCTCCAGTGATTAATGTACCAGCGGGTACGTCAATGGAAGTGGATGCTAAGCTTTATTCTGGTCCAAAAGTTCAGTCTGAACTGAAAGACTTGGCTGATGGTTTAAACCAAACTGTAGATTATGGTTGGTTATGGCCGATTGCTAAATTGTTATTCTTAGGTCTGCAATTCTTCCATAACATCATTGGTAACTGGGGCTGGTCAATTATTCTATTGACGATCTTGGTGAAACTGATTTTATGGCCACTTTCTTCAAAAAGTTATCGCTCAATGGCGAAAATGCGTGTGATTGCACCTGAAATGCAACGCATGAAAGAAGAATTTGGTGAAGACCGTATGCGTTTCTCACAAGAAATGATGGCCTTGTATAAGCGTGAACAAGTCAATCCATTATCTGGTTGCTTGCCGTTATTATTACAAATGCCGATTTTCTTGGCCTTGTACTGGGTATTGATGGAATCTGTTGAACTCCGTCATGCACCATGGTTAGGCTGGATTCAAGATTTATCAGCAATGGATCCATGGTTTATCTTGCCGTTGATCATGGGTGTGACCATGTTTGTTCAGCAAATGTTGAACCCACAGCCAACTGATCCAATGCAGGCAAAAGTATTCCGTATCATGCCAATCATGTTTACGGTATTCATGTTGTTCTTCCCTGCGGGCCTCGTGCTTTACTGGATCGTCAACAACAGTATTACCATTTTGCAACAATGGTTTATTAACAAAGGTGTCGAAAAAGACCGTCTCAACAAGGTTGAGCCGAGCGCTTAAGTTCGAACTTTTACTGAATAAATCCGCTTAAGATGGTAATCTTAGGCGGATTTTTCTTTGTCTGTATTTAGGGTTGTCCATTGTATAACCCGCTCGTTTTTAGGTGAATTTAACATGCAACATCAAACCACTATTGCTGCGATTGCTACCCCATTAGGTCGTGGTGGTGTGGGGGTGATTCGACTCTCTGGACCGAAAGCCTATGCGATAGCAGAACAACTCACTCAGAAAAAACTTCCTGCTGCACGAATGGCAGGCTTCCGTCAGTTTTGTGATGCCGATGGCTCGGTGATGGATGAAGGGATTGTGTTATGTTTTCCAAATCCGCATTCGTTTACGGGTGAAGATGTAGTGGAATTACAGGGACATGGTGGCCCTGTCATCCAAAATGCGTTGCTGGCACGGTTGCTCGATTTGGGCGCGACTGCTGCAAAAGCGGGTGAGTTTTCCATGCGTGCCTTTGAAAATGGCAAAATGGATTTGGTACAAGCAGAAGCAATTGCCGATTTGATTGACGCAACCTCACAAGCTGCAGCACGTTCTGCGGTCCGCTCTTTGCAAGGTGCATTCTCAACCAAAATTAATACAGTTTTAGAAAAACTGATTCACTTGCGTTTGCATGTTGAAGCGGCCATTGATTTTCCAGAAGAAGAAATTGATTTCCTTGCCGATGGCAAGATTTTAGCGTTATTGGATGATGTACAGGACTCGGTTCAAGCGGTACAGCAGTCTGCACGCCAAGGACAGCTATTGCGTGAAGGTTTACAGGTGGTGATTGCCGGCAAACCGAATGCGGGTAAATCCAGCTTGTTAAATGCATTGGCTGGGCATGAGCGCGCGATCGTGACTGATATCGCAGGCACCACTCGTGATGTATTGCATGAAAAGATCAGCTTAAATGGTTTGCCGATTACCCTAACCGATACTGCAGGTCTACGTGAAACTGGTGATATCGTCGAGCAAGAAGGTATTCGTCGTGCCATCAAAGAGATTGAACAGGCTGATCTATTGCTATTGGTTTATGACCTAAATCAGGGGGATGAACCTTTGCAATTGGCTCATGAATATTTTGCAGAGCATCTTGAGCCAAAACGTTTGCTATTGATTGGCAATAAATGCGATTTAACGGGTCAGGATGCTGCCTTAAGTGATTATCAAGGCTTCCGTCATATCAGTGTCTCTGCAAAACAGGATATGGGTGTTCAAGCGCTCATAGAGGCGGTTACAGCACATGCTGGCTTCCAGCCTGAGGAAGACACCTTTATTGCTCGAACACGTCATTTAGACGCAATGAAGCGTACTCAGCGCTATTTATCCGAAGCACGTGAGCAACTTGTAGTATTTAATGCGGGTGAACTGGTGGCAGAGTCATTACGTTTGGCGCAAAATGCATTAGGTGAAATCACAGGTGATTTTAGTGCCGATGATCTGCTGGGTAAGATTTTTGGTTCGTTCTGTATTGGGAAATAATCAATTAAATCAAAGATAAGTTGCTTAGATCGTGATGTGATCTAAGCAACTGTTCAATTAACCTTGTTCTTGCTCCTCTTCCGTCTTTTGTTCTTGTACTACATTTAAAGCGGTCATCATGGCGACAGGCGAACCTTCTTGGCGCGTACTTTTTAGCTTGATCTGTAAGCGCAATTCATTGACTGAATCGGCATTACGTAAAGCCTCATCGTAGCTGATTGCGCCTTCGTTATAGAGCTCGAATAGCGCCTGATCGAAGGTTTGCATACCCAGCTCGCGTGATTTGCTCATAATCTCTTTCAGCGCGTGGAATTGCCCTTTTAGAATATTGTCTCCAATTAACGGGGTATTCAACAAAATTTCAATTGCTGCACGGCGACCTTGACCGTCTTGAGTCCTTACCAAACGTTGCGAAATAATCGCTTTCATATTGGATGAAAGGTCCATGAGCAATTGATTACGGCGTTCTTCTGGGAAAAAGTTAATAATCCGATCCAAAGCTTGATTGGCGTTGTTGGCATGTAAGGTGCCCAAGCAAAGATGACCTGTTTCAGCAAAGGCAATGGCATGTTCCATGGTTTCGGTATCACGGATTTCACCAATCAGAATCACATCGGGTGCCTGACGTAAGGTGTTTTTCAAAGCATGCTGCCATGAATGACAATCAACACCGACTTCACGATGGGTAATCATGGATTTTTTGTGTTTATGTACGTATTCCACAGGATCTTCAACGGTGATGATATGTCCTGCTGAGTTTTCATTGCGGTGGTCAATCATGGCCGCCAATGAGGTGGATTTACCTGAACCTGTTCCACCGACCACCAGCACTAAACCACGTTTTTCCATAATCACATTTTTCAAGGATTCTGGGAGTTTGAGCTTTTGGAAGGTTGGAATTTCAGAAGTAATCGTACGAATCACCATACCAATCTGTAGCTGTTGCTTAAAGACATTGACACGGAAACGTGAAACATTGGGCACATTGATTGCAAAATTGCATTCCCATTCATTTTCAAATTCTTGGCGTTGTTTTTCATTCATTAAGCTATAGGCAAACAGCTTGGTTTTATCTGCTGTTAAGGCTTGTTGTCCCAAAGGTCGCATTAAGCCTTGAAGTTTAATGCTCGGTGGAAAATCTGCAGTGATAAATAAATCTGAACCGCCATATTCCACCACTTTGGTGAGCATATGAAACATAAAGGTTTTGGCTTCTTCTAATAGTTCCGCACTATACATTGATGTACCTAAATTTTAAGATGAAACGGTGTCCATTCCTATGATATGACTAAAATCGTTCGATAATACAAACATATTTTGATGACTTAAAAGTTGAGGTTACCTATCGATATCTATTTCCTTTGAGTTGATACTTTTTTATCGAACAATTCCCTGCTTCCTGACGAATTGGAACAGATTATTCCAAAAAGAAAAGCTGTGAGCTACTGAGTTTTTGAAATATTAAATAAATATCAATATGATGTATCAATATTGTCAGTTTTTTACCAAATATATCGCTTAAGTTTGGCAGGTTGTTTCATGGATCTATAAGCTGCAATGTTCCACGTGAAACATGGCTAGGGTTGGTTGATTTTTGGTTGTTGCTCAGTAAGCTAAGCTGTTTGTCGATTAGAGAGTCATTACAATAGCCACTGATTTTTGAATAGAGTGTCAGTCATGTTAAAAAAAATTGGGATGTTCTCATTATTAAGTTGTGTTTCTGCAATGAGTTTCGCCAATGTAGAGACTTTAAAAAACAATTTAGCCAAGCAGTATCCCAATATTCAAGTGACCAATATTCAAACCACAGAAATGCCCAGCCTATATAGTGCAAGTCTGGATAATCAGATTATTTATTTAGATGAAAGTGCAGAACATATGTTTGTGGGCTCTATGGTTCGCTTAAAAGATCAAAAAAATCTCACTAAAGATCTAGTGCTAAAACAAAACTCGATTGACTGGAAACAATTGCCTTTTAAAGATGCCATTAAAACAGTGAAAGGTACTGGAAAGCATGAGCTTGTTGTATTCTCAGACCCAAATTGTTCTTATTGTAAAAAATTAGAAGCAGAGCTAGATAAGCTCAATGACGTCACGATTTATACGTTTATGTATCCATTAAAACCACAATCCATTGCAGTGGCTAAATCGGTTTGGTGTGACGCAAACCAAGCTTACACCTGGAAAAACTTGTTGCAAAAAAATGTGCAGCCGAAAGAAAAAAGCTGTGCCAACCCAATTGAACGTAATCTTGAGTTAGGACGTAAATTGGGTGTGGATGGTACACCGACATTGATTTTTGGCAATGGTTTAAAAATGGTTGGCGGGCGTAGTGCTGAAGAAATTCAAATGATTTGGAAAGAGTTGGGTTTATAAATCTAGAAAGGACAACTCCCAATCCATTGCTGAAAATGAATTGGGAGTTGTTTATTTGTTTAGCTTTTTTTGGTGACTAACTTATAGATAAATAAAATAATCACGGCACCCAGTACGGAAGCAATAAAACCAGCTGCCGAATTTTCGGCATATAAGCCGAGTAAGCGGCCACCATACGTAGCCAGTAATGAACCTGCAATACCCAATAATGTTGTTACGATAAAGCCTGCTTTATCCTCACCTGGATGTAGCGCTCGGGCAATTAAACCAGCAAAAAAACCAACGACGATTGCCACAATTAGAGACCACATTGTCTTTCTCCTTGTTTTAACAGTGATATTTCTTACTATCCTGCTTGATCTGATCTTGCTTTGTCTGTAGTGGATTGCCTATTTGTGTCGTATTTTTGTGCATTCTTTAGCAAGGTTTGTTTAAATTAAAGCAATAAAAAAGGTGCCCGAAAGCACCTTATGTAACAGCAACGATTAGCTTATTACATATGTCATAAGCATTGAAGAAATGCGAATGAGGTTTATAAATTAAAGACCAATCTCACCGATAAAAGGTAGGTGACGATATTTTTGATCGAAATCCAAACCATAACCCACAATGAAACGATCTTCGACTTCAAAACCTAAAAATTTTACTTCCAAAGGAATTTCACGGCGTGATGGTTTACTTACCAAGGTACACAGTTCAATTGAGTTTGGATTACGTGTTTGAAGCATCTCGACCACTTTGCTTAAGGTGTTGCCTGAGTCGATAATGTCTTCAACCACAAGTACATCTTTACCGTGAATTTCACCATCGAGATCTTTGAGGATCTTTACGTCGCGTGATGAAATCGTCGTGCCATTAACGTAGCTAGAAACGGTCATAAAATCGAGTTCGTGTGGCTTTTCAATTGCACGGCATAAGTCTGCCATAAAAATAACTGACCCACGCAACAAGCCAATCAATACCAGTTCTTTATCACTTTGAGCATAGTGTGCATTGATTTTTTCGCCAAGTTCTTTCACTTTGGCTTGAATCTCTTCACTTGAAATCATAATGCGCATTGCAATGGTCATCGGTAGATTCCTAAAACTTAAAAACGGGAAAATAAAAAAGGTGTTGACCTGCAACACCTCGAAATCTTGAGCTAATCTGCCAATTTTAAAACAAAATCACTTTTCATGCACCTTTTGATGGTGAAGAAAATGTTTCATTTTGAGCAGATGCGCTGTCACGTTTTAACAGAACAGCACATCCAACAACAACGAAAAACCACCCAAGTCTTTGTTTGTTTAAACGTTTAGTTTTGGCTGTAGGCTTTCTGTCCATAAATATAGGTTGCCTCAATATTGCGGTCATCACCCATGGTGAATAGTGCAAATACGCTGTCTTCGACCGATTTTGAACGGGATTGACGTAATTGTTGCAATGCCGTTGGTTTGAGATTGAGCACTACAAAATCAGCTTCTTTACCTAAGTTAAAGTTACCGAGCTTGTCATCTAAATCCAAGGCTTTTGCACCACCCAGAGTTGCATGATACAGCGATTCAAATGCAGAGAGTTTGTCGCCCTGTAACTGTTGGACTTTGTAGGCTTCATTTACGGTTTGCAATAAGCTAAACGAGGTCCCTGCCCCAACGTCTGTACCCAAACCGACTTTAACTTGCTGTTCCCAGGTCTTTTTCAATGGAAATAAACCACTACCCAAGAACAGGTTTGAAGTTGGACAGAAGGCAATGGCAGAGTCGGTATCATGCATGCATTTCCATTCTGCATCTTCCAAATGAACGCAATGGGCAAATACGGAACGTTGGCCCGTTAAACCATAATGATGGTAAACATCTAAATAGCCTTTTTGTTCAGGGAATAAATCTTTCACCCAAGCGATTTCATCTTTGTTTTCACTTAAATGTGTATGCATATAGACATCTGGAAATTGTGCTTTAAGTTGTCCTGCTTTTTCCAACTGTTCAGGCGTAGATGTTGGCGCAAAACGCGGTGTGATCGCGTATAACGCTCGACCCTGCCCATGCCACTTTTCAATCAGTGCTTTAGAATCATCGTAGCCGCTCTCTGCGGTATCACATAGGGCTTCTGGTGCATGACGATCCATCATCACTTTACCTGCGATTAAACGCATCTGGTGCTGTTCTGCAGCTTCGAATAAGGCATCTACAGATTCAGGATGAACCGTACAGAATACCAATGCAGTGGTGGTGCCATTTTTAAGCAGTTCATTGACAAAAAACTTGGCAATGTCTTGTGCATACGCTTTGTCTTTGAACTGAATTTCCGTGGGGAAAGTATAGGTGTTCAACCAGCTTAGCAGCTGTTCGCCGTAGGCACCGACCATTTCGGTTTGTGGGAAGTGAATGTGTGTATCGATCATGCCTGGAATGATCAATTGTTCTGGATAATGCTGAATATCAACGTTTGCAGGAAGATGGGCTTGAGCGTCGTTCCACGTGCCAAACCAGCGAATTTTGCCTTGTTCCGTAATGAGGACACCATCTTCGATATAACGAACTTGATCGGCAATTTCAGCAGCTTGGGAAACGGTTTTTTGAATATCTAAGAAACGACCACGAATCACCGTGATTGGATTAGCCAAAGTCATAACAACCTACAATTTTACTTTTTTCGGTTGATTGTACCTGATTTTGCCAAATTTACTGGATTATTCGGCTAATTAAAGCCGTTAAAACGTGTATAAATGTGAGTAATAGATTGAATCAATTCACTTTACTTTTGAGTGGAAATGCGTAAATTGTCAGCAATAATGATACTTCTTGAGAAAAATACGTATGTATTATTGGAATACTAAAGCTTTGGCGCATGAGTTGGCTGAGGACACTTTAAGTAAACAACATTATAAAAACTATTATCTTGCAGCAGCATTGGTGGTGAGTGTGGTGTATTACTACGGTATGTACTCGCCTTATTCTGATGCGCGTGTAATTGGGGTTGAAGCAGTACTGACTCTTTTGATTATGTTAATCGGAATTCAACGGACTTATCAGGCCAATGGTGGCTATCAAGGCATTCATTTCTTAAATCGGATAACGGCCCTATCATTTCCTATTTTGATGCAGACAACCGTTGCAGGCATTGTCTTTGGTATTGTGCTGTTGGCGATTTATCAATATTTTGGTTTGGCTGATACTATGTTTGACATATGGTATGAGTGGTGCGTTTCAGCGTTTACGATTTTTTTGCAGATTTTATTTTTTACTCGCTTGATCGCGTATATGAAACGTGTGGCAACACATACGATTTAAATCAATAGTAATGATTCTATGGATCTCGTTTGTTCCATTATTTGATATAGGTATTTAGCTTATTTTGATGGATCAAAAGTAACAAAAATCCTCTGTTTAGCTGATGATACATCCATGTATCACAGCTAAACTAGCAGCATCCATGCCGCCTAGCACGAGAGAATGTGGGGGGAGCTTTAAAAAAATAAAACTGTAGATGATTTATATAAATTACGTCTTTTATTCTACAAAATAATGTGCAGCAAAATGAGCATCATTGCCAATAATGTCATAGCAGTCTTCTCGAATGGACATCCCCGCACATTGATGTCCGACCATCCATAAACCTAAGGTTGGTAATTGACCCGAAAATGATGGTGTGTCCACCCATTTTTGCACCACATAACCATACTTATCATAATCTTCAAAATAAAAGCTTCCTGAGGCAGCGCCTTGATCTTGACCATTTTGTAACACCCGAATATTGGCCCCTTCTCTTGCCAAAATTGGTTTTTTTACCCATTTTTCAGCGTACTTTTTCTGTGGATCAAACGCGTGAGTTTCGAGTAAAAGAGGATGATTGGGATAGCGTTTCCACAGCTCGACTAAAATTGCTTTATTAGAGAGCAGCATTTTCCAACAAGGTTCAATCCACTGTGTTTGAGGGCTGAGATATTGCGCAAAAGATTCTTCCCAAATCCATTCCCATGGATAAAGCTTGAACAGGTTTTGAATGGGATGATGATTTAAATCAACAAAGCCTTGTCCGTTCCATCCGATGTTCTCCATCGAGAGTTCAGAGACTTGCAGATGGGCTTGAAAGGCAGTATCCATTAAATATTCTAGATTACCCCAATCCTCTCGCCCTGCTTCCTGACATGCAGCAAAATGGAGATGACTTCCACGCGGAAGAATGGTTTTCCAACGTTTAATCAGGTCTTCATGGATACTATTAAATTGATCTCGATTGGGAATACCTGAAACTTGTTCGATCCATAACCATTGCGCCACAGATGCTTCAAGTAAGCCCGTTGGCGTATCTGCATTGTATTCCAGCATTTTGATGTTACGGCCATCGTAAGCGAAGTCAAAACGTCCATACAACATCGGTGCATTCTGTTGCCACGATTGCTCAATATGTGCGATTGCCGCAGTGGGTAGATGGAAGTAATCGGGGTAATTACCGCGCTGAATCAGATCACCTGCAACCGATAAACACATTTGATGTAATTCATTGGCGGCATCTTCAAGCTGTTCAATTTGTTTCAGGCTAAATTCGTAGGCAATGCCTTCCGACCAGTAAATTGAGCCATCCAGTGAGGGTAAATTATAATAATCAAAGCCAATATTTTGGTGTTCAATTTGCCAATCTGTACGTGGGCTGAAGATTTTTCTTTTCATTTTAAATATCAGTTTTTGAAATTAACCACCAAAGGAAAAACCGCCACGACCAAAGCCGCCACGGACAGGAGATGATGCAGAATAGGTTTTTGCCGTAGTTGAAATGGAGGGTTGCCCAACGCTGAGATTGCTACGTGGACGTAAGCTATTGCCACGGAATGAGACTTCACGGTTGTTTTGATAATACTGTGGACCTAAATAACGTCCTGATCCAAAGCCACCATAATAGCGAACCCCAGCAGTGGAGCCGCTACTGCCTGAGCTATTTTCTTCTTCGCAGGTTTCAGTATTCCAGTCTGCTGCACAGTCATATTGACTGTTGTAGACATCTTGAACCAATGGCCCATCATTATGGCTGCATGCCGTTAATAATAACGGTACGACCACTAAGTTAATTTTTTTAGAACGCATGAGACCCCACTCATTTTAATTGGCATGATCAACATAAATTGGTGAACAGCCTTGTTTTATTATGTTTCTGATTAGGAAAGCCGACATATGATATTGATCTGTGCTTTTAAAGTACAGAGCACTAAGGCATGATTATGTGTGGATTCAATAAATATATGCAGCTGATCGAAGCATGAAAAACACGCATGAGTATTATCAATCGATCCTTTTCGAGATGATTACTCAATCCCCTGCGCTTTCTGCAATATTGCAGACATTATCTCATTTACATCCCCAGGCGTATTTAAGTGCTGGTGTGCTACGAAATAGCGTGTGGGCGCATTTACATGGTCAATCTTTTGATTTGAAATATAGTGATGTAGATGTGATTTATTATGATGCAACAGAAAGGGATCAATATTCACAAAAGCAGTTGCAACAGCATCTAGAACAATTGTTTCCACAACAGCAATGGGATGTGGTCAATCAAGCATTGGTGCATACATGGTATTGCAAAGATAATGGGGAACGGATTCTGCCGTTGCTGTCGATTGAACAGGCTTTATCGTTATGGCCTGATACAGCAACAGCCCTTGCGGTACGGTTAAATGCTTTAGGAGAACTGGAATTGATTGCGCCGTTTGGCTTACAGGATTTATTTGAGTTGAAACTTTGCTGGAATCCAGCATTGGTCAGTTACGCCACGTTTAAAAAGCGTATCGATTCTAAACAATGGTTACAGCAATGGCCTCTATTACAAGCAATTGATCCAGAAATAGAAAATATTGAGTGATGAGTTCAAAATCAAAAAAGGGCCTGCATTGAGACCCTTTTTATGTTCAAGCTATTATTGCGCTTGGCGCTTATTATGACGTATTGATAGATAAGCGGTGATGCTTAATACCAGTACGATAAAGCCTAATGAGATCCAGATTGGCATATGGAATACATCGAGCAATAACATTTTCGCACCAATGAACAAGAGGATAATACCTAAGCCATAAGGTAAGTAATGCATCTTACTTGCCGCACCAGAAAGTAAAAAGAACATCGCACGTAAGCCCAAAATCGCCATCAAGTTTGCAGTTAAAACAATGAACGGGTCAGTGGTGACTGCGAAGATCGCAGGAATGGAGTCAACAGCGAAAATCACATCAGACGCTTCAACCAAGATCAACACTAAAAATAAAGGTGTTGCCCAGAGTAAGCCATTTTGACGGACGAAGAAGCTGTTACCATGCAATTGTGGTGTGATACGCATATGTTTGCGTAACCATTTCAGGAACTTGATGTCTTCAATATTAGTGTCTTCTTCATCCTGTCCTTTCAGGAACTTAAAGCCTGTGTAGACTAGGAACGCACCGAAGATATACAGCACCCAAGAGAATTCTTGTACAAACCACGCTCCAATAAAGATAAAGATGGTTCTTAAGATAATTGCACCGAGTACGCCATAAAGTAAGATTTTACGCTGGAAAGCAGGCGGGATCGCAAACGCTGCGAAAATCATCAACCAAACGAAAACGTTATCGATCGCTAATGATTTTTCCAGTAGATAACCTGCGAAATACTCCATGGTTTTTTGGTTTGCAATGGTTGCACCTACAGTTTGTTGTAGGTAGAACCATAAACCACCACCAAACAGCACCGCGACAGTGACCCACGCGATACTCCAGTAAGCAGCCTGTCTGATTGGAACATCTTGGTTTTGTTTTTGTTTAAAGCCTAAAAAGTCGACGACAAGCATGACAGCGACGAGGCCGAAGAACACGGCATATAGCCATAAATTACCGATAGTTTCCATCACAACTCCCTATCTGGCAAATGGGCATAAAAAAACCTTGACCAGTTGCCAGATGAATTAATACACCTGTTTCAACATGATCAAGGTCTTGCCTACATCACAATTGATTGTGATGCTCAGAGTCCGACTTTTTGCAAAGTGTAATGACGAAACTCTGACACCTAAGGCGTTTTGCACTTAGGCTTGGAGGAGGCTACTCCCCTTGTCAAATTCTGTATGGATAATGATATCCAAATATGTGCATAGAATTACATACTTTTATAAAATGTGCAAATCTTCATCAAATGCGTGGGTATTAAAAATTTTTAAAATCTCTGTGCGTAAAAATTGATGGCGTGGATTATGTTTGACATGTTCATGCCAATACATGCCCATATTGATTTTAGGCAGTTCAATGGGTAAAGCATGAATATTCAGATTTTCAGCATAATGCAGGTTTTTCAGAATGCTTTTAGGAATGGTTAAAATGGCATTTGGGTGTTGCGCTAACACCTGTAAAGCTGTCGAATAGTGCTGGCAGCGTAGAAAAATTTGTCGGGACAGTTGTTGTCGATTCAGATAAATATCTTCAAGTAATAAGCCTGTACGCCGTGATGACACACCAATATGCGGTGAGGATAAATAGAGCGACAAGTTCATCTCAGGTTGTTGGGTACACACCACAAAATGGTCTTCAATCAGATTTTCAAACTGCAAATGAGCTTGATGGGGTTGAACCAGATCAATCACAAAATCAATTTGCTGCGCAGAGAGATCGGCCAGCATATTTTTACGATCCAGTTTCGAACTTAGAAACTGAATATCTAAATTCAGTTGGGCAAAATGATTGACCAGTTCTGGAAAAATAATCGGTTCGATTTCATCGTGAATGGCAATTTTCAGGCTTTGTAACATGCTTGGCACAAAGTCATGTTGAGGTACTGCAATCTGCTGAATCATCAGTAATGCAGCCTGAATCGGTTGATAAATTTGTTCGGCATATGGCGTGGGCAACATCTTTTGTCCGCTACGGACAAAGAGTTCATCGCCTAACTGAGTCCGTAGCCGCTGTAAGGCGTGACTGACGGCAGATTGGCTGATACAGAGGAGTTGAGCTGCTTTTGAAATGCTGTTTTGCTCAAAAATGGCAATAAAAAGAGGATACAGATTGATATCAATGCGATGGAAATTGCCCACGTCAAGTGGATGACTATTATGAATCTGATTCATAGTTTTGAATAAAATTAAATCATTTCATTCATAATAAATTTTCACTTATGGTGATGTAAAGCAGCGAATCAATATTCGCCACATTTTACATTGAGGGAAATGATGATGTTTGCATTATCTGAGCACGCACAGGATTTTATTGCACGAACAAAAGCCTTTATCCAACAAGAAATTGAACCGATCGAAAAGGAATTTTGGGATGAAGTCCATCATCTCAATGTAGATGGTGACTGGACCAAGTGGCAGTGGCCTGAACAATTACAACAATTGAAAGATAAGGCTAAAGCGGCTGGCCTATGGAACATGTTTTTACCCGATGCGGAACTGGGTGCAGGTTTATCGGTTCAGGAATATGCTCATATTGCCGAACTGACTGGACGTAGCTTACTTGCACCAACCGTATTTAACTGTAATGCGCCTGATAGCGGCAATATGGAAGTGTTATGGCGCTATGGTAGTGAGGCACAAAAACAGCAATGGTTGCAACCTTTGCTCGCAGGAGAAATCCGTTCAGTGTTCTGTATGACTGAACCTGCGGTGGCTTCCAGTGATGCCACCAATATGCAGGCCACGGCGGTGATTGAGGGTGATGAAATTGTCTTAAATGGCCGAAAATGGTGGTCATCGGGCTTGGGAGATCCCAATGCCAAAGTGATTATCTTTATGGCCTATACCCCAGACCCGAATAAAGACCGTCATCATCAACATTCGATGGTACTTGTACCGATTGAAACGCAAGGCGTGAGTATTGAACGAATGTTGCCAGTGTTTGGTGATTACGATGCACCGCATGGGCATGGACAAGTCAATTTTGACAATGTGCGTGTGCCAGTCAGCAGCTTTATTGGGGGAGCAGGACAAGGTTTTGAAATTGCACAAGGTCGTTTAGGGCCTGGGCGGATTCACCATTGCATGCGTTGTATCGGTGCAGCAGAAAAAGCCTTGGAGTTGATGATTGACCGTGGCATGTCACGCAAAGCCTTTGGTAAAGAAATTCTTAAACTGGGCGGTAATTTAGAACGTGTGGCTGATGCACGTGTACAAATCGATCAAGCTCGCTTATTGACGCTGTATGCAGCGTATAAGATGGATAGCTTAGGTAATATGGCGGCGTTAACCGAGATATCTGCGATTAAAGTGGTCGCACCGACTGTATTACAAAATGTGGTGGATATGGCGATTCAAATCCACGGTGGCGAAGGCGTTTCACGTGATACCCCGCTGACTGCATTTTTTAATCAAGCACGTAGTTTACGTTTGGCCGATGGACCAGATGAGGTTCATAAAGGCATGATTGCCAAATTAGAACTCAAAAAACGTGGCTATGGTCGTTGATAAGGATAAAAGCAAATGGCAGTAATTGATGTTGGCGGTCAGATTCGTCATGGCGAAGAGCTGGATACTGTAGCGGTTGAAGCTTGGTTAAAAAAACAAGGTGTGAAGCTGCAGGGACAAGCACAAGTCACTCAGTATTCAGGTGGTGCATCAAATTGGACTTATCGGCTACAGTATGACAATAGCGATCTGATTTTGCGTCGCCCACCGAAAGGCACCAAAGCCAAATCAGCACACGATATGGCACGTGAATACAATGTGCAGAAGCATCTTGCACCGTTTTACCCTGTCCTGCCTGAAATGATTGCGCTGTGCCAAGATGACAGCGTGATTGGTTGTGATTTCTATGTGATGAAGCGGATTGAGGGCATTATTCCACGTGCGAATTTACCCAAAGAATTACAGCTGGATGAGCAGCAAGTACAGCAGCTGTGTCTGAATGTTCTGGATAAATTGATTGAGCTGCATCAAGTACCTTATCAAGGCACAGAGCTAGAAAAACTGGGTAAAGGTGATGGCTATTGCCGTCGTCAGGTCGAAGGCTGGGATGCGCGTTATCGTAAGGCGCTGACACCGAATGTTCCTGATTTTGCTTTTGTGCGTCAGTGGTTGCTGGAACATATCCCAACCGATGCTAAAACCTGTGTGATTCATAATGACTGGCGTTTTGATAATGTCATTTTAGATCCACAACAACCGACTCAAGTGATTGGTGTACTGGACTGGGAAATGGCGACGCTTGGTGATCCATTGATGGATTTGGGTAGTGCTCTCGCCTACTGGATTCAGGACGATGATGATGCTTTGATGAAATCCAGCCGCCGCCAGCCGACCAATTTAAAAGGCATGCTGACACGACAGCAAGTGGTCGATTATTATCTGGAAAAAACAGGTTTGCAGCCTGACAACTGGGCATTTTATGAAGTGTTTGGTTTATTCCGTTTAGCCGTGATTGCCCAACAGATTTATTATCGCTATTACCATCAACAAACAGATAATCCAGCCTTTAAAGATTTCTGGATTATGATTCATGCCTTACATATTCGGGCCTTGAAACTGATTGCACATGATCATCCGCAAGCACGACCCTTGATTGCCGAATATGGCGCAAAACTACAGGATATTTTAAAACGATGACCACAATTTATTTGGTACGACATGGGCAAGCATCATTTGGTGCTGCAAGTTATGATCAGCTTTCAGCCAAAGGTGAACAGCAAGCGCAGGTCGTGGGTGATTTTTTTAAGCAAACCCTGAAGCAAACGCCATTGGTTGTGGCTGGTTCGATGCAACGCCATCAGCAAACGGCGCAATTGGCATTATCGCAAAGTTTTAATGATGCGCCGATTCAAACCGAATCGGCATGGAATGAGTTTGATCACCAACATGTATTTGCACAATACGAACCGCGTTTTAATCAGCCTGAATTATTGAAGCAGGATGTTGAATTGGTGGCCAATCCACGTGCTTACCTTGCCAAAATTTTTGATGGGGCGATTGATCGTTGGATTGGAGAACAATATGACCATGAATATCATGAAACCTGGTTGGGTTTTCAGTCTCGGGTAGAAAATGCCTTACAGCTGTTGTGTCAGCACATAGATGCAACCCAGCAGCGTCAAGCCGTGGTATTCAGTTCTGGCGGTGTCATTTCTGTGGCTGTTGGCAAGGTGTTAGGTTTGGATGCCAAACAGATTTTTGCACTGAACTGGTCAATTGCCAATGCCAGTATTACCACATTGCGTTGGACCGATGGTCGTTTGCAATTACTCAGTTTTAATGAGCATCATTATTTAAAAGCGCGTGATGCTGAACTTTTAACATGGATTTAAAAAATAGGTGGCAGGCATGGCAAAAACGATTTTAATTACAGGTGCAAGTTCGGGCTTAGGCGCAGGAATGGCGCGTGAATTTGCAGCCAAGGGCTACAATTTGGCACTTTGCGCACGACGTTTAGAGCGCCTAGAAGCCTTACAACAGCAGTTGCAAAGCCAGTTCTCAATTCATGTCAAGATTAAGACCCTTGATGTGACCCATTACGATGATGTTTTTACTGTGTTTAAAGCCTTTCAGCAAGAATTCGGCAGCATTGACCGAATTATTGTCAATGCAGGCGTAGGTGATGGTCGCCGTATTGGTAAAGGTCATTTTGAAGTGAATCGTGCTACGGCAGAAACCAACTTTATTTCTGCCTTGGCGCAATGTGAAGCGGCAGTTGAAATATTTAGAGCGCAAAACAAAGGGCATTTGGTGGTGATTTCATCCATGAGTGCGATGCGTGGTTTACCAAAGCATTTATCGACTTATGCCGCCAGCAAAGCAGCCGTGGCGCATTTGGCAGAAGGGATTCGTGCGGAGTTGTTGGGCACACCAATTAAAGTCTCGACGATTTTCCCTGGTTATATTCGGACTGAACTGAATGAAGGTGCCAAGAAACTACCTTTTGAAGTTGATGAGAAGACGGGAAGCAAGGCTT
Source organism: Acinetobacter sp. ANC 3882 (assembly GCF_022549545.1). Taxonomy (NCBI): domain Bacteria; kingdom Pseudomonadati; phylum Pseudomonadota; class Gammaproteobacteria; order Moraxellales; family Moraxellaceae; genus Acinetobacter; species Acinetobacter sp. ANC 3882. Next base: position 19,639 of record NZ_JAKZGB010000015.1, on the reverse strand, counting down.
TGGTCAAAGCAATTGAGAGAGAGCCTGTGAAAGCCTATGTACCGCAGTGGCCGTGGTTGCCAATGGGGATTGCAATGAAGATTTTGCCGTTAAAATGGGTGAATAAATTGAGTTGATTTAAATGGTTATAGCGGAGGCTTACTGTGGTCTCATTTTAATTTTAGACTAAGCCTTCGGCTCGACCTACTTTTCTTTCGGGAAAAGTAGGCAAAACCATTGTCACCCACAAAACCTGTTCACTTCTTGCATTTAATTTATGCTTCGCAGAAACAGCATTTTGCTGATATTACGCAGGTTGTGGATGACGTTTCCGAGTATCATCTTTTTTGTCGAACTCAGGTTAAATTAATTTCTTGCTGATATTTACTATTGTGACGGCGGCATGGATGCCGCCAGTTTGGCAGGGGTTACAAGGATGTACCCTCTGCCAAATAAAGGGGTTTGGTTACTTTGCCCAGCCAAAGTAATAAATGCCTATACAAAAGTCATTTGTTCTTTCTTTATATACGAGGCCGTGCAAAGTTCATCTTTATTAAGACAAAGCCGTAATCAACTTTTGGTGTAAACCACCAAAACCGCCATTGGACATGATCACCACAGCATCGCCCTCACCTGCTTCATTCACCACACGGGTAATGATGTCATCTAAAGAACGACTGACTTCCGCTTTATTGGATGAAGCCGCAATGATTGGCTGTAAATCCCAATCCAAGCCTTCTGGTTGATACCAAATTACCTCATCCGCTAAACGAGCTGAATGCGCTAAACCATCTTTATGGCTGCCCATACGCATGGTATTTGAGCGGGGTTCAATGATCGCCCAAAGTTTACGTTTACCTAAGCGTTTACGTGCGCCGTCTAGTGTCGTTTCAATTGCAGTTGGGTGATGGGCAAAGTCATCATAGACTTCGATACCACGAACCGTGCCTAATAGCTCCATACGACGTTTTACCCCACCGAAGTTGGATAATGCTTCACACGCCTGTTCAAGACTAACACCCACGTGCTGTGCAGCAGCAATGGTCGCTAAAGCATTGGCAACGCTGTGTTGCCCTGTCATATTCCATTTCACTTCACCGACCACTTTGCAGTGTTCAAGCACTTTAAAGTGGCTACCATCAGCACTGATTAACTCAGCAGATAAAGCAGCCTGCTCATTTGGCTCTAGACTGGTACGAATCACAGGTGTCCAACAGCCTTGCTGCAATACTTCATCAATATTGGTTTCAGTAATTGGCGCAATAATACGACCTTCACTTGGAATGGTGCGCACTAAATGGTGGAACTGTTTTTGAATCGCAGCGAGGTCGTCAAAAATATCAGCGTGATCAAATTCGAGGTTGTTTAAAATCGCGGTTTTAGGATGATAATGAACGAACTTAGAACGTTTATCGAAGAATGCAGAATCATATTCATCTGCTTCAACACAGAAATATTTACCACCACCTAAACGTGCGCTTTCGCTAAAACCAAGCGGTACACCACCGATCAAGAAACCTGGATTTAAACCTGCTTGATCTAGTACCCAAGCCAACATGGTTGTGGTGGTGGTTTTACCATGTGTACCTGCGACACCGAGCACATGTTTGCCTTGGAGCACATGGTCTGCCAAGAATTGTGGACCAGAAATATAAGGTAGGCCTTCATTCAGCATGTATTCAATTGCATCAATGCCACGTTTCATGGCATTACCGACGATCACAAGATCAGGATGCGGTTGTAAATGGCTACGGTCATAGCCCTGCATCAATTGAATACCTGCATTTTCCAGTTGAGTCGACATCGGTGGATAAACATTGGCATCAGAACCTGTGACTTTATGTCCTAAATCTCGTGCTAACAGAGCCAAAGACCCCATAAATGTGCCACAAATACCCAAAATATGCAGATGCATAACGCGCCTTCTCCACTGCTTGTCATACAGCACGGTATCGTATGTATGATTGTCGTTATCAATAAAAATCAAACGCAACGATAGCAAGGCTTGCATGGAAAAGATAGTCAAAATTCGTTGTTGTTGTTTAGTTCTAATTGCACAGATGAATGCTAAAATTTCAGCGTTTTTACAAGCATTTCATCTCTGCTGTTCAACCCTTATCTGGATAAAATCACATTATGTTGAGCCCTACTCTTTTAGCGTTATGTTTGTTGATTATTTCCAACTGTTTTATGACCTTGGCATGGTATGGGCATCTGAAAATTCTGCATGATGCACCGATCTGGCAAGCGATCTTATTTAGCTGGTGTATTGCCTTGTTGGAATACAGTTTCATGATTCCCGCCACCAAGCTACTTAACCAGCATGGTTGGAGTCTGGGTGAAATGAAAATTACCCAAGAAGTCGTGACATTAATGGTGTTTGTGCCCTTTATGATTTTTGTCTTTAAACAGCCTTTTAAGCTCGACTATATCTGGGCAATGTTTTGTTTAATGGGCTGTGTCTATTTTGTATTTCGAAATCAGAGCTAATTTTTCATAGATCAGTTGACGCGTTCTTTTGTTGGGGATGCCTGAAAAAAAGGCTATAATATTTGCCAATTTATTCCCTCGTGCTTGGCGTAAGTCGAGATACTTGTCTATTTTTATCATGTTTTGGAAAAGCCAATGAATGCGGTCGCAACAGATAGCCAACCTTTAGTCGGAATTATCATGGGTTCTCAATCAGATTGGGCAACACTTGAACATACCGCTAACATGCTCAAACAATTGGGTGTTCCTTTTGAAGCTGAAGTGGTTTCTGCGCACCGTACGCCAGATCGTTTATTTGAATATGCTGAAACAGCACGTGATCGTGGTATCCAAGTGATTATTGCGGGTGCTGGCGGTGCTGCACATTTACCAGGCATGTGTGCGGCTAAAACTGATTTACCAGTATTAGGTGTACCGGTTAAATCATCGATTTTGAATGGTGTTGATTCATTGCTTTCGATTGTGCAAATGCCGGCAGGTATTGCAGTGGGTACTTTGGCGATTGGTCAGGCTGGTGCGACCAATGCCGCAATTTTGGCAGCACAGATTTTAGGTTTAACCCGTCCAGACATCGCTAAAAATGTAGCGGACTTCCGTACTGCACAAACAGAAAAAGTATCGAGTAATAACATTCCTGGTCATGAATGAGGATAAGCAAAGCAACGCTTTGCCCGAATGCAAGACAAGGACTTTGTCCGAGTAAGAGGATAAGCAAACTTAAAGCATTGCTTTAAGGCTTTGCCCTGAGGAGCATAAACTCCTCAAGAAGACGAGTAAGAATGATGTTTTAAGGCTTTGCCCGAGCAAAAGAGTTATAGATATGAATAAAACCATTGGCATTTTTGGTGGCGGACAGCTTGGTCGCATGATGGCGCAAGCGGCATTACCACTTAATATTCAATGCACTTTCTTTGAAGCGGAAACGGATTGCCCTGCTGCGATTCTGGGTCCCGTATTTTCGAGCCAAGCGGCACAGGGTTTACAGGATTTCATTGCCAGCGCAGATGTATTTAGTCTTGAATTCGAAAATACACCTGTTGCGGATGTGGATGTTTTAACCCAAAGCAAAACCTTACACCCTCCTCGCCTTGCGTTAGCGACTGCACAAAATCGCTTGGCTGAGAAAAGTTTGTTTGATGAGCTCAGCATTCCTGTTGCGCCGTATCGCGCTGTGGATAGTTTAGAGAGCTTAAAACAAGCTGTTGCTGATCTTGGCTTACCTATTGTCTTAAAAACCGTAACAGGTGGCTATGATGGCAAAGGTCAGTTCGTATTACGTACGGAAGATCAAATCGACACGGCTTGGGCTGAGCTCGGTCCTGCAAAAAGCTTGATTGCAGAAAGTTTTGTCAAATTCAGCCGTGAAGTCTCGATTATTGCGGTACGTGGACAGAATGGTGATGTAAGAACTTGGGCATTGGCAGAAAACCATCATCATCATGGCATCTTGTCGCACTCAATTGTTCCTGCGCCAAATAGCGTTGATTTACAGCCGGTTGCACAAGACTATATCACCCGTTTGTTGAACCACTTAAATTATGTGGGCGTACTCACGCTTGAATTGTTTGTGACTGAACAAGGCCTATATGCCAATGAAATGGCATGTCGTGTCCATAATTCAGGTCACTGGTCGATTGAAGGTGCGATTTGCTCACAGTTTGAGAACCATATTCGCGCGGTTGCCGGTTTACCTTTAGGCTCAACAGAAGTAATTCGTCCAACGGTGATGATCAATATTATTGGTCAACATCCAAAATCTGAAGATGTTTTGGCACTGAACGGTGCACATTTACATCTCTATAATAAGTCTGAGCGTACAGGTCGTAAGCTGGGACATATTACATTGATGCCAAATAATTCGGATGATTTAACCGGTTTATGCCGTCAATTGGCTCAAATTTTACCTGTACCATTGGCATTAACAGCGGATATGAAGCTCTAAACTTATCCACAATAACTAAAAAAGCGATCTTCGGATCGCTTTTTTATTGCATATTCTTTTTTAAATTTAAAAAATAAGAACTAAACTTTTGTGGATAACTTGGTCGGGTGATTTTGAATTTAAAATAGCAGTGTTTATTTGAATTTAAATAAAAGTGGATAAGTTATTTTACTTTTTAAATTCAAAATAGAAATCCTGTTTTAAATTTAAATGATGGGGCTGTGGATATCTATTTTATTTATAATAATTGTATAAAAAATAAAGGTTTACTGTCTTCCTTATGTTTGGTTTGAATCAATCACTATTTTATCTGAAAAAATGAATTTAAAAGTGGATCAATTTTTTAAATTTAAAACCGTTCTGTGATCAGAGATTGTATTTTTGAATTTAAATGAGGCTTGTTGATAACTTTTAAATTTAAAATAAAGCCTGAATTATGAATTTAAAAGTAAGGTTTTAAATTTAAAAACTGAGAAATGAATTCAAAGTTACGTTTCCAAACTATACATCTTGATAGAGCATGTTAAGGTGGAGAGGAAATTTAAATTCAAAATTTTTGGTTCAGTCATGAAACGTCATTTTTCTTTTTTTCTAGGCACTGCCTTATTTACTTTTTTTAATCAGGCGCATGCCGAGCTAGTCATTAATGGTACAGCAGTTTCGACACCAACGACGACAGCACCTGTAAGCAGTAATTATACGCCAAATTCCAATTTTCAGGGCTGTATTGCCAATTTGCGTTCGCAAGCGATTGCTTCAGGTGTTTCTGGAGCAACTTATGATCGTTATACGCAAAATTTAACGCCTGATTATTCTGTGATTGATAAATTAAATTATCAGCCTGAATTTTCGACCCCGATCTGGGATTATTTATCTGGCCTTGTGGATAACGAACGTGTACAAGCCGGACAGCAAAAATTAAATCAACATCGTGCGGTCCTCAATCGTGTTGAGCAGGCCTATGGCGTACCAGCAGAAACAGTGGTTGCGGTGTGGGGCGTCGAAAGTAATTACGGCGATATTTCGGGTAAATATCCTTTATTACAGGCTTTAGGGACTTTAAGTTGTGAAGGTCGCCGTCAAAGCTATTTCCGTGGTGAGTTTTTTGCCACCATGCGTATTTTACAACGTGGCGATTTAACACAAGATCAATTGTATGGCTCATGGGCAGGTGCTTTTGGTCATACCCAATTTATGCCATCGACCTATGAACGTTTAGCGGTGGATTTCGATGGCGATGGTCGTCGAGATTTGGTTTCAAGTACCACCGATGCCTTGGCATCGACAGCAAATTTCTTAAAGAAAGCAGGGTGGCAAACGGGTATGCCATGGGGCTTTGAAGTCAAAATCCCACAAGGTATGTCGATCTCTGGTGAAAGTCGCCGCAATAAAAAAGCACTGAATAGTTGGATTGCGCAAGGAGTCACCCGCGCGGATGGTACAGCCTTAATCCAAGGTAATTTATCTGGCAGTACGCCAGCAGGACTGATCTCTCCAGCAGGTGCCAATGGTCCCGTGTTCCTGGTCTTTAAAAACTTTGATGCGATTTATAGTTATAACGCGGCCGAAAGTTATGGTTTAGCCATTGCGCATTTATCAGATCGTTTACGTGGTGGCACGCCATTTTTAACCGCTTGGCCAACCGATGATGCGGGAACATCGCGTGCAGAACGTCGTGAAATTCAACAGTTTTTAGTGCAACGTGGCTATGATATTGGTGCGGTTGATGGATTGATTGGTGATAAAAGTCGTCAGGCCATTCGTCAAGAACAAACTCGTCTGGGCTTAAATCCAACGGGACGGGCAGGACAACAAATTTTACGTGCCTTCCGTCAGGAACAGGCGAAGCAAATGATGCAATAAATCTGTATCAGATAAAATAAAAAAGGTCTGCGTAGTGCAGACCTTTTTTATTTTCATGTTTAGGGTGCCGCGTCTAATTTAACTGCTTCTAAAATATCAAAAATTACAGCAGTGACATCTTGGCTTAAATCACGATCATTAAAGATTTCATAAGCTGTGATGGTGACATCGGTATCACTAGGTAATTGTTTTTGTTCTTCTTCAATCAAATGTTTGATCGGCAATAAAGTCTGTTTGACTTCTAAATGTAGAATTTCATCATAAGCAACATTGTCCTCTTCAAGCTCGATTTCATGCTCATTGAAATAAGGAATTAAAATCGAGTGTAAGTAGGGGCTAATGTCTTGAATATTTAAGAGTTCGATATCACGAGTCTGTTCAATCGTACTGATGTGGTCGTTCACTTCAATTAAGATATGATAATAACTCATGCTGATCTCCGTTAAGGCTAAGATGATGTTTTAACACCACAATAGCATGAATAAATCAAAACAATCGACCCATTCTTGTTATTGCTTAGCACATCATCTTATATCCACTGAGGATAATCTATTGATCAGCTTTTAATCTGCCAAACCGAGTAACTTCAAATCAGTTTCTGTAAGTTGAAAATTTTTGGCGTCTTGCTCTTTAATACGTGGATACATCAAAGACTTTGGGTCACGAGTATGTTTGAGACCGAGTGCATGCCCAAATTCATGTGCCAATGTTAAGCGTAAGTCATCGATTGAAGAAAACTCATAAATAAAAATCTGTTTTCCATCAAATTGACCTTTGTGTAGCACTTCTGGCTTGAAGGTCTGATTAAACTCATCAACAGATGCTGTGAGTTGTTGATGCGTTTGCTTTGATTTTTCAGCTTTTAACTGATTTTGCTGAACTTTTTGATTGTATTCAGCAATTTTTGTTTGCAGCTTTAGGGCTTGTTGTTGCAACTGTTGTTGCTGTTTATGTAAGGCAGAGAATAGTGCTTTATTACTGTTGTCCGCCTGATATTGGGCTAAGCCTTGCTGATATTGCTGAACCTGAGTTTCATAGGCTTGCTTTTGTAGCTCAAGCTGAGCATTGCTTTCAGTCAATTCGGCATTGATCTGCTGCAATTTCTCATTTCGATTGAGCCAATTTTGTTGTTCCTGCTCAAGTTGACCTAAGCTTTCTGCGCGTTTCATACTCCGAATTTGACGTTGGTCAAAAACCAGATTAATTGCAAAGTCTGCTTCTGGATCATAAATGAAATATTTTTGTCCCGTGTTTTTTTCCCAAATAGCAGCAGCCTGTTTACTGAGCTCAATCATTTGTTGTTGATCGATATTCAAGCGTGGGTCAAGCTCAGCAATACGATAACGCAGAGGTTGTTCTGTGCTATAGCGAACTTGCGACTGTATCGATAGAGTCGAAGAAATTTTAGCAAAAACGGGAGCAGGGGCTAGCAAGGTAAAACATGCAGCCAGCAGGAGAGACAAAAGACGCATAATGGGAGATAAAACATGAAAGAGGTCACATTTTATTCAATTAGAAACATTAGTCAAATTGATGGCCTGTAGAGTTTCTTATGAGTTTTTACGATATTTCTGGAAAATGAATAAAAATACATTTGTAGAAATACTCGTGAAAAATCATGATAAATAAAAGAGATTTGTTTATTAAATGATCTAAAATTAAAATGAGAACAACGATTTATTTTTTATTGTGAGTGGACTGAATCACTAAAATTTTAATAAGGTAACTTAAAAAATCGATTTTTCTTAGAGATAAAAAATACATTCTATTTCACATAAAAAAATTATCTGTTTGTACAAAAACTATACTTATAGTCTAGTCAATGTTAATTCTTGTAAAGAAAAATCTGCTGGTGTTATCAATAAATGGCTTTTACTAGATCTTTATCCGAATCGGTCAGTGCAAATTGCTGGAAGTTTTGTTTTTGGATCACAGGGTACATCAGAGAGCGAGGATCGTTAGTATGCTCTAGACCGAGTGCATGTCCAAACTCATGTGCCAGTGTTAAGCGTAGATCATTTGCAGATGAAAATTCATAAATCAGAATCTGCTTGCCATTGAAATGACCTTTATGCAGTAAATGCGGCTGAAACACCTGATTAAATTGGCTTGCCGATGCAACCAGTTGTTGATTGCTTTGGTTTAAGTTTTGGATGCTTTGGTTGAGTTGCTGTGTTCGTTGATTATGTTCCTGAACTTCGCGCTGTAGTACTAAAGATTGTTGTTCCAACATTTTTTGTCTTTGTGAAAATTGTTGAGCCAGATCTTTAGATGTCGAACGTGTTTGATTGAAACGAAGTACTTCCGCATTATATTGCTGGAATTGGATGTTCAATTGAGCTTGTTTGCTGGCAATTGATGCAGTGGTTTTTTGAATTTCATTTTTTACCTGTTGTAGTTGTTGATTTTGATTTTCCCATTGTTTTTGTTGCTGTTTGAGTTGATCTAAGCTTTGTACACGATCAGCGCTACGTTGTTGGCGCTCATCAAAGATTAGATTAATTGTGAATTCAGCTTGTGGGTCATAAATAAAATTTTGTTGTCCTGTTTCTTGCTCCCAAAGTTTAGCGGCTTGTTGGGTTAATTCGAGGACTTGCGGTTGACTGAGATTGAAACGGGGATCAATGTCAGCGATACGGTAGCGTAAGGTTTTTTTAATCGTTTGATGCTGATGTACATCAATAGGGCTGGTATTGGTTTGGGCATTGCTCAGTTGAGGCGTTATCATGCTGATACAAGCCATTAAGGCTACTAGATAATGAGCTCGCATTGTAAATCTCCCCAAATAAAGACTTATTTTTCATCATTATTTTGCGAGCGTCAAAATGCTATCTGGTTAATAAATAAAAGTAAAAAGTGTGACTTTTTTCCAAAAAATAAAAAAATGAATCGAATGATTTGCAGAATGATAAAAATAAGGATTGGTGTGTTTTTTGATCGTAATTTGAAAAATATCAAGCTATTAAATTGATCGCTGTGAAAAACGGAAAAATTCTAGGGAATAAAACCCAAAACCCCTCTGTTTGTTAACTTTTGTAAATATTATATAAAATGGTAAAGTTTTCTACTTTTAGATAAAAAATTGTTTATAAGTGACATTTATAGTCCATCAATTTTTATTGTTTTTGGGGTGGATTGGGCTGCAACGTTCTGTAGAGATTATCTTCCCAACAATAAATCACGATCGGATTGGGTTAAACGGAAATGCGCTGTATTTTGATCTTTCATGATCGGGTGCATCAGTGCCTGAGGATCATCAGTATGCTGTATGCCCAATGCATGGCCTAATTCGTGTGCGAGTGTTAAACGCAGATCATCTTTAGATTCAAACTCATAAATTAGAATCTGTTTGCCATTAAACAAACCTTTATGGAATAAATGGGGTTTAAAGCGTTGCTTATATTGACTCACCGAAGCATTTAGTTGCTGGTCCAAAGCATTGAGCTCATCAATCTGCTGATTTAACGCCACGATTGTTTGGTTATATTGATTAATTTCTTGCTGTAATAACTGTACGTTTTGCGCTAAGGCCTGTTGTCGTTGCTGAAAATATTCCGGATTGGCAATTGAGGCTCGATTCTGCTGCGCATAGTGTTGTTCTTGATTGTAGTGTTGAATCTGTTGGTTAAGCTGTTGTTGTTTTAAATCGAGAAATTGCTTACTACGAATAATTTGTTGTTCAATCTGATCAAGTTTTTGTTTTTTCTCTAGCCAGTGTTGTTGATTTGATTGAAGTTGACTGAGGTGTTCGCGACGTTGTTCACTTTCTTGTTGGCGTTCATCATAGATCAGGTGGATTGCTAGCTGGGCATTCGGGTCATAGACAAAATAATCTTGCCCTGTGCCATCTTTCCAGATTTGCGTTGCTTGTTGACTGATTACTTTGACTTGCTCAATGCTGAGTTTAAAGCGCGGGTCAACCTCGGCAATACGATAACGCAGACGAGTATCAAAGGGATTGCTGATACGGTCGATGAGTGAGTTAAATTTAAGTTGAGGATGTTGGCGGGTTTGATAACCCGACCAGAATAGAAATAGCACCAATGCAATAATAAGGGCGAGTCTCATTCAGTATTTTTTTTAAATAAAGGTTGGTAGAGGCTAGGCACAACTAAAATACCCCAGATGAGTGTAGAGAGAATATTGCCTAGCTCATAAAAAATAGCACCTAGACCAGACATGAATGTCCAAGAATAACTCGGTAACAGATAAAAGAGTAACAGAGGGAAAAAACTATACACATAGACCTTTCTGGCCCAATCTTTGAATAGAAGCAAACCAATCAATACAATCAAGAGACCAATCGCCAGAAGACCTGAGATGATTACCTCCCAGTTTTGTGGTTCCGTTGCTAATAATTCATTAACCATGATAGATGTTTCATCATAAGCATCAAATATTGCACTGATAAAAATACACAGCAGCGAAAAAATAAGGATGAATCTAAATTTGGTTTTGGTTATGACAGGATCTGTTTTCATCTTCTATCTAGGTATCTTTCTTTTAGTGTTTTGGATTATACAGAAAATAAATTTATGTGTATCAAAGCAACCTTGATGTACTGACTGCAATCTATCTCAGTTTTGGACTTCTACTTGTGATTGATTTATATAGCTGCCATATTGAGGATGGAACCATTCATTCTGACAATTAAAAGAAAATGCAAAGGAACATGCATGCTGAAATATCTACTTAAAGCACCTGAAACTGCGTGGACGGCTAATTCACCAGCGGCGGCAAAAACTGAAAATTTAAAAATTAAATATTTGGGGACCGCAGGATTTATCTTGTCTGATGCTAATCGAACTTTAGTACTCGATCCTTTTATTAGTCGCCCAAATTTCTGGCAAACCTTTACTCAACCTTTATGTAGTGATCCAGCCTTGGTCAAACACTATATTCCATATGCGGATGAGGTATTAATCGGGCATGCGCATTATGATCATATTCTGGATGCACCAGAAGTGTGTAAACAAACAGGGGCTCGTCTCATTGGTTCTGAAGCCAGCTTGATGTATGCACGTTCTGCAGCTTTGCCAGAGCAACAGATGCGGGCCACACAGGGAAGGGAAGTGATCGAGTGTGGGAAATGGCAAGTGGTTGGTTTACCTTCAATCCATGGTAAGGCTTTATTTGGGCGAGTGCCGTTACCAGGGGATATGACCACACCGCCACCTTATCCACCGAAATTTCATCAATTACGGCATGGGTTGGTGCTGAATTGGTGGATTGATACAGGACAGCTTCGTGTTGTTCATATCGATTCGGCTGATTTTATTGAACAAGAGTTGCAGGGCAGGCAGGCAGATATTGTGTGCCTGTGTGCGATTGGACGTAAATATCGCCCGAATTATGTCAAAGATGTGGTACGACTGCTGAAACCCAAATACATTATTCCATGTCATTGGGATAGCATGGTCACGCCAATTGATGCACCACCGCAGTTATTGCCGGGTGTGAATATTCCTCAGTTTATTGAAGAAATTAAAGCCTGTGGTGTGATTCCCTTGTTTATGCCAATTTTGGGTGAACTGTATTTTGAACAATCTAAATCTATCTGATAGTCACTTTTTATAAATAAGTTTTAAGCAAAAAAAACCGCGCTTTTGCGCGGTCTTTTTTTAAAGAGACAAATTATTTTTTGTCATCTTTTACTTCTGTGAACTCAGCATCTACAACGCCATCGTCCGCTTTTTGTTGTTGACCTGCATCGCCACCTTGGAATGCATTTGGATCAAAACCTTCTGCGCCGCCAGCTGCACCTTGTGCTTGTTCATAAGCACGTTGTGTAATTGGCATCAAGATGTTTTGTAAAGCTTCAGTTTTCGCTTTGATGTCTTCAACATCATTTTCTTTAGTTGCTGCTTCAAGCTCAGAAACCGCAGTCGTGATCGCAGTTTTTTCATCTTCAGTGACTTTGTCACCAAGATCTTTTACTGCTTTTGTCGAGCTAGAAACAAGCGCATCTGCTTCGTTACGTGCTTTTGCTAACTCTTCAAACTTACGGTCTTCTTCAGCATTCGCTTCAGCATCTTTGATCATTGCTTCGATTTCAGCATCAGACAAACCTGAGTTTGCTTTAATCTGGATTGATTGCTCTTTACCAGTGCTCTTATCTTTAGCCGATACTTTTAAGATACCGTCAGCGTTGATGTCGAACGATACTTCAATTTGCGGTACGCCACGTGGAGCAGGTGGGATATCGCCTAACTGGAAGTTACCCAACAATTTGTTTTGTTGAGCCATTTTACGTTCACCTTGGTAAACCGAAATGTCTACTGCAGGCTGGTTATCAGCAGCTGTAGAGAACACTTGTGATTTCTTCGCAGGAATCGTGGTGTTTTTCTCAATGATCGGAGTCAATACGCCGCCCATTGTTTCGATACCTAAAGTTAACGGTGTTACGTCTAATAAAAGTACGTCAGTTTTGTCACCAGACAATACTGCACCTTGAATCGCAGCACCAATCGCAACTGCTTCGTCAGGGTTCACGTCTTTACGTGGCTCTTTACCGAAGAATTCTTGTACTTTTTGTTGTACAAGTGGCATACGAGACTGACCACCGACCAAGATCACGTCAGAAATCTCAGAAGTTGAAAGACCTGCATCTTTAAGCGCAATGCGGCAAGGCTCAATGGTACGAGCAACTAAATCGGCAACTAACCCTTCAAGTTTTGCACGTGTTACGTTGATCACTAAGTGTTTAGGACCAGTCGCATCAGCCGTGATGTATGGAAGGTTGATTTCAGTTGCATTCGATGAAGAGAGCTCAATTTTCGCTTTCTCAGCTGCTTCTTTTAAACGTTGTAACGCAAGTGGATCATTTTTCAAGTTCACACTTTGTTCTTTCTTGAACTCTTCAACCAAGAATTCAATTAACGCGTTATCAAAGTCTTCACCACCAAGGAAAGTATCACCATTGGTTGATAACACTTCGATTTGTTGGTCGCCATCAAGGTCCGCGATTTCAATGATTGATACGTCAAAAGTACCACCACCTAAGTCATAAACCGCGATTTTGCGATCGCCTTCTTTTTTGTCCATACCGAACGCAAGTGCCGCAGCAGTTGGTTCGTTAATGATACGTTTAACATCAAGACCTGCAATTTTACCTGCATCTTTAGTCGCTTGACGTTGTGCATCGTTAAAGTAAGCAGGAACAGTAATCACTGCTTCAGTGACTGTTTCACCTAAATAGTCTTCTGCAGTTTTCTTCATCTTTTTCAAGATTTCAGCAGAGATCTGTTGCGGTGCTAATTTTTTATCGTTGACTTCAACCCAAGCATCGCCATTGTCTGCTTTGATGATTTTGTAAGGTACAAGACCGATGTCTTTTTGTACCGCTTGATCTTCATAACGACGACCGATTAAACGCTTGATTGCGAATAATGTATTTTTCGGGTTGGTTACCGCTTGGCGTTTCGCGCTTTGACCTACAAGGATCTCGCCATCTTTATAGGCAATAATCGATGGAGTTGTACGCGTACCTTCTGCATTTTCGATTACTTTTACTTTATCGCCTTCAAGTACAGCAACACATGAGTTGGTAGTACCTAAGTCAATACCAATAATTTTTGCCATTGATTGTGTTCCTCTAAAATTTTGTTGCAATGTTTTGCTTGTTATTCGATATGAGAGTTAATCGGTTTTTTTCAAGCATTTTTGTGAAAAAAAATCAAAAAACTCTCAAATTTTTACCTTATTGACCGACCATGACCATCGCTGGGCGAAGTAAACGACCATTTAAGGTATAGCCTTTCTGTAAAACGGTGCCAATTTGATTGGCTTTCGCATTTGGGTCGATTCCCACAGCTTGGTGTAAATCCGCATTGAAACCATTTTGGGTATCTGCTTCAACGACACCAAATTTTTCTAGTGTGGTGAGTAGCGATTTCAAAGTGAGCTTAATCCCTTCAAGGACAGGGGTTTGTTCTTCACCCGCAGCTTGAATTGCACGCTCTAAATTATCAACAGAATCTAATAATTCTTTCGCAAATTTTTCCAGCACAGTCTCTTTATGCTTTTCAGATTCACGTTGAATACGTTCAACACTCTTTTGTGCTTCATAAACAGCATTGGCTGTACGTGCTTTTTCGAGTTTTAAGCTTTCTTCGAGTTTAGTGATTTGAGCTTGTAAATCTTCAACGCTAAGCTCGTTTGCCTGCTCTACACCTTCAGCTTGAGTTTGTTCAGTTTGTTGCTCATTTTGAATGTCTTGAGCTTGCTCATTGTGCTCATTAGCCATTGACGATCTCCGTTGAAAAAAGTTCTTAAACATGTACAGTCCTTCTGGCGTTAATGCTCATAGGGTTAAACCCGAACTGCCACATCTTGGTCATTCATAGATAGGGATGAAGTATGGGCAACGCGACAAAATTCAAGCGTTCAGGTCGATTTAAATCTTTTAATTTTGCTGATTTAAGTAAAAATTTAAGTTTTCAATCACAAAAGCAATAAATTCTTGGGTTATTTTCGGTAAATGTTGTCTGGATGCATAAACCAACGATAAGGTCAGATCGGGTGCTGAAAAATCGGTAAACACCTGTTGCAAACGTTGTTGAGCGATATCTTTACGCACCAGCAATGTTGGCAACATCGCAATACCTTGTGCTTTAAGACACATCTGATAAAGCGCGATCACATCATTGCTTTTAAACGTAACATTTAATGGATAGTTCTGGGGTTGCTGATCTGTATCAAACAAGGTCCAGTATTGGTTATGTGTGTGATGGGCAATGCATTCATGTTGAATGAGTTGACTGGGATGTAACAGGGGAGTGTGGTCTTGTAGATAGTGAGGATGTGCACAAAAGGTTGATTCGATTTGACAGACAGGTCGAGCAATTAATCCATCTGCAACTTTCTGAGTAATACGCAAAGCCAAATCGACATGTGCATCCATTAAATCAACGGTATTCTCTGTGAGGTACACATCAAAATGAATCTGTGGATAGCGCTTTTTAAATTGTTTAATACATTCATTGACACCGAGCTGAAATAAAAACAAACCACAAGTAAAACGAATTGTCCCGTTATGTTGTTCGGGTGCGGCCAAACCTTCTAATAGCTGTTGCTGTTGTAAAATATTTTCACAATAGACTAGCGCTTTCTCACCTGCTGGGGTGAGCGACACTTTACGGGTATTACGTTGAAACAGTCGGGTCGAAAAGGTTTGTTCGAGGTGGTCTAAATAGCGAGACACCATTGCTTTAGAATAATCTAAATGTTCTGCAGCTTTGCTCAGATTGCCTTGATGCGCAATACAAACAAAGACTTGAATGGCTTTTAAGGTATCCATGTTTATTATCATTGTTGCAAGATATGCAACATTTTATCTTAGTTTAGTGTGTTTCTTCAGCAATAATTGCAATTTAAAGTGTTCCTTATCAAATTGGAGACGATAAGATGAACACTAAACCTTATATTATTGCTTTATCTACTTTGGCAGCAACATCTGCTGCTTTTGCACAAGATTTAAAAATCCAAAACTTTCTAGCTCAACCTGAGCACTTCGGTGTGACTTCAACCTTGATCGAAGGTGATAAAGAAGTGCTATTGGTGAATGCTCAATTTTCTAAATCAGAAGCATTGCGTATCGCTGCTGACATTTTAGACAGTGGTAAAACATTAAAAACCATTTTTGTCAGCTATGGCGACCCAGATTTCTATTTTGGTTTAGATGTATTTAAACAATACTTCCCAAATGTGCAAATTATTGCGACGCCTGAAACAGTGAAACATATTCAGGATACTCAGGCACTGAAAGTGGCGTATTGGGGACCGAAAATGGGTGCTAATGCACCGAGTCAAATTATTGTTCCTCAAGCCTACACCGCAAAAACTTTAAAGCTTGAAAATGAAAACATCGAAATTAAGGGTAAGAAAGAACTTACTTACTTGTGGATTCCGAGTGCCAAAGCGGTTGTTGGTGGTATTCCAGTGTCATCAGGCATTCATCTTTGGACTGCGGATACCCCTACAGCAAAAGACCGTACTGAAGTTGTCCAAACATTGGAAAGCATTAAAGCCTTGAATCCGAAGGTTGTTGTCCCTGCGCATATGAAAGCAGGCGCTGCTGAAGGTCTGGATGCAGTTAACTTTTCAATCGACTATTTAAAGCAGTATGAAAAAGCGGTTAAAGTGACGAAAAACTCGGCCGAATTAATCAAAACAATGCAAAAACAATATCCAGCTTTAGGTGAGTCGAGCAGTTTGGAACTGGGTGCCAAAGTTGTTAAAGGCGAAATGCAATGGCCTTAAGTCTAGACTAGTGTTTTACAAAAAACCGTGATGAAAAATCACGGTTTTTTATGTGCACTACATTTATTTTTAATCAAAACTATCTGATTGTAATCTTTTAAGCAGATTGTGCAGTGTTTCTATGAATTATAAAAAAATAAGATAAAGGCGTTTTAATTGACTAGATAAAGATGAAATCACTTGAGTCATAACACTTTAGCTATTTTGCAGCACGTCAAAAATGTGTGAAACCTGAACGTAGTTGATTTAAGAAAAATTGCAAAACAATGCTGCTTGCTTAACAAACTGCAACTAATACGCATCACGTCCAAGAAAAAAATTGTGAATTATAGGCAACGCAAAGACAACTTTGCTTTTTGTCATAATGAAAGGAAATACACAATGAAAAAGTTAGCATTGATCTCTATGGTTGTATCTGGTGTTGCATTAACAGCTGTGGGTTGCTCAACTCAAGGTGGGTTGGATGCTTCTGGTTCAGCTCAAACAACAAGTGCAAGCCCATCAGGTGTACAAGGTGGTGTTGGCGTGCAAGCAGGTACATCGGTAGATGTTCAACCAGGTGGAGCTTCTGCTGACGTTTCAGGTTCTGTATCTGGTTCAGCAGGCGGTTCTGCGCAATAATTTTTGATTAAGTCTGCGAGCATGAGATTGGAAATGAGATGCCAACTTTAATTTCAATCGATTTATGTACTGCTATACATATTTGCACAGCGACTTAATTCATCAAATTGACACTTTAAAAGTGGTATAAAACCAGAGCCAAGACTTTGGCTCTGGTTTTATTGTTTGGAAAATCGAAGCTTAAAACACGATTGAATTGACATAAAAAGTAGGTGGTAATAAGCACAATGGTTAATGACTTTTTAATAAGAGCCCTTTAGCGTACGACATAATTTAAAATCTTGAACTTGATCTAAGACTTTATAAAAGCATATAGTCGAAGGCAACAAGAATTATGGATAGAGCGAAGAAGGGGACAAAAGTGACAGCATTACCTCAAAAAATTCAGACGATTTTAGATAAAGGACAAGGTCCTGCTGCACGAGCACTCGATAAGCTCCCCAAAATCGTACAAGAATCTTTGGCTAAGATTTTAGCTTACCCGCACCAATATCCAGATTTAGATTCATTTACCAAATGTCTGATGGCTGTGCAAATTAAACAAGGCCGCATTGGTTTTATTGGTGATGATCCGATTGAGTCTCGCCGTCAGTTTGATGCGCAAATGTTGGCAATTATCAATAAACCAACTTCAGTTGCATCGGTTGAAGATATCCGTCTACCTCTACAAAGCGGAACGGTGTTTGCCAGACACTATCATCCAGCACCCAATAAAAAACTGCCGATCATCGTGTTCTATCATGGTGGTGGTTTTGTGGTCGGTGGTTTGGATACACATGATGAAGCGTGCCGCTTAATTGCCAAGTATGCAAAAGTACAGGTACTCAGTATTGACTATCCACTCGCACCCGAAGCATCACCACAGCTATTGATCAAAACTTGTGAAGATGCGTTGGCATGGGTATATCAAAATCGCCGTCAATTGAAAATTTATAAGAATCGTATTGCCGTCGCTGGTGACAGTGCTGGTGGCAATATTAGTACGGTGGTTGCACAGCACTCCGTGGGGAAAGCTTATGCACCACAAGCGCAACTATTGATTTACCCAGCAGTTGATTTCAAAAGCCGTCATCCATCTTTCTATGCATATGGAGTGGGTTTGGTGCTGACCAGTAAAGATGTGGATTACGTGACAGACTATTATGCAGCACAGCATAATGTTGCACTCGATGATCCATTGATCTCACCCACCTATGGAAGTCTTAGAAAATTAGCACCTGCTTATGTCATTACTGCGGGACATGACTTACTGCATGATGAAGGGGCGATTTATAGTCATAAGCTGAGACAGAATGGGGTCAAAGTCCAATATGTCGATTATCCAGATCAAACACATGGCTTTATTAACCTAACGCCTGTCTCAAGTAAGGCCAAACGCAATACCATTGAAATGGCCAAGAACTTTAGAAAGTTTTGGGATAAACATAGTTAATGACTAACTAACAAAATCCTTGAACCGATGTTTCACGTGAAACATCGGTTTTTCTTTATCAAAGATAACAAATAGAAATAGCAAAATTGGATTTGCAAAACTAAGATGAACTTTCACAACAAATCTATGTTCAAGTCGAGAAAAGCAATGATGAAAAAGTTGTTCATGGCAACCAGTTTAATTTTGGCAAGCAGCCATTTATTTGCAAATACCATGATTGATATGAAAACCAGTATGGGGAATATCGAAATCGAACTTTTTGATGATAAAGCACCTGTGTCTGCAAAGAATTTCGAAAGCTATGTAAAAAGTAACTTCTATACAGGTACCATCTTCCACCGTGTGATTCCTGGTTTTATGGTTCAAGGTGGTGGTCTCGATGCAAATATGGTTGAGAAGACAACCAAAGCACCGATTGTGAATGAAGCCAATAATGGTTTGAAAAATACCCGTGGTACTTTAGCAATGGCACGGACCCAAGATCCAAACTCTGCAAGTAGCCAATTCTTTATTAATGTCGCAGATAATAACTTTTTAAATAAATCACCGATGGATGCAGGTTACGCCGTTTTTGGTAAGGTGACGAAAGGAATGGATATTGTCGATAAAATCGTAAAAGTACCGACAGCTAACTTTGGGATGCATCAAAATGTACCAAAACAGCCGATTAAAATTATCAGTGTACAGATAAAAAGCACTAAGTAAAAAGCAAAGCAGAAATATGTATAAAATATTTCTGCTTTAATTTTATATGCTTACGGCAATATTGTTGCTTTGTTAAACATATTGGTGTGTAAAAAAAGAACACTCGATAAAACAAGGGTTTAAAAAAGCTTGCACACCAAAAAAAATCTCCTATAATGCACACATCCCGACGCGATGAAGCAAAAATAACTTAGCTTTACTGGTTAAGTTGTTAGGTATTTATTGCGTTGATTTGCTACTGACGAAGTAGCAAGAAGATCATTAAGAGAATAGAAGAACAACTTGTGTGGATTTTTACTGGTTGATCAATCGAAAATATTTCATTGATTGAATGGTAGAAATTTCTC
>NZ_JAKZGB010000014.1:0-76147 GCF_022549545.1 Acinetobacter sp. ANC 3882 | reverse complement strand
GTAGGTTCAGATTCGTTTCCAGCAGCATCTGTCGCAGTCACATCTACCACTTCACCATTGGTTAATGGGTTTGCTAGATCTACTGTGTAGTTGCCATTTTCATCGGTAACCGCTGTACCCAATACGTTGCCGTTTTGGTCTTTAACAGTCACTGTTGAACCTGGTTCTGCTGTACCAATCACCTGTGAACCGTCTTCATTGAATTCAGCTGTTGGTGCATCTGGCGCATCTGCATCTGCATCTGCATCCGCATCCGCATCCGCATCGGCATCGGCATCCGCATCTGCATCTGCATCTGCATCGGCATCGGCATCGGCATCGGCATCGGCATCTGCATCGGCATCCGCGTCGGCATCCGCATCTGCATCCGCATCCGCATCCGCATCCGCATCCGCATCGGCATCGGCATCGGCATCAGCATCCGCATCCGCATCCGCATCCGCATCAGCGTCGGCATCCGCATCCGCATCCGCATCGGCATCAGCGTCGGCATCCGCATCCGCATCTGCATCTGCATCGGCATCCGCATCGGCATCGGCATCGGCATCCGCATCGGCATCTGCATCAGCATCTGCATCGGCATCGGCATCGGCATCGGCATCAGCGTCGGCATCCGCATCGGCATCCGCATCGGCATCAGCATCTGCATCGGCATCCGCATCGGCATCGGCATCGGCATCGGCATCAGCGTCGGCATCCGCATCGGCATCCGCATCGGCATCCGCATCGGCATCAGCATCGGCATCCGCATCGGCATCGGCATCGGCATCAGCATCCGCATCAGCATCAGCATCAGCATCAGCATCAGCATCAGCGTCGGCATCAGCATCGGCATCGGCATCGGCATCTGCATCCGCATCTGCATCGGCATCGGCATCAGCATCTGCATCTGCATCGGCATCCGCATCTGCATCTGCATCGGCATCAGCATCCGCATCTGCATCGGCATCGGCATCTGCATCAGCATCCGCGTCGGCATCAGCATCGGCATCGGCATCTGCATCAGCATCCGCGTCGGCATCAGCATCGGCATCGGCATCCGCATCAGCATCCGCATCGGCATCCGCATCGGCATCGGCATCCGCATCGGCATCGGCATCCGCATCAGCATCGGCATCCGCATCTGCATCGGCATCCGCATCGGCATCGGCATCCGCATCTGCATCTGCATCTGCATCAGCGTCGGCATCAGCATCGGCATCGGCATCAGCGTCGGCATCAGCATCCGCATCAGCGTCGGCATCAGCATCCGCATCGGCATCGGCATCAGCGTCGGCATCAGCATCGGCATCTGCATCAGCATCGGCATCCGCGTCGGCATCCGCATCAGCATCAGCATCGGCATCAGCGTCGGCATCCGCATCCGCATCAGCATCAGCATCAGCATCCGCATCAGCATCCGCATCTGCATCCGCATCCGCATCGGCATCAGCATCAGCATCAGCATCAGCATCGGCATCGGCATCCGCATCGGCATCGGCATCAGCGTCGGCATCCGCATCGGCATCGGCATCAGCATCCGCATCAGCGTCGGCATCAGCATCCGCATCAGCGTCGGCATCAGCATCGGCATCGGCATCAGCATCCGCATCGGCATCCGCATCGGCATCTGCATCGGCATCAGCATCCGCATCGGCATCCGCATCGGCATCGGCATCCGCATCCGCATCCGCATCGGCATCAGCATCCGCATCAGCATCGGCATCGGCGTCGGCGTCGGCATCCGCATCGGCATCCGCATCGGCATCGGCATCGGCATCCGCATCCGCATCGGCATCAGCATCTGCATCCGCATCCGCATCTGCATCGGCATCAGCATCTGCATCGGCATCCGCATCTGCATCTGCATCGGCATCAGCATCCGCATCTGCATCGGCATCCGCATCCGCATCCGCATCTGCATCAGCATCCGCGTCGGCATCAGCATCGGCATCGGCATCAGCATCGGCATCCGCATCTGCATCGGCATCGGCATCTGCATCGGCATCAGCATCGGCATCCGCATCGGCATCCGCATCCGCATCCGCATCCGCATCGGCATCAGCATCCGCATCAGCATCGGCATCGGCGTCGGCATCAGCATCCGCATCGGCATCTGCATCCGCATCCGCATCTGCATCGGCATCCGCATCGGCATCGGCATCCGCATCAGCATCGGCATCCGCATCTGCATCGGCATCGGCATCAGCATCTGCATCGGCATCTGCATCGGCATCTGCATCTGCATCCGCATCGGCATCAGCATCCGCATCCGCATCAGCATCGGCATCCGCATCAGCATCGGCATCCGCATCAGCATCCGCATCCGCATCCGCATCTGCATCGGCATCGGCATCCGCATCCGCATCAGCGTCGGCATCAGCATCCGCATCCGCATCGGCATCGGCATCAGCATCCGCATCAGCGTCGGCATCCGCATCGGCATCGGCATCGGCATCAGCATCCGCATCGGCATCTGCATCGGCATCCGCATCGGCATCGGCATCGGCATCGGCATCGGCATCCGCATCCGCATCGGCATCAGCATCTGCATCGGCATCCGCATCTGCATCTGCATCTGCATCTGCATCAGCGTCGGCATCAGCATCGGCATCGGCATCGGCATCGGCATCCGCATCTGCATCGGCATCGGCATCCGCATCGGCATCTGCATCGGCATCCGCATCCGCATCTGCATCTGCATCCGCGTCGGCATCCGCATCGGCATCGGCATCGGCATCAGCATCGGCGTCGGCATCCGCATCGGCATCTGCATCGGCATCCGCATCTGCATCGGCATCGGCATCCGCATCTGCATCCGCATCTGCATCGGCATCGGCATCGGCATCGGCATCCGCATCGGCATCAGCGTCGGCATCTGCATCCGCATCTGCATCGGCATCGGCATCTGCATCGGCATCTGCATCGGCATCGGCGTCGGCATCAGCATCGGCATCCGCATCCGCATCCGCATCCGCATCGGCATCGGCATCGGCATCCGCATCCGCATCCGCATCCGCATCCGCATCCGCATCGGCATCGGCATCGGCATCGGCATCAGCATCCGCATCTGCATCGGCATCAGCATCGGCATCCGCATCCGCATCAGCATCGGCATCCGCATCCGCATCAGCGTCGGCATCAGCATCGGCATCGGCATCGGCATCAGCATCAGCATCAGCATCTGCATCCGCATCAGCGTCGGCATCTGCATCGGCATCAGCATCAGCATCGGCATCCGCATCAGCGTCGGCATCAGCATCAGCATCAGCATCCGCATCGGCATCGGCATCGGCATCTGCATCGGCATCCGCATCCGCATCGGCATCCGCATCCGCATCTGCATCTGCATCTGCATCAGCATCAGCATCCGCATCTGCATCCGCATCTGCATCAGCGTCGGCATCAGCATCAGCATCCGCATCCGCATCAGCATCCGCATCAGCATCAGCGTCGGCATCGGCATCGGCATCAGCATCCGCATCGGCATCTGCATCGGCATCGGCATCCGCATCCGCATCCGCATCGGCATCAGCATCCGCATCGGCGTCGGCATCCGCATCAGCGTCGGCATCGGCATCGGCATCGGCATCGGCATCAGCATCCGCATCCGCATCCGCATCCGCATCCGCATCCGCATCCGCATCGGCATCTGCATCTGCATCGGCGTCGGCATCCGCATCAGCATCCGCATCCGCATCCGCATCAGCATCCGCATCCGCATCGGCATCAGCGTCGGCATCCGCATCGGCATCAGCATCAGCATCCGCATCGGCGTCAGCATCGGCATCCGCATCAGCATCGGCATCGGCGTCGGCGTCGGCGTCGGCATCTGCATCGGCATCGGCATCCGCATCCGCATCCGCATCCGCATCCGCATCGGCATCGGCATCGGCATCCGCATCGGCATCCGCATCCGCATCGGCATCTGCATCTGCATCGGCGTCGGCATCAGCATCCGCATCCGCATCAGCATCCGCATCCGCATCCGCATCGGCATCAGCGTCGGCATCCGCATCGGCATCAGCATCCGCATCGGCGTCAGCATCGGCATCCGCATCAGCATCGGCATCAGCATCTGCATCGGCATCGGCGTCGGCATCAGCATCCGCATCCGCATCAGCATCCGCATCCGCATCCGCATCCGCATCCGCATCGGCATCGGCATCAGCATCAGCATCCGCATCAGCATCCGCATCCGCATCCGCATCCGCATCCGCATCAGCATCAGCATCGGCGTCGGCATCCGCATCAGCGTCGGCATCGGCATCGGCATCGGCATCGGCATCAGCATCCGCATCCGCATCAGCATCCGCATCGGCATCGGCGTCCGCATCGGCATCCGCATCTGCATCAGCATCGGCATCGGCATCGGCGTCGGCGTCGGCATCTGCATCCGCATCCGCATCCGCATCCGCATCCGCATCGGCATCGGCATCCGCATCGGCATCCGCATCCGCATCCGCATCGGCGTCAGCATCGGCATCCGCATCGGCATCAGCATCTGCATCGGCATCGGCGTCGGCATCAGCATCACTATCTGCGTCACTGTCAGATTCACCATTATCTGGTGCGGTTACTGTAACTTCTGGAGATTTATTACCGGCTTGGTCTTCAAGACCTACTTTGATTTTTTCACCATCGGTTAATGGCTCATCTAATTTAACTTCAAACGTACCATCTGGTTTAACTGTACCTTCACCAATGACATTACCATCTTCATCTTTGATGATAACTTTGGCTCCAGGTTCACCTTTACCTGTAACTGTTTTACCATCTTCACTAACTGCTACATCTGTTGGTGCTGTTGGCGCAGTCGTATCTGGTGCATTCACTACAACTTCAGGAGATTTATTACCTGCTTGATCTTCAAGACCTACGGTAATTTCTTCTCCATTGGTTAATGGTTTATCTAGTTCAACTTCAAACGTACCATCTGGCTTAACTGTACCTTCACCAATGACCTTACCATTTTCATCTTTGATGATAACTTTGGCACCAGGTTCACCTTTACCTGTAACTGTTGTGCCGTCTTTGCTAACGACCACACCTGTAGGCGCTGCTGGGGGTGTTGTGTCTTTTGGTTCACTTGACGAAGATCTATCTTTATCATTGTCATTATGAGCCCACCACAAAATCCCCGCACCTGCTAATGGTACTGACAACCATGCCCAAGGGGATGCAATACCATCATGGTAAAGTAGAGGCTCAATATCTTCTATGTAACTAAAAGTGATATGTTCTAATAATGCTCCATTACTATCCGTAAATTGCACCCAAATTAATTTATGATTGTTATCCTCAAAAACCAAACTATTATCAGTTGAATAGTTCCCACCATTGAAGAAGTTAACTATTACTATTTGTTCACCATTTTTTAAAGTAATAATTGCATTTCTGCCATCCTGCTTTATTTCAGCAACATCATCTTTATTTACCTTAACTAAAACGACTGATGCCTCTGAAAGAGAAACAGTATCTTTTGTTGTAGTTTCTAAAGTCTCATGACTTTCCTTAGAAACAACCCTTATTTCCGACATATTTTCTGCCCCTTAATAGGATTATTTATTAAACGAATCCAATTCAACGCTCTAAAATTTAAGAAAATAAAAAGAGCCCAAATTAGTGAATAAGTTAGATAAAATAAAGGTCAACCTCAACACAGAAATTAATTGTAAACATGAATTGAGTCACAAAAAAAAGATCAGAGAAGTGTGCAATTATTAATCAACACAGTTGAACAAAAAATACTCATTGCTTTTCAATTACTTAATAAAAATTATTATTATAGATATTAATTAAAAATTTTTATGCTTTAAAACACATGTAATAAAAACCATATCTTTAAAACAAAAACATTAATAAGAATATGAATTATTAATCATTATAATTCATATTCTTATTATAAACCTATCTTTCACGCAATGCTTCTTTTGCCTTATTAAATGGTTTAAGAAGGTAATTTAATATTGTTTTCTCTCCAGTACGAATATCTACTGTAGCAATCATACCTGGGGTAATAGAAAACTCTTTTTCCTGCTTATTATAAAGCTTATCTGAATCTGTTCGAATATATACACGATAGTAAAACTGATCCTGTTTTACTTCATCCCGGATGGTATCGGGTGATATCACCGTTACTTTGCCAGTTAATCCACCATAAATTGAATAATCGTATGCCGTAATTTTTACCAAAGCCTCTTGCCCTGGACGAATAAAGGCAATATCTCTCGGCAGAATACGGGCTTCAATCAAGAGTTTTTCATCGATCGGTACAATCGTCATTAACTTGCCATTTTGTGGTATTACGCCACCATGTGTTGTTACGGCAATTTCTTTAACCACACCTCGAACAGGTGCTCTAAAAACTGCTCGCTCTAAACTATCATTACGTCCCAGAACAACTTGTTGCTGAGTTTGAATATCCGTATTTGCTTTCGATAATTCTTCACGAGCTTTAACATAATACTGGTTACGTGCATCGTTCATTTTATTCTGCAAATCATTTGCCGAACGTCGTAAACGCAAAACCTCAACTTCACTCGCGGCTCCTTTAGAAACCAATGGCTCAGTCATTGCCAATTCCTGCTGCACGAGTTGTAATGCTTCTTTGAAGCCTGTCAGAGTTTGCTCCTGATCCTCTTTACGGGATAAATATAATGCAGTTTCTTCATCTACCAACTTTTGATCTTTAGCAACAATTTCAGGAAAGACTAAAGGTGTTCCATTAACCTCAGCACGTAAACGAGCTGCAGTAGCTTGAGCAGCAACTAACAGCGATTGAGATTCCCCTACATTTGATGCAAAACGAGTTGGATCCAATTGCGCTAGAATCTCACCCTTTTGAACAATATCTCCTTCTTGTACATTCAGTTTGGTTAGAATCCCCCCTTCCAAGGACTGAATTACCTGCTCCTTTGAAGATGGTATGACTTTACCCGTACCTGTGGAGACCTCTTCAAGATTAAATATCCAGGCCCAAATCAAGAGAATTAATAGACCGATACCAACGATCCAGATCACTAAACTTGCACGAGGCAAAGAAGGCTCGGTGTAAGAGACATTCATTGGGCGGTTTGATGCCTGTTGTTGATCACTCACAAACTATCTCCTTGTTTAACTTTTTTCTCTTGAGCCGTAGATTGATTTAGCACTTGATCCCGCGGACCATCCATTACAATCTTGCCATCACTTACAACGATAATCCGATCGACTAGCTCCAACACTGCACGTCGGTGAGTTGCAACAATCAATGTTCGATAAGAAAGCCATTCTTTTAAATGACTGATCAGCTGTTTTTCTGCGACATCATCAATAGATGCTGTCGGTTCATCTAACAGGAGAATATTCGGTTGGCGAATCAATAATCGAGCCAATAAAAATGCCTGTTTCTGACCACCAGAAAAACCAACGCCGCCTTCTAGAATTAAATGGTCTAAACCTTCTTTTTTTTCTTGGACTACCGAAATTGCGCCCGTAACAGTCAAAGCCCGAAAGATGTCCTGATCCGTTGCCAGTGGTGCACCCAAAGTCAGATTTTCACGAATGGTTCCGTAAAATAAATGTGCATTCTGGTTCAATAACCCCATATCACGTCGTACATCTGATGGGTCGATTAAAGACAAATCCAAACCGTCAAGATGAACTGCACCTTGTGTTGGTTCCTGCATACCGGACAATAATTGAAGTAAAGTAGATTTTCCCGCACCATTACGGCCTAATATTGCAATCCGTTCACCCGCACGAATTTTTAAATGTCGAATCGCTAAGCTTGGTTTAGGATCATCCTCTGAATATTGGAACAAGATATTTTTTAATTCATAGTCTCCATTTAAAACAGTCTTATGAACCAGATGCGCCCGATCAGCCTGATCAACTGGACGTTTCATTAATTCATCCAGACTTTGTTTAGCGACTTTAGCCTGCTGTAAGCGTCCCAATATCCCTGTAATCTGAGAAATTGGAGCTAACATTCTTGATGATAAAATTGAACACGCAACCAAAGCACCTGTCGTCATTTCACCCGCCATTACAGCAAAACAGCCGACTAAAACGACCATGGCATAAGTCAAGCCTTGAATCTTTTGTGTCCAAGCCATCAAAACGCCTACAATTTTACGTTGCTTCATCCCAATATCAGCTGAAATTTCATTCATATGATTCCACTGATTCTGGAAGCGAGATTCTGCCCTTAATAACTTGATATCTTCGATACCCTGTACAGCTTCAACCAAAATTGCATTACGAATAGAGGACTCACGCATTCCTTCTTGAGCTAACTGCGCTAATTTTTTTTGTGCCAAAATAGCAGGCAAAATCATAAGTGGAATAACGAATAGCATTACCCAAAATAAATTCCCACCAATCAGGGCAAAAATAATGAGAAATAAAATGAAAAAAGGAAAATCAGCAATTGCACCAATCGTAGTTGAAGTAACAAGTTCCCGAACACCCTCAAGTTCGCGAATTTGAGAAATAAAACTTCCTGTCGATTTGGAGCGATCTTTATTTTTAATTCTTAATGCATGCCCAAAAACGCGGTCTGAAATACGCAAATCTGCACGTTTACCAATAATATCAGATAGATAAATTCGTGACACACGTAGTATAAACTCGAAGACTGCTGCAATTAGCACTCCCCCAGCCAACACCCATAATGTTGAAATAGATTGCGAAGGTACAACACGATCATAAACCTGCATCGAAAAAACAATGGTTGCCAACGCCAACACATTGGCAATTAAAGAGGCAAACATGATATCGATATAACGCTTCCAGTCACGTAAAGCGATTGACCAGAACCAACTCGCTTCATAAGGTTTTATATATTCATCAATCCGCGCATCAGGAATTGAAGCCTCTGGACGCAAAATATAGACATGTTTGATCGTATGCTCTAATGCATGAATATGAAAGGTTTGTGATAGACCTTGATCACCACTCAATTGAATACTTAAATTTCCGTCTTTATCCGCTTTATCGATCACCCCTACATGGCCATCTTTAAATTCAGCGATAACAGGCAAACGCCAAGGATTTAACAGCTCTGCCGAAAATTTAGATTTACGTAAATTCAAGCCAACCTGACGCGTGATTAACTGCAAAATATCGTCTAAATTTTGGTTTTGGTTCCAGTCCAACTGTAAACGGATTCTTTCTTCAGACGGTTCGATCCGATAATGTTTAGCAACTGCAAGAATTGCTTGCAACCAAGGTTGATAGTTTATCTTTGTCATCATGGTTGAACTTCAAACCCCTGAATTGAAATATTATTTAAGCTATAAGCCTGTCGTGAACGACCTGTCGCAGCAATGTACTGAACAATACTGTTATAAATGTCATACCGTGCTGTTTCGAGTTCTGTATTTGCGCTATGGATTGCTTGTTCAGCGTTAAGTAAATCGACCAACGAACGTGTGCCGAGCTTGTATTGTTCCTGGTAAAGTTCACGAGTACGAACTGTGGTTGCTTGTCTGTTTGCTAAAACCAACATCTGACGCTGCCTGTTTTCGATCTGCTCACGGCTGGTTCTAATCTGATCCAAAACATCTCTATAAACAGAGTTCACCTTAGATTTTGCAGCTTCTTCTGCATAACTTGCCATTTTGACCTGAGAAGCAGTGGCTCCCCCTTGATAAAATTGACTTGTCGCCTCCAACATGATTGAACTATAAAAACCATCATCTTTATTATTATTGGGATTACGGCCATTGAGTGCCTGATTTAATGATCCCTTAACGGCCAATGTTGGATAACGACTTAAACGAGTTTCGTTTTTTTGTGCTTTGGCAACCTCGACACTGGCCTGCGCTGCAATCATTTTAGGAATAAAATTGAACTGAGGTTCACCATATAAATCCGACTGCTTGACTAAGTCTGTAGGGATTACCCAAACTTTATTAAAAACATCGACATTTAAAAGTGTTGCCAGATGTTGTTGATATTGACGCAATAAAGACTGTTGAGCGATTAAACTAGACTGAGCTGATTCCAAATAAGATTGCGCTTGAATAGGATCAGCCTGACTACTAATACCTGCTTTAGCCCGCAGATTCGCAATTTCTTGAATCCGCTGAATGCCCGCTATCTGTTGTTCGGCAATTTTATTTAGCTGAAGATAACGCTGAATATTAATAATTGTTTGAGCAACGTCTTGTGCATTTTCATCAATACTGACCAGAACATTAGCTTGTTCAACTTGAACTTTGGCTTGCGCTACTGAAACACCTGATTTTATTTTTCCAAAATCATAAAGCATTTGGGTTGCATTTAGACTCAATAATTGCCGTCCACGCTCCCCAGTTGTTAAATCGCCAGTAGTAACACCACCTGAAAGTTGAGGGTAGTAGCCTGCTTTCGCGAGATCGATACCTGCATTTTGTGAAGACAAACTGGCTATGGCCTGAGAAATATCTGGATTTTGTTGAATCGAGAAATGAATAGCCTCAACTAAATTAATGGTTTTTTTTGACATCATAGAAGATGTTGATGAAAAAGTGCCTTCATTTCCTAACGTTTGGAATGGATTACGATCTGTTTGGAAGTCGCTCAACTTTTGTAAATCAACGAATCTATAACTTTGATCTGGTGTTGGCATGAAAAATTGAGAAACTTTTTTCCTTAAACTCTTTTCTGGTTGAGTTGATGTTGAAATTGTTTCAGCGTTTGTTATAGATACGGTAGAAGCAATACAGCAATATAGAAAAAAATGAGGACTTGATCTAAATATAAATAGAAGCTGATTTTTTGGAAAAAATATTTTACTCATCAGAAGATCTAAACTCTTGAAATACTATAAATAAAAAAAGCGGTCAGCCTATATTCATAAAAACTTTCAACCCCTTACTTTTATTAGAAAATTTTTTTAGAGAATAGATAAATATAAGAATAAAAAAACATCAAAAACAAAAAAAAATAGAAACATTCAACTAACATATTATTTTTAATAAAATTTAAATATTTTAAAAGTGTTTAATACATAGAGTAATTAAAAACATTCCAAAAAATTAAAGACAAAACTAACACAAACATGTCC
Source organism: Acinetobacter sp. ANC 3882 (assembly GCF_022549545.1). Classification (NCBI taxonomy): domain Bacteria; kingdom Pseudomonadati; phylum Pseudomonadota; class Gammaproteobacteria; order Moraxellales; family Moraxellaceae; genus Acinetobacter; species Acinetobacter sp. ANC 3882. The sequence continues at coordinate 65,133 of NZ_JAKZGB010000014.1, read as the reverse complement.
AAAACATATTGTAAACAAATGCAGTCGGTGCATTTTTGGGATAAACATATTTCACATCAATGTAATAAAAATCAAAACCATCAACCACATATATAAAATTATTATTTTTAGACAAAACACGAGCACAAATAACTCTCGACCCTCTAAAACGTCTCGAACGGTTATAGATTTTAAAAACAACAAAATCATTAAATTCAATATTTTCGACATTAACAGGAATATATCCCCCACATCGACTACACTTCCAATTCTTCATAAATTTACGCAAAAAAATTCATATTTATCTATAAACTTAAGAAAGTAAATATTATAAAACATATGTAGAAAAAATTAAAAATAAAATTTATAAATATAAACCACCACTTATCTGTAAAAACTCAACTTAAAAGAATAAAATAAAAAAATATTTGACTAAAACTCATCAACAGATAAATTAGATATAAATTTAAAACTACAAAATTTCATCTTTAACTATAGTCAATTCTCTTTCTTCAACAATTACAAAAATAGTTTCACAAAAATTTGCAGTGCCACTTTCTATGAATTCAGTTTCCATCACATCCAAATGAAAATGGCTTTCTCTATAGACTTCCTCAAATAATAAAAGCATATCCTGTGAAAAACCACCGATACAACTATCTTTAAAGTCTTTTAACTCACGATCAACTTCTTCACGCATTAAACCCAAAAAATATCGACGGGAAGTTTCACTATTGCTATCACAAAAAAAACTCGTACTTTCATCTAAACCTTTTTGGAATACCATTTCATAAATTTTCATTATTTATTGATACCTAAAACCCACTGATAATAAAAAATATATTTAAATTATAAAAATACCATTAAAAACCACCAATTAAAACTTAAAATAAAATTAAAAACATGCCCCTATTTAAATAAAATCTTCAACAATAAAAAAATAAAAGCACATATCCACATCTGTTAATAAAAACAAAAAAGAGCATATGTTTTAAATAAAAATAATTTAATAAAAGCAAAATCCAGTCATTATAATATAAATTAAAATACCATTAAATAAATCTTAACAATATTCCAGTCCCATAATCTCCTAAATAGGCCTTAAACCCAATCTAAAAGCTTGAAAATCATGCTGAATAGATAGTTTCTAACAGGAAACTTATCGAAAAATCAAAGCTGAATGCTGTTAACTTTATGATATGAAATAGATTAAAGCTTTATAGAGGAATCCAGTGCTTTTACTGTAATCACGATTTCGTTACTATGAGCAATCATTGATAAACAAACTCAATCTTTTTTCGAAGCTAAAAGAGTAAGAATATGTCACAACAAGATTATGAAAATGGTTTAAAAGTTCGTACTGAAGTCATGGGAGAATCTTTTGTAAAACGTGCTCAAGACAATACCGTACCTTTTACTCAACCCTTACAGGACTGGATCAATGAACATGCTTGGGGCTCAACATGGCAACGTGAAGGTGTCTTGCCTCGTAAATATCGTTCGCTCATCACCATCGCATTTTTAACTGCACAAAAAAGCCCAACAGAACTTAAAGGTCATATTCGTGGGGCACTCAATAATGGTGCGAGTGTTGAAGAAATCCAAGAAGTTCTACTTCATAGCCTTCCTTATTGTGGTGCACCAGCAACGCAGGAAGCCTTCCGAGCTGCACTTGAAGTGATTACTGAATATCAAAAAGAAATGTAAGTCTCACTTCACTACAACACTTGAAACAAAATGATTCTGCTACAAAGCCCCTATTTCAATTCGGGCTTTTAGCTTCCATCCGAATAGTTTCATGAAATGAAAAAATTAGAGCAATACGAAACAAAAGAACATAGTATATTTAATTATTAAAATAATGATTTTTTACAACTTCTATAAAAGCATTGGCTTCATCCATACCAATGTGTTGAGCTTTTGCGACGCCTACCTGCAAATAAAGGGAGAAGTCCTTAAGTTCAACTATTTCCAATCCTTGAATTTCTAGGGTAGATGCATTGAAGAATGATTTCGGATAAATCCCTAAACCCTCTCCATCCAAAATACTTTGTAATTGAAGCTCTACGCCAAAGATTTCTTTATTAATATAAAAACCAAGTTTTCTCTCATATAAAACTTTAGACAAACTCTCTCTAAAACAGCAGCCGTCAGGATGTAGTACCCACCCCTTTTTACTACACATTTTCAGGTTGTTATATTTATAAGCATCTCCTTTTTTGCCAATAATCACCAGTGGAAGAGTACCAACTTCGAAAAATGAAATATTGGTTGTCAAGCCAAGGTTTGATGGAATCATAAGCGCCGCTAAATCAATTTCTCCCTCGTAGACTTGTTGAACTAGACTACACCCCCAGCCACTGTAAATATCAATTTCATAATATGGGTTAAGCTTTTTAGACTCATGAATAACATAATCCAAAATATCATCGATAAATGTTTGGGCGATTCCAACTTTAATATTTTTTTTGACTATCTCTCCATTTTCAGTATGGAAGTTTGCCAGTGATTCTAATTGCTTCAATATAAAGCAACTTTTTAAATAAACTTTCTTCCCTAAACTTGTTAATTGTAATGGCCTTGTCTTGCGATTAAATAGTACACCTTTAACCATTCCTTCCATATGACCAATACGTTTCGTGACGGTAGATTGATTAACACCCAATTTTTCGGAAGCAATAGTGATGGACTGATTATCAACTACGTATATAAAAGTTTTTAAATCTCTAATATCCAAAACTTTATACCTCCATCAAGTTATTTTAAATATTTCCTAAACTGACAAGGTGAACATCCTGCCCAATTTTTAAATGCACGTGTAAATGCACTATGTTCTGTATACCCCAATGTATATGCAACATCAGACAACCTGACATCTTCATTTTTTAATAAAGCCAATGCTTTTTCGTGTCTTTTTTGTTTTACTAATAATTTAAATTCTTCACCTTCACTTCTTATTCTTTTAGATAAAACTCTAGGTGTTAGTCTCATCTTTTTTGCAACTTTAATTAAATATGGCTCTCCTTCAGATAAAGTATTGTTAATTTGAATATTCACTTTTTCGATAAAATCTATCCCACCCTTATTCTTCTGTGCATATGACGCCAAAAAAGTATCCAAACACAGATCATCTAATTTTTTGCAAACCGTAATCGCATTAAATAAATCGCTAGAGTATAAAGAATTTTTATACTCATCATTTGGGCTGGATTCTAATATACAATGTGTATCTTCCATCTCAAGGCTATCAATTAGATATTTCATGCCTTTCAAAAAATCATTAATTAAAAAATCTTGGCTTAGCGTTTCACACCGATAAACTAAAATAATTCTGAAATAATCTAAAGATAAATTCTTAATAAGAGAGAAAAACTGATCGACGTCTAAACGAAAAAAAATAACCGCATGTTTTAGATCTTTATTCCCGACTTCAATAATATGCAGTTTTATATTTTTTTCACAATGTGAAAAAGTATGAAACATATTATCCATCTCATATGTCAACTTTTTAAAGCTTAACAAACTTTAGGATTCTTTTTTTACCAGTTTATATCTTTTAAATAATCATTTTAGGAAAATTAAACATGAAAGTTACCGTATCCTCACATGTTTAATTCAAGTTGATAAGCCTCTAATCTGCTGTTCATAGATGCCTAAAAAATCCTCACCCATCACGAAACAACACTCTCCTGACATGCCTCTCCCATCCAAGATAGACGCTCAGCTATATATTTTTTATTAAAATCAATACGCAACTGACAACGTTTATACTTTTGCGTATTCGGTACACGGACAACCAACACATAATTCCATGTTTTAACTCCTATTATCCTTTCATTAAAATGCGGATTGCCTAAAATATGACGTATTTGGTCTTTATTCATGCCCGTATCTAAACGAGCCACATCGTCATATTCATAGCGTTTAACCAATTTCAGATAACTATTACCTTGTTCTGGAAATTCGATTTCCTGAGAAGGTGGTACTTCAGCATTCGCTTGGTTTTGCACAGTATTGCCGATAACAGCAATCATCATTAAAAACATTATTTTATTCATGTATTTATTCTCGCTTCATTGTTATTGAGGGAAAAGGGAGAGCCTTTCAACTCTCCCAAAAGGTTTAGTCAATTACACCACTTAAGCCAAGACGGAAGCTTGGATCACCTTGTGAAGCAGCGGCAACGCCACCGGTCAATGACCAGCGCCCGTTGTCTGCTGTCTTACGTAACGTCGCACCAAATGCATTTTCTCCACCGTGATAAGCAGCACCAACCGCATAGGTATATTTACCAGCGACAAAAGGTGCCGCCTCTAATGCAATCGCAGCAGCTACACCAGCATTGGCTTTTTTCTCTACATCATCAATTCTACGATTGGTATCATAGAACGCCTGTTGCATCTGATCGCCTAAATTAGTAATGCGGTTATCAAGTGCCTGATCAGCTTGATTCAGGGCCCCTAAAGCATCGCCGACATTGTTATGCGTACCACCTGCAACGTTATAAGTCGGTCCTTTCCAACCCTTCTCAGGATCATAGCCAGCTCCTCCGCCTAACGCAGAACCTACATCTTGGTAAGACTGATGTAACTGACCACCATTGATGCCGTCTTGTGAACCTTTAGCAATCGTTCCATCCGCAACGCCTGTCACTTTCTTACCGCCTGCATTAATGCCGTCGGTCGTCATGCTTGGCCCTGCTTCTCCTTTCGGTCCAGTGATGCTAATGCCGCCACCTGTAATGTTAGTCGTGCCTTTGTCACCCTTAACATTTACTTGATTGGCATTCACATCTTTCGCTGTAACACTATCGACACTGATATCTTTGGCTAAGCCAACCTCGTAGTCTTTACTACCATCAGTTCTGGTAGTTTCATTGACAGTAATGTTCTTATCTTTGTTACTTACCGTGGTTTTTGCAGCCTGAGCAGCTTTTCCAACCGCACCAATCGCATCATTGATGTTGTTTTCACCTGTTCCTCCAATGTCCTCAGTCTTAATGGTTCCATCTGGATTGACTGTTGTCTTGCCACCAATCGCTCCTGCAACACTGTCTGATACACCTTTGAGCTGGCCACCATTGATAGCATCTTTCGAGTCTTTAGCAACCTCACCATCAGCAACGCCCGTGACTTTCTTGTCTCCTGCATCAATGCCATCTTTGGTGACGCTTGGGCCTCCTTCAATCGTCAATCCATTGCCATCAACCTTAATACCGCCAGCAGTCACGCTGTCTACTTCTAGATCTGGCGTTGTGGAAACTTCATAGTTGGTGCTGCCATCCTTATTTTTGCTTTCTTTCACAGCAATGTTTTTGCCTTCACTCACTGTTGATTTGGCTTTGGTTGCAGCATCTCCGACCGCACCAATGGCATCATTGATGTTGTCTTTGCCTGTGCCTCCAATATCAGGGTTGGTGTATTTGCCCGTGTTTGGATCATAGACCGTGTTACCACCGATGATGTTCTTCACACCTTCGCCTTGGGCATGTAATTGGCTACCATTGATCGCCTCTTGTGAATCTGCTGCAACTCGTCCTGCCGCGACGCCACCAATCACTGTATTGCCTGCGTTAATTCCGCCTGCGGTAATGCTTGGTCCAATGTTTGCACCTGTGCCATCAACAAAGCTCAAGCCTTCTTGATTCAACAGTGTGCCTTTGCCTTCCGAGTCTTTGAGCTGGATGCCTTTCGCACCATATTCAGCTTCGTTGCCTTCGCCATCTTTGACTTGAGTTCCTGTCGCAGTGAGGACGGTTTCGTTGCCTTCTTCATCTGTTGCAGTCACGCTGTCAAATTTCACATCTTTGGCGGTTGCAACGTCATAGTTGGTACTGCCATCGGCATTCTTCGTTTCAGTCACAACAATGTTTTCACCTTGTTTGACTGTGGTTTTTGCTGCTTTCGCTGCATCACCGACCGCACCAATCGCATCATTGATGTTGTCTTTGCCTGTACCGCCAATGCTTGGATTGGTGTATTTGCCTGTGTTTGGATCATAGACCGTGTTGCCACCGATAATGTTCTTCACACCTTCGCCTTGGGCATTTAACTGGCTACCATTGATCGCCTCTTGTGAATCTGGGCTGACTGTACCAGGAGCAACACCTGTGATTTTCTTGTTACCCGCATTGATGCCATCTTTGGTGACACTTGGACCATTGGTGATGGTTAAGCCATCTGTGTTCAGGATAGTATCGCCCGCAGTCACACTGTCCACTTTCAAGTCGCGGTTCAGGCTGTATTTAATGTCATTGCCTTCTTTCGCTACTTGTAAGTTTTCTTCGCCATCCGCAGTACCAATATCAACCGTATCACCAGCTTTCACCGCACCAGCGTTTTCTCCATTGCTTTGTAGCGTCCAGCCTTTATCCAATGCGGTGATGGCATCTCCGACATTATTCAGGCTATCACCGTTCACTGTGTAGTTCGGCTTGCTGACGGTGCCATCTGGATTCACAGTTGAACCGCCACCTAAAGCATCAGAGACACTTTGTGCATTCTTCGCCAATTGACTACCGTTAATGGCATCTTTCGAATCAGGGTTGATGTCGCCATCTGTGACTCCTGTGATTTTGCCAGTCGCGCCATCAACCGTAACATCACCCACTTTCACTGAATCAAAAGTAACGTCTTTGGCGGTCGCAACTTCATAGTTGGTACTGCCATCATCATTTTTAGACTCAGTTACAACGATGTTGTCACCTTCGGTTACCGTCGATTTGGCTTTGGTTGCCGCATCACCAACCGCACCAATGGCATCATTGATGTTGTCCTTGCCTGTGCCGCCAATGCTTGGATTGGTGTATTTACCTGTGTTTGGATCATAAACCGTGTCGCCACCGATAATGTCTTTGACACCTTCGCCTTGGGCATGTAACTGGCTACCGTTGATTGCCTCAGTTGAGTCTGCACTCACTGTACCTGGGGCAACGCCACTGATTTTGCCAGTTGCACCGTCAATGGTGACATCACCGACTGTGACTTTGTTAAAGTCAACTTCATCTGCTGTCGCAACGGTATAAATGGTTTGACCGTCTGCACCAGTTTCACTTTCAACAGTGACATTTTTGCCCGCTTCAACCTCTGTTTTTGCTTTAGCTGATTCACCTTTAATCGCATCGGCTACAGTGTCATAACCTTGATCATTGACTGTGAATGGACCATTTAACTTACCACCCTCATTGGTTACACCACCGCCAAGAATATCGCCAGTTGAACCGACGCTGTCATTGAGTTGACCACCATTCACAGCATCTTTAGAACCAGCAGCAACCTCACCATCAGCGACATTGGTAATTTTTTGACCGCCTGCATCAATACCTGTACGACTGACACTTGGCCCAACTGGTGCACCTGATGCATCCGTAAATGCTAAGCCAGTACCATTCAGGAGCGTACCATTGCCTTGGGCATCTTTGATGGTCGTTCCAGCGGCTGTTGTTGCCGTACTATTGCCTTGTGCATCTTTTACAATCGTCCCGCCAGCAACCATCGTGGTTGAACTACCGACCGCATCTTTAACTTCTACACCACTGTTATCTAAACGAGTATTGCCTGCAGTCACACTGTCCACTTTCAAGTCACGGTTCAAGCTGTACTTAATATCGTTGCCTTCTTTCGCTACTTGTAAGTTTTCTTCGCCATCTGCTGTACCAATGTCAACCGTATCACCAGCTTTCACCGCACCTGCATTAGCGCCATTGCTTTGTAGGGTCCAACCTTTGTCCAATTCAGTAATTGCATCACCAACATTGTTCATATCGTTGCCATTCACTGTATAGTTTGGCGCACTGACTGTCCCATCTGGATTGACTGTTGAACCACCGCCCAAAGCATCAGAGACACTTTGCGCATTCTTCGCCAATTGACTACCGTTAATGGCATCTTTCGAATCAGGGTTGATATCACCATCTGTCACACCTGTGATCTTGCCAGTCGCACCATCAACCGTAACATCGCCAACTTTCACTGAATCAAACGTAACGTCCTTAGCAGTTGCAACTTCATAATTGGTACTACCATCAGCATTTTTAGATTCAGTCACAACAATGTTGTCACCTTCCGATACTGTAGTTTTTGCTTCTCTTGCTGCTTGACCTAGACTACCAATGGCATCATTGATATTGTCTTTGCCTGTACCGCCAATATCAGGGTTGGTGTATTTGCCTGTGTTTGGATCATAAGCAGTGTCGCCACCGATAATGTCTTTCACACCTTCGCCTTGGGCATGTAACTGACTACCGTTAATCGCATCAGTTGAGTCTGGGCTGACTGTACCAGGAGCAACACCTGTGATTTTCTTGTTGCCAGCATTAATGCCGTCTTTGGTGACACTTGGACCATCAACAATTGTGAGTCCATCATTGTTGATCACGGTATCGCCCGCAGTCACGCTGTCCACTTTCAAGTCACGGTTCAGGCTGTACTTGATATCGTTGCCTTCTTTCGCCACTTGTAAGTTTTCTTCGCCATCCGCAGTACCAATATCAACCGTATCGCCAGCTTTCACTGCCGCAGCATTCTCTCCATTGCTTTGTAGTGTCCAACCTTTATCTAATGCTGTGATTGCATCACCCACATTGTTTACATCCGCACCATTCACTGTGTAATTTGGTGCAGTCACTGTGCCGTCTGGATTCACTGTTGAACCACCGCCTAAAGCATCAGATACGCTTTGTGCATTCTTCGCTAATTGACTGCCATTGATCGCATCTTTCGAATCAGGGTTGATATCACCATCTGTCACACCTGTGATCTTGCCAGTCGCACCATCAACCATAACATCGCCAACTTTCACTGAATCAAACGTAACGTCCTTAGCAGTTGCAACTTCATAATTGGTACTACCATCAGCATTTTTAGATTCAGTCACAACAATGTTGTCACCGTCCGATACTGTAGTTTTTGCTTCTCTTGCTGCTTGACCTAGACTACCAATGGCATCATTGATATTGTCTTTGCCTGTACCGCCAATATCAGGGTTGGTGTATTTGCCTGTGTTTGGATCATAAGCAGTGTCGCCACCGATAATGTCTTTCACACCTTCGCCTTGGGCATGTAACTGACTACCATTGATCGCATCAGTTGAGTCTGGGCTGACTGTACCAGGAGCAACACCTGTGATTTTCTTGTTACCAGCATTAATGCCGTCTTTGGTGACACTTGGACCATCAACAATTGTGAGTCCATCATTGTTGATCACGGTATCGCCCGCAGTCACGCTGTCCACTTTCAAGTCACGGTTCAGGCTGTACTTGATGTCGTTGCCTTCTTTCGCTACTTGTAAGTTCTCTTCGCCATCTGCTGTACCGATATCAACCGTATCACCAGCTTTCACTGCCGCAGCATTTTCTCCATTGCTTTGTAGTGTCCAGCCTTTATCTAACTCAGTAATTGCATCTCCGACATTGTTCATATCGTTGCCATTCACCGTATAGTTTGGTGCAGTCACTGTACCATCTGGATTGACTGTTGAACCACCACCTAAAGCATCAGAGACACTTTGTGCATTCTTCGCCAATTGACTACCGTTAATGGCATCTTTCGAATCAGGGTTGATGTCACCATCTGTCACACCCGTAATTTTGCCAGTCGCACCATCAACCGTAACATCACCAACTTTGACTGAGTTAAACTCAACATCGTCTGCTGTCGCAACTTGGTAGATGGTTTGGCCGTCTGCACCAGTTCTGCTTTCAACGGTAACGTTTTTACCTGCTTCAACTTCAGTTTTTGCTTTAGCTGACTCACCTTTAATTGCATCAGCTACAGTGTCATAACCTTGGTCATTTACAGTAAATGGACCATTTAACTTACCGCCTTCATTGGTTACACCACCACCAAGAATATCGCCAGTTGAACCGACGCTGTCATTGAGTTGACCGCCATTGACTGCATCTTTAGAACCCGCAGCAACTTCACCATCAGCGACATTGGTAATTTTTTGATTGCCCGCATCGATACCTGATTTAGTCACGCTTGGACCGTTGGCAATCGTTAAGCCATCTGTATTCAGAACACTATCACCCGCCGTTACACTGTTTACATTCAAGTCTTTGGCAAGTTCAATTGCAACTTTTCCGTCTTGGACTTTGGTGGTGATATTTTCATCTGCACCCACAACATCAACCGCTTCACCCAGTTTTTTCTGAACAGTGGTGCCGTCTTGTGCAGTTAAGCCAAAGCCTTTATCGGTTAAGTCTTGTCCTGCTTTATCTAACTGATCTTTATTGACTGCATCTGTGCCTGCAACACCAGGACCCACATTGCTAATGGTGTTACCTGCTGCATCAATACCTGATTTAGTGATGCTTGGACCATTGGCAATCGTTAGACCATCATTGTTAATCACCGTATCGCCAGCAGTGACGCTGTCCACTTTCAAGTCTCGGTTCAGGCTGTATTTAATGTCATTGCCTTCTTTCGCCACCTGTAAGTTTTCTTCGCCATCCGCAGTACCGATATCAACCGTATCGCCAGCTTTCACTGCACCTGCATCTGCACCATTACTTTGTAAGGTCCAGCCTTTGTCTAACTCAGTTAAAGCATCACCAACATTGCTGACGTCAGTACCATTGATATTATAATTCGGTGCAGTCACTGTGCCATCTGGATTCACAGTTGAACCACCACCAAGTGCATCAGAGACGCTTTGTGCATTCTTCGCTAATTGACTACCGTTAATGGCATCTTTCGAGTCAGGATTCACATCACCATCAGTAACATTGGTAATTTTATTACCCGCAGCATCGATGCCTGATTTGGTTACACTTGGACCATCTGTAATCGATAGACCATCGTTATTCAGTACAGTATCTCCAGCAGTGACGCTGTCTACGACTAAGTCTTTGGCTGTCGCAACTTCATAATTGCTGCTGCCATCAGCATTTTTAGACTCAGTCACAACAATGTTGTCACCTTCAGTTACCGTGGTTTTCGCTGCCGCTGCCGCTGAATCTAACTGATCTTTATTGACTGCATCTGTACCTGCTACACCTGGACCTACATTGCTAATCGTGTTGCCTGCCGCATCAATACCAGATTTGGTGATGCTTGGACCATTGACAATGCTTAGACCATCATTATTAATCACCGTATCACCCGCAGTGACACTGTCCACTTTCAAGTCTCGGTTCAGGCTGTATTTGATATCATTGCCTTCTTTGGTTACTTGTAAGTTTTCTTCACCGTCTGCTGTGCCGATATCAACCGTATCACCAGCTTTCACTGCACCTGCATCTGTACCATTACTTTGCAAAGTCCAACCTTTGTCCAATGCGGTGATGGCATCACCCACATTGTTTACGTCAGTACCATTGATATTATAGTTCGGTGCAGTCATTGTGCCGTCTGGATTCACCGTCGAACCGCCACCTAAAGCATCAGATACGCTTTGTGCATTGTTCGCCAATTGGCTACCATTAATGGCATCTTTTGAGTCGGGATTTACATCACCATCAGCAACATTGGTAATTTTATTACCCGCAGCATCGATACCAGATTTGGTCACACTTGGACCATTGGCAATCGTTAAGCCATCTGTGTTCAGAACACTATCACCCGCAGTGACACTGTTTACATTCAGGTCTTTGGCAAGTTCAATTGCGACTTTCCCGTCTTGGACTTTGGTGGTGATATTTTCGTCTGCACCCACAACATCAACCGCTTCACCCAGTTTTTTCTGAACAGTGCTGCCATCTTGTGCAGTTAAGCCAAAGCCTTTATCGGTCAAGTCTTGTCCCGCTTTATCTAACTGATCTTTATTGACTGCATCTGTACCTGCAACACCAGGACCCACGTTGCTAATCGTGTTGCCTGCCGCATCAATACCGTCTTTAGTTACACTTGGGCCATTGGCAATACTTAGACCATCATTGTTAATCACCGTATCGCCAGCAGTGACGCTGTCTACTTTCAAGTCTCGGTTCAGGCTGTACTTGATGTCATTGCCTTCTTTGGTCACTTGTAGGTTTTCTTCGCCATCCGCAGTACCGATATCAACGACATCACCTTTATTGACATCACCGGCATTGGCACCATTGCTTTGTAAAGTCCAGCTACCACCCGCATTCGCCATGGCTTCATCTAACTGGCTCTTGTTCACAGCATCAGTATCATCTGTACCTGCTGCGACATTGCTGATTTTATTCCCTGCAGCATCGATACCTGATTTGGTCACGCTTGGACCATTGGCAATCGTTAGACCATCATTGTTGATTACCGTATCACCCGCAGTTACACTGTTTACATTCAGGTCTTTCGCAAGTTCAATTGCTACTTTTCCATCTTGTACTTTAGTGGTGATATTTTCATCTGCACCAACAACATCAACGGCTTCACCCAGTTTTTTCTGAACAGTGGTGCCATCTTGTGCGGTTAAGCCAAAGCCCTTATCCGTTAATTCTTGATTGCTTTGATCTAATTGATCTTTATTAACCGCATCCGTTCCTGCGACACCAGGACCCACATTGCTAATGGGGTTACCTGCTGCATCAATACCTGATTTGGTGATGCTTGGACCGTTAGCAATCGTGAGACCATCATTGTTAATCACCGTATCGCCAGCAGTGACGCTGTCCACTTTCAAGTCACGGTTCAGGCTGTATTTAATGTCATTGCCTTCTTTCGCCACCTGTAAGTTTTCTTCGCCATCCGCTGTGCCGATATCAACCGTATCGCCTGCTTTCACTGCACCTGCATCTGCGCCATTACTTTGCAAAGTCCAACCTTTGTCCAGTTCTGTCAGTGCATCACCTACATTATTAACCTCATTGCCATTAATGTTGTAGGTTGGATTAGAAACCGTTCCTGTCGTTGGATCGTAGGTTGAACCGCCACCCAAACCACCAGCCGTCGTTTCACCCTGTGCATCAACTACATCTTTTACGGTTTTTAATTGACGGACATTGACCGCATCTGTATCTGCTGCACCATCTGAGACATGTTGAATACGACGTTCGGCACCTGCTTTGCCTACTGATACCACAGAAGCCGGTGCTGCTGTACCTGTTAAATACCCCGTACCCGTTGCGGTAGACGTTTCGCTACCTGCACCTAAAGCAACATCATCTGCATTAGTTGCAATTGCATTCGCCCCTAGGGCAACACTCCGTGCAGCTTTTGATTGAGACTTATCACCCACTGCGACCGCAGAAGCACCTTGTGCATCCGCTTCATTGCCATACGCTGATGAATTATCCCCACCAGCCTTAGCCTGACGTCCAACAGCCGTTGTTTGATTACCCGCTGCTTTTGCACCGGTGCCAACAGCAACCGAGTCAGTCCCATCAGCATTTGGTGCTGTGGCTGCATCATACACATTAGTTCCATTGGTACTGCTACCAATCGCAATACCACGTGTGCCTTTGGTCGTTGCAGATTGCCCCATAGCTATACCACCGGTCGCTCCTTCGGCAACTGTTGCAGTACTTCCCAGCCCAATTCCATAGTTAGCGTCAACATAGGTTTGGCGCCCAATTGCAATGGCAGTATTACTGCGTGCTCGGTTATCTACACCAATTGCAACATTCGAGTTTCCACCATTGGCATCATTCCCAATCCCAAGCGCAGTATTATAACCTGCACCACCAAGACGGTTCCCTTGTCCCACGCCGACATTATGAAAGTTTGCAGTACCGTCTGAAATGTTTGAAGTACCGACAAGCGTCGCACCACCTGGGTTTGAAACTTTATTATTTTTGCCAATCGCAGTAGCAGATGGTCCTATAGAAGCCTCCCCTGTCGGATAATTATTTACACCTGCTCCTCGACGATTATTCAGCTGTTGGTTTGTACCTGTCAAAGCACCAACACTGGTTCCACAACCAATCGCCATTCCGTTGCTACCATTCACGGTTGCCTGCCCATCATTACCACACTGCTGTGCAGTTGGGGACATAGCTAGACTGTTGTTTCCGTTATTACTGACTGTACCACCACCTGTATTAGTTGCAGCAAAAGCACCACTGCTCAAAAAAATTGAACTAATGGTCAGTGCCATTAAGCTGGGTTTAAGCTGAGATTGTTTATAGTTTTCAGTAGAAGAAGAAGCGGCTGTTATAACGGATGTATTTGCCACAACATTACGTTTTTTTGTTACGCCGCGCGCATTTTCTGAAACGACTGTCCATAGACTTAAGCTTTTGTTCCAGACCAATCTGTATATTTTATTCATTAAATAAGTGCCTATAAAAAGGATTCAAGCACCTATAAAACTAAGCAAATAAAGTCACTATACACTTAACAATTAATACTCACTTTTAACAATTAGATCACTTTTTATCAAAAAACTATTGATCATTCCCCAAAAGAATATTAATAAACATTTATATCAATAAAACTTAACAAAATAGGACTTTTAACAGCGAATCCTTAAAAATATATTAGGCTGCTGTATAAATATTTTTAGATTAATATTTATTTTTTATCACGGAAAGCATGAAAAAACAACCACTTAGCATTTATAATGATTATCTAAAAATACTTGTAGATACCGCAACCACCTTCGGCGTTCCTAAAAGCGAAATCATTCGGTATTGTCAAATTCCGCTATCATTGCTAACCGACAACAACACCAACGATCGTATTTTTTTTGATCAATGGATCGATATCGTTACCCGTATGTTAGAGTTAATTCCTAACAAAGGGCTCGGCTATCAATTTGGGCTAAACTGTAAACTGACCGTGCATGGTGCACTTGGTTTTTTAATCATTAGTAATAGTACAATTGGTCGCGTTTTAATTGATATGCAGAAATATTATAGTATGCGTATTCATAAAATGGACCTATCGATTCTAAATAAAAATAATAAAATTATTCTACGACTTACCCCACTTTATCAACTCCCTGCTTATCTAAATGAGAGTAAAAAGAACCTCGTAAATAAATTTTTCTTAGAAAGTGCTTTAGTAGACATTACCACCAATTTGCAAATGATCACCAATTATAACCTGACAGGTGTCAATATCCATGCAGCATGGGAACAAGAAGATTATCATCTGCTTTATGAAAAACGCTTACCTATTATTCACTTCAACCAAGACCATAATCAAATTAGTTTCGACCTTAAATGTTTAGATCTTCCTCTAACCTTTAGCTCTACAAGTGCCTATGCCCTTGCAATGGAGCTCGTTAACAAGGAATATCTTTTTTACCAAGATCAAGACAATAAAATTATTTTAAAAGTGAATCAGCAACTCAAATTCACACCTGGGTTAGGTTTTCCGAGCTTAGTTGATGTGGCGAGCAAATTAAAAATATCCGAAAGAACGCTAAAAAGAGAGCTTGCCAATTCAAACACCACCTTCTCTTCACTGCTGCAATCCAAGAAGTTTGAACTTGCAAAAAAACTGATCGATTCTAATCGTAATATTCAAGAAATATCAGACCTGTTGGGGTATAGCCATATCAGTGCATTTTCAAGAGCATTTTTTGGCTGGACTGGAAAAAAACCGAGTGAGTATATGCGAGAACAAAGAATATCTGTAAAAAACTATTATCTTAATAAGTCTAAATATTAGGATTAATATATTTAATCTACCCTTTATTTTTTAGAAACATTTTAATCCTAAAAAATATACATTTTATGTATTTTTAACAAAAAACGTTCTATTATTAAAAAAACAGAGCTAGATTATAAAAAAGCTTTCCTCCTCAGTTGCTGATACCCCGATTAGGCAACTGAGGCTTTTTATTTTTAAATACTCTATTTATGAATATATTAAAGTGATTTAAGCTCTATATTATTCCATCTTATTATAAAAATACTTTTTCCTTAGCCATAACGACACACTCACCAAAGCAATTAATACAGGTACTTCAACCAGTGGTCCAATTACTGTGGTAAATGCCACAGGTGAGGCCAAACCAAAAGTTGCAATGGCGACTGCCAATGCGAGTTCAAAATTGTTGCCTGCCGCAGTAAAAGAAATGGCCGTGGTTTTAGCATAATCATTGCCCATCCATTTGCTCATAAAGAAACTGATAAAGAACATCACCACAAAGTAGATGGTCAGTGGTATCGCTATACGGATCACATCTAAAGGCAAGCTGACCACATCTCCACCTTTTAGACTAAACATCGCCACAATCGTAAACAGTAATGCAAGCAAACTTAATGGGCTGATCTTCGGTAGAAAAATATTGTTATACCAATCCAGACCTTTGGCTTTTACCAACACCAAACGGGTCATAAAACCCAGAAAAAATGGAATACCCAAATACACTAAGACCGCATGGCTAATGGTCCAGAAATCAACATGGATCACTTGTCCAGCAATACCAAAATACGGGGGTAGATACGTCAGAAACAGCCAGGCGTAACTACTAAAAAATAGAATCTGGAAAATACTGTTAAATGCCACCAATGCAGCAACATATTGGTTATCACCACAAGCTAAGCCATTCCAGACCAAGACCATAGCGATACAACGTGCTAAGCCGATCAAGATCAGTCCAGTCATATACTCTGGGTGGCTATGCAGAAAAATAACTGCCAGTGCAAACATTAAAACTGGCGCAATCACCCAGTTCTGCAGCAGTGATAAAGCCAAGGTTTTTTTGTCTTGGAATACTTTTGGCAATGCAGCATAGTCTACTTTGGCTAAAGGTGGATACATCATCAAAATCAAACCGATCGCAATCGGAATATTGACGGAATCCATACTCATTTTGTCTAAGGTAGCTGAGGCTTGCGGGAGAAAAGTACCAATCGCAATCCCCACACCCATCGCAATAAAAATCCACAGCGTTAGGTTGCGATCTAAGAAAGATAAAGTTTTCATCAATTTTATTCACAACAACTTTTTGTGGCTAGGCTTTGTCGCATTGGAAATACCGTCGAGTTTTGTGCATTTAACACGGCTAAAATCTCTGCACACCATGTCGGTAATTGGTCAGCAATATGATAATAAATCCATTGCCCTTGACGGCGATCCTGTAATAATCCTGAAGTTCGCAACAAAGCCAAATGTCGAGAAATTTTGGGTTGGCTCAACTGTAGTTTTTCCGTCAGATCACAGACACACAACTCCTGATGTTCTGCAACCAGCATGACAATATTCAGCCTTGTTTCATCAGATAGGCATTTAAAAAAATTGACAGCTTCCATCATTCACATTCCTCTCGTGGTCTTCATAGATCACCATTCTGTATTTAATCTCGAATCTGCTGGCCATTTTGATCGATGACCTGTTCACCATCTTCTTTGCTAAAAGCACCCTTTTGCGCGACAGGCAGAATCTCCAGTACCACTTCTGATGGGCGGCAGAGTCGTGTTCCTAATTCGGTCACCACAAAAGGACGATTGATCAAGATTGGATATTGCAGCATGAAGGCTATGAGCTGTTGCTCCGACCAGTCTTCGCGCTCTAGTTGCAAATCTTGGTAAGGTTCAACATTAGAACGAATAGCCTCTCTCACCGTTAAATTCGAAGCTCGAATTAAAGCAATTAACTCCTTCTCTGTAGGCGGTGTTACAAGGTATTCAATGATGGTTGGCTCCACGCCCGTATTTCGAATTAAAGCCAAAGTATTCCGAGAAGTGCTACACGCTGGATTGTGATAAATTTTGATGTCAGCCATTACAGTTGATCTTCAACAAATGATTTTGAACTTTATATATGAATATCCGTATATATGCAAATCCATATATTTATTAAATAAGATTCAATAAAAAATAAATTATGAATATCAAAATGATATGAAAGTTATTTTTAAGAGAGACAGCGATTCATTTTTAAAATCATACTTTTTATAAGAGTGGCTGATGACATCAACCGATGACTAAAATGTACTAAATCTTTCTAACTCACCCATAAGTTGTTTCTTCAAGTCATCATCATAAAGTTTGAATTTGAGTGTTGCAGTATAATTCTCTACAAAGATCAACCGACTAAACTCACTATTGACCAACCCCTTGGCAGTTAAGAAGGCTTGATAAGCTGAAACCAAGACACTCAGGCGATGATTCAGTGGTTTTTTATCTCGTACTGTATCCACTTTATTCTGCATATAAATAACTCCTTGATCTTTAGTTCCCCTCTCTAGCACTCACACCTTATTTCGATTAAGTTTTGATGAATTTTTATTACAGTTTTTATTTTATTATATAAATCACGATAATGTTTTTAAATGACACTTTTATGACAAGGAAATATTAAATAAATCAATCAATATCAGCTAGATAAGTTTTCCTATATCGACTACGCTACATAAGCCACTTAAAAGTGAAATACAGCAATGAGCGATACCTGTCCTTTAACTGAATTAAATCTCATGATTGATTATTATGTGACGAGAAATGGACAGCGACCAACTCGGATTATTCTAGGTTACAAGGCCTATACTGCATTGATGCAAGACCCAAACTTTTCGGAGGACGTACTAAACTCTGCGCTCGATCCGAATAAACGTAAATATAAGAAACTTAAAATTAAAGTAACCAAAGACGATCATCAAATCGAGCTTGAGTAAGTGGTACGCCTGCATACAGAAATATCCACAGCAGCACACAGCAAGCCTAGAAATTTCGGATGAAATGCTAGAAAATTGAGCATCTTAAAGATCTTTATCAAAGTGACTACATGATTATCAAAGCGACCCAACCAGACTATTCGATGTTATTGGAAATATGGGAAAAATCGGTGAGAGCCACACATGACTTTTTACCAGAAGCCATGATTGATCAATTGAAACCATTGATCATGAATGAATATTTTCATCATGTTGAGCTAAATAAATATGTGATTAATCATGAAATTGTAGGCTTTCTTGGGACCAGCGACGATAATATTGAAATGCTATTTATCTTGCCAGAATATCGAAGATTGGGGATTGGTCAGGCTTTGGTAAATTTTGCAGTTCAACAACTCAAAATCTTTAAGGTCGATGTCAATGAACAGAATTTACAAGCAGTCAACTTTTATCAAAAAATGGGATTTCAGACCATCAGCCGCTCAGAACTCGATGGACAAGGCCATCCTTACCCACTTTTACATTTACAGATCACGCCAACAGAGGAAGAACATTAATCTTCCTCATAGATGAAGACTTGTTCAATACTCAAACCAAATGCATTCGAAATTTTAAAAGCTAAAGATAGACTCGGATCATAACGTTCCTTTTCAATCGCATTGATGGTTTGTCTGGAAACATTGACATGTTCACCCAAATCGCTCTGCGACCAGCCTTTGTCTTTTCTTAAGTTTGGTACATTATTTTTCATCGATATTTCCAAGTTCCAACCGCAGTAGCAATTGACCAAAGCATTGCCATCATCGGCCAAATGATAAACATGGTTAATTTGGGAAATCCAACATTTTCTAGAAAACCATAACTAAAGGTAATCAAGGAAGTTCCCACAAAGCTAATCGCCAGAGCCTGCAATTGTATCTTTTGTTGCAGCTCATCAAAATGCTTGAATTGCTTAATAATCACCAAAGCAATCATCACTGCGGGCAACATTGGCAGCAATGAAATGACCACTTTAAGCCACTGTGTATCGACAACATTTAAAATTTTCAACGAGCCAATCAGTACCACGACATACAGTGCAATTGCAGCAATCAACTCAAATAAGTTCCGAAAGTTTTTCATAATCCACCATGTAAAGTAAACTTTACATCAATATATGAGTTTGTCCATATAATGTAAAGCTTACTTTACATTATTTTATTTATAGACAGTAATCTAGTTATCCCGTTTTAGCCGAATTGATCATTTTGGAAGTGAAGTTCAGCAAATGAGTCACTGAGCAAATTTATTTTTTCTTCTAATATGCGGCTATTGAATAGCAACCTTAGAGTTTTAGGTTCACATGACTCAATTGCCAAAAGTTAAACGTGGTTTTCTCAACTCGAAAACGGCGAAAAAAATGCTCAATAGTCGTAGCGGGCTTCAAGCACGACATATCCTCTCGAATGCGACCGATCGTATTTTACGTGGACAACAACTCGCGCTCTCTGGGCGAACACCTTTTGATATTGTTTACCAACGTGAAATTATCAGCTTACGCCATTACCCAACAACGAATACCGAAACCAAACACCGCATTCCTTTGGTCATCGTGCCACCTTTAGCAGCCAATATGCTGATTTATGATTTATTTCCAAATCGTAGTCTGGTGCGTTATTTTTTAGCACAAGGTTTTGATATTTATCTGATTGATTGGGGCACACCTAGCCTGCGCCAAGCCAAATATAATTTAGGAACCTATGTAAAAACCTTTATGCCTGACTTTATCGAAAAAATTCGTGAGCATAGCGGCCAACAACAACTTTCTCTTTATGGCTGGAGCTTAGGTGGCGTACTGTCGCTCTGCTATACCGCTTTATTTAAAGATAAAAACATCCAAAACCTAATGATTTTGGCATCGCCAATTAATACTCATAAATCAGGTTATATGGGTAAGTTTTACCAACGCCTTACGGCTCCTGCACAATGGATCCGTAGCAATACTAAATTCCGTTTCCATCAGGTACCAAGCCGCGTATTCCATATTCATGGTTGGCAAAATACCTTGGGTTTTAAATTGACCGATCCGATTGGTAACATTAAAAACTATTGGGAATTATTAAGAAACCTAAATGACCGCCAATTTGTGATTAATCATGCCACCTCTAGTTCCTTTGTCGACAATATGCTGGCTTATCCTGGTGGAGTCATGCGCGATATTATTCTACGTTTCTGGATCGACAATGAATTATCTACAGGTTCAGTTCAATTTGGCGAGCAAAGCGCGAATTTAAAAGACATCGATTGTTCGTTGCTGGTCGTGGGTGGCAGCACCGATATTATCGTGACCGCAGAAGCAGTCCGTCCACTGCTGGATCTCGTTAGCAGTACCGACAAGCAATTTGAAATTGTTCCTGGTGGTCATATGGGCTTAGTGGCAGGTAACCAAGCGCCTCAGTCTGTTTGGCCTGTGGTTACGCATTGGTTAGCTCAACGATCCCGTTAAGCCCAAAGAAATGAAAAGGCTGCCATTTGAGCAGCCTTTTTTCTTAATTCATCACGAATCGATTATGCAAAATGCTGATAGCGATGCAGCACTAAGCCTTCAACATTGACAGGTGTGCCTAATAAATAGCCCTGTAATTGATTGCATCCCAAACTGGTCAAGATATCTGCTTGTTGTTGGGTTTCTACCCCTTCTGCTGTGACAACTAAACCTAATTTTGCAGCGAGATGGATAATACTTTCTAAAATTGCTTCTTCTTTTGAATTCGGTTTAAGGTCAATCAGGAAACCACGATCAATTTTGAGTTCATCAACAGGTAAGTCTTTAAGATATAAGAAACTTGAATAACCCGTCCCGAAGTCATCAATTGCAATGCGAATGCCGAGCTTACGTAATCGTTCTAAAGTACGAATACTTGAATCAATATGATGCATGGCTGTGGATTCAGTAATTTCAAGAATGAGATGATGCGGTTGAATTTGATATTGTTCTAGGAGTTGTTCTAATACGCCAAATAGTTTTTTATTTTCAAATTGGAGTGCAGATAGATTGACGGCAATTGGATAAAAAGGACTGTTACTTCGTTCCCATTTCTGGATTTGCTGACAGGCTTGTTCGAGTGCCCAATATCCCATTGGAATGATCAAGCCGGTTTTTTCAGCTCCTTCAATAAACATCTGCGGTGTCAGTAGACCTAAACTTGGGTGCTTCCATCGAATCAGTGCTTCAACACCGCACACCTCATAATTCGATGTAAACTTCGGTTGATAGAACAATACAAATTGTTGTTCATCAACCGCTTTGTACAGATCATTAATCAGTTTGGACTGACTGCGTACATCTTGCTGATCTGACATCGAGTGGAACATGGTATAGGTATTACGCCCCTGATCTTTTGAGATCAGCATGGCCACATCTGCATTAATCAGTAGATCCTGAACATTCAGACCATGTTCAGGATACATCGCAATCCCAACACTGGCAGAAATATTAATGTCTTTTGCGGCAATCAAATAGGTTTCTTGGATGTAATGTAAAATATCTTCTGAAAGCTGCATTGCATCATTCATATCAGTATTTTCAGAGATCAAAACAAATTCATCACCCCCAATACGAAATAATTTATGGCTGCTACCCAATTTATTATGTAAGCGGTTTGCCATCTGTATCAGTAGCTGATCACCAACATGATGACCAAAAGCATCATTTACAGATTTAAACCGATCTAAATCGATATATAGGAATGCTGCCTTCTGCTCATGTAGGCGATGATGGTTAAACACAACCTCTGCATGTTCAGTCAGATATAAACGATTCGGTAATTTGGTCAGTGTGTCATGTAAAGATTGTATGGCAAGTTCTTTATTGATTCGTGTGAGTTGCTCATTGCGTTCTTCTAAACGCGCTTCTAGCACTGCGACTG
Organism: Acinetobacter sp. ANC 3882; assembly: GCF_022549545.1. Lineage (NCBI taxonomy): Bacteria > Pseudomonadati > Pseudomonadota > Gammaproteobacteria > Moraxellales > Moraxellaceae > Acinetobacter > Acinetobacter sp. ANC 3882. The sequence goes on along the minus strand of NZ_JAKZGB010000014.1, from coordinate 42,772 downwards.
CAAAACCTGCAACTAAAACCAGACTGGTAATAAAAATTATCGTGAACAGTAAAACACTCTGTTCGGTCTGCTCAGATGTCATTATCTGCGCGAGGCTTTCATCAAAGTAAGTTGCTGCCATACCGGTATAGTGCATGCCCACAATGCTTAAGGCCATTAAAACCGCGACCACAGTTTTAAGTAAAGTACGGTAGGTCGCAGCATTTTTATATTTAAAAATGAAAAAGAAACTCAGTCCTGAGCCACTAATCGCGATGAGCACAGAACATAGCACCAGTAAGGGATCATAATGCATTGCATGCTGTTCAACAGTCAGTGCGGCCATACCCGTATAGTGCATACCAGATATGCCTAGCCCCATGAATACAGCACCGAGAATCAAACGCGGTATGGGTAAAGTCGGTCTTGAAGTCAGCCAAACGGCAAATATCGAAGCTGCGGCGCCGATTAAGTAGGACAGCACCGTTAAATTAACATCAAAATGATAGCCTTCTGGCAGATGGCTAGCCAGCATTCCCACAAAGTGCATTGACCATATCGCTAACCCCAAGATTAGCCCACTCGCAATTAAAATGCTTTTTTCAAACTTTTTATAAGCACCTTTAAAAACGAGTTCTTCCATCGAAACTGCAGCGTAACATGTCGCGACTGCAACCAAAATGGAAACGATGACCAATGTGCTATCGTAATCAACGTGAACCATAAAGGACTTCCATGATTATTCAGTACTTTTTTTTATATGATCAGCAAAGTGCTCGAAATCCGAACAACGTTTTACACACAAAGAAGCCATGAATCTTGTATCCATGAACTTTTCTTAACAATAACATCATCTAGCATAAGGTCAAGTCTTTTTCACTTTATAAATCAATAGAATAAAAGCACACAATCATTTCAAACCAATGAAAAATCTTGTTTTTTTATTACATTTTTTTTACCAAAAGACTCATTTATTTTTGCTAGATCATTTTAATTTTTAAGTCATGACAATTTCTTTGTTTTTAATCGTGCTGACACCCCAAAGCATGCAACACTTATTCCACTTAATCAGAAGCATAAACAATCAGCAACATGATTAAAACACAATCAATATAAGCTTATTTTTTAAGCTACATTGTTATAACTCTGTTATCAACCCACATAAAAAAACCTTGTCAAATAGACAAGGTTTTTTTAACGCAGCGAAAGAAAATTAGTTCTTCTCTTTATCTACGATTTTGTTTGCTTGAATCCAAGGCATCATCGAGCGTAATTTACCACCTGTTACTTCAATGCCATGCGCTGCGTTTTGACGACGACGAGCAGTCATTGATGGATAGTTCAACGCACCTTCTTGGATGAACATCTTCGCATATTCACCAGATTGGATACGTTTTAATGCATTACGCATTGCTTCACGAGACTGTTCGTTGATGACTTCAGTACCAGTCACATATTCACCGTACTCAGCATTGTTCGAAACTGAGTAGTTCATGTCTGCGATACCACCTTCGAACATCAAGTCAACAATTAACTTAAGTTCATGCAAGCATTCGAAGTAAGCCATTTCTGGTGCATAACCCGCTTCAACCAAAGTTTCGAAGCCCATTTTAACCAATTCAACCGCACCACCACAAAGAACTGCTTGCTCACCGAATAAGTCAGTTTCAGTTTCTTCACGGAAAGAAGTCTCGATGATACCCGTACGACCACCACCTACGCCTGAAGCATAAGAAAGTGCAACATTACGCGCATTACCAGAAGCATCTTGATGGATCGCGATTAAGTCAGGAACACCTGAACCACGTTGGTATTCAGAACGTACTGTGTGGCCTGGTGCTTTAGGCGCAACCATGATCACGTCTAAATCTTTACGTGGAACAACTTGGTTATAAAGAATAGAGAAACCATGAGCAAATGCTAAAGTCGCGCCTTCTTTGATATTTGGTTCAATCACATCACGATAAAGTTGAGATTGGAACTCATCTGGCGTCAAAATCATGACTAAGTCAGCTTGAGCAACAGCAGCTGGAACTTCAGATACTTTAAGACCAGAATTTTCAGCTTTTTTCCAAGAAGTAGAACCAGCACGTAAACCAACAGTTACGTCTACGCCAGAATCTTTCAAGTTAAGCGCGTGTGCATGACCTTGTGAACCATAACCAATGATTGCAACTTTCTTGCCTTGGATGATTGATAAGTCACAGTCTTTATCGTAAAAAATTTGCATCTGTTTTCTCCGCTAAAATTTTTGTCATTTCCCTTGTTCTGCAAGGACAGATCTTTTGTTGGCTCCCCCGCAATTACCTTTTAAGGTGATCCCCCTCTTTTCAAAGAGGGTTGGGGAAGATTTTTAAATTGTTAAAACTTTTTCGCCACGTGCAATGCCTGATACACCAGAGCGCACAACTTCAAGGATGGTATTTTCTGCAAGCGCATCAATAAAGCCATCAATCTTGTCAGTTGTACCTGCGATCTGAATGGTATAGGTCGTTGGTGTTACATCAACGATTTGCGCACGGAAGATGTCAGCTGTACGTTTAATTTCCGCACGGGCTGCACCCAAGGCTTTGACCTTAATCAACATCAGCTCACGTTCAATGTGTGAACCTTCTGATAAATCGACCACTTTTACAACTTCAACCAATTTGTTGAGTTGCTTGGTGATTTGCTCGATTTTATGATCATCGCCATAAGTCGTTAAGGTTAAACGAGATAAGGTTTCATCTTCGGTTGGCGCAACATTCAGTGTCTCAATGTTGTAATTACGTTGAGAAAACAATCCCACCAAACGAGAAAGCGCACCAGCTTCGTTTTCAACGAGTACAGAAATAATATGTCTCATTATGTACGCTCCCCTTTCCCTAACCACATATCTTGCATTGACTGACCAGCAATCAACATTGGATATACATGCTCTGTACGGTCTACCATGACATTAATGAATACACATTTATCATTAATTGCCATCGCTTCGGCTAATTTAGATTCCAACTCATCCGCATGGTTAATCTGAATACCAACGTGTCCGTAAGCTTCCATTAACTTGGCAAAGTCAGGTAATGAATCAACATAAGAACTTGAATGACGTCCTTCGTAGTTCATGTCTTGCCACTGCTTCACCATGCCTAAAGCTTGGTTGTTCAAGCAAAGAATTTTCACATTCAAGCCATACTGCTTACATGTCGATAATTCTTGGATACACATCTGAATCGATGCTTCACCTGTAATACAAACTACTTGTTGATCTGGGAATGCAAGCTTCGCAGCCATCGCATACGGTAAACCAACGCCCATGGTGCCTAAGCCACCAGAGTTGATCCACTGACGTGGACGCTTGTATCTGTAGTAGTTCGCGCCAAACATTTGATGTTGACCCACGTCAGAAGTAATGATGGCTTCACCATTGGTCACACGATCTAATGCCTCAACCACTTGCTGAGGTTTCATTACACCATTTTGGCCCGCTTCATAACGTAAACCATGTACTTTACGCCACTCATTAATCTGAGACCACCATGCCGCAATTGCTTCAGGGTTTGGCTTCGATACATTCATTTGTTTAAGCTGTGCCAACATTTCTTGAAGCACTGGCTCTACTGCACCCACAATCGGGATGTGCGCCATAATGGTCTTCGAAATGGTTGCTGGATCAACATCAATGTGAATCACTTTCGCATTGAGACAGAATTTTGCAGGGTTATTGGTTACACGGTCATCAAAACGCGCACCAATAGCCAAAATCACATCTGCATTGTGCATTGCCATATTGGCTTCATAGGTACCATGCATCCCTAACATCCCCACAAATTGTGGATCGTTACCAGGGAAAGCACCTAAGCCCATCAAGGTATTTGTTACTGGATAACCCAATAAATGAGCAAGTTCAGTCAATAAGCCAGATGCATTACCTTGAACAACACCACCACCCGTGTAAATCATCGGGCGTTTCGCAGTGATCAACTCATCAATCGCTTTACGGATTTGACCTGAGTGACCACGTGAAGGTGGCTGATATGAACGCATCTTCACTTTTTCTGGGTATTCGTAGGCAAACTTTTCTGCAGGATTAGTCGCATCTTTTGGAATATCAACAACGACTGGACCCGGACGGCCAGACGAAGCAATATAGAATGCTTTCTTAATAATGGCAGGAATTTCACTCGCGTGACGCACTTGGAAACTGTGTTTTACGATTGGACGAGAAATACCAACCATATCTGTTTCTTGGAATGCATCTTCTCCAATGAGATGGCTTGCAACCTGACCAGACAAAATCACCATTGGGATTGAGTCCATGTAGGCTGTTGCGATTGGAGTGACGGTATTGGTCGCGCCTGGTCCTGAAGTGACCAGTACAACGCCTGTCTTACCTGTTACGCGTGAGTATGCATCTGCCATATGACCAGCAGCTTGCTCATGACGTACGAGGTAATGATTAATTTTGTCTTGTTGAAATAGCGCATCATAAATATGTAATACAGCGCCGCCTGGATACCCAAAAACATGCTCTACGCCTTCGTCCGCAAGGGCACGAACGAGCATTTCACCACCAGATAAAAGTTCCAACGTGATTCACCCTAGTATTTGCACAATTTATGGGAGACATAAATTGTGTTTCATTCATTAACTTTATGCACTTTTTATAAGTGTGCGTATTCTACTCGTTTTTGCTGCAATAGGAAAAATTTTCTGAGACTCATCAGCCGTATAAACTTGATGACATCTCGAATCAAAATGTGCTGGGATAAGCATATTTCAAAACAGCATTCTCTCGGCTAGAAAGAATGTCCATTGCAAGCCATGACATTTATTCGAAGGGTGATCAAATAAGCGCATATAAAACTTGAGAAAGCATTCTTGTTTCTTTCATAAGCAAAGTCAAGAACAAAGAAAAGGTTTTTAACGAATATTTTTTAGCTGTTGTTTTTTTAAACACATTTCACGGAATAATTTGGTCTTTTAAAACGCCCATTTATCACAAAACTATTTTCTTTTTATTGAAAAATAGGCATTGTAAACTCCTTATCTAGGCACTTTGATCGAATATAGACAACATTCTCTTGGGGAGATCAAATATGAAGTCATCTTATTTAAAAACAAGCTTATACACTATTTCAACAGCGGCCCTTCTGCTCTGCTCCAGCCAGAATTATGCACAACAATATTACAAATGGGTCGATGCCAATGGTTCAACCCACTACACCACAACACCCCCACCGAAAGGTGCGAAGCGTTTGGATAAAGTTTCTACATATGGCAACAACCGCCAAACAACAAATCCATCTCATCAAAGCAATCAGGCTGCACCAGAGGCCACTCCAAATACAGAGCAGCATATACCGCAGGCTGCGCCTGAAGCGCCAGCCAATAGCGTTAAACCTCAGAGCCTAGCACCTACATCACAATCTAATCGATAATAAAATGCTAAGCCATTCTACAAGGCGACCTTCAATACGGGCCTTGTAGATAAAATCCCGATCTAAAAACTGACATTTCCTGCAATTTTGCGCTATGCTGTGCAGCAATCTTAACTTTACTTTTTTGTTGTATCGCATATCCCTATGACGACTTCTCACATTGACTCCGAATATCAAGCAAGTGCCATTGAGCCCCAAGTTCAACAAGACTGGGACAATCGCAAAGTTTTTAAAGTTGCAGACACTGTAGAGGGTAAACATCGCTATATCCTATCGATGTTCCCTTACCCAAGTGGCAAACTGCACATGGGTCATGTGCGTAACTACACCATTGGTGACGTGATCAGCCGTTTTTATCGCTTGAAAGGCGAAACAGTGCTACAACCAATGGGTTGGGATGCATTTGGCTTACCTGCTGAAAATGCAGCCATTGCACACAAAGTTGCGCCAGCAAAATGGACCTTTGAAAACATCGCTTATATGCGTGACCAATTAAAAAAATTGGGCTTGTCTGTCGACTGGGATCGCGAATTTGCAACCTGTACACCAGAGTACTATCACTGGGAACAATGGTTATTCGTACAACTATATAAGAAAGGCTTGATCTATCGTAAGCTTTCAACCGTGAACTGGGATCCTGTCGACCAGACGGTATTAGCCAATGAGCAAGTTGAAAATGGTCGCGGTTGGCGTTCAGGCGCATTGGTGGAAAAACGTGATATCCCAATGTATTACTTCCGCATCACCGACTACGCGCAAGAATTATTAGATGATTTAGATACCTTGAAAGATGGTTGGCCACAACAGGTCTTGACCATGCAACGTAACTGGATCGGTCGTTCGACCGGTATGGACATTACCTTCCCTTCTGCGAATCCAGCAATCTATGCAGATGGTTTAACAGTTTATACCACGCGTGCAGATACCCTAATGGGTGTGACTTATGTTGCTGTTGCAGCAGAACACCCTATGGCACTTAAAGCTGCTGAAAATAACCCTGAATTGGCTGCATTTATTGAAGAATGTCGTATGGGTTCAGTCGCAGAAGCCGATCTAGCCACTGCTGAAAAGAAAGGTATGGCAACTGGCTTGTCTGTTAAGCACCCCGTGACAGGTGAAGAACTCCCTGTTTGGATTGCCAACTATGTATTGATGTCTTACGGTTCAGGCGCGGTCATGGCTGTTCCTGCACATGACGAACGTGATTTTGAATTTGCCAATAAATTTAACTTGCCAATCAGACAAGTGATTGATGCCAAAGGTGCTGATGATGCTGAATATTCAGCAACTGAGTGGCAAGAATGGTATGGTTCTAAAGATGGCAAATTGGTTAATTCTGGCGAGTTTGATGGTTTAGCATTCCAAGCCGCTTTTGATGCCTTCCTTGCAAAATTAGAACCACACGCTTTGGCAAATTCTAAGGTTCAATTCCGTTTACGTGACTGGGGTGTTTCTCGTCAGCGTTACTGGGGTTGTCCAATTCCAATGATCAACTGTAACAGCTGTGGTCAAGTCACCGTTCCAGAAGATCAATTGCCAGTGGTATTACCGACAGATGTTGTTCCAGACGGTTCTGGTAACCCATTGAACAAGATGCCTGAATTCTATGAAACTAAATGCCCAAGCTGTGGCGGCGATGCACGTCGTGAAACAGACACCTTGGACACCTTTGTAGAATCATCTTGGTACTATGCACGTTATGCATCTCCAGACTTTACTGGCGGGATGGTAAAACCTGAAGCGGCGCAAAGCTGGCTTCCAGTGAACCAATATATTGGTGGTGTTGAACACGCGATTCTGCATTTACTTTATGCACGTTTCTTTCATAAATTGATGCGTGATGAAGGTGTAGTTCAAGGCAACGAACCATTTACCAACTTGTTAACCCAAGGCATGGTATTGGCAGATACCTTCTACCGCGAAGCAGAAAGTGGCAAGAAAACCTGGTTTAACCCTGCTGACATCGAATTAGAACGTGATGAAAAAGGCCGTATCCTGTCTGCGAAGTACTCAGGTGATGGTCAGGAAGTTGTGATCGGCGGACAAGAAAAAATGTCTAAGTCGAAAAACAACGGGATTGACCCACAAGCGATTATTGATCAATACGGCGCAGATACAGCACGTGTATTCATGATGTTCGCTGCCCCACCAGATCAATCATTGGAATGGTCTGATGCAGGTGTTGAAGGTGCAAACCGCTTCTTGAAACGCGTTTGGCGTTTAGCGGCTGGCTTCCTTGAAAAAGGTAATCAAGCGACTGCGATTGATACTGCGAACTTGTCGAAAGATGCACAAGACTTACGTCGTAAAACCCATGAAACCATCCAGAAAGTGGGTGATGACATCGAACGTCGTCATGCATTCAACACCGCAATTGCAGCATTGATGGAATTACTCAATGCCAGCAACAAGTTTGAAGCGCAAGATGACAATGATGCCGCTGTCGCACGTGAAGCAATTACCACATTGTTAACTTTACTTGCGCCATTTGCACCGCATTTAAGTCAAACGTTATTGACTCAATTTGGTTTGGAGCTCACCACTGTTGAATTCCCGCAAGTAGACGAATCGGCGTTAACCCGTAATACTCAAACGATTGTTGTACAAGTGAATGGTAAACTTCGTGGTAAGTTAGACGTCGCAGTCGATATCTCAAAAGATGACTTATTGGCTTTGGCAAAAGCATTACCAGAAGTTCAACAATTCTTGACTGGTCCAACCAAGAAAGAAATTGTTGTTCCAAATAAACTTGTTAATTTAGTGGTTTAACATCTCTCCTAGGGAACATCGTTCCGCAACTCTCGTTATTGAAGGGAGTTGCGCGCCTCGTTTCAAAGATGAGTTATTAATCAATAGAGGAATAAATATGCACTTAGCGCAACGTGCAGCTGCTATCGTTCTCACTTTAGGCCTAAGTGCAGGTTTAGTCGGCTGTGGCTTCCATTTAAAAGGAAGTAACCCAACAGCAGCACCACTGGTCTATAACAAGCTAACGCTTGCAATGCCTGCAAATACGAGCGAACTTGAGAATAAACTCAGTGTTTATCTTAGTGCTACCGGGGTTCAACTCAGTAACGCCAATGATGCTTATGTACTCCGCATTTTGGATTACACTCCTCGCCGCCAATTACTCAACGGTAAATTGACGGAAGTACTGTTGCGTTTAACCGTGACATTCCAGATTGAAGATCGTCAAGGTAAGAAAATTACTGAACCACGTACTTTAACAGCCTCACGTACCTACCAATACGACGTTGCAACGGTAAACACCGACAACCAACAAGAAGCTTATCTGAATCGTATTGTGATTGATGACGTGGCTCAGCAAGTGACTCGTCAAATTGCAGCCAATCGTTTACCTAAAGCTCAGCCATAATCACGCATTATGAAACTGGACTATGTTCAAGCGTTAAAACGTGTCGGTGAAGCTCGCGGTGCATGGATCATGCATGGACAAGAGCCTTTGCTTGAACAAAACCTGCTCGATACTTTCCGTAAAAGCTGGCAACAACAAGAAGTTGAACGCCAGCGCTACGACATCAGTAGCGTGAATGACTGGAAAAATGTCTTTAATGCACTGAATAGCCTGTCGCTGTTTTCGCAACAACTTGCGATTGAAGTGCACGGCAACATCAAACCTGATGCCAATGGTTTAAAGCTACTTAAAAGTTATATTCAGCATAATGAGCATAACTTATTACTGATTGTCCTACCGAAACAGGACAGCAGCAGTTTAAAGACAGCCTTTTTTCAAGTGGTCGAGGCCAATGGTGTAGTCGTTCCACTCACAGCAACCTACCCACAAGATCGTCAACGGATCTTAAGCATAGAAGCAGAAAAGCTCGGTATCCAGCTGAATAATGATGCTTGGCAATGGCTCATGCAGCACCATGAACATAACCTGCTCGCGGCAAAAAATAGCTTGATGCGGGTTGCAGATACCTTCCCCGATATTCAACAGATTCAGATTGAACAGTTGTATGCCTGTTTACAGGATCAATCTCGCTATACCACTTATGATTTAAGTGATGCCTTGCTTGCAGGAAACTTGGCACAGTCGGTCAAGATTTACCAATATCTAATTGCTGCGGGTGAGCCTGATAGTTTGATTTTATGGACACTGAGCAAAGAAATGCGCTTATTGATGCAGTTATTTGAGCAGCCGCACAATGCCATCCAGCTCGGGATTTGGAAAACTAAAGTCTCACAATATCAACAAACCCTGCGCCGTTTGAATCCAAGACAATTTTTAACTTGGCCTGATTTGTTATTGCGTATCGATGCTTCGATCAAAGGCATGTCAAAAGAAAATCCAGAACAGTTAATGTTGCAAGCTTTAGCTGAACTTTGCGGCACAACTTTATTTACGCAACCTGCTTAAACGCTAAAAATTAAATCATAAGAAGAATGGATTGCCCTATGCCATTTCATTTAAATCCAAACCAAATCGAATACATACAACGTCTATTTAAACATGCAGACAGCCTGATCATCAGCGCAGGTGCAGGTATGGGCGTCGATTCAGGTTTACCAGATTTTCGTGGCAATCAAGGTATGTGGCAAGCTTATCCCGAGCTTGGTAAACAACGCATTGATTTTACCGAGATTGCCAATCCAGCCGCTTTTAAACATCTTCCACGTTTAGCTTGGGGATTTTATGGACATCGTTTAGACCTCTACCGTCGAACCATGCCACATCAAGGATTTCATTTACTTAGACAATTAGCTGAAGCATTAGAACTGCCTTATTTTGTATTTACCTCAAATGTCGATGGACAATTTCAAAAAGCAGGCTTTGATTCCAAACAGATTTATGAATGCCATGGTTCAATTCATCATTTGCAATGCCTTGCCGCATGTAAACAAGACATCTGGTCAGCTGATGAATTAACACCAGACATTGATCACCAAGATTGCCAATGGCTAGGTCAACTCCCCTTGTGTCCAAACTGCAGACATTTAGCTCGGCCCAATATTTTGATGTTTGATGACTATGCATGGCTCAACCAACGCCAAAAACAACAAATGCAGCGTTTAGACACTTTCTTAAAAATACATCACCAACCACTGGTGATTGAAATGGGAGCTGGTACCGCAATCCCGACCGTACGTTATTTTAGTGAACGCTTTGCGCCTGATTTAATTCGCATCAATCCACGTGAATTTACACTGCCCGCTCAAGGAGGTATCGCACTTGCAACAAATGCTGAATCGGGCATCCACAGTATTTATCGGATATTTATAGAATAACTCAGCAGAAAAATAGAAAATAATTCTCATTCTAGATTAAAAATATTCACGCTTTATCCTTATTTCACTTTTATACTAAGTCCAGTTTTCCACTTTTGACCTGTCGCCATGCCAAAAACAACCATTAAAAAAATCCAGCCTCGCAAAATCATTATGATTGCTATCGGGGTACTGATCATCGCAGCACTCGGATGGATGTTCTTTAAACCGAAAGCTCAAGCACCACAATTTATTAGTGCCGAAGTCTCCAGAGGCGACATTGAAAACTCGGTATTGGCAACAGGTGTACTTGAAGCGACCAAGATGGTCAGTGTCGGTGCGCAGGTGTCGGGTCAGGTGAAAAAAATGTATGTGCAACTCGGCGACCAAGTCAAACAAGGTCAACTGATCGCACAAATTGATTCGATTCGCCAAGAAAACGAACTCAAAACAGCAGATGCCAGTATTAAAAACCAACAAGCACAGCTCGCAGTACAACAAGCCAATTTGGCAAAAGTTGAAGCAGAATATAAACGTCAACAAGCCATGTTTCGTCAAGATGCGACTTCGCGTGCTGAACTTGAAAGCGCATTAGCCAATTATAAAACTGCTCAAGCGCAAATCACGGCGATTAATGCGCAAATCGAACAGTCACGCTTAACACTCGCAACAGCTAAAGAAGATTTAGGTTATACCCGTATCGTTGCACCTATGGATGGCACTATTGTGGCGATTGTGACCGAAGAAGGCCAAACCGTAAACGCCAACCAAACTGCACCGACCATTGTGAAATTGGCTAAATTAGACACTATGACCATCAAGGCTCAGATTTCTGAAGCGGATGTTATGAAAGTTGAAAAAGGCCAAACCGTATATTTCACAACTTTAGGCAACAGTGATAAAAAGCATTATGCAAAACTCCGCCAAGTGGAACCTGCACCGAATTCAATTAATACCGAAACCAGCAGCAACAGCAGTTCATCAACTTCGAATGCAGCGGTTTATTACAATGCTTTATTTGATGTTCCTAATGAAGATGGTCAATTACGTATTGATATGACAGCACAAGTTTATATTGTGTTGGCAGAAGCAAAAAATGCACTGACCGTTCCTGCTGCAGCGATCCAAACTCAACGTGCTAACCGTGGTAAAGACCATCAAGGCAGTGCGACTGCATCACCCGAACAAGCGAAAAAATCAGATGGCGACAAAACACAACGTCCTAAACGCCTTGAACTGAGTGAAGAAGAAAAGGCACTGATTGCACAAGGTAAAGCATCAACAGGTATGGTTCGTGTATTACAAGCAGATGGTACAACTCAGCCACAGCCTGTACTGATTGGTCTGAATAACCGCGTGACAGCCCAAGTGCTTAAAGGTTTAAAACAAGGTGATCAAGTGGTCATTGCCGATGCTTCGGACAGTTCAAACGAAGCAGCGAAACGCAGTAATCAACGTGCAATGAGAATGTAATATGACGCAAAATCAAATACATTCATCACAGCCACTGCTTGAGGTCAGCAACCTCACTCGCGAATTTCCTGCGGGTGAAGGAACTGTACAAATCCTCAAAGGGATTGATTTAAAAATTTATGCAGGTGAACTGGTTGCCATTGTTGGTCAATCAGGTTCGGGTAAATCCACCCTGATGAACATCTTGGGTTGCTTGGATAAACCTACCGCGGGAAGCTATCGCGTCAGTGGTCGAGAAACGCGACAACTTGAACCTGATGAACTGGCACAATTACGCCGTGAATATTTTGGTTTTATTTTCCAGCGTTATCATTTGCTTGGAGATTTAAGTGCCGCAGGTAACGTTGAGGTCCCAGCAATTTATGCAGGCGTCGACAGCCATATTCGTCAGGAACGCTCTGCTGAACTGTTATCTGAGCTAGGCTTAGAAGAACGGTTGCATCATCGACCAAGCCAACTCTCTGGTGGTCAGCAACAACGTGTTTCGATTGCCCGCGCCTTGATGAATGGCGGTGATGTGATTCTTGCCGATGAGCCAACAGGTGCATTGGATAAGAATAGTGGTATTGAAGTCATGCGTATTTTGCGTGAGCTGAATGCCAAAGGTCATACCATTATTTTGGTCACCCACGATCTCAATGTTGCTAAAAATGCGACGCGTATTATCGAGATCAGTGACGGTAATATTATTTCAGACCGTGCCAACGTGCCTGAAAATGCAGATTCCGATTTAGAACATCAAACCCTGCAACGCACACCACAAAAGAAAACCTCGGCTTGGCGTTCTTTCTTTGATCGTCTCGGTGAAGCATTCCGCATGGCACTGCTTGCCATGAATGCCCACCGTATGCGGACTTTCTTGACCATGCTTGGGATTATTATCGGGATCGCATCCGTGGTCTCGGTGGTTGCGCTTGGGAACGGCTCACAGAAGCAAATTCTAGAAAATATCAGTAGCCTCGGTACCAATACCATTACCGTGTATCAGGGTCGTGGTTTTGGTGATAACTCGCGTGCTTCACAAGTCAAAACACTGGTGCCTGCTGACGCAGAAGCATTGGCAGAACAGCCTTACGTCGATGGGGTGAGTCCGTCCGCCAATACCAGTGTGACGCTACGCTACAAAGATACTGAAGCATCGGCAACAGTAAATGGTGTCAGTGCAGATTTCTTCTATGTCCGTGGCATGACCTTTAAATCAGGACAGCCTTTTGACAAAAACAGTGTTACTCAGCGCGCTCAAGATGTGGTGATTGATACCAATACTGAAAAAACCTTCTTTGCTGATGGGACCAATCCTGTTGGTCAAGTATTGTTATTGGGCAGTGTACCCAGCCGTATTATTGGTGTAATTGATGCCCAACAAGGCTTTATGGGAAGTTCAGACAGTCTCAATGTTTATCTCCCCTACTCCACAGTAATGAGTCGTATGTTGGGTCAATCCAATGTACGCAGCATTATTGTCCGGATTAAGGACGAATACCCAAGTAGTGCCGCTGAAAATGCGATTCTCACCTTGCTGGAACAGCGTCACGGCGCACAGGACGTATTTACCCAAAACTCCGACAGTATTCGTGAAACCATCCAACAGACGACGGCAACCATGACCCTGTTAATTTCTGCAATCGCGGTGATTTCTTTGGTCGTTGGTGGGATTGGGGTAATGAACATTATGCTGGTTTCCGTGACCGAACGAACCCAAGAGATTGGCGTACGTATGGCGGTTGGTGCTCGACAAAGTGACATTTTGCAGCAATTCCTGATTGAAGCAATTTTAGTCTGCTTATTGGGTGGTGTACTCGGTGTGCTGCTTTCTTTAGGGATTGGGCAAATTATTGGGCACTTTGCCAAAGGCATCATTGAGATGAGTTATTCAACCACATCAATCGTAGCGGCCTTTGTGTGTTCAAGCATGATTGGTATTGTATTTGGCTTCTTGCCAGCACGAAATGCGGCACAACTCGATCCAGTTGCTGCTTTAGCGAGAGAATAACCATCAAAAATTGATCTCAGAAATAAGATACTCGGGAATGTCATCCGCAACCTGCGTGGTATCAACAAGATATTGTTTCTGTGAAAAGTTAGATAAATGAAAAAATAGAACAGGTTTTGCGGATGACGATGGTTTTGCCTACTTTTCCCGAAAGAAAAGTAGGTCGAGCCGAAGGCTTAAACTGAAAATGGATGAGAACTCGATAAGACACTGTCTCGATAATCATGCTCTTTCAAATTATTAAGGGAATGACGATCAATGTTATTCAAACAACATAAAATCGCACTTGCACTTTGTCTCAGCACATCATTAGCTGGCTGTTCTGCTGTGGTGAAAACCCCCTATAACGCCCCAACAGTACAAGTACCTCAACAGTTTCAGTATGATGCGCAAAAAAATAAGAATGTGAATCTAACTGATCAGTGGTGGACACTGTTTAATGATGCCCAACTGAATCAATTGGTCGATCAGGTTCTCGCTAAAAATAGTGATTTAAGTGTTGCAGGGATTACCCTTAAACAAGCTCGTTTACAGGCAGGTTTGGCTGAAAATAAACAAGGTATTCGGACCAGTTCAAGTGTTTCAGCAGGTCATAACTATGACCTCCGTTCAGGCGATGGCTCTGACCGCGGTTTATCGACTAGCGTTGGCGTTAGCTATGAACTTGACCTATTTGGCAAACTCGCCAATCAAACTGAAGCTAGCCGCTGGGAGGCTTTGGCTAGTGAACAAGATTTGCAAGCCACGGCACAAAGTCTGGTTGGAACCACAGCGAAACTGTATTGGCAGCTTGGCTATCTGAACGAACGCTATCAAACCATTCAGCAGAACTTGGCTTCGACCCAAAAAATCTATTCTTTGGTGCAATCACAATATAAAGCGGGTGCGGTTTCAGGTTTAGATTTAACTCAAGCGGAACAATCGGTACAAAGCCAAAAAGCCAGCCTCAGTCAGATTGAACAACAACGTGTCGAAGCACGTACTGCTATTGCCGTATTGCTACACGAACCTGTACAACAACTGAATATTCAAGAGCCTGCACAGTTACCACGTAATGCCCTACCGAGTCTTGCAGTAGGTCTACCTGCCGATATTTTATCGCGCCGACCAGACCTACAAGCGTCTGAGTTACGCCTACGCAAGACTTTAGCGAATAAAGATGCGACCAAAGCCAGCTATTATCCATCGATTAATTTGACGGGAAATCTCGGTTCATCTAGTACCTCTTTAACACAACTGTTAAAGAACCCTGCTTTAACTTTAGGTGCAAGCTTAAGCCTACCTTTTCTTCAATATAATGATATGAAGAAAGATATTGAGATCAGTGATCTTGAATATGAAAAAGCCATTACTCAATATCGTCAAACCTTATACCAAGCTTTTGCCGATGTGGAAAATGCATTATCCAATCGCACTCAACTGAATCAGCAAGTACAGTTACAGCAACGTAATGTCGAGCTGGCAGATAAAACTGAACGTTTAACCGAAGTGCGCTATCGTAATGGCGCAATTGCCTTAAAGAACCTACTGGATGCACAAGAAACCACACGTAATGCACGGCTCAGCTTGGTTGAAACCAAGCAGAATCAATACAATGCGTATGTGACATTAATGCAAGCCATGGGGGGAAGCCCTGTTAAAGAACTGCCGAAGCAATAGCCCTCGCGCTATTGTTTTGCGCGTTTATTCTTTCACTAGATCTGGATTATTCTGGATCTGGTGAATACGTTTAATCTTGTCCTGATCATCAAAAACAACTTCATACGAAAGTTGCTGACCATTGAAATACATCTCGGTTGGAGAGCCAATTACTTCCCATAGACCAATGGTGGCAATATCCGCTGTTGTGTGCCATAGCGTTCGGCTGATTCTGGCTGCTTTTGAGTAGCCTTGCTGGAAGGTATAAATCTCTTTACGTTCGCCATTCACAGTTTCTGAAGTGACGGGTGCGCCCAATTCAGAAATCACATAATTTCGATGTTTCCCCACTTCTAAAACCGCCATATTCTTTTTATGCGGTTGATTACTTGCCATCACTGCGGCACAACCTTGAAGTGAAAGAAGAGTGACTAATCCCAAAACAACAGCTATTTTCTTCACGCTTTTTGACCTACCCCGAAAGCTAAAAAATAATATGTTTATCGACATCCTCTTTAGAATTTTCGATTAAACAAAAACCAGCATTAATTAGCATATAAATTATTCGATGACAAATGATTCCTTATATTTTTGATATATTGCTACTTACTAAATTGATCATAAAATTATTAAATAATGTTTCCCATCGTTTTTATATTGACGTAAATATTACTGTTTTATATGCTGATCAAAATATAATTACATTGGATAAGTAAAAAATTGATTATATGGCATTCTCATTTTGGTTATGCGGCAAATTTGCCATGTAACTGTAGTTATATTTTTGTGGTGATATCAGATGATAATTCCAAAGTCAGTACTTAACTTAGCTTTTCAAGGAAAAATCATAAATGAGTTTTCAGGTAATTCAGGTAAAGTGTATTTAGTAGAAAATAATGCTGCTGTACCTAAATATATAGCTTACAAAAGCTGTAAGGAGTTAAGCGAAAACTCACTTGCTCTCTTTAAAGAAGAAGTTTTAAAATGGAACTCAATTAACAGCAGATATACTGTTCCTATCTATTACGTTCATCTTATTTGCGGGGAGTACTACGCATGCATGAGAGCCTGTGATGGTAGTTTAGAAGATTTTCTTAAAGAGAAAATATCAGAAGTAGCTGCTTTTAATTATTCACTGCAAATAATTAAAGGGTTGATGGATTTAAATAGTAGTTCTATTAAGCATCATCAAGATTTCAACCCTCAAAATATATTATTCGAAGATTTATCTAGAAAGTTCGTAGGATTTCCTCCTGATCATATAGATTCATCGCATCGGTATAGAATGATGCTTTCTGATTTTGCTATGTCAAATTATTACCTGAAAGATAATGTTGCTGGGAAATCAGGTGGGAAATTCCCATTCAAGGCACCAGAACAGTACAAAGAATCAGAAATAACAGACTTTTATCCTGATCGATTTTCACTTGGCGTACTCCTCTGTCTACTTTTTAGCAACAAACACCCTTGTGGGTATTCAGCAGCGCAGGTTCTAAAGAAGAACCCGAAAAAGTTAAAAACTAGTTGGGAAACCTGGTCTAAGGAAGGTCAAAGAATAATCGATATCAGTAACTCAAAACTCAAAGATTTGATTCTTAGATTATTATCTGTCGAACCACTTTGCCGACCTAGTTACGAAGAGTGTTTTAGCTGTATAAAAGAGTTGTACAAAGATAAATATACAAATGATTTTGAAACATCTATGTTTTATATCGACTATTTTGACAAACAACATATGGACTGGCCGAGAGAAGAGTTAAAAGTTCGCGTAAATTAAAAATATAATAAAGCCGCTATAAAAGCGGCTTTATTAAAGAATTTAGATCAATCTAATTATTCATCATCCATCATGCTTTGGCTCATACCAACAGTATTAAAACCACCATCAACATACATGATTTCACCTGTGATGCCTGAAGCCCACGGTGAGCAAAGGAACAATGCTGCATTGCCCACTTCTTCAATGGTCACATTACGTTTAAGTGGAGCGATTTTTTCATTGGCATCTAACATTTTACGGAAAGACTTGATCCCTGATGCTGCCAAAGTACGGATTGGGCCCGCAGAAATCGCATTCACACGAATACCATCTACACCCAAACTTGATGCTAAATAACGAACGCCTGCTTCTAACGATGCTTTCGCCATACCCATCACGTTATAGTTCGGCATCACACGCTCAGAACCTTGATAAGTCAAAGTCAACAAACAACCTTGGCGCACTTGTAATAATGGTTTAGCCGCACGAGCCATGGCAATAAAGCTATACGCGCTAATGTCATGTGCAATTTTAAAACCTTCACGATCGGTCACGTCAGTAAAGTCACCATCAAGTGTATGTGCAGGCGCAAATCCAATTGAATGCACCACACCGTCCAAACCATCCCAGTGTTTTGCTAATTCAACAAAAGCATTGTCAATTTCTGCGTCAACAGCAACATCACAAGGAAAAACCAAAGTTGAACCAAACTGTGCTGCAAAATCATCCACACGCTTTTTCAGCTTTTCATTTGGATAAGTAAACGCGAGCTCTGCACCTTCACGGTGTAAGGCAGCGGCAATACCGAAAGCAATCGATAATTTACTTGCAATACCGGCAATTAAAAAACGTTTACCAGCTAAAAGTCCTTGTGACATCTTATTCTCACTCGAAAAATTTTCACCACATGATGCCAATAATCAGCGCATTGCGGAATTGCATAATCCATCTTTTTTACAATCTTGCATAAAAAAATCGCCTTCAATTGAAGACGATTTGTATTTTTACTTAAATCAGAACTTAATCATCGCCGCGAAGCAGACTCAATAAACGCAGGAATGAGTAATACATCCATACCAAAGTCGCCAATAAGGCAATGGCACAGATCCATTCAAATGCTTTTGGTGCACGTTGCGCAGCCGCATTTTCAATCAAGTCAAAATCCAAAATCAGGTTTAATGACGCAATCACAGCAACAAAAGCAGCAAAGCCAATACCTAACCAGTTACTTTCAAAGATATAAGGGATGCTTGAACCAAAAGCCAAACGCAAAATGATTTGCACCACAAACACCAATGCAATAGCGATCGTGGCAGACACCACAACAGCCTTAAATTTTTCCGTCGCACGAATCACTTGGAATTTATATAAAGCAAACAGAACCAAAGTGGTGACAAATGTTGCCAATAATGCCTGTAAAGGTACGCCTGGATATTTCAACTGGAAAATAAACGATACGCCACCAAGGAATGCGCCTTCAAATAATGCATAAGGAATGGCCAAAGCAGGTGCAGTATTAGATTTAAATGTGGTAATGAGTGCAAGAATAAGACCACCGACTGCACCAATAATGGTTGCAGCATAGGCAATAGAAAGATTCGCTGTGATGGCACAGTAGAAAAATAAGGCCATGCCTAAAACAGCTGCAATCACCGTTAAAAGTACAGATTTTTGAATCGCACCTTGAATGGTCATTGGTTCAGCAATATCTTGATAGGTTTCCACCCGTGTTAAAATAGGGTTGGTACTTTGCATATAGACTCTCTTTTTTTATAGTTTGCAATTAAAAGCCGAGTTTAAGCGATTTTTTGATCAAGCCCAAACTTTTTTAGCAGATTAAAAAGGAGCCTAAGCTCCTTTTATGTATCATTCAATAATCGATTACTTATCGTTATTCATGATAAAAAAGTATTCACGATAGTATTTCAATTCTGCAATCGAATCACGGATATCATCCATCGCCAAATGCGACGCATTTTTCTTTAAACCGCTCATAATTTCAGGTCTCCAACGTTTCGCTAACTCTTTCACCGAAGACACATCTAAATTACGATAATGGAAAAATTGTTCCAACTCAGGCATCAAACGATGCAAGAAACGGCGGTCTTGGCAAATTGAGTTACCGCACATCGGTGATGATTTTGGGTTCACCCATTTCTTCAGGAACTCAAGTGTCTGCTGTTCTACATCTTCAGCCTTTAACTTGCTACGGCGTACACGCTCAACCAAACCAGACTGGCCATGTTGCTTGGTATTCCATTCATCCATCGCATTTAAAATCAAATCAGATTGATGCACTGCTAGAACAGGCCCTTCAGCCAAGATATTCAAATGGTCATCTGTAATAATTGTTGCAATTTCAATAATCTTGTCGTTATCGGTATCGAGACCTGTCATTTCCAGATCGATCCAAATTAATCGTGTATCAGGGGTGCTACTCATGGATGGCGATTCTAAAGTGCTTAAAAACATCAATAGTAGCAAATTAATTACATCTTGGCTGTAATTCTATAGCGGCTTCGTGCTATTTTTGCGGTCTTCAAAGTGTGGATTTTTTGGGATATGAATGGCTTTAATTCGTAAGCGTCGTTTAACCGAACAACAGCAGCGTCGTATTGAGAAACAGCATAAATCGCGTCAAGACGACATTGACACATCGCAAGATTTAGATGGACTGGTTGTTCAGCATTATGGTCGTCAACTCGAAGTACAAGCCTTATCTGTGCCTGAACAGCACCCTGAAAAACCACAAGTGGCTGAAGGTGAGCCAGAACCTTTCTGGAAACCAATCGAACTCGACAGTATTTGGCGTTGCCATACCCGTACCAACTTAGAACTGTTGGTGACTGGTGATCGGGTGAAATGGCAAGCAGATCCAATTACAGGTTTAGGGATCATCACCGCAATTTACCCTAGACAATCGTTACTGACCCGCCCCGATCGCTATCACAAAGTGAAGCCTGTGGCAGCCAATATCAGTCTGATTGTGATTGTGTTCGCGCCTTTACCAGAACCTGCACCCACATTGATTGACCGCTATTTAGTGGCCTGTGCCGATGCCAATATTCCAGCGTTATTGGTACTGAATAAATCCGACTTGCTCACTGAAAATGATCCGATTCTTACCTTACTCAGTGAATATGAATCTCTAGGCTATGAAACCTTGATTTGCCATTCACAAGGTGACTTATCTGCGCTTTCAAATCGCATTGATAATGAAACCGTTGCCTTTGTTGGGCAATCTGGGGTTGGAAAAAGCTCACTGATTAATACCATCGTTCCTGATGCAGCACAGAAAACCAATATCATTTCTGAGAACTCTGCACTCGGACAGCACACCACAACCTCAACACGTTTGATTAAATTTGGAACAAACGGTGCGTTAATTGACTCTCCTGGAATCCGTGAATTCGGCCTATGGCATTTGAGTTTAGAAAAGGTCCGCACAGGTTTTCCAGAGATTGAAGCACATTTGGGACTATGCCAGTTCCGTAACTGCACCCACACGCATGAGAAAAATTGTGCGCTGAAACAAGCGGTTGATGCAGGTGAAATTTTACCGCGTCGCCTCGACAGTTATTTACGACTGCTCGATGAAATTCAAGAAGCGCAGCAAAAAAGTTAATTTTCTTCGCCATTTGCCCTTGAACTAAAGTTTTTGATCACCATTGAGATAAGTTATACTCAGGATCAATTTTGATTTTAACTTTAGGTGACTTGTGGAACGCTGGTTAGAGTTTATGGGGAATCACCCCTTCTTATTTGGTGCGCTCGGCGTGTTAATCGTGCTGTTCTTTGTTTTAGAAGGACAACGCAACGGTCGTAAAATTTCACCACAATCTCTAGGTATTTTGGTCAAGGCAAAAAATGCTATTTTGATCGATTTACGTGATGGAAAAGATTTCCGTGATGGTCACATCAGCGGCAGTCGTAACATTCCGTATAGCCAAATCACCAGTCATTTAGATGAATTAAAAGCAAGTGATCGTCCACTGGTCTTTATTTGTAACTTAGGGCAAGTTGCAGGCTCAGCATTGCAAAAAGTTGGTCATACCGACAGCTACCGCTTAGACGGCGGTATTAGCAATTGGAAGGCTCAAGGCTTACCTTTAGTGAAAAGCAAAACCAAAGCTTAAGGAGAGATAAAATGACTACTCAAAACGTCACCATTTATTCAACGCTTTCTTGCCCATATTGCGTACGTGCAAAACAATTACTTGAGCGCAAAGGCGTTGCTTATAAAGAAATTAATCTTTCCAATGAAGCACCAGAAGTTCGTCTTGAGTTAATGCAACGTACCAATCATCGTACTGTGCCGCAAATTTTTATCAAAGACCAATTCATTGGCGGTTTTGATCAACTTTATGCTTTAGAGCGTGAAGGCAAACTCGACCAATTATTAGCTTAACAACATCTAAATCCAAGATTTAAGGAAAAACAATGAGCGAAGAACAAGTTCAGCCACAACTCGCGTTAGAACGTATCTATACCAAAGACATCTCTTTTGAAGTTCCTGGTGCACAAGTTTTTACTAAGCAATGGCAACCAGAGTTGAACATCAATTTATCTTCTGCTGCAGAAAAAATTGATGCAACTCACTACGAAGTGTCTTTGAAAGTTGTGGTTCAAGCCAACAACGAAAATGAAACTGCATTCATCGTTGATGTCACTCAATCAGGTATCTTCTTGGTTGATGGTGTAGAAGAAGATCGTCTTCCATACATCTTGGGTGCATATTGCCCAAATATCTTGTTCCCGTTCTTACGTGAAGCGGTAAATGATTTGGTTACTAAAGGCAGCTTCCCGCAATTGTTGCTTACACCAATCAACTTTGATGCTGAGTTTGAAGCAAACATGCAACGCTTACAAACTGATGCAGACGCTCAAGGTCAAGCATAACGCTTGTTTCGAGAAGCAAAAAAACCACAGCATCTGCTGTGGTTTTTTATAATAATAAAAATAATATCAATAAAAAGAGAATCAGCCATGACCACGGCACTTTATCAGCTTTGCCATCAGGTCTTTCCTGAACTTGTCCAAGTTCCTGAGCCCACTCATCCACACAACTTTTATCAATTTATGAATTGGTCCAATACCTTGCACTCAAATATCCAATATGTTGAGTTAAAAGAATATTACGATAATGGCACGGACAAGTGTTATCAATTACAACAAGCTCAAGCTGATATCGAACAACTGAATAACCAGATTGAAGCAGAAGTTGAACAACTCTTTGCAGAATATACCGATACAACAGCGGATGAGCAAAATGAGATTGATTTTGCTGAACATATCTATGCCATTTTATTTGACAATATCTATGCGGTTGCGGAGCAACATGGTCTAGCGCTGTTGTTGATCTCGAATGAAAATCCTTATTGGATGCTGGTTCCCGACCATGCTGAACAGATCGATCGTCTGATTGAAGCATTTAATGCAACATTTTCTAATGTTGAGCTCTATCACTATGTTTAAGATTCGCGACAAATCATTATTTAACAATGGTCCTAAAGGTCAGATTCACCCGTGCAGTATTGACTTTCTTGGTCGGCGGTAATCGATGTAACCAGTAAGTTTGTGTGGTGTCTTTCATCACCAGCAAACTGCCATGCTCTAAATACAATTCTATTTTTTCTTTGCTCTGCTTATGTTTAAAAGCAAATTTACGCTCTGCACCAAAGCTTAAAGAGGCAATCGCACCATCTTTTTTGAGATCGGTTTCACCATCACTATGCCATGCCATTCCTTCATCACCGCTATGATAAAGATTCAGTAAGCATGAGTTGAAGGTTTCACCTGTCAGTTGTTCAACCAGTTGTTTTAATTCAAGCAATTCCTTGGTCCACGGCAAAGCATATTTATTCATATTGGAATAGGTATATTCAAAGCGGCGATCGCCATACCAAGCCACTTTACGCTTAGTAGTGAGCAAGCGCCCAAAAATGAGAGCCTGATCATTTTCCCATGCAATGCTATGTAACAGCTGATAAAAATAATGATCGGCTTTAGCTGTGTCTACGACCTTGCCATAGTACTGTACTGTCCCATCATAAGGTAAATGATTGTGGTTTGGATCAGCTTCAATATCAAATAGTTGCATCTTTCCACTTCTTATAGGCTTGCTTCATACAATGTCCGCAAGGCCGATAACCTTGCGTAATCGCCTCATTTTCATTCAGAAAAAATACCCGATTCTTTTTTAGCATGCGCTTCCCAGAACCACAGGTCAATCTGCCATAAATGTTAAGCTGGCTATTTCCTGCAAACAGAATCTCGCCGTCTTTCAATTTCTGATGTAACACTATCTGCTCTAATTCGCTATGCTGCCACATGGTCTAACTCACAGCATCATGGAAAATAATGCCGAGACTATAGCGTTCGCCTTGGTGAATTGGACTCACACCATGCTTGATATTGACCCGATAATAGCCCTGACTGCCTTTTTCAGGTTTAAATTGGGTGGTGAAAATCAACATATCGCCTTGTAGCGGCTGAATCACCACTGCCTTAGACTGTGCTCTTGGGTTTTGTTGAGTAAAGACCAGCTCTCCACCAGTAAAATCAATATTTGGCTGACTCAGCACAATCACCAACTGTAATGGGAAATAAACCTCACCATATAAGTCCTGATGCAGCGTATTAAATCCGCCCTGCCCATATTTCAAGATCAGTGGTGTTGCGAGCATCTGTCCATGTTGTTGGCACTGCTGTAAAAATTCAGGATGTGAAGAAGGAAATACGCGTTCTAACTTGAGTACCCGAAACCATGCATTGGCAATCGGAACCAAATAGGGATAGATTTCATGGCGTATCCGTTCAATCAAATTGGGCAAAGGGTAGTTAAAATATTTGTATTCACCTCGACCAAAACGATAACGCTGCATCTCGACTGTTTTACGATAAAGCACAGCTTGTGAATATGCGTGTTTAAGCAGTTCACATTGCTGTTGCGATAAAACCTTTTCAATTTTGGCAAAACCATGCTGATGTAGCTGTTCAGTGATGTCATCCCAATCAGTTGCTTGTATCTGATCAATCACCGCTTGGATTTGAGCTGGTTCAAATTGCTGCATGTGTTTGCACACCTTCCCAACCGATCAATGCTGTTTTGCGAATAGTCCCCCATTCGTATCCACCCAATGCACCCGTAGACTGAATGACACGATGACATGGGATCAAAAATGCCACAGGGTTACTGCCAATGGCTGTACCTACAGCACGTGCTGCTTTCGGATGATCAATGGCCTTCGCCAAATCTCCATAAGTCGCCAACTGCCCCATTGGGATTTTAAGTAAGCTTTGCCAAACCTTGAGTTGAAATTCTGTGCCTTTTAAATGCAGTTTAATTTCATCTAACTGTTGTTGATCCTTCTGAAACAAAGCCAAGGCACTTTGCTGAAAAATATCAGCCTGCTCAATAAATACCGCTTGCGGAAATTGTGCTTTTAACTGAGCGAAGGCATCAGTTCGATTCTCGACAAAACTTAATGCACAGATTCCTTTATGGGTCGATGCAATCAACACCTCACCAAATAAAGTTTCTGCAAATTGATAATGAATCGTGAGACTCTGCCCACCATGTTTATATTCGGCAGGAGTCATGCCTTCAATCTGAATAAACAGATCATGTAAGCGACTGGTGCTGGACAGTCCTGTGGCAAAGGTTGCATCGAAAATACTGCCCTGCTCTTGTTTCAAAATCTGCTTGGCATGTTCAATACTTATATACTGCAAAAACTTTTTGGGACTGGTGCCGACCCACTCAGTAAATAAGCGCTGAAAATGTGCTGGACTTAAATGAATATGTGCTGCGACTTCATCCAGTTGCGGTTGTTGCTGAAAATTCTGCTGGATATAAGCAATTGCCTGAGCAATACGATCATAATTACGTTGTTGTGAGGACATATCCATCACCTCTCTTTTTCATTATTTCACTGTAGCAACTTTGCCATGCAGTGAAAATCTGAATCATGCTCAGTCTTATTTTTATTATTCAACCTTCTGAAATATTGATAAAAAAGCTGCACTCCATGGAGTACAGCCCGATCATCTCAATGACGTCCCATTTAGAAATTAGTGGATATAGTATTTATGCCCCTGATCACGTAATTCAGCAATTTTTTTGCCTTGTTTTTTCGCTTCATCCAACTTACCTGCTTGAACCAACAGTTTAGCTTTATCAATCTCAACCACAATCTGGTCAAATAAAGACGTTGAACTTAATACTTTATCCGTGGTATTCGGAGCCAGTTTATACGATTTTGAATGGACTGCGGCAGTTCGCATATTATTCAAAGCCGCTGTTGCAACCTGTGGATTTTCAGCTTGGTTAAACGCCTTGTAATTCTTGCCCAGCGTTTTCATATCATCTTCCAATCCAGCAGCCATGGCAGTGTGGCTGAATGCAAAAGCAGAGAATAAGACAACAGTGGCTAAAGTTTTTTTAATCATTAGGATATCCTATCAAAAACTGTGGCTATGCTTTATTTGTGTCGGCAAAACATGTTGCTTTGGAGCAAAGTAACAATGATCATTGCTGCTTTAGCATACATAAAAAATGCAACGAAATCGTTGCATTTTGATAAATATGAATGGCCAGAATCACTTATAAACGGCGACGTAAAGCATCGGCAATCGATTCAACCAATTGCTGTGAAATCTCCTGTTTCGATGCTTTTTCGAGTTCACGCTTTTTCATATGATATGACTGCGCAAAGAACACCGTCATGGCATTTTCATCTGAGGCAAAACCAATATCTGGACGTGACACATCATTACACGCAATCATGTCTAGCTTTTTCGCCACCAGTTTGCCTGCTGCATATTCCTCGACATTTTGCGTTTCAGCAGCAAAGCCAACCATAAATGGACGTTCGTCTTGCTGAGCAATCGTCGCCACAATATCTGGGTTCTTGACCAACGCAACCGCAAGCTCGTCACCTGCCTTTTTGATCTTATGCTCGGCAACCTGAGCCACACGATAATCTGCCACTGCCGCAGTCGCAATAAAGATGTCACAGCCTTCTTTAAGCTGATTCATGCTGACATCCAACATTTGCATGGCAGAACTGACATTCTTACGTTGCACACCATTCGGTGTATCCAAACTGACTGGACCAGCAACCAAAGTGACTTTAGCCCCTGCGGCATAACACGCTGCTGCCAAAGCAAAGCCCATTTTACCGGTACTGTGGTTTGAAATATAACGGACTGGATCAATCGCTTCACGGGTCGGCCCAGCGGTAATGGTGACTCGCTTACCTGCCAATAAGCCAAACTTTTCAGCAAGCGCACGTTGCGCCTTATGGAAATAAGCCGCGACTTGGTGCGCCAAATCTTCAGGTTCAGGCATACGACCTAGACCGACATCCCCACAAGCTTGCTCACCTGCATCTGGCATGATCACATGGATGCCATCTTCAACCAACGTTTGTAAATTGCGTTGTGTCGCTTTGGCCGCCCACATTTGTTGATTCATGGCAGGCGCAACCCAGACAGGTGCTTTGGTTGCCAAATATAAAGTACTGAGCAAATCATCTGCCAAACCATTGGCAAATTTTGCAATCGTGTCACAGCTGGCAGGTGCAACCAGAACTAAATCTGCCCAACGCGCCAGTTCAATATGTCCCATCCCTGCTTCTGCTTCTGGATCAAGCAATTCGGTATGCACTGGATTGCCTGAAAGCGCCTGAAAAGTGAGGGGGGTAATAAATGCTTGTGCGCCATGTGTCATGACCACACGGACATCAAAACCGAAATCTTTTAAACGGCGAACCAGAATGGCGCTTTTGTAGGCAGCAATACCACCTGTAACCGCTAATATAATGTTTTTGTGGGGAATAACACTTAGATCGAAGCTCACAAACAGGATACCTTACTGTTGCAGTGGCGCTCACAATAGCATTAAATAAGTTGATACCCAAGTAGCACAATCAACATTTCCCCCAAACGGGCGATAGAGAATATTGTTTAAATGGCAAAACTTAAAAGGAAATTATCCCTGATATTTTTTGTCTAAAAAAATAATAATCATAATAAAATCAAAGGAAAATAAAACAGTGAGTCAATCAATAAAAACATGGCCAGAGCAAGAACGCCCAAGAGAGCGATTATTATCACAAGGCGCACAAAGCTTATCCGATGCAGAATTGCTGGCGATTTTTCTACGTTCAGGCTCAAAACAGCACTCTGCGGTGGAATTGGCGCGTATTTTGATTCAACACTTTGGTGGACTTAATTTGATCTTTGATGCCAATCTTGAGGATTTATCACAATTTAATGGGATTGCTTCAACCAAATATGCACAACTGATGGCAGTGAAAGAATTAGGGCGCCGTTATCTAAATAATCATTTCCATCAACAACGAGTTTGCCTCGATACATCAACACTGGTTCTCGACTATTTACGTTATGAGCTTCTGGGTGAGAAACAGGAAGTTTTTGCGGTACTCTGCTTAGACGCTGAACTCAGAAAATTACATTTTAAAAAGCTGTTCTTTGGCTCACAGCATTCCTGTAGTGTTTCACTTAATCAAACCTTGCGTTATGTACTGCAACATCAAGCCAGCCAAATCGTGGTCGCACACAATCACCCTTATGGAATTGCCCAACCGTCATCAGAAGATATTTATCTGACCCAGCAACTCAAACAAGCCTGTCAATTATTGGAAATCCATCTGATCGACCATTTTATTATTGCGCCCGAAGGACATTTTTCCTTTTCTGAACAACAACTGCTCAACCCTATTAAAATCAAGCAATCTAGCCTTGACAAAGCTTAAATCAAACAGGAATATCAAGACATAAAATTAATGATTCAAATAACATGATTGTCCGTGACCAGCCGAGTATTTTTAAAGTTTTATTCTCATGGCGAGGGACGATTTTACCCAAAATTTTACCCTCTCTCGGTTTCGTCATGTTGATCTCCGCCATTATTGGTGGCGTTGAATATGTCAATCTATATCGTTTCCCTGAAATCCCTTTAGTAGGCTTCACTTTAATCGGTGTGGTGCTGTCTATTTTCTTGGGATTTAAGAATACCGCCTGTTATGAGCGCTGGTGGGAAGCACGTAAACTCTGGGGCGTTTTAATCGCGACTTCTCGTCATTTCGATCGAGATTGCCGTGTGCTCAGCCAAGCACGACGCGAGCGTATCATTCAAAATGTCATTGTGTTTGCCAACGTTCTGCGTGACCGTCTACGCCATCAAACCGCTAATCCAACCGAGCTGACTGAAACCAGTGGCCTGAGCCAACAAGCCCTGACCCAACTGTATCAGCAGCACAATGCACCGCAATACACCTTGAGCCTGATTCAATGGGAACTGTTGCAAGCGATGAAAGAAGGTGAAATCTCGGATATCATTTATACCCAGATGAACCGTCATGTCGCAGCACTCAGTGAAATGCAAACAGGCTGTGACCGTATTGCCAATACCCCGATTCCATTTGCCTATTCGGTTTTGTTGAATCGTACGGTGTATTTCTTCTGTTTTATGCTGCCTTTCAGTCTTGGTTCGCTTTTAGGTTTGGTCACACCACTGCTGGTGGGTATTTTGGCCTATACCTTTTTGGGTCTGGATGCTTTAAGTAGTGAAATTGAAGAGCCGTTCGGAACACAAAGTAACGACCTGCCATTGGATGCGATGGTTCGTTCGATTGAAATTGAATTACTGGGCACATTAGGTCGCCCAACCCCGCCACCGATTCAGGCCCATGACCATAACTTACTCTAATTTCAATGCCCTCCAATGAGGGCATTTTTATGCAGGTTTAAATTGCTTATATAAATTGTGAATCGACGATGGATTTAAAGCGTTCCGTAAATTGCCCATTCCAATACGGATAATACGGATACGGCGGATAAATCGCGCTGACCTGATTTAAGCGCTCGGTCTGATCATCAGTCAGTTGAATCTCTTTGGCCTTGAGATTATCTTGCAGTTGGGTTTGATTACGTGCACCAATCAACACACTCGATACCGTCGGACGTTGTAACAACCAATTTAAAGCGATCTGAGGAATACTATATCCCGTTTCTGCTGCAACCTGTTTCAATACATCAATCACATTATAGAGATGCGCTTCATTAACTGGCGGTGCAAATTGTGCTGTATCGTGTAAGCGGCTTTGCGCTGGGATCGGATTTTCTCGGTCAAATTTTCCCGTTAATCGTCCCCAGCCAAGCGGACTCCATACCACCGCACCCATCTGTTGATCGTCATTCAAAGGCATCAGTTCCCATTCATAATCACGTCCAATCAAAGAGTAGTACACCTGATTGACCACAAATTTCTCATAGCCGTATTGTTCTGCAATCGCTTGTGCCTTCATCAATTGCCAACCCGAAAAATTCGAAGCACCGATATAGCGTACCTTACCGCTACGAACCAGTTCATCGAGGGTTTTCATCAACTGTGGTAATGCAGTAAAGCTATCAAACTGATGCAATTGCAGCACATCAATATAATCTGTTCCCAAGCGAGTTAATGACTGTTCAACCGCAGACAATAAATAACGCCGACTAAATCCAGCATCGTTCAGATGTTCTGAACTACGAATGCCCACCTTGGTTGAAATAATAGTATGTTGTCGTTCTGATGCTAAAGCCTTGCCCAACATGCGTTCAGACTCTCCATCCGAATACACGTCTGCCGTATCAAAATAATTAATGCCTGCATCTAAACCAGCACGAATCATTTGATTGGCTTCAGTTTGGCTGGCTTGTCCCCAAGCAGCAAAGATTTGTCCCTGCCCACCTAAGGTCCCTGCACCAAATCCCAACTCTGAAACTTTTAAACCTGAATTTCCTAAAAGATGATATTTCATGGCCTATCCCTTCAACATGTGATTGCTTAAATACAAAAATAGCGCTAGGGATTTATTTAAAAAACCACGATAATCAAAAAATACTTTTCTGATTTTATTGATAATGAATACAGAAGATTTCCAGTTTTTTATTCGAGTCGCAGACTTAGGTTCGATCAGCAAAGCTGCTCAGGACAACAATATCTCGGTTTCCGTCGCAAGCCAAAAATTGCAACGCTTAGAACAAAACCTACAATTGCGTTTATTTCACCGTACCACACGGAAACTGACATTGACTGATGAAGGTCGTGCTTTGCTTGAACATGGGCGACCTTGGATTACCAATTTTGTCAACTTACGAGAAACATTAATAGTTAAAGATCATGCCCTTTCTGGCACCTTACGGATTAGCACCTCTGCTACCTTTGGTAATCAAGTTTTAATGCCCGTTATTGCTTCATTTTCCCATTTACACCCTGGACTTAAAATTTATTTAGATCTCAATGACCAAAATATTGATCTCGTTCAACAGGGAATGGATTTGGCGATAAGAATTGGTCAGTTAAAAAGCTCAAGCTTAATTGCAAAACAACTAGCACCGAATCCACGCGTACTCTGTGCCTCACCAGCTTATCTACAAAAACACGGTCACCCTAAAACCCTAGCAGAACTCGAATTACATCATTGTATATTGCCACAACTAGGTGATGGTCTGATTGACCATTGGTACTTAACCAATGCAGCAGGAGATGTAGAACCGATTCGTGTTAAGGGGTATTTTGCAACCAACTCAGGCGAAGGTGTCAGGCAAGCCGCTTTAGCGGGTCTCGGAATTTCCAATCATTCGATGTGGCATGTGGTGGATGATCTTGCCACAGGAAAATTGGTACAGATCCTGTCAGATTATCCCGTTGCTACAACTGCCATTTATGCAGTATTTCCACATCGAGAATTGATCGCTCCCAAAGTCCAGCGCTTTTTAGATTATTTAGTCGACTACTTCCAACAGCGTGATCAGTAAAACTGTGTACGCGCAGTAAAGTTCTCATTTTTCATATGAGGGAAGGTTTAAAGTTTTCCCAAATTCCTTTTTGACCATCATGAACACGTGGCGTTTGTCCGAGTTTGATCCAAGGCATATTGTCACCATGAAAATCACTACCAATCGAAACTGCTAAACCAAATTGTTGAATCATACGATCTACCATTTGTCGTGTGGAAGCAGGTTCGATATTGGGGGGTAGTTCAACCGCATCACCACCCGCCTCAGCAAAAAGTTCAATCAAATAACGAATATTGGTGGCAGACAGATCATAACGGGTTGGGTGAGCCAATACAGCGAAACCTTGACTGGCATGAATGGTCTCAATCGTTTCTTTAAGCCCCATCCCTTCAAATTTCACAAAGGCCTTTTTTCCTTCTTTCAGAAAACGATCAAAAGCCTGTTGCGGACGACTGACAATATTTTTCTCAACTAAGGCTTTGGCAATATGGGTACGAGTCACCCGATCTGCCTGCCCATCGACCTGAGCAATCACATCTGGATAAATATCAAAATTGATACATTTTTCTAAGAGCTGACAAATCACTTTTGCCCGTTCAGCACGGACTTTTTTCTGTTGTTCCAACATGGCTCTGATTGGTGTTTCATCTTGCATGTTCAGGGCGACAATATGCACACCATAGCTCTTCTTGGTATTTGGCCTTGACCATTGACTGGATACTTCCACTCCAGAAATGATTTGAATATCATGATCTTGTGCATAATTCTGAGCGCGCTCCAAACCATCCATGGTGTCATGGTCAGTCACAGCCAAAGTGTGTATTTTTAGGTCCACGGCGGCCTGTACCAATTGCTCAGGAGAGAAAGTACCATCGGAAATGAGTGTATGTGTATGTAAATCGACACCGAACATGGTTTGTATTATGCTATCTGACCTATTTCATCATCGTACTGTAACATGAAAGCGTTGCTCGACTATCTTCCGATTATTATCTTCTTTTATTTTTATAAAACCACCGATCCTAAAGATAGTCATCATCCGTTATTACAGTTAGTGGGTAGTGCGGGAAATACTGATCAAAATCATATTCTTGTTGCGACATGTGCCCTCCTCATTGCCACATTGGTGGTTTATGGCTGCCTGTTCTTTTTCCAAAAATTCAAACTGGAAAAAATGCAGTGGTTTATTGTCGTAATGTCTGTCGTTTTTGGTGGAATTACCCTGATCTTTAGTGATGTGACCTACATCAAAATGAAGGCAATTATCATCAATGTCGGGATCGGTTTAGGTTTCCTCGTGACCCCACTATTTAATAAAGAACGTATGCCAATTATTCAAAAACTTTTAGGCTCACTGTTAGAGCTCAGCCCGAAAGGCTGGTTAAAGTTGAACTGGGCATGGTGTGGTCAATTCTTTTTACTCGCGGCACTGCATTTCTTCTTTGGTTTTGTCTATATGCAAGGAAAATATTGGGGCGAATTCACGGCTTTTGGCGATATTATCGTTTCTATCAGTTACCTAGCTGCTATACTCTTTTTCTTAAGAAAGCATTTTAAAACCACTGAATAGATTTTAAATCATCGAGCTACTGCCATGCCATATTTTGTGCTGACTTGTACTGATCGCGAAGGTACTTTGGAAAAACGTTTAGCAACCCGCCCACAACATATTGAACGTCTACAAAAGTTAGATGATGAAGGACGTTTAATTGCAGCTGGTGCGCATCCCAAAGACCCAAATGATCCGCAAGCTGGCTTCTTTGGCAGCACCATGATTGTTGAGTTTGAGAGTCGTGAAGCACTAGATGCATGGATTGAAGAAGAGCCATTTTTAAAAGAAGGGATTTACGCCAATATTGATGTAAAACCTTTCAACAAAGCTTTTCCAAAAGGGTAAATCATGCAGCTTATCCTTAAAAGCGTATTGGCATTATGCCTACTCAGTTCAACTGCTTGGGCCGTTGAACCTACGACACCTGCAGCTGCAACAACAACCACAGCGCAAACTCAACCCAATACCATAACCCCTGTTGCAGCCAATGCCACAGCAACAGTGGCTAAACCGTTGACTGCTGAACAAATTGCCAAAGCCAAGCAACAGCAGGATGCAAAAGTAAAAGCCATGATTCAAGATCAAGCCAGCCGCTTGAAACAGCTTGAACATGCCAATCTTGAAGCACTCTCGCAGAACCAAGAATTGCAATTAAAAAATGACAATTTAACCGTTCAAGTTCAGGTATTACAAAGTGAACGCAGTGCACAAATGTTTTTATACGGTGCGATGACCATTGCCGTCGGTGTCATTCTCGGTTTCTTGATCTCTAGTTATATTCACACTAAACGTCGCCGCCAGTGGTAAAATAACCCTCAATTTATGTCTCACTCAGCAAAATTACAAACAGCCGAATTAGACTGGGAACTGGTCGATGGTATCGAAGTTCCCATTTCTAAACAATTTGGTGATGTCTACTTTTCTAAAGATAACGGTTTACTTGAAACACGCCATGTGTTTTTAAATGGTAATGACTTAACTGAACGTCTATCACAACTCAATGATTATCAATATTTTTGTGTTGGCGAAACAGGCTTTGGCACAGGCTTAAATATTCTCACCTTGTGGCAGCTTTGGCAGCAGGTTCGTCCAGATAACCACAGTCATTTACATGTGGTCAGTGTAGAAAAATTTCCGCTCAGTAAAGCCGATCTGATCCGTGCACTCAATGTCTGGACGGAGCTAGAACCTTTAGCTGAAAAACTGATTCAACAGTATCCTTTGCCGATTGCAGGTTGTCATCGTCTCAGTTTTCCTGAAGAACGTTTTAGTATTGATTTGTGGTTAGGCGATGCACAAGACATTTTCCCTAGTATCCCTAAAACACAGGCGATCAATGCATGGTTTCTCGATGGTTTCGCGCCTTCATGCAACCCCGATATGTGGCAAGAAAATGTGCTGAATCACATTGTTCGTTTATCAGACTTTGGCACCACATTTGCCTCATTTAGTGTTGCTGGTGTGCTCAAACGTGGATTAAAACAACATGGTGTGCAAATTAGCCGCCCACGGGGTTTTGGTCATAAACGTGAAATGCTGAAAGCCATTTGGTTAGATCCTTCATCCACAGTGTCTGACCAAGCTGATTCAGAGCAAAACCATGTCACCTCGCCATCTGCCTTGCAACCCAAACAACGTCAAATTGCGATTATTGGCGCGGGAATCGCGGGTTTAAGCTCTGCATGGGCATTTGCTCAACGTGGTCATCAAGTCACGATCTACGAGCAAAATGAGCCTCTTTCAGGCGCATCGGGTAATCCCCTCGCCTTACTCAATCCAAAACTCTGCCCAATTGAGCAAGCACATGAACACTTAATGACCTTGAGCTGGCAACAGGCATTGAATTTCTATCCACGCTTTAACGCTTTTAGACCTATTCAAGTGCAGCAGCTTGCCTTAAAAAATGCTGATGAATTATTAGGCCTAGCAGAGCAATATCCTGAAACGGTGTTATCAGCACAGTTAAAGCAGCCACAAATACCCAATACTGAATTTCCAAGTTTAGTCTTAAATCAAGCTGGTGCAGTTTCGCCACAACAGCTACGTGATGAAATTTTACAGCACCCCAATATCTCTCTTCAAAAAGCAAAAATTTCACGTTTAAGCGCAACTGACAGCCAAACTGAGCTATGGCAAGAACAACAACTCGTTTCAATAGCCGATGAGGTAATTGTCTGTTGCGCCAAACAAAGTGCTGAATTATTTGAACACTACCCAGTGCTAAAGCCGATTCGCGGACAAGTCAGTTGGGTTGAGAATCGCGAGCAACCTTTAGCTTTAGATCAAGCCTATAGTTATGGCGGTTATTGTATGCAATTGGATGCAGCACAATTCATCTTAGGCGCCTCTTTTTATCCAAATCGAGATGATGTTAAGGTTTTGGCAGAAGATCATGTGCATAACTATGAACTTATCCACAGTGTCTTCCCTGAATATGCACAACAGCTTCCCTCAATAGACACTTGGCAAGGCCGCGCATCCGTCCGTGCCCAAAGCCTAGACTACTTTCCCTTAGTTGGAAAAATGCAAGACTATGAGCGCATCTATACGTTTGCGGGCTTAGGTTCGAAAGGATTTTTGTTTGCGCCATTATGCAGTGAAGTCTTGGTTGCATTGGTCTTGGGGGAGCTATGTCCAATTCCTCAAACATTATTGGACAAGTTAAATCCACAGCGCTTTCAAAAGAAAGTGAAAGCTAAAAAGCCTTATTATTCAGGTTAACTGTTTTATTTTTTTGAAAATAGAAAATTAAAATTTTGAATTGGCCAAAATAGCATTCTATTTTGGCCAATCTTTGAGTGCTTTAAGCGCCTTGTTCTAAAGGCAAGCCTGCATCACGCGCTGCGCGTGTGCCACCCATTAATACAACATATTCACGAGAACCATCCATACCGTCCAACAGCTCTGCTGCACGCGGTGCTTTACTTCCGCCACCACATAAAATATAAATCGGCTGATCCGCTGCAATTTGAGTCAAACTATCCGCAGTGATATCAGTAATTGGACGATTCACCGCCCCTTTAACATGAGCCTCTGTATACGCTTTGGTATCTCGGACATCC
The DNA here is from genome assembly GCF_022549545.1 of Acinetobacter sp. ANC 3882. Taxonomy (NCBI): domain Bacteria; kingdom Pseudomonadati; phylum Pseudomonadota; class Gammaproteobacteria; order Moraxellales; family Moraxellaceae; genus Acinetobacter; species Acinetobacter sp. ANC 3882. The sequence continues at coordinate 6,855 of NZ_JAKZGB010000014.1, read as the reverse complement.
CAAATGACAGCGCCTTCTGGGAACTCAAATGTTGTAATTTCTTGTTTACGGATCATTGTGCACTCCTTTGATGTAAACAACACTTGGCAAATGAAGAAAACCCCCTTAGCATCTCAAATATTCTTTCCCTTTGTAAAGGTCTAACCATGCCTTCTTTTGATATTGTTTCTGAATTAGAGTTATTTGAAGTCAATCATGCTGTACAAAATACAGAAAAAGAGATTGCAACACGTTTTGACTTCCGTGGACAGGATGTTTCAATCGAGTTAAATGAGAAATCAAAAGAGATCAAGATTTCAACAGAAAGTGATTTCCAATGTGAGCAAGTGTATAGCATGCTCGAAAACCATTTCTATAAGCGTAAAATTGATGTACAGGCATTAGATCCACAAAAAGCGACAGCTTCTGGTAAGAATGTTGTACAAGTGATTAAACTTAAAGATGGTCTTGACTCAGATACCGCAAAAAAAATTAATAAAGCCATTAAAGAAAGCGGTATCAAAGCGCAATCTTCTATCCAAGGAGACAAAATCCGTGTCACGGATAAAAAGCGCGATACTTTGCAACAAGTGATGAACTTTTTACGTGAACAACAATTTGGTCTACCGCTCCAATTTAATAATTTCAAAGACTAAGCAATAGGTTCACTATGGCAAAAGATAACCGTCTTTATACGCTGGTTAAAACCACTTCTAAATTCCCAAAGGGTATTCGCAGTACCTTATGGAGTAAGGCCTTTGGACGTGTAGTTCCAATGGTTGGAACAGCAAATATTCGCTATTTAGAAGTGGATAAAGACCACGTCACTGTACGCATTGAAAACCAACGGAATATGCAAAACCATATTAAAGGGGTTCATGCTGCAGCGATGGCTTTATTGTCTGAAACAGCAACAGGCTTTTTAACCGGTTTACATGTCCCTGATGATCGAATTTTGTTGATCAAATCATTACATGTCGACTATTTAAAAGTTGCTCAAGGCGGTTTAACGGCAACAGCAACATTATCGGCAGATCAACAAAAGTTTATTGCCGATAATGATAAAGGCGAGTTATTGGTTCCAGTCACTGTCATTGATGATTCAGGCAACGAGCCAATCCAATGCCAAATGCTTTGGGCTTGGCTGCCAAAACGTAAAAAATAGTATTTGAATCAAGAAATAAAGCCCAACTTCATGTTGGGCTTTATTTTTACATCTCGCAGTTAAATAAATGTTTCAATCACGCTGATCAACTGTTTCAAGTATTCCGCATCAATCTCATCAAATTGATTCAACTCATCACTATCAACATCTAACACGCCAAAGCACTGACCGTTCTTCATGATTGGTAAGACAATTTCGGATTTAGATGCAGAACTGCATGCAATATGTCCAGGGAATTGATCTACATCTGGCACGATCATCACTTGCTGTTGCTGCCATGCTGCACCACATACCCCCCGACCTTTGGCAATACGGGTGCAGGCAATCGGACCTTGAAATGGTCCTAAAACCAGTTCACTGTCTTTTACCAGATAAAAGCCAATCCAAAACCAGTCAAATTGCTGTTTCAATGCCGCACAGATATTCGCTAGATTCGCAATCACATCCGTTTCATCTTCAACAATTGCCTGAATCTGTGGAATGATGCTTTGATATTGCTCAGCTTTATGCCCTTGCTGCAAAACTAGCTCTTCTGCCATCGTCTGTCTCTACCTTTTGAATAATAAATATCATTAAACTGAACAATCTTGCTGCCTAGTTTTATGCCGTTGCGATAAAGGCCTGTTTAATCTCTTCAGAGATCACGCGTTTGTTGCCCTTCACATCGACTGCAACAAACGTAAATACACCTTCGGTAATACGGACTGGTTCACGTGAATCATCATGGCTATTCCATACTTCGATTTGCACCTGTACCGAGCTGCTTCCAACTTTCAAAATTTTGGTGTAGCAACTAATTACATTACCAACCTTCACAGGAACGAGGAACGTCATCTGATTAATGGCAATCGTAGCACAACGACCTTTACTAAAACGCTCAACGTGAATGGCACCAGCGAGATCCATCTGAGAGACGATCCAGCCTCCAAAAACATCACCACTCCAATTGGTATCCGCGGGCATGGCAATATTTTGTAGAGATAAAATCCCTTCTGGATGATTTGGACGTTCAGTCATATCAATGTCCTTGATGCTGCTGTAATTGCTGGTCTAACCATTGCTGTAATTCTGGCGTACGTAATGCCCCACTGATTCTCGCCAATTCTGTGGTTTTATTCATGAGAACCAACGTTGGAATACTTCGTACATTAAATGCAGCACTTAAACGCGGATTGGCTTCTGTATCAATTTTTGCAAAAACCACGTAAGGATTCTGCTTGGCCACCTGGGCAAAATGCGGTGCCATCATCTTACATGGACCGCACCACTCCGCCCAGAGATCAATCAGCACAGGCAAATCACTATTGCTAATGAAATTGCTAAAGTTTTGCTCATTCAGCTCAACTGGGGTTTTGGTTAACAAGGCTTGATGACATTGCCCACAATTCGGATCTACTGCCAATTTTTCTTCAGGTACACGATTTTTTGCACCACAGGATGCACAGACAATAATCATTTACATCACTCCGATATGTTGATGTAAAAATTCTAATTGGGTTGTGACTGCTTTTTCAAACCAAGAATCATGATAAACATCAAAATGCTTCATTTCCCACTCATGATAGCTCACAAATGGCGCAATATTGGTCGCAGCTTCCCGACTAGATGCAATGGGAATCAAACTGTCATGCTTTGCAGCAATAAACAAAACAGGAATATTAATTTTACGGACAAATTGGATCGGTCGATAACGCATTAAGTTAAAAAAGACTCGCGCTGGAACTTCTCCACTCCAGTAATAATCTGGATTTACAATCGAGAGATAACCGTAATAACTGTCCGAGGTCGGTAGAAAGCACAATCGATATTGATCGACAACAGGTAAGGTTTTAGGAACCAAGCCCATTTTAGAACCCATATAGTCCTGACTGGAACGCTTCAATGCTTCAGGATAGCGCTGTAAAGGATAAAGCTTGGCCGTCTCAGCGCCATCGACATAAGGCACTTGCACCATCACCGCTTGAATATTTTTCAAGTCGGTTGCCAGACTTAGCGCATATCCACCACTGAGCGAGGTTCCCCATAAGACAATCCGTCGACTATCAATCAACTTGCAATTTGAAGCATATTGAACAATGGTTTTCCAATCATCAAGCTGAGCACTGAGTGAAACCAGTTCACGTGGTTTTCCTGTACTGCCGCCCCAATAGCGATAATCAAATAAAATCACCGCATAACCTGCTTGAGCAAAACGCTGCGCATATTGAACCAGTTTAAATTGACGCAAGCCCGCAAAGCCATGCGCCATAATAATCACCGCAGGTTTAATATTGGTTTTAGGTAGATAGAAATCCGCAGCGATGGTTTCATCACCACTGGCAACATACAACGGCTCAACAGTATAGGTGTGCATGCGCGCTCCATTGCGTTATCTTTTACTTATCATCATTTATTTACTACAGACATTTAAACTCAAGATCGAGCTTAATGCTATGATAGAGCATAAAATGTTTTGTTTGTTTTTGGAGTGACAAGATGACAGAGAATGTTGGTTTTGCAGGTCAAATCGGCCCTGAGCATATTGAGCAAGTGGTTGAAAAAGGATTTAAATCGATTATTAACAATCGTCCAGATCTAGAAGGCGGCCCTGAACAACCTACTAGCGCACAAATCGAAGAATCAGCGCGCAATGCAAATTTAGACTATGTCTATCAACCTGTTGTTGCAGGCCAAATCACAGAGTTAGACGTACGTACTTTTGCAAATCACTATAATGAATTACCAAAACCAATTTTAATGTTCTGTCGTACGGGTAACCGTTCAAATAATTTATATCAAATCGCCAAACAAATGGACTTACTGGACGATTAAATTCATTACATTTCATTACCTGATCAAAATAGTGAAACCCTTCTATTTATAAGATGATGGTTCTTTTTCTCAAGATAAAGAACCATGCACAAACTTGCCATTATTGTTTTATGTCTTATCTCACTTACAGCGTGTAGTTCTTTTCAAGTTCGCCCAACAGCAACAGTGAGTGTAGGAACTGCCCTATAAAAAAACAGCACCGAAGTGCTGTTTTTTGGCAAAACTATTCTTTATTAAGAGACAGCAAAAAATCATTAGAGCCTTACCATTAACCGGGCTAATGACTTAACTCGGTTTTATGACAATTATGCTAACTTAATTTGAAGTCAAATTTTTACGCTAAAATTATTACTTATAATTATTACAAGTACTGATATCTTGACCGTAAGGACTAGTCTCATCTGGTCTCCATTTTCCTTCTGTATCATCAACATCATCAGCTGCTACTGGTGGGACAAAAGATAAAGCTGTCATATTGTCTTTTGTCGAAACTGTCGTAGAAGCATTCAAATTCACGCGCAGCCAATTCGAATAATTACGACCGTAACGGACTTTAAAATCAAACTTACCCTGCGCATCTGTAGTAAATGTTGCTCTCGTTCCTAATACACCATTCTTAGTATCAAGAATCGCAACAGTATTAGGGAACTCATTTGAAGTACATTCTACAAATGTAGTCACTCTTTGTTTTACGCCATTCTCATAAGTTGTATAGTCACGAGACCAACGCAAGAAACTCAACCATGACCAAGAGCCATCTCCTGTTTGAGCATATGAATAATCACGTACCCAGTTAAATCTGCCTTTTAAAAAACTGCCTAGATCTAAAGATATGCTGATTTTTTGATTTGCAATTGGATTACCTGCCGTATCTACAACCGAAGCAGAGAACTCTTTATAGTAGTTCGTATTATCACTCGCATCCTTAAGAACTTCATGATTTTGTGACAATGTAATAAATGCGGATTGAGTAGAAACTGTTAATAACAAATTAGGTGAATAGACAGGATTTGGAACCGTAGCATTACCCGCTTTCGCTTGAATCGCAACACCACCACCTAGTGTTTGTGCTGTCCCTGCAGTATAAACAACCGTTGCTCGACCAGCACTATCTGTAACTGCTATAGGTTGTGAAATTCGACCAGAAACAGAAGTATCTTTAATAATTGAAAAACTTACTTCTGTATCAGGTATTGGCGTTCCATTCTTGTCTTTAACTAAAGCGATAACTTTCGTATTAGAACCAGGAGCCAATACACTAGATTCGGATTGTAAGGTAATAGATGCTGGAACACCTGCACTAATTTTCTGTGAAATATAAATAATATTAGTACCAAATTTTGCTGAAACAGTTGCCACTGAAGCAATTGTACCAATTAACTTTGTACTTGCATCGCCCACCCATTTTCCATTTTCCTGGCGAATATTAATCACAGCTGCTTTAGGATCCACAGAACCATTGGTTGTCGCAAACGTTACATCTTTTCCATCAAGATCAGCTTTTGTGTTTCCAGATACTTTTACAGTTATCGTTTTAGATTCATCTACACCAACAGGATTTGTATTAGAAATAAGCTGTAATACATTATTCGCAACATTTGCAGTTAAGATAACAGAATCTGTTGTTAACAAATTACTAATCGCTTGATTCGCACCATCTACCGTCAGTTTACCCGTTAATGTTAATTGACGATTTGATGTACCTGCTACTAAAGAATATGGAATTTGAAATATAGCCTTACCATCTTTATTTGTAGTTTTGATATCGCCTACAGGATTCCCACTTGAATCAACCAAACTTGCTTTTGCATTCGCTAAAGGAGTACCAACAGCATCTAATGCAGTCAAGGTAACATTAGCTGTTCCATCCTCTTCTAAGAGATTAATATCTGAGGAAATACTGATTGCTGTACCATTAACAGGAATCGTTAATTCTTGTTTTGCTTGGCCTGAAGTAACAATAACAGTGATTGATCTATTGATTCGCTGATCTAAAGTTGAGTTAATTAATGAAATTTTAGTTGTAACTAATCCATTATCACCACTAATTAAATCACTTGGTGTATCTAAACTTGCACCAGCATTTTGAGCATCTTTTATTTCAATTTTGACATTTGCTTTAGGAACAATACCGCCACTTTTATTTAAAGTACGAATGGTTAAAGTTAAGTTATCATCCCCACCAGCATTTAAACTACTTTTACTCTGGCCTACAGATAATAATTCAGCACTGACTTGACTCGGATTAGTAGTGTTTCCACCTGTACCCGTAGAACCATTCCCTTCATTATTCCCATAGTAACCACCACCCCCACCACCACAACTAGCCAATAATACGGCCATAGCAACTGTAGACAACTTTAATGTAAGTTGCTTTTTATTCATCATCATTCCTTTTATCCCCTATCAAGCCCCAGAATAGAACTAGAATTTTATTTATAAAAATATAAGCAATGTAACCACAATACATGTTTTGTGTAAATATACTTTATCTCGACGTAAAAAATATTAAAGTGAACCCAATCAAATTATTCTTTAAAATAGAGAAATTTGTTCTAAGTTTTAACAAATAAATGATCAATCAAGTCAAATTTATTTATATAAAATTTTTAGTATAAGTCTAAAGTAAAATAGAGGAATAATATTTAGTGCATCTAGTTTCTTCTAGTTTAAGTTTAAAGTTTAACTTCTATTTTTCATTACACTAAATTCTCTATAAGTAAGTAAATTTCCATTAAACTCTTAATATTTCAAATAATTCAATCAAGTTTAACTAATTTTTATTCAATTTCCTTTCATTTTCCTAATAAAAAACACCCCCTCTGCGTTAGCGGAGGGGGTGTTAGTATTTAAAAGCTGGCGATGACTTACTCTCACATGGCAAGTGCCACACTACCATC
>NZ_JAKZGB010000013.1:0-95810 GCF_022549545.1 Acinetobacter sp. ANC 3882 | reverse complement strand
CAAATAGTTGCAATCGCAGCAGTTAAAGTTGTTTTACCATGGTCAACGTGACCAATTGTACCCACGTTTACGTGTGGTTTATTACGTTCAAACTTAGCCTTAGCCATTTGATTCTCCTCGTTTACGTCGACACAAGTTTAGAGAAAAACAACCCTGAAAAACCTTACTTATCGACAATCGCCTAAAAAACTAGACACCCAATACTTGAAAAGCAGACTATAATAGCCTGCTTCTTTAAAATCTGTAGAAATTCTACTAAGTTTTATATCTGGAGCTCTTATCGAGATTTGAACTCGAGACCTCTCCCTTACCAAGGGAGTGCTCTACCACTGAGCTATAAGAGCGACATCTTCGATGGAGCGGGAGACGAGGGTCGAACTCGCGACATGCAGCTTGGAAGGCTGCCACTCTACCAACTGAGTTACTCCCGCATATTGGTATTTACCACTTCTATCGAAGTTAGATGGTGGTGAGAGAAGGATTCGAACCTTCGAAACTTTCGTAGCAGAGTTACAGTCTGCCCCCTTTGGCCGCTCGGGAATCTCACCATATCACACTTACACAGTGCTGTTCTTTACACTATACTACCACACTTTTAAGATGGTGCCGGCACACGGATTCGAACTGTGGACCTACTGATTACAAGTCAGTTGCTCTACCAACTGAGCTATGCCGGCTCTTTCTTAGTGTTTCGTACGTTTCGTATCGGAACGGTGTGCAGTTTAGCAAAACTCTGAATCGATGCAAGTGCTTTTTTCAAAAAAATAGCTAAAAACTCATAAAATCAATCCGTTTGATGATAATTCAACCGCTTTGATCACTGCGCGAGCTTTTATTTGGGTTTCATTCCACTCAGACTCAGGATTTGAGTCCGCAACCAGCCCTGCTCCAGCCTGTACATAGACTTTTTTATCGCGAATAACACAGGTGCGAATTGCAATCGACATGTCCATTTCACCATGCCAGCCTAAATATCCAACAGCCCCACCAAATACACCACGTTTTACAGGCTCAACTTCATCAATAATTTCCATGGCACGAATTTTTGGTGCGCCTGAAAGTGTCCCTGCTGGGAATGTCGCCTTAAAAACATCTAAAGCATCGACATCATCTCGAACTTCACCCTGTACATTTGAGACAATATGCATCACATGCGAATAGCGCTCGATCACCATACGATCAGTGACTTGTACTTTCCCGATTTTAGAAACGCGCCCTACATCATTCCTGCCTAGATCAATCAACATCAGATGTTCTGCAATCTCTTTTTCATCTGTGAGCAAATCTTGCTCTAAAGCAAGATCCTCTTCTTTACTTTTGCCACGTGGTCGCGTACCCGCTAAAGGGCGCACCGTCGCAATCCCATTTTCGAGGCGAGATAAGATTTCTGGTGATGAACCAACAATATGAAATGGTTTTTGGTCAACCAAAGTTTGCCCTTGTACCAAAAACAAATACGGTGATGGATTTAAATGACGTAGCGCACGATAAACCTGTAAAGCCTCGCCATCAAAGTCAGACACCATGCGCTGACCAGGCACAACCTGCATCACATCGCCTGCACGGATATATTCCTTCACCTTCTCAACTGTTTCTAGAAACTTTTCCTTTCCTGTAATCGATTCAAAATGTGGTGCAGTATGTGGTTTTGCTTGCAGGCTGACAGGCGTCGCCAATAATTGTTCAAGTTGATCCAGTTTCTGCTGAGCCTTTTGATAAGCATCAGGTTGGCTCGCATCTGCATGATGAATTAAAAATAAGGTATCTTTTAAATTATCAAAAACGATCACGGTTTGAGACAGCATTAACCATAGATCAGGAAGCGTCACAGGATCAGCAGTCGGCACATTCTTGAGTTTTGGCTCAATATAACGCACAGCGTCATAGCCTAAATAACCCACCAAACCACCCGTAAAATTAGGTAAGTCAGGTAACTCTATCTGCGTAGGCACCTTGAACTGACTTTGAAATTCTCGAATATATTGAAATGGATCAGCGCAATCTTGCTGAGTCACGGCGCCATCTGCATGCTGAATGGTGAGTACACCTGCATTGCAGGAAAAAACAGTAGACTCACCTAACCCAATCATGGAGTAGCGTGCCCAGTTTTCTCCACCTTCGACAGACTCAAATAGGTAAGCTTGTTTGTGGTGTTTAAAACGTGCAAAAACTGAGAGTGGCGTTTCGGTATCCGCCAAACGTTGGCGATATACAGGAATGGTGTTATAGCCTGCTGATTTTAATTGTTCAAATTGTACTAAAGTGGTCATGAATCATCTCTATGGTTTTGAATTTCTGTGCGTTTTTTCTTTAGTGCTATTTCAAGCCCGCCATCGAAAAACCATAACAATCTTCATGCCTATCTCCTTACTAAATCTTTTAAACTAATTCTGCCAAACGATCGACCACTTGCTGGGGTTGGCAGTCATAGATACTTTCTCCATGATTATAGCCATAGCTGACCACAATACAATCAATACCTGCACGTCTTGCCGCCTCCACATCATTACTTGAATCACCAATCATTAAGGTTTCGGCTATAGATGTGCCTTCCAGCTCCACACAATGCAACAGTGGTAATGGATGCGGTTTTCGTTCAGACAAACTATCACCACCAATCACAATTTTGAAATATGGACTCAATTGCAGAATATCCAGAATCCCTTTCGCCAAATGCTCAGGCTTATTGGTGACACATGCCATCGTAATATTATGGATTTGACAATAATCTAGAAATGGCAAAACACCCTCATACACTTGGGTATTCACACAGAGTTCCTGAGCGTAGACCTCAACAAACGTACTGAGGAGTTGTTCTTGCTGCTGAGCATCTACTTGTCCAAACAAATGCTCTAGCACAGCCTCACACAGTTTGGCTGCACCTTTTCCAACCCAAACCCGAACTTGCGCTTCGGTCACGACCTCCAAACCCAGTTTCTCTAAGCTCAGGTTCATCGCCCGATATAAATCTGCAGCGGAATCAACCAGTGTTCCATCCAGATCAAATAGCACTAAACTACGGTTTTGCAACTGAGCAACGGACATATATTTCGACTCAAGAAATGAAAAAGGCATACCAACGTGGGCATGCCTTGATTGTAAAAGCTTCGCCCAATTATTTAAAGAAGAGCCAAGCAATCACCGCTAAAATGATTAACACAATAATCGAGATCAAACCAACAGAAGCATTCTTTTGTTGCTCTTTTTCCTGTACGACACGTGAAACAGGTTCTTCAACCACCACAGCTTGCGGTTCAGGTACAGCCTGAACACTCACCCCTTCAGGGATTGGCGCTGGTTTTGGAATCGAGACTTGTTGCGGCATACCATCACGCGTGATAGGTGTTTCAACCGCACGCTCAGCAATACTCGGCATACCTTGATCATGCGTAGTAGATGTCACAGGTTCAATTTCGATTTCAGGTAATTCAGCATCAGCTGCTGCTGGTGCAAGCACAGAGAAGACAAAACTTGCGAACTGTAAAATATCACCATCATGCAATTCGGTTTCTTGCTCGACACGCGCATCATTAATGAAGGTGCCATTTGACGAATTAAGGTCTTGCACCCAAAGCTGCTGATCTTTCAACAACAACGCTGCATGACGACGTGAAATATCCGCAGATTGCAACAAAATGTCGGCATCCTGGTGTCTACCCACCAACATGTCGCGCTCGATATTCAGTTCTTGCCCCGTAAATTCACCTGTAATGGCTTGTAATTTCCAAGTCATAGATGCATATCCTTATATAATTTCTTGCAATCATAACATTCTGTCATAAGCGCTTCTGTGCTTCTACTGTGAAGACGCAGGACGAATTGTGGTGGTCGTCACAGTATTCTTACTACGTTCCGTTTCTTTAACTGGCAGTTGTACGGTTTTTTGTTGCACCTGAGGCACTTCAACCGCAACAGGCGTTGTCACCACAACTGTTTTGTTCTGTGTCGCAGTAGGGACTTTCTGATAAGGCGAGTTAGGGACCACAGGTCGCGGATTATAAATATCTGCCACGTTTTCAGGGAGCTTTGCAAAATTGCCATTTTTATCCATGGAGAGTTGCAAGCTATAGAGCTGATTATAACGTTGCTGAGAAAGGCGGCGCACATCATCCGCATCCCCGACAATCGTAGGATGTATAAACACCAACAGGTTACGCTTGATATTACTACGCGCATCAGCACGGAACAAACGTCCAAGATATGGAATGCTACTCAACCCTGGAACGCCTTGACGTGACAATGACGTATTGTCCGCGATCAAACCACCCAATACGACAGTTTGCCCATGCTCAGCAAGCACTGCCGTTTTGATGGCCCGCTTATTGGTCACGAGATCTGTTGCCTGACCTTTATTGTTCTGGACATCCGAAACCTCTTGTTCAACTTCGAGGCGAACCGTACCATTTTCACCAATATGCGGAATCACTTTTAAAGTAACACCCACATCTTTACGTTCAACCGTTGTATAAGGATTGACGGTACCTGACGTTCCGGTCGATACCGAACCCGTGACAAAAGGAACGTTTTGACCCACAACAATATAAGCTTCCTCATTGTCCATGGTGACAATCGAAGGTGTAGACAAGAAGTTTGATTTGGTGTTGGTCTTCAACGCTTGTATCAGTGCACCATATGCTTTACGGGAGTTTTCAAAGTTCCCCACGCCAAAGGTCGCACCATTCCCCTTATTGGCATCTCCAGCAATGGCTGCGGCTGCACCGCTTGCGCCACCTGTAGCATAACCTGCTGCAATAGATGCCAGACTTGCACCCACATTACTAAAGCTCAGCAAGCCTACACCACTACTTAAATCACCCAATGCCCATTGAATTCCCAATTGATCTGCATCATCCCCTGAGACTTCAATAATTGCGGCTTCAATCAAGACTTGTTGACGACGAATATCCAATTGTTGAATGGCAGCTTCAACTTCCCGCATCAACTGCGGATCTGCTTTGACCACCAAGGCATTTTGAGTTGGGTCAGCAATAATACTGATACCTGCACCATTAAAGCTGGTAATTGCCGAATTTTGACTATTATTTGAATTACTATTTAAATTAATCGAAGGTGTAGAAACCGACGAACCTATAGATGAGCTTGAATTTTGATTATTGGACGTCAGATTATTGATCGAATTTGATCTGTTATTACTATTCGAAGACGACGATGAAGATGACGCCGACTGGCCTGTCACCAAACCTTGTAAAATCTCAGCTAAGTTTTTTGCGCTGGCGTACTTCAAACGGAAAACTTTTAAGCCACCCAATCGATCTGCCGATGGTACATCCAGCATTTCAATCATTTGACGTAAGCGTTTACGCGAGTCCGGATCACCCTTAATCAAGATTCGATTGGTGCGATTATCTGCAATGATACGAACACGTGAACCGATAAAATCTTTTGAGGCACCAGTTGCGCTCATCGTTTCTAACAAGCCAATCACTTCTTCTGCTTGGCTCGACTGTAAACTAATCGCCTCAATATCATTTTGACCCGTACCATCCAGATTACGCACAATATTTTCAAGCTGATAAATATTGGTTGCACGATCAGAAACGATTAAGGCATTGGTTCCTGCAACTGCTGCTAAATGCGCAAATTGCGGCATTAATGGGCGTAAAGCTGGAATTAAATCATTAGGATTGGTGTTTTGCAGCCAGATCACCCGCGTTACAATTTGATCGCCACCAGCACGACTCCGTGCGTCATAGGGAATGCCAGAGTTCTTGGCATTACTATCAGGCACAAGTTTAACCGTATTTCCAGAAGGAAGTGCGACCACACCATTGACATTCAGCACACCTAAAAATAGGTCATATACTTCATCTTTATTCAGCGGCTTATTGGAAATAACCGTTACATTACCACGTACACGAGGGTCAACCGCAAAGTTCTTACCTGTAATATCTGCAACTTCATTAATAAATGCCGTTAAATCTGCATCACGTAGATTGATCTTCCATGTTTGTGCTTGCACATGGGTACTGACTGTCGCAATCAAAGGTGCTGCGGCAAGTAATGCCCAAAGTGGACGTTGATGATTTAAAAAAGCCATAACCTGCACTTATTCCTAACTGATATGGTGACGTGTGATCACTAAAAACTTTGTTGTATGGTCATCACTTGATCACCACGTTTTATTTCTATTTTGGCATGCCCTTCACGACGTACTTGCTCTAATAATTGTACTTCGTTGAGTCCTTGCCCGACGCTCTGCCCATTGATCGATAGAATACGATCGCCAGCGCGCAAACCCAAGGTATTTTTTAAATTCGATGGGGTCTTATCTGATATTTCATAACCATCTGAACCACCGCCACTTACCCCCATATTCTTCATGTACTGTTCACGGTTATCCTGCATTTGCTGGATCGCCTGACCTAAAGCGGATTGGGGTGAGTTCTGAGTGGGTGCAGCTGCTGCAGGCGGCACACTGTTGTTACTGTTCAATACTGGTGCAATGGGTTGATATAAGCCTTTATCCAAACCCTTAAACTTTACTTCTCGAGTTGCGCCATTGCCTTGTCTCAAAATCACATGATCCCAATACACTTCTGCCAGTTGATATGAAGTCGAACCAACCGTCTCTCCTACACGATAACGTTCAGCCGTATCATTCAACTTAATCACCGCAGAGGACAAGTAATTTGGTTGACCCAACAATACACCTTGTAGTTCCAAGTTAACATTATCATCAGCTGACGTTGCTGCAGGCTCATTAAATAAAGCAAAGGAACTAATGTTAGGCACTTGTGCTTGTTGCGAACCCAGCTCCACCCGATCGAACTGCATCGGTTGAGGCGGTGCAAGCACCCACCAAAACAAGGAAGCCAATTTCCAGCACAACCACAAAATCAATAAAGCTAAAACCAAACCACTGAGCTTATCAACTTTTTGCCAACGCAGTTGCTGCAACTTTTGAGTGATTGCTTTCATTAGAAACCACCTTGCAGTAACGGTTGACGCGAGCTAATCACATAAGTGTCGAGTCCAGCTTTACCTTGATAAGATGGAATGTTCAACAACATCCGTTGGGTTAACTGCACATCCAACATCAGACTTGCATCTAAACTCAGATTTGCCATTTTCTGGCTACGTTGGTCGCGAACATCAATTTGTAATTGTCCGTTTTCATCTTTCAGCTCAGCAGCCAAAGAAGGCATATTCATGCGGTCCTGTCGTTGGCCAAACGTATAGCTCAACTCACCACCGCCCCAATTGAGTTGACCTTCTGTCGCGCTAAAGCCTTTTTCTTTTTGATAATTGAATTGCACATCTTTCAATTGAATTGAATTTTCAGGCCACTGCCAGTTTGCAAAATACTTTAATGTTTCAGGCGAGATTTTGCCTTGCAGGTCTTTGATCATGATTTTTTTGCCAAAACCATAAGCAAAAATTCCATTGAACTGGGTATTACCGCTATGAATATCGAGATTTGCACCCAGACGCAGTAACAACAAGTCGAGAGGACGTGTTTTCCAATGAACCGATCCACGCAATTGACCACGCTGCCAATCCGCTTGCCCCTGCCATATATTGCCGCTGACATTATGTAATATTTGATTATCTTTTGAAAATTTCGCAATTAACCAAGTTGCTGGAATTTGTAAAATAATAAAAATTAAAAATGCAAAAATGGCGAAAATCCACCATCTCCATTGCTTGGTATTTTTCTTCATTCCACCCTTACCAACATGCCAAATATCATCCTTCTTGAGACACTCGCCCCTGAATGACATTATGCATACTTTTTCAACATCGCCAATTCTCTCATATAAAAAAACCAAGCTTTTTGAGCTTGGCTTTTAATAAAGGATAAAGTCGTCGTATGACAGAACGATGACTTTAAAACTTGCTTAGATTAAGAAATCTTCAAGTTTTGCACCTTTTTCTAATTGAGCAACTAACCAGCGTGGTTGTTTACCACGGCCAGTCCAAGTTTCCTCAGCATTGTTTTTGTTACGGTAGCGTGGCTCTACTGCTTTACGCGTTGTTTTCTTACGCTTTTGCTCACCAACTTCCAATAACTCTTCAACGCTAAAGCCAAGCGCATCTGCAATTGCAACAATTTGATTATATGCATCTTCGATTGCTTGATCTTTTTTACTCGCAATTAAAGCTTCCGCTTCTGCTTGTAAACGCTTTAAATCTTCTACAGATAAATCGCTAATATCTGGTTTCATTAGAACCACTCCAACTTAATAGGGGAAATATATCACTCAAAAATAAAATGAATTTCAAATTCGATTCAATATTAATTTATAAATGATTAAATAATCAATATAAGAATAGCCCAGTTAATCGTATATCAGGCACAAAATCGCATTTTATTTACAATAAACCTTAAAAAGTAGACCTGTTATATAAAAACATATTCTGTAAAGGCAATATCTGTGAAGACCAAGCATCATGCTTATATTAACTTATTCTTAATTTTATCTAAAAAAATCGAATTTTTATTGAGCCCATCAAGGTTCAAATACCGCCAATGTATATGGTCTTGGTATTTGAACCTTATTATATAAATTTACTATATAATCAAAAAAAATAGACATAATCGTCTTTATAATAATTAGTTAGATATTAACGAGTGCCCTACACTTTGTTCCAATTGAATAATCTTATGCCTAACCCCTTCTGGGATATTTAATTTCTTAGATGTTTCTTTATCGACACAGACCATAACAGCCTCACCCGTTGCGACCATTTGGTTCTGTGTTTCACTCCATAAAACATAATACATACGAAAAGCACTATTTCGTAACTCTTCAATACGCGCACCAACATGCAGCACATCAGGATAGAATACGGGACTCAAATATTTACACTGACTGGAGGCCACCACTGTCAATATATCCTGATCAAAGATATTCAACGCCATTAAATAGGCAATTCGTGCACTTTCTATATAACGATAATACTGCACATTATTAACATGCCCAAAAGCATCCATATCTCCCCATGCCACCGTTTGCTTATGTATTACAGGATAGACAGACAGTTCCTTCATATTTTCACTCATATCTTAAAATTAAGAAAATTCACATCGTTTTCAAATATTAAATTTAACTGCCTGATTAAATCGGGATTATCCCCTAATGTGGATTTAATCCTTAAATAACTCATTAAAATGTTTTCTGGATATAGAGTTAATAATTGCTCGGCTTCTTGCTGACGCTGTGTAGCCACATAAACATGCCATTTAGCAAAGCTTAACATCGGCACACTGGTATAGCGTTGTTCCAACTGCATAATCCGCTGTTCGACATAAGCATAATCGGGAATTTGCTTTAATAACTGTTGCTGGAACCACAGATAAAATACTTCTGGATCAAACTGCTCTTGCAATAAATGCAAGGCTAAATCCTCATGCTGCAAACTCATTTCTGGCATACGCGCCAACAACTTCAACCAAAGTACTTTACTGCTATAAGGACGATCCTGTATTTCGTTTTGCAAAGCCAAATAACGTTGCTGCAAAGCTGTGAGATCATCCACCGACGCTTGCTCAAATTGTATTAATAACTGCTGCAGCCATAAATCACGATGTTCCGCATCCAACAAACCAAATTGAATTGCCTGTAGGAATAGCCACGGTTTCTGCAAAGCAAGCTTGCCCCATAAGGCCGTGATACGTTGCTGATAAGCAGTTTCAATTTCAGCCAACCAAGGAGAAAGTTGGTGTTGAGCGAGAAACTCTAAATGTGTAAGCGCTTTTTCGGTCTGCTGCTGCTCTAAATAAATATCAATGCGCTGCAATTCAGCCAATTCAAATGCCATCGGTGCGGAGTTTTCCAAACTCTGCAATGCTGTTTCATAATCGCCATTTTTATAATCAAACTGCGCATCGATGATATTATTTAACAAACCTGATTGCGTAAAAACACGCTCAATAAAAACTTGTTGATCTTTCGCCGCTTCTAACAACCAAACAATGCCGAGCTGCTCATAGGGATGTAAATCTTTGAAATGCAGAATGGTTTCTTTTTTCCGCTGCTCTCGGGCCAGATAACGTTTACCGAACAACCAAGTGAATTGTGCGAGTAAACTCATCACAATAAAAAGTGCAATCAGCCCCCAAACACCACTTTGAAACTGCCATTCCCGCCAATAAATATACACATAGCCATTTCCATAGCCATAACTTAATACAGCAAACAGTGCGAATAACACCAGACTGACAAGCAAATAAGTGAGCAGTAAATATTTCATGATGCGTTATCCCAATAAACCCAATGTGGTTAATTTTGGTGTAGGCACTGCCGGTAAATTTACAATTTTCTCTAATTTCTGTTTCATCTGCTGGCTGGCTTGATCAGGCAATTCAGCAAGTAACTGCATGACTTCCAAGATCGATTTTCGATATTCAGCCAACTGGCCGTGCTGCAATGCCTGAGAGGCAAGCAATAAGCGTAATTGTGCTTCTTTCAAGGTGATGTTACGGCTCATCAAATCAGGCGCGTTACGTTGTACTTTTTCGAGTTTAAACCAGTGCCACCAAGACGAATTTTCACTCTTGGCCATATTGACTTTCGGGTTCTGAATTTCTTGTTGAATCTTTTGATCCAGTTGCTGCAATAGATTATCAAGTTGCTGCTGCTGTTGCGTTTGGCTTAATACATATTGCTGAATGGTTTGTTTATCCTGCTCAATCGCTTTCACCAAACTATGCTGTAATGCAGGAGAAACAGCAGATTGCATAACATGCTGCTGCACTTGATTCAATTGATCTAATGCATAAATAAACTGTTGCTGATCCACGGCAAATTGCACCAATTGCATTTGCTGCTTAATCAAAATAACAGGAGCAATCCCTGCCACCGTAGTCGGTATCGAAACACTATCCGTTGGCTCTACGGGACTGGCACTTTGTAACTGGCGTTGCACGGCAACGAATTGATCATTCAATAAAGCATAACGCTGCTCGGTTTGATCTAACTGCTGTTGTAACTGCGGTACAGTTTGAGAATATTGCGCAACATCGTAACTGAGTTTGGCTAACCACAACAAACTCAATCCTAATATTAGATAACCAATTTTTCTCATACATGTCCTTGCCAATCACTCATGCGTTGAATGATCTCTGATGCAGATAAATTTTCAAGCTGAATAATGTTAAATCCTTGAGCAGCCTGACCCCGTGCCTTGATCAGAATTTGAGCCAAGCGTGAACCTAAAACCAAATACACCCATTCTGCTGCACACGGATGCTGACGACGTAACTGCTGCCAATAGTTCCAACTCGCTTCACTACTGATCAACACCGCAACAGGTTGATTTAAATTTATTTTTCTTACAATTTCAGGAAATAAGGTAAAACTTTGTTCTGGGCATTGGCGGTGATAGAGCACAAAATTCAGAATCTCGACACCGTGTTGCTGCAATTGCTGCATCATAAACTGTCGCCCGCCCAAACCTCGCCAGAATGCAATTTTGGTTAAACCCATCTGCTGTTTTAGCAGAGGCAGCTCCAGCATTCCCTCAGAGCTTTCCACCTCAGGGACAACACTTGCTATATTAAATTGAGCTAAAGCCTGTGCTGTGGCTTGCCCTACTGCAACCCATTGAATATGTTTGAGCTGATCAAGTTGCAATCCTGCTTGTTGTAAATAACGCATCCCAATGTCAACAGCAGTCGGACTAACCACCACGACCACTTGAGTCTCGAGCAACGCGAAGTAGAGTTGCTGTAAAGTTTCAGAAAATGACTCGGCAACCAATTCAAGTAAAGGCAATGCTTCGACCTGATAACCCGCCTCTCCCAATGCTTGGGTTAATACAGAAGCACGGTCATCAGGACGCGTATTAATAAACAGCATTAATATAGCGCTTTCAGCAATTCACCTGCACCCTGCGCTAACAACCGCTGAGCCAGTTGTTCACCGAGTTGTTCGGCATCTGCTGTTGCTCCAACCAACTGTTCTTTCAGTAAGGTTTTCCCATCAACACTCCCCACTCGCCCTTCAATCTGAATTTGATCATTGGCTAAAGTTGCGTAACCTGCAATCGGTACTTGGCAACCCCCTTCCAAATAAGCATTAAAGGCACGTTCTGCACGGACACAAATCGAGGTTTCTTCATGTTGTAACGGTTGGATTAATGTTAATAATTCTGCATCATCCGTACGGCATTCCAAGCCAAGTGCACCTTGGCCCACCGCAGGTAAACTGAGTACAGGTGCTAAACAGTGGCGAATGCGCTCTGCCAAACCTAAACGTTTTAATCCTGCACTGGCCAAAATGATGGCGTCGTATAAACCATCATCCAATTTGGATAATCGTGTGCCCACATTGCCGCGTAAATCAACAATGTCTAAATCAGGACGTTGCTGTAAAATTTGACACTTACGGCGCAGGCTAGAAGTCCCCACCTTTGCACCCTGTGGTAGCTCATCGAAATGTGCATAATGATTCGAAACAAATGCATCCAAAGGATCTTCACGTTCACAAATCACAGCCAAGCTTAAACCTTCAGGCAAATGCATCGGTACATCTTTCATTGAATGTACAGCCAAATCCGCACGACCATCCAGCAATGCTGCTTCCAGCTCTTTTACGAATAAACCTTTACCACCAATTTTGGCTAACGGTGTATCTAAAATCTTGTCGCCTTGGGTGACAAACTTAACCAATTCAACCGTTAAATCTGGATAAAGCACATTTAAACGAGAACGAATATGTTCTGCCTGCCAAAGTGCAAGAGGGCTTTGTCGAGTCGCAATTTTTAAGGTTTTCATAAATTCAAGTTAAGTATTGATCAAAGCAATTGTTCCAAACTTAACTTGATCACCTGAAATTGCAAGCAAAAAATCATAAAGTGATCAATCATTCAGCTGAAAAGCTGAGTTTTATAATTGATGCATACACTCTCTTAAACTCGGTAAGTGACGGCGACTGACGGATAAACGCTCCTCCAGTTCACGCAAACGTACCTGATATTGTCCTGCTGCGACTAATTCCAGCCCTTCAAGATAGTCGAGCGAGACCAAAGCATTACGATGAATGCGAATAAAACGGTCTGCAAATTCCAATTCTAAGTCTTTCAGGGTTTCATCAATCAGTACGCTGCCATTTTTATGGCGAACAGTGACATATTTTTGATCCGCTAAAAAATAATAAACATTTTCTAATGGAATCAGCTCAACTCCGCGATAAGTTTTCGCAGCAATTTGATGGCGTTGTGTTTTGGTATCGTACATATCGTCTTGTTGTTTTAAACCAGTCATTTGTGCTTGTGTAAGATGAGTTAAATGATTAAACACCTGCTGTAAATCTTGTTGTGCAACAGGTTTAAGTAAATATCCTTGTGCTTGAAATTTAAATGCTTCCAATGCATGTTGATCATATGCCGTACAAAAAATAATTGCAGGACGAGGGTTGAGCTGACTGAGTTGTTCAGCACACTCCAAACCATTCATCCCAGGCATTTGAATATCTAATAAAACGACATCAGGCGAGTCGTTTTCAATATGATTTAACACATCCTGACCATGATGCGCCGTCGCAATGACTTCGTGTCCCATCTGGGTCACTAAACGTGACAAACGCTCTACAGCGAGAGGCTCATCATCAGCAATCAGAACTCTCATCCTCTCCTCCTTGTCACCGTTAACTTCATCCATATTTTTTATGGTTAACTTGACTTATTATTTTACTCGATAGTGGTAGCTCACCACCGTCGTATATAACGACGCTCCCCCATAAATCTGAAACTTAACCGTTGGCCCATAATAAGCTTTCAAGCGCTGCTTCACATTCTCTATCGCAATACCATTTCCCTGTCTCGATTTTATTGTATCGTGAGAATAAGGGTTGGTAATGACTATACTGACTTGATTTTGCAATATTTCAACCAATACGCTAATGGTTGATGGCTGCAAAATTTTTTCCACCCCATGAAAAATACTATTCTCAAGCAAAGGTTGCAACGTTAATAACGGAATCGTCACGCGTTTTAATTCAATTGGTGTCGCCTGTATATTCCATTCTACATTTAAACGCTCGCCTAAACGCATTTTTTCGATACTTAAATATTGCTGGCATAAATCAATTTCTTCGGCCAGACTCACCAGCTTCAGTTCCTGAAAACTCGCTCGAAACAGTCGTGACAGATTAATCAGCATATTTTCAGCTTTTTCGGGGTCGATCGTAATTAAACTCACCACACTATTCATACTATTAAATAAGAAATGCGGATGAATTCGTGCTTGCATCGCCTGAATTCGAGCATTCAATTCACTGTATTGCTGGCTCATCCATTGTTCACGCATATATAAATAACGCAAACAGAATGCACCGAGTAAAACACCATAGCTCAAATGCAGACTCGTCCCCTGAAACAGCACCTCTTCGCTAAATACACCTGAACGTGCAGCCCAATACTGAATAACATTGACCGCGCAGGTGGTCAATAAAACAATCAATTGCAGTAAAACAAAACCAAGTATTAATGCCACTTTCTGACTAAACTTGGCAAAAAAACCTTGAAAGTAATCCACCAGTGTCGCAAATGATAAAATCACCCAATTAATAAAAAACATATATTGCAGCACACGAAAGCCATCTAAGGCTTGCCATGAGCGCGCTTCGGCCAAAGCCAACACCATTGCTAAAACATTACTTGCAACAATTAATTCTAATAAGTATTGCCATTGCCCTATTTTCGTAAAAAAATAGGAGCCTGATGGATTCCCCTGACGAGTTTGCGATAACTTCTTATGTCGAGTTTCGGCAACTGCGTTTGGATTTGCTATACTCTTTTTTATTTTGCTGAGCCGCCATGACCACATCTTCTCAATCCTCTTCTGCAGCAAGCCCAAATCAAACCTCTGGAATGTGGGGTGGTCGCTTCTCTGAAGCAACTGATGCTTTTGTTGCAGAATTTACCGCATCTGTGCAATTTGACCAACGTTTTTATAAACAAGATATTGCAGGTTCAATCGCACATGCAACCATGCTTGCCAAAGTTGGCGTCCTGACTGAAGCTGAACGTGATGACATTATCCAAGGTCTAAGCACCATTCAAGCTGAAATTGAAGCAGGCAACTTTGAATGGCGTATTGATTTAGAAGATGTACACATGAACATTGAGTCACGTTTGACTCAACGTATTGGTATCACGGGTAAAAAACTCCATACAGGTCGTAGCCGTAATGACCAAGTTGCGACCGACATCCGCCTCTATTTGCGCGATGAAATTGACGACATCTTAGGTTTATTACTCCGTCTACAAAAAGGCTTACTGGGGCTGGCAAGTAAAAATACCAACACCATCATGCCGGGCTTTACTCACCTGCAAACCGCTCAACCTGTGACTTTTGGTCACCACTTGTTGGCTTGGTTTGAGATGTTGGTGCGTGATACAGAGCGCCTACAAGACTGCCGTAAACGCGTCAATCGTATGCCACTCGGTTCAGCAGCTTTGGCAGGTACGACCTACCCGATTGATCGTGCTTACACAGCTGAGCTTCTGGGTTTCGAAGCATTTTCAGAAAACTCGCTCGATGCCGTTTCTGATCGTGACTTTGCCATTGAATTTAATGCAGCAGCATCTTTGATCATGATGCATTTATCACGTATGTCTGAAGAACTTATTTTATGGACTTCTGCACAATTCAAATTTGTGAATATTCCAGACCGCTTCTGCACAGGTTCTTCAATCATGCCGCAGAAGAAAAATCCAGATGTACCTGAACTGGTTCGTGGTAAATCAGGTCGTGTTTTTGGTGACTTAATTAGCTTATTGACCTTAATGAAAGGTCAGCCATTGGCATACAATAAAGACAACCAAGAAGATAAAGAACCGTTATTTGATGCGATTGATACCGTGCGCGGCTCTCTCATGGCATTCGCAGACATGGTTCCAGCCCTCGTTCCAAATATCGAAATTATGCGTGAAGCAGCTTTACGTGGCTTCTCAACTGCAACAGATCTTGCAGACTACCTCGTCAAAAAAGGTGTGGCTTTCCGCGATGCACATGAAATTGTTGGTAAAGCGGTCGCTTTAGGTGTGGCAGAAGAAAAAGACTTATCTGAATTGACACTTGAACAGTTACAACAATTCTCTGATTTGATCACAGCAGATGTTTTCGACAAGGCACTGACCTTAGAAGCATCTGTCAATGCACGTGATCATATTGGTGGAACTTCACCAAAACAAGTTGAAGCTGCGATTGCCCGTGCGCACACTCGCCTAGAACAGTTATACGCTTAAGGATTTATGATGACTAGACAAGTACTTTGCCGCAAATACAAACAAGAGCTTGAAGGCTTGGATTTTGCACCATTTCCTGGTGCCAAAGGCCAAGAGTTCTTTGAAACTGTTTCAAAACAGGCATGGCAAGAATGGTTAAAACATCAAACCACGCTGATTAATGAAAAGCGTTTGAATGTATTTGAACCTGATGCGAAAAAGTTCCTTGAAGAGCAACGTGAGAAGTTCTTTAATAACGATGAAAGTGTAGAAAAAGCTGAAGGTTGGACTGAACAGAAATAAGCCGTTTTGTCTCACCGTACGGTAAAAAGAGAGCTGTTTTCAGCTCTCTTTTTACATGATATTTACATAAGTAATAAAGCCTTACAGAGTATACACAGTTGTCTACATGACACGTTAGAACGCTGTGTTTATAGTTGTATTCAGAAGGACAAAGAGATACGTTGATATCTCACGTAACGCATGATATTTCTCTCCCAGACTTTCCCCCGAAGTCTGGGATTTTTTTATTGCAATTCCCTCAAAAATAAAAAGCCGCTCTAGTTAGAGCGGCGATATATTATTCTACTTTTACCATTATTTTTGATGTACTTTTTGTTCAATCTCTTCAATACTGGTATGGCGCACATCGGTACCCTTCGCCATATAAATCACCTGTTCTGAAATATTACGTGCGTGATCACCAATTCGCTCTAAAGAACGTAGTACCCACATCACATTAATCACCCGTGAAATATGACGCGGGTCTTCAATCATATAGGTCATTAAGGTACGGGTTGCTGATTGATATTCACGGTCAATATCCACATCTGCCATGACGACTTTCAATGCCTGCTCAACATCTAAACGCGCAAAAGCATCGAGGGCATCATGAATCATGACACGAACTTGATTACCAATATGACGGGTTTCCATATAACCACGTGGTGACTCGCCTTCTTCACACAGGGTTTGTGCAATACGTGCAATTTTCGCAGCTTCATCACCAATACGCTCTAAATCCGTATTGCCTTTGCTCATTGCGATCACCATACGTAAATCAATCGCTGCTGGATGACGACGGGCTAAAATCAATGTCAAACCTTCATCAATATCACGCTCGAATTGGTTCACTGCATTGTCTTTAAACTGTACATCAATCGCTAAATTAGCATCTGTGTCTAATAAAGCATGAATCGCATTTGCGACCTGTTGCTCCACTAATCCACCCATGGTCATAAACTTGGTGTGCACATCTTGCAAGTCTTCATTAAATTGTGAAGAAATATGATGACTTAACACAGGATTGCTTGGGCTCACAGTATGCCTCCACTAGATACATGGAAAAAATGATTGGTGATTAAAACATAGAAATGATGAAACTTTTATGACAATAGCACGGATTGGCCCATTGTTGATTGGTGTGAATTGCTACAACAAAAATTTAAAAATCTGTTAGTCTAAATGCCTAGCTTGACGGAGCGCAGTTAACAAACTGCTGAGATTATCTTAATTACTCAATTTAAAGATAAGTACCGTTGAACCTGATCAGGTTAACACCTGCGTAGGAATCAAGCCCAGCAAAAAACTTAGCTTCTATTTATCATAGAGATAAATCCGCCATGGTTTTTGGTCGTGCTTGATTCGTTAATACCATACATAAGGATCATGCCATGAACCAATTAACGAATCTTTCCCCTGCTGATATTTCTGCTCAACATGAGCAAGCTGCAAAAGATTTAACCCGAATATTACCTGCATCTCGAAAAGTCTATGTTGAAGGTTCTCGCCCTGATATCCAAGTCCCTTTCCGCGAAATTAGCTTAACCGAAACGCCAACTGGCTTGGGTGGTGAACACAATCCACCCGTGATGGTCTATGACACATCTGGTGTTTATACCGACCCCAATGTACAAATCGACCTAAATAAGGGCTTACCTTTCGTTCGTCAAACATGGATCGAAGAACGCCAAGATACCGATGTACTTTCTGGTCTTAGTTCGGAGTTTGGTCAAGCCCGCTTAAAAGATATTCGCACCGCCGAAATTCGTTTTGCCCATATTCAAAACCCACGTCGCGCACAAATAGGCAAAAATGTCACGCAAATGCACTATGCCAAGCAAGGTATGATTACGCCTGAAATGGAATATATTGCCATTCGTGAAAACCAGCGCCAACGTGAAAATGTCGATATGCGTCAGCATCCAGGGCAAAACTTTGGTGCACAAAACTTACGAGAAATTACCCCTGAATTTGTACGCCAGGAAATTGCTGCGGGTCGTGCCATTATTCCAGCCAATATTAACCACCCAGAATGCGAACCGATGATCATTGGTCGCAACTTCTTGGTGAAAATTAATGCCAATATCGGTAACTCTGCGCTCGGCTCATCGATTGATGAAGAAGTCGCAAAAATGACGTGGGCAACCCGTTGGGGCGCCGACACCATCATGGATTTATCGACAGGTAAGAACATTCATGAAACACGTGAATGGATTATCCGCAACTCACCAGTGCCAATCGGTACTGTACCCATCTACCAAGCACTGGAAAAAGTCGATGGCGTGGCTGAAGATTTAACTTGGGAAATCTTTAAAGACACCTTGATTGAACAAGCTGAACAAGGTGTTGACTATTTCACCATTCATGCAGGTGTATTGTTGCGTTACGTACCCATGACGGCAAACCGTCTAACGGGTATTGTGTCTCGTGGTGGTTCAATCATGGCGCAATGGTGCTTAGCACATCATCAAGAAAACTTTTTATATACACATTTCGACGAAATTTGCGAAATCATGAAAGCCTATGACGTGTCATTCAGCTTAGGTGATGGCCTACGTCCAGGTTGCGTGCAGGATGCCAACGATGAAGCACAATTCAGCGAACTGAAAACCCTCGGTGAACTCACTCATCGTGCTTGGGAACATGACGTACAAGTGATGATCGAAGGTCCCGGTCACGTGCCAATGCATATGATTAAGGAAAATATGGATCTACAGCTTGAAGTCTGTAAAGAAGCGCCATTCTATACGCTTGGTCCACTGACCACAGACATTGCACCAGGTTATGACCATATTACCTCTGCGATTGGTGCAGCGATGATTGGCTGGTATGGAACGGCAATGCTGTGCTATGTGACACCAAAAGAGCATTTGGGTCTACCTAACAAGAAAGACGTCAAGGATGGCATTATCACCTATAAGATTGCAGCACATGCGGCTGACTTAGCCAAAGGCCACCCAGGTGCACAAGTGCGTGACAACGCCCTCTCTAAAGCACGCTTTGAATTCCGTTGGGACGATCAGTTCAACCTCAGCTTAGACCCAGACACAGCACGCAGTATGCATGATGAAACGCTTCCTAAAGAAGCCCATAAATCAGCACACTTCTGCTCAATGTGTGGTCCAAAATTCTGTTCGATGAAAATCACCCAAAATGTGCGAGATTATGCGCAAAACCAGCACAATGCCAAACAGTCAAATGATGCTGAAAAAGAAGTTGAAGCAGGTCTCAATGCCATGAAAACCGCTTATCAGGAACATGGTCAAAAATTGTACCACAAGGTGTAAATCGACTAAAAAAAGATTTTCCTGCGAATCATTCTCGGTTAGGATGAGATATGTACAATCTCATCCTGATTGAAGATGACTATTCTTGACCACGCCAGCTATTCAGCAACCGACGTTACGATAGAATCTCGAGAACCTTTGTTTCGAGGGTTCATTCAAGTTGAGAAAGTGAGTTTAAAACATCGATTATTTCATCGAGAAGATTACTCACCTTTAATTCAGCGTGAATTGGTTCATCGTCCACAAGCTGCTGGTGTTTTACTTTATAACGACCAACAACAACGCTTTGCACTGATTGAACAATTTCGTGTGGGTGCATTGAATGATCCAGTTTCGCCATGGCAACTTGAAGTCATTGCAGGGGTACTCGATGGAGATGAATCTCCAGAAAGTTGTATCCGCCGTGAAAGCTTAGAAGAGTCTGGCTGTGAGATCACCGAATTAAAACATTTATTTAGCTTCTACCCTTCTGCTGGTGCATGTTCTGAATTTTTTCATTTATATATTGCAGAAGTTAATTTGCCAAAGGATGGAGGCATTTTTGGGATGCCAGATGAAGGTGAAAATATTCAGCTTCATCTATTTGCCTATTCCGAATTAGAAGCATTATTAATTAACGGGCGGTTGAGAAACGCACCTGTAATCATGGCATTACAGTGGCTGTCTCAACATATACAACAAAGATAAAAATCTGAAGGGGCTAAAGACGGTGACTTTCCAAGTCTCATCATTATCGCAACAAGATTTTGTGATGATACAGATTACTGATACACATTTATTAGAGTATCCACATTTAGAGTTTGTTGGGATGCAACCCGAACAAAGTTTTCATGCTGTAATCGACTTGATGCGCCAGCAACATCCTCATATTGACCTGATTGTACACACAGGTGACTTAGCTCAATCGCCAACACCTTTGACGTATAAACGCTATGTACAACATATGCAAAGCTTGGGAATCCCCTTTTTTCATACTCCAGGCAATCATGACGATGTAACACATTTTCCATTTCATGAAACAGATCAGACCCAACCGACTGTGATTGAGTTAGGTCAATGGTGCATTATCCTACTCAATAGTGCGCAGCCAAAGCGGATTGATGGAAAAATTGCTGAAGCACAATTGCAACAGCTTACCCAGTTGCTGACACAACACCATGATCGCCATGTCATTATTGCATGTCACCATCATCCTTTTGCCATGCAATCGGCGTGGATTGATCAACACAAACTTAAAAATTCATCCGACTTGCTAGAAACCATCCAGCCCTTTTCGAATGTCAAAGCAATCGTATGTGGGCATGTGCATCAAGATTCAATCAATACATGGCAAGGTGTTGAGTTTTTATCGACCCCATCCACCTGTATTCAGTTCAAGCCCAAAAGCGATAAATTTGCATTGGATGAGGAACATCCTGGCTACCGTTTTATTCGCCTGAAAGCCAACGGTGAACTGGAAACTCAGGTCTATCGCCTCCAGACTTCCGAACGGATGAACAGTTCTGAAGTTTTAGGCTATGACTAAACTTTTGATTACAAATTACATTGTCGATTTCTCACAAAATCTGGACGGGAATGACTACCATCTTGTCCAAAAACTCTATATGATGTCGACCCTTGATGGGAAAAACCATCTTAGGTTTCTATAAAAACACTTGCATATCACCATATTTTTTGCGTATAGATAGTACGTGTAAGATGAGGAATGCCCTATATGGCGAATGACAACCAAAATCAAGTCTTGGACGAACAAACAGACGTGATCGACGATCAAAAATTGGCTGTGAAACGTACACGTAAAACCAAAGCTAAAGCTTCAGAAAGCGGTACAACTGCGAGCTTATTTGGAATTGCGCCTTATCAGCCAAAGAAAAATGAAGAATATATGTCTGAAGGACAACTTGAGCATTTCCGCCAAATTTTAAATGCATGGAAAGCTGAGTTAATGTCTGAAGTTGATCGCACCTTGAATACCATGCAAGATGAATCAAGTGCGCTTCCTGACGTCAACGACCGAGCAACGCAAGAAGAAGAATTTGCAATTGAACTACGCACACGTGACCGTGAACGCAAGCTCATTCGCAAAATCGAACAATCGATTGAAGCCATTCAAAACGAAGACTACGGTTTTTGTGAAACCTGTGGTATCGAAATCGGTTTACGTCGTTTAGAAGCTCGCCCAACAGCGACTTTATGTATCGATTGCAAAACTTTGGCAGAAATCAAAGAAAAGCAAAACAACGGTTAATTTTTGACAACCGCGTTGAGCCATGAAGCGAAGCACAGCTTCGCTCTTGCACAGCGGCAAAGCGATGCTTTGCTTAATCGCTGCTCATATATCGGACGATTCGCGCCATCGCCTACAGGTCCATTGCATTTTGGTTCCTTACTGACTGCTGTCGCCAGTTATTGCGATGCCAAAGCCAATCAAGGCAAATGGCTGGTCCGTATCGAAGATACCGACATTCCTCGCATTTATCCCAACAGCGAAGCCCATATTCTTGCTTGTATTGATGCCTTTCAATTTGAGCCAGATGCAGAAATTATTTTTCAAAAAGATCGTTTAAATCTCTATGAGCAGGTGCTTGAGCAACTCAAGCAATCACAAGCGATTTACGCTTGCCAATGTACGCGCAAGATGTTGGGTTCAAATCATTTCTATATCGGTACCTGCCGCGATCTCAATCTCGACTTTGTTGATCAAGCCATTCGCTTAAAAGTTTCTGACCAGCTCATTTGCTTTCAAGATCGCTTACAAGGTCAGCAATGTTCTAACTTACAACAGGATCTCGGTGATTTCGTCTTAAAACGCCGTGATGGCATTATCAGCTATCAACTCGCGGTGGTTGTGGATGACTATCTACAGGGTATTAGCCATGTGGTTCGTGGCGCAGATCTACTCGATAATACAGCCCGACAAATCTGGTTGGGCTCTTTGCTTGATTATCCTAGTTTAAGCTATATGCACCTTCCGCTCGCCATGAACGATCAAGGGCAAAAACTGTCTAAACAAAATCTGGCCCAGGCATTGGACATCAACAAAGCGCCAGAACTGCTGCAGCAGGCTATTTCAGCCTTAGGACAATCTAAAGTTGAGCTGGATCAACCCCGCATTATGCTGCAACAAGCCGTGCAGCAATGGGATGTAAACTCGATCCCGCTCGGCATTCATTTGACGGGAACTTTTCAGTAAGCCAAAAAAACCCTGAACACTGTCAGGGCTTTTCAATCTGAGCCAATTTAGAAATTCGATTCTTCTTTTAATGGGTTCAACTCTTGTGTTGACGCATCGATCTTTAGAATCAAACTAATCATCGCTGCACACATCATCAACGATGTACCACCATAACTAATAAACGGTAAAGTCAAACCTTTGGTTGGCATCAAACCCATATTCATGCCTGCATTCACCAGAATCTGCATCAGAAAAATAATGCTAATTCCATAGGCTAAATAGCCTGCACGCAAATAGTTATGTTGCAAGGCACGATGACCGATACGAATGCAACAGGCCAACATGGTAAATGACAGTATCATTACGATAGACACGCCAAAGAAGCCGAATTCCTCACCTAATACAGCCAACATAAAGTCCGTATGCGCTTCAGGTAAATAAGAAAGCTTCTGCACACTGTGCCCTAAGCCAGTACCAAACCATTCACCTCGACCAAAGGCCATCAATGCATTTGAAAGCTGGTAACCGACACCCAATGGATCTGCCCAAGGGTTGGTAAAGGAAATCAAACGTTGGAAGCGGAATGGCTCGAAGATAATCAACGCACTCACACCCGCAAAGATCGCACCAAGCATGATCAAGAACTGGGTTGCTGGCGCTCCTGCTAAAAAGAACACGCCAACCATCATTAATACAATAACGACGGTTGCACCCAAGTCTGGCTCAGCGACAATAAAGCCCACGGTTAAGGCCATGACACCACTTAAGCGGAGCAAACCTTTCCAATGCGTGCGCACTTCTTTGGCGCGGCGCACCACATAATCCGCAGTAAAAATCGCCATCACAATTTTGGCAATCTCGGTGGGTTGTAGGGTAAAACCACCCACCTTAATCCAGCGATGTGCACCATTGACTTCAGAACCGACCACCAATACCGCCAAGAGCAGGACAATGGTAATCAGCCATAAAGGAAAGGCATTTTTAAACCAGAGATTCAATGAAACCCGATAGGTTAAAAATGCCACCACCGCAGCAACCACAATGGAAATACCATGACGAATCAAAAAGTAAAAAGGACTCTCATGGATATATTCCGCATACGGCATAGACGCCGATGCAACCATGATTGAACCGAAACATAGCAGCGAAATCACAGAAAAAATCAGGATATTTCGTGCCGTCATTTCTGCGGGTAGCTTAGGTAAGCGATTCAGCAATTGCGAAATCTTCTGTACCGTATTTTGGGCTAAATCAGCCATAGTTCTATTCCCAGTTCTTATTTTTCATTCAAGGCATTTACACATGCCACGAATTGATGCCCACGATCATTGTAGCTTTTAAACATATCAAAGCTCGCACAGGCTGGTGAAAGTAAAACTACATCTTCTGCTTGAGTGGCTTTTTGAGCCAGTGCTACCGCTTCTTTTAAACTGTTTGCATGCTGAATCACAGTTGTACCTTGAATCGCCTGTTCTATCACCGCAGCATCTTCACCAATGAGAATCACTGATTTCACATATTTTTGAATAGCATCACGGAGAGGTTTGAAATCCTGCCCTTTGCCTTGACCACCAAGAATCAAAGCCAGCTTGCCTTTTTTCACTTCAATTGCGGCACCAAGACCATCAATTGCAGCCAGCGTCGCACCAACATTGGTTCCTTTGGAATCATTGTAATAGCGTACACCATCAATGGTTTCGACATATTCACAACGATGTTCCAAGCCTTTAAAATGCTTAAGCGTTTCAAACATTGAAGCTGTCGGTAAACAAACTGCTTCACCCAACGCCAAACACGCCAATGCATTGGCAACGTTGTGCATCCCTTGAATATACATCTCAGAGGTTTTAAGCAAACGCTCTCTTCCTCGGGCTAACCACATGCTGCCATCCGCATCACGCAGCACACCATATTGATTTAAATCAGGTGCATTCAAACCAAAACTTTGCATTGGGGTAACATCTGGAACCAATGGACGGCTTAAATTATCGTCACGGTTATAAACGACTTTTTTCACGCCCTGAAAAATACGATGTTTGGCTTTGTGGTAACCCAACATATCACCATGACGATCCAAATGATCTTCACTCATATTCAACACTACAGCAACTTCTGCATTCAAGTGTGATGTGATTTCAAGTTGGAAGCTCGATAACTCTAAAATAATTAAATCAGGTTTATCTTTTAATAAATCTAATGCTGGACGACCTAAGTTGCCACCGACAGCCACATTTTTGCCTGCCTCTTGTGCCATCAAGCCAATTAACGTGGTGACTGTACTTTTTGCATTTGATCCTGTAATCGCAATGATTGGCACTTCTGTAGCACGGCGTAATAATTGAATATCACCGACCACTGGGATGCCTTTTTCAACTGCTTGTTGAATTTCTGGAAGTTGGGGTGCAAGTCCTGGACTGAGAATAATTTCTTCTGCTTGCAATAAAAGCTCAGTATCCAATTGACCAAAACTGGTACGTACACCTGCTGGAATCTGATCATGCCCTGGCGGGGTGGCTCGCGAATCTGTTACTGCAACTTGGTAGCCCTGTTCATGTAGAAAGTTGACTGCTGACACACCAGAAATACCCAAGCCAGCCACAACTTTTAATCCACCACGTTGTATTAACATTTTCGCCCCATTTTTTGCAGATTACAGAATGGCAAAAATGTTAGCACTTTACTGTTTTAAATGCTTTTTCAGTTTTGGTTTTATTCAATCTTTTTTGTGTCAGTGCGTAAAAGCTTAAGCAGGGATAAAAAAGCTCATCCCTAATAAAGCCAAGATCACAGCACCTAACCAATCTACAGATTTAAATGCATATTGCTTGATTTTAAGTTCAATCAATTCGGGTCTCAACCACAGATAAATCAAGATTAAACATGAGATAAGCCAAGAGAGGGTTTCTTTATAAATATTCAGCCCCTTAGACAAAGCAGAGAGATAAAGCAGTGTCATCACCAGCATGAAGCCCAGTAAAATCAATTTATGTTTAGGACTTAAAGATTGTTTTTCACTCATTTGAGCCTGGTTCATTTTTTCTTGTTCCAAAAAAATGCCCATCTCGAGATGGGCATTTTGAATTGTTTTAACGCCATTTGACCGTTTGAACGGGCTCTGCTTTTTTGTTCTCCGTTTCATCGGTCGAACAACCACAGCCGCCACCACAACCCACAGCCATTTTAGGTTTTAACCATGTCGCCAAACGCTGCCAGCCTAAACGCTGACAAGAATTCGACAAACTCAGAAATGCTGAATTTGCTGTTTGAGGGAACACCTTTTTGAATACGACAACAGCACTCCACAGCACTAATACAGCAACAATCAAGTACTCAAACATAACCGTCTCTCCAATGATTGCCTCCCTTTTCAAAGGGAGGCTAGGTGGAATTTCTTAACCCCAAATGCTTGATGCAATTTGATAAGTCAAGAAAGACATTAAATACGCCAAACCGAATAAATACGCAGTCATTACAGCAACATGCTTCCATGAACCTGTCTCACGGCGTACCGTTGCTAACGTTGCCAAACAATGCGGCGCATAGATAAACCATACCAATAATGATAAACCTGTTGCCAATGACCAACCTGTGCCATCTGCACTAATTAAATGAGAGAGCCCTTGCGAGATTGCATCATCATCAGCACCAGATAGCGCATAGACGGTACCCAAAGCTGCAACTACAACTTCACGTGCTGCCATCGCAGGAATAAGTGCAACCACAATTTGCCAGTTAAAGCCTACTGGTGCAAAAATCGGTTGCAACAAATGCCCCAACATCCCAGCAAAACTGTAATCGATATCAGGTAAGGTTGCCCCTTCTGGTGCTTGCGGGAAGGTACATAAGAACCAAAGTAAAATCGACAGGGCAAAGATAATGCCACCGACACGTTTTAAGAAGATTTTACCGCGATCCAATAAGCCAATCCCAACACTTTTTAGATCAGGAATACGGTAACTTGGTAACTCAAGCAAAAGCGCATGTTGTGATTTATCTTTTTGCAAAAATTTCATCACGATCGCAACAAAAAGTGCACTCACAATACCTGACATGTATAAGCCAAATAATACCAGACCCTGCAGATTGAAAATGCCCCATACCGTTTGACTTGGAATAAAGGCAGCAATCAATAATGCATAAACAGGTAAACGCGCAGAACAGGTCATCAATGGTGCAACCATAATCGTGGTAAAACGATCACGTGGATCACTGATACTACGTGTTGCCATAATCCCAGGAACTGCACAGGCAAAGCTTGAAAGTAATGGAATAAAAGCACGGCCACTTAAACCTGCTTTAAACATCAATTTATCAAGCAAGAAGGCTGCACGCGGTAAATAACCTGATTCTTCTAAAACCAAAATAAAGAAGAATAAAATCAAAATTTGTGGCAAGAACACAACCACACTGCCCGCACCCGCGATAATCCCATCGACAACCAAACTATGCAGTAACGGTTGCGAGATATACTCTCCGAGCTTCTCACCAAACCACGCAAAGAAGGTTTCAATCCCATCCATAAACGGTGCAGCCCAAGCAAATACCGCTTGGAATACGATAAACATCATTATCGCAAGGCTAAGTAAACCGAGAACTGGATGTAAGAAAATCTTATCGAGGAAATCGGTACGCTTATCTTCCTGATCGACAAAGTTCACAACATCTTTGAAAATCACTTCGATTTTTTGATGATGGTCGCCCTTTAAACCGCTCAGCTCAGTTTGCGGAACTGTATATTTTTCCTGATCCAATGCATGCAACAGGTTCTCAATACCTGAATTACGTACTGCCACAGTTTCAACGACAGGCACGCCAAGTCGCTCTGATAATTTTTGCGTATTGATTTGAATGCCACGACGACGCGCTTCATCCATCATGTTCAAAACAACAAGGATCGGACGGCCAAGCTCAATAATTTCCAACACCAAACCAAGATGTAGTTTTAAGTTGGTTGCATCGACCACGCACAAGAAAGCATCTTGTTGGCCTTCTTCCGCAATTTTACCTTGGCAGACGTCACGAGTAATTTCTTCGTCTGGGCTAGTTGCCTGTAGACTATAAGTGCCTGGTAAATCCAAGACACGCACAGACTTTCCAGACGGCAGCTGAAAATGGCCGACTTTACGCTCAACGGTTACACCCGCATAGTTGGCAACTTTTTGGCGTGTACCCGTTAAATGGTTAAATAAAGATGTCTTACCGCAGTTTGGATTTCCCACAAGGGCAACACGTAGCGCATCACTCATGCAGGTGCTCCTTCAAGTTGAATTTCAATTTTATCCGCTTCAGCTTTTCGTAACGCAAAACGCGTAAAACCGAGCTGGATTAGAATCGGATCACCACCAAAAATACCTTTGGTAATCACTTGCACTTGTGTACCAGGCACAAAGCCTAAACTTTCTAAACGAACTGCAACTAAATCTGGCTGTTCTGTCTCATCGACCAAGCGATTCACTTTCGTGATCACCGCTATTTGCTTGACTTTTAATGCTGACAATCGCACCGCTCTAACCCTTTACTCTCTTTATTATAGTATACAAGCAAATGAGAATAATTACCAAAAGCAATCTCAGTGGCATTTAGCTTTGTGACAGATCGACAACAATTCAATTTTCTTTTACAGTGCAATGAAATCAAGGATAAATTAGGGTATATCGCGCCTAAAAAGCACATGTACTTTTTTCATAGATTATCGTTTTAGGCCCATTATGCTCAATAAAAAGCCACGCATCCCCGCTGCAATTACCATTCCAGCCCAGCTCAGTTTTTTACAAGGTTTTCGAGATTATCTTGTCGCACAAACCGTCAGTCCACATACACGAAATGCTTATTTATCCGATCTGATTCAATGTAGCGAGTTGCATCAAAGTTCAGCATTACCAGAATGGTCAAGTGATGACATTGCTGATGTGCTCATTGCCCTCACCAAAGCAGGGAAAAGCCCTCGCTCGATTGCCCGATGCTTATCCGCGCTCAGACAGTTTTATAAATTTTTAAGAGAGCAAAAACTTCGGGATGACAATCCAGTTGCCACCCACCACTCTCCTAAAATTGGTCGTGCCTTACCCAAGGATTTATCTGAACAAGATGTCGAGTCTTTGATCAATGCACCAGACATCACCACCGCTTTAGGTCTACGTGACCGCGCCATGTTCGAGGTGCTGTATGCCTGTGGTCTGCGTGTTTCAGAATTACTCAACTTAAAACTTGAACTGATCAATTTAAAACAGGGATTTCTACGCGTTACAGGTAAAGGCAACAAAGAGCGTCTGGTGCCACTCGGGCAATTTGCCTGTGACTGGATTGAAAAATATTTAGTCGAATCACGCCCGCAATTGTATAAGAGCAGCACGGATTATCTGTTTCTTACTCAACATGGTGGCATCATGAGTCGCCAGAATTTTTGGTATGCGATTAAGCGTTATGCCTTACAAGCCAATATTCAAGCGGAATTATCCCCCCATACCTTGCGTCATGCTTTCGCCACCCATTTACTCAATCACGGTGCAGATTTACGTGTCGTACAAATGTTGCTTGGGCATAGCGACCTTTCTACCACTCAGATATATACCCATGTGGCTCAGCAGCGAATGCAGGAACTGCATGGCAAATACCATCCACGGGGTTAAAACCACCTTTTATCTAGGATTCAGCTAAAACTTGATTCTGTTCACAGAGCCTATGCAAGATTTAACGAAGTGATTCAATTTTTTTGTTATGCTAAGCCCCTTATACAAATGAATTCGTACAAAAAAGGTTCTCTATGTTGTTTACTCGGTCTCAGCTTGTAATTGCTTGTACATTAGCATCAACATTATTGGTAAGTGCTTGCTCAAAAGAAAATTCAGCACAAAAACAAGATGCACTCACAGCAAGTGCGCCTGCGACAGGTGAAGCATCGACATTGAATGAACGCAATACACAACAGCGCTTGGTTTCAACTTTAGAAAAGCATTTTAAAACGGCAAACATCAATGCCAAAATTCTTGTAATCAAAAAAACTGAGGTCCCAAACCTTTACTGGGTTAGCCTAGAAGGGATGGGTTCAGTCTATGCCACTGCTGATGGACAATACATTATTCAAGGTGATGTGGTTCGTTTAGGTGACAAACAGTTGCACAATGTCAGCGAGGCACTGCAAGCAACCGAAAATAAAAAACATTTAGCTTCACTGAAAACTGAAGACCTCATCGTTTATCCAGCGCAAGGTAGTAAAGCGAAGCATGTCATTTACGTCTTCACAGATTCAAGCTGTCCATATTGCCATAAACTACACGAACACCTTGCTGAAATTAATGCTAAAGGGATTGAAGTACGTTATATCGCTTGGCCACGTGGTGAACAGTTTATGCCAACCATGCAAGCAATCTGGTGTAGCCAAGATCGTAAAGCTGCGTTCGATCAAGCCGCTAAAGGTTTACCTGTATCTGCAGCTGAATGTAAGAATCCAGTACGTGACCAATATCAGTTGGGTTTGAACATGGGTGTGAATGGTACACCTGCGATTTATAACGTCGAAGGTGAGTATTTAGGTGGTTATATGACCCCTGAAGAAATCGATCAACGCTTAAACAAATAAACGAAAATACCTCCTCAAAATAACAAAGACTCGGGCGACAGATTAAAGATGATCGGAATAGGGTCTGTTACCACTTTATCTGTGATTGCGACAGAGGAGATTTTTAGGCGATACAAGGCATGGATTGTGAAATTTAGTCATTCTAAATAAACAAGACATAACACAGAAGCGCCAAAAATCTCCCTGTCCTTGAGCTTCGCCTTGCGCTGCGATCAAAGCAATGCTTTGCTCTTGCTCAGGGTTGTGGCTAAAACTCCCTCATACGTCGTTATGAAACTTGGCAAGGGAATGCCATTCCCTACGTTTCATGCCTAGTCTGATGGATTTTCAGCCTTCAACGCAATTCATTTATAAAGTGACAACAGACCCTAGTGTCTGCGCATTTTTTTAGCTATGATCAAGCTTCATTAAAATGATTGAATAAAATGGAGTGTGACGTGAAACCAGTTCGTCTGGCGATACTCGGTCTTGGTACTGTAGGTGGTGGAGCCCTTAAATTACTACAAGAAAATGCTGCGGAAATTAAACGCCGTACCGGTC
Organism: Acinetobacter sp. ANC 3882; assembly: GCF_022549545.1. Classification (NCBI taxonomy): domain Bacteria; kingdom Pseudomonadati; phylum Pseudomonadota; class Gammaproteobacteria; order Moraxellales; family Moraxellaceae; genus Acinetobacter; species Acinetobacter sp. ANC 3882. The sequence goes on along the minus strand of NZ_JAKZGB010000013.1, from coordinate 64,753 downwards.
GAGAAATTCAAATTACACACGTAGGCACACGCCGTCCACGTCCAGATTTACAACTCGAAGGCATTAAACAAAGCGATGATTTGATGGAGATCGTACGTCAACCAGATGTTGATATGGTGGTCGAAGTCATGGGTGGCATTCACCCTGCTTATGAAGTCATCATGGAAGCCATTAAGCACGGCAAACAGGTTGTGACTGCAAACAAAGCTTTACTGGCTGAACATGGCAATGAATTGTTTAAGGCAGCAGAAGACAATGCCGTTCAGATCGCCTATGAAGCAGCGGTTGCTGGTGGAATCCCAATTATTAAAGTGATCCGTGAAGGTCTTGCAGCCAACCATATCGAATGGCTTGCAGGCATCATTAATGGTACAGGTAACTTCATTCTGACTGAAATGCGTGAAAAAGGCCGTGCCTTTGAAGACGTTTTAAAAGAAGCGCAAGAACTTGGTTATGCCGAAGCTGACCCAACCTTTGATGTTGAAGGGATTGATGCGGCACATAAGCTGACGATTTTGGCGTCATGTGCTTTTGGTATTCCATTGCAATTTAATAAGGTCTATACCGAAGGCATCAGCAAAATCACAGCTCAAGATGTGAAATATGCAGAAGAACTTGGTTTCCGTATCAAGCACTTAGGCATTGCACGTCGCGCTGACAAAGGCATTGAGCTACGTGTACATCCAACCTTGATCCCTGCGGAAGAATTGATTGCAAATGTAAATGGCGTTAAAAATGCCGTCTTGGTTCAAGCCAATGCCGTTGGCCCGACTTTATATTATGGTGCTGGCGCAGGTGCAGGCCCAACAGCTTCTGCTGTGGTTGCTGACGTGATTGATATCGTGCGTGATATTTCATATACAGAAGATGGCGCAGGAACTATTCCTCAGCTTGCTTTTGAAGCATTGACCAATGTGCCAATCTTAAGCCGTGAAGAAATGACTACGGGTTATTACATCCGCCTCAATGCTGAAGATCAGACTGGCGTATTGGCTGATGTCACCACGATTCTCAGCCGTGCAGGAATCAGTATTGATGCCATCATGCAGCAATCACGCTTAAAAGACCTAATTCCAATCGTGATTTTAACGGATCCAATCGTTGAATCTAAAATGGATGAAGCACTAGCACAAATTCAAGCATTACCTGCAATTCGTGGCGAAATCGTAAGAATTCGTTTAGAATCGCTGGATAGTTAATCAGGTTGAGGGAAAATGACTTCCCTCACCCCGCTCTACCTCATATTGGAACACCATCATGTCGAATGCCAATCGTTATACTGGTCTTGTAGATCGTTATCGTGACCGTTTACCTGTATCTGCAACTACACGTGCTATTTCTCTAGGTGAAGGTAATACTCCACTAATTAAGTTAGAGAACATTCCACGTATTATTGGCAAAAACGTAGAAATCTATGTGAAATACGAAGGTCTGAACCCGACAGGTTCATTTAAAGACCGTGGTATGACAATGGCTGTGACCAAAGCAGTTGAAGAAGGTTCTAAAGCGATTATCTGTGCATCTACAGGGAATACTTCAGCGGCAGCGGCAGCGTATGCAGCACGTGCAGGCATCAAAGCGTTCGTATTAATCCCAGAAGGCAAAATTGCCATGGGTAAAATGGCTCAGGCAATGATGTACGGCGCGATCACCATGCAAATCCGCGGTAACTTCGATGACGGTATGCGTCTGGTTAAAGAAGTCGCAGATCAAGCACCTGTAACGATTGTAAACTCAATCAACCCTTACCGTTTGCAAGGTCAAAAAACCATTGCTTATGAAATCGTAGAAGCATTGGGTCGTGCACCTGATTATCACTGCTTACCTGTCGGTAATGCCGGTAACATCACCGCACACTGGATGGGTTATACCGAAGCGGTTGCCAATCAACCTGCGGATCAGTTTGAGCAAGTGATTTATGATGCTGCAACTGATCAATTCACAGGTCCTAAACCAGAAGGCTTACCAACAATGGTCGGTTATCAAGCATCTGGTGCTGCGCCATTCTTACGTGGTGCACCTGTTGAAAATCCAGAAACTGTTGCAACAGCAATTCGTATTGGTAATCCACAAAGCTGGAACCATGCTAAAGCCGTGGTACGTGATTCTAAAGGTTGGTTTGATGAACTGACTGATGCTGAGATCCTCGAAGCACAGCGCTTACTTTCAATGTACGAAGGCGTATTCGTAGAACCAGCTTCAGCAGCATCAATTGGTGGTGCAATCCGTGATCTTAAAGCGGGTAAAATTGCTGAGGGTTCTGTGATTGTGTGTACAGTGACAGGCAATGGCTTAAAAGATCCTGACACTGCAATCAAGCAATGTGCTGATGCCGTGATGTTGTCGATTGACGCAACCATGGATCAAGTGAAAGATTCTATTCTTTCAAATATGTAAGCTTACATACTGAAATAAAAAAACCAGTTGCCTGCAACTGGTTTTTTTATTGGTAATCATAGATAGAAAAAGTTATTCGTAATCATCATAGCTATATTGTGCAGTTAATTCTTTTTCAATCCTCTGAATTTCTTCAAGCTCAATTTCTTTGATTTCAAATAATGGCTGTTTGAGTAAAGGATTAACCGCATATAATGCTTCTTCTTCCCAACCCTGCATAATCGTTAAAATTTGGCTTTTCTGATCGTATTTCAAACCCGATTGCGCTGTGATCATTGCCTGTAAGAGCACAGGCTGATCAGACAACTCATCAAGTGAGCCTTTAAGCTGAATATCGCCATAGTCATAATCTGCAAAAATAGTTCCTACATTCGTTTTTAATTGTTCAGGTTGATCTGCATAAGCTAAACTGGCAAAAAACTCGTCATGCTCTTCCACCCATTTCTGTTTTTTGACTGACCAAAGCGCATAAAACCGAGCCTCATGTTCAAACTGTACCAGTTGAAATTTTTGCATTCCTGCCAATTGAATAAATTCAAAAGTATCTTCATCGCTTAAGCTTTCAGGTAACACATCATCTGAAATATCCCCATCTTCACAGATATGCTCACCACAACGTGAGAATACGAAATCATCCAATAGTTTTAACAATGCTTCATCTGCATCAAAAAGTGATTCCACTTCATACAGGGCGAAATCTCGCGCCCCATCAATTTCTAGCTTTTTATATGCAGCCTCGGCTTGGGCTTTATCCCCAAAAACATTGGCAATACGATTGCCTGCCACATAAAAGACTTCATCGTTATAACCAAAATATTTGGCACGAATCACGTAAGTCGTCATGTTGTTCCCCTAATTCATTTATCATTGAATTGTTTGTTTTATTTGATGTAATGCTTGAGCGCTTGCAGGAATTGCCATGCCATTGTCCATCCATAATTCAAAATGCATGGCATTAAAAAAATCAGCGGGGCTATACACGATATTGTCCAGTTTCGGCAGTTGCCCAATCCTCGGCAAAATATCGTAGATAAACCAACTGTTATGGGTGAACAAGAGTGAATGCAATTTCCCCGTCAGCGCCAAAGGCAATAACATTAATTGTGAGAGTGTTTTATCCTGTACATAATCATGATGTAACTTTTCTAAATGCTGTTCAAAGTGTTTGGGCAATTGTCTTGCATCTATCGCATTTACAAAATCATTGAGTGTCGGAATAAAACGCTGCTGGTAATCCACCAATAAATGATCACGCTCACACAAATCTTTAATATCAATCGATTTGCCTGCGCTATTTTGAAGGCTATGTCCAAACACAGGAACCACAACCGAATTTATGCCCCACAAGGTATGTAAAATTCGGTGTCGCGCATCACTGCATAGGCTTTTGGTACTGTCTATGAATGCATGTAATTCATAGTAGTCTTCGGGTTCCCCACCCCAGCGTTTTGCAGAAATCCGTGCATGTTGCATCGCATTCATAATGGTCTGTCATCATTTTTTGTTGTAGGCACACATTAGCCGATTTCGGCTTAAAAAACGAACATAATCTATTGAAATAAGACAAGTTGTGTCGCATTATTCAGACATAAAAAAACTCCCCATAAAGAGGAGTTTTTTGACTATAAAGAATTAAACACGTTTTGGCAAAGTGCTTAACCAGCTTAATAGATTAGTTGCATCGCTGTTACGTGCTTGCGAACTTGGCGCACCCAATAACACCACAACTGCTGGACGTGAATTCACCGTCGTATGCATGACGACACAACGACCAGCTTCATTGATATAACCTGTTTTTGACAAGTTAATGTTCCAACCACCATTACGCACCAACGCATTGGTATTATTCGATTTCAACACACGGTAACCTAAGTTGAAATCATAGGTTGGTGTCGTAGAAAATTGACGAATCAAGCCGTATTGCGAAGCAGTACTGACCAAAATGCCCAAATCACGCGCTGAAGAGACATTGTGTGGGTCTAAGCCTGTTGATTCAGCATAACGTGTTGCAGTCATGCCCAATTGCCTCGCTTTTGCATTCATCGCAGCAATAAAGGCTGAACGACCACCTGGGTAAGTACGCGCCAAGGCAGCAGCAGCTGGATTTTCAGACTTCATCAAAGCAAATAGAAGTGCTTCTGCACGATTCATGGTATCACCAGCGCGTAAGGTTGAACTTGAGTTCTTACCTCCAGCACCCGCAAAATCAATCGACTGCAAAGTGATTTCTTCTGACATGTTTAAGCGCGCGTCCGCTGTGACCACAGCTGTCATCAATTTGGTAATAGATGCAATTGGCACTGACATATTACTGTTTTTACTGTACAGCACTTCGCCGGTCTGTGCGTCCATCACCAACGCAGCACGTGCATTGACAGAAGGCTGGCTACTGTAACCAAAAGTATCTCGAATCTGCGACGTTGATTGCTGTGCAGTAGAAGAGCTAATCGTTGCCGAACCACCATTACGCAATGTTGTGGTAACAGAGGTTGAACCTTGTGGACCAATTTCCAATGGTTCATCATCTTCCATCAACTGGCTTGCATCACTTGCAGACCAATTCATTGAAGCTGAACCATTCACACGCGAAGAAGCTGGATTGTTATTCACAACCAGTTCTGCAAAACTTGTTGAGCTTAAAGCCCACAAGATAGACATGCTTAAAACATGCATGATAGATTTTTTAGAATTTTTCACGACACAATACTCAACTCTGGACGCTGCACATTTGCGCTTAATACCATTATGCCTTACATTTGAACAAATCGGGTAAAGCTTTTATAGACACAATTGTGTACAACTATTCGCTAAAAACGAAGAATAGGATTGCTAATTTTGTCGTTTCATTGCAAGCTAATTTTGCTTTATGTAACAAAAAACCAGTTTTTTGAAAAAAGGAGGTCTTCTTGATCACTGTTCTCGTTGTTGATGATCATGAACTCGTACGCACAGGAATTTGTCGTATGTTGGAAGACCACCCTGATGTTGAAGTCATCGGACAAGCAGAATCAGGAGAGGAAGCGATTGCTTTGGTGCGTCAAAAGCATCCTCAAGTGGTGCTATTGGATGTGAATATGCCAGGCATTGGTGGCGTAGAAACCACACGCCGTTTGTTACAGACTGCGCCTGAAACCAAAGTCATTGCCGTAAGTGGTCTTGCCGAAGAACCCTATCCATCGCTCTTACTTAAAGCTGGTGCAAAAGGTTATATCACCAAAGGTGCTCCGATTACCGAAATGGTTCGAGCTATCAATAAAGTGATGCAAGGTGGAAAATACTTTAGTGCAGATATTGCTGAACAACTGGCTAGCTCATATCTTTCTGATACACAACAATCTCCTTTTGATGCGCTCTCAGAACGTGAAATGCAAGTTGCCATGATGGTGGTGAACTGTATCAGTGCCCAAGAGATTGCTGACAAATTGTTTGTAAGCGTTAAAACTGTTAATACCTATCGCTATCGTATTTTTGAAAAACTGGCCATTGATAGTGATGTCAAACTTACCCATCTTGCAATTCGCTATGGGCTCATTAAACCTTAAAACAACAGTAAGCGCCTATGTTAGGGAAAATTGCGTCATCAGTTTCACAGACGGTCTATCGGCTCGGTGTTTGGTATAGTGGCTATCGGCTCATTATTTCGATTAGCCTGCTTTTAATTTATTTACTGACTGCCGAACAGCTTTCTGGCAACTATACCTACCCTTTTTTATATTTCTATACGCTGATTTGTTATATCACGATCAATATTTTTCAGCTTTTTTTACTGCAACTGCTTCCAATCCAAACCTCCAAGCAACTGATTTTTATCTTTCTGATTGATGTCATTTGTTTAAGTTTAATCACCTTCTCAGCAGGTGGCCCAAATCTACAGCTGAGCTTGCTTTACGTCATTATTATTTTTTCTTCTGCGATATTACTCAATGCTCACCTCTCACTGATCATTACTCTATTTGCCGTCATTATGGTGGTTTACCAGCGTTTTTTAGGTGACTTTTTTGCCGTCAATAATTTAAATCATCTCGGTAATAGCATTTTTCTGGCGTTTTTATTTTTTGTGGTCCATGCCATTGGCCGTATTGCAGTACAGCGTTTTAAAATTTTAGAAACCTTAACTTTTCATCAATCCATTGAAATTCATCAACTACAAAATATTAACCGTTATATTTTAGAACAGATTGAAGATGGTTATTTGGTACTTGATGAAAGCAATCATATCGTATTAACCAATCCGGCAGCCAATACCTTATTAGGCATCCATTTACCGATTTCTTTAGAAAAAACACCACTGGTAAAGTTACAACCAGACTTGTTTGAACTGATTCAATTTAGTGATCTTGAAGATGGTGAAGAATTTAGTTTTGAATCACAGCAAAGCGCGTACACCATTAATGTTCGGGTGAAACATCTGATTGTTCCTGAACAGGCCTTAGTGTTATTGATCTTAAAAGATGCACAGAAACTGACTCAACAAGTCCAGCAACTGAAACTTGCCGCACTGGGTCAGCTTTCTGCCAGTATTGCCCATGAAATTCGCAATCCTTTGGCTGCGATTGTGCAAGCCAATGAGCTATTCAAAGACAGTGATCCGCACCAACAAGAAATGCTGTCCCGCATGATCAGCAAACAAGCCAAGCGGATTGATAGCATCGTGCAAGACACCTTAGCCATGGCACGGAATAAACCGACTGAGCCACAAGAAATTGATCTGAGCTCCTTCTTTGAAAGTTTACTCAATGAAGATCTTGCTGATGCCAAACAACAAATTCAAATTAAACTGACAGAACAGGTCAGCATCTTATTTGACGAAAAACAATTACGCCAAGTGCTGATTAATTTAATTAGAAATGCACTACGACATAATGCAACTGACGCGCCATATATTGAAGTCGAAGTACACGAAAAAGAGGGACGAACTTGCATTGATGTCATCGATTTTGGGACGGGTGTCTCAAAACGAGATATTTCTCAACTATTCAAACCATTTTTTAGTACCGAAATTAAAGGAACTGGTTTAGGATTGTATTTGTCTCACACATTTTGTGAGGCCAATCATGCAAAGCTCACCTATATAGAGCGACAACAAGGAGCATGCTTCAGGATTGAATGCTCTAAAATTCATTGATTAGATTAGGTTTCTCGGGGAATGGCAACAAAACAACCACTCGTCTTGCTCGTAGACGATGAAGAAGATTTATGTCTTTTAATGCAAATGACGCTCGCGCGCATGGGCATCAAGACACATCTCGCCTATCGGGTCGAACAGGCAAAAAAATTCTTTACTGAGTTCCAGTATGACGCTTGTTTAACAGATTTAAATCTTCCAGATGGTAATGGTTTGGATTTGGTCAAACATGTGACTCAGAACTATCCCAATACGCCTATTGCAGTATTAACCGCCTATGGCAATATGGATATTGCCATTGCAGCATTAAAAGCGGGCGCATTTGATTTTGTCAGTAAACCTGTCAATCAAATGCATTTGGATCAGCTGATCCAAAAAGCCTTGAATCGTCCACAGCCCGAACAAGAGGCCGCTGAAACAGCTTTAGAAAATAAACTGTTAATTGGACGTTCAGCACCGATTCAACAATTACGGATCGCTTTAAAGAAAATCGCCCGTTCTCAAGCCCCTGTATTTATTACCGGTGAATCAGGAACAGGTAAAGAAGTCGTCGCGAATCTGGTCCATCGTTTGAGTAATCGTAGCGAAGGCCCTTTTATTGCCATTAACTGTGGCGCAATTCCAACTGAATTGATGGAAAGCGAGTTATTTGGCCATAAAAAAGGCAGCTTCACTGGTGCAACACAGGACAAGCAGGGCTTAATTCTCTCTGCGCACGGCGGTAGTCTATTTTTAGATGAAATTGCTGAACTGCCTTTAAATATGCAGGTCAAACTATTACGTGCAGTTCAAGAAAAGAAAATTCGCCCGGTCGGTTCTGACCAAGAAATTGATGTTGATTTCCGTGTCATCAGTGCCAGTCATCAAGATCTAGAACTATTGGTGCAACAAGGCCGCTTCCGACAAGATCTGTTCTTCCGTATTCATGTCATGGATATTGTACTGCCACCCTTGCGTGAGCGTGGACAAGACATCCTATTATTGGCGAATCACTTTATTCAAAGAATCAGTCAGGAATGGGAATTGTCGACAAAATCGCTCTCCTCACGTGCTGAGCAATTCCTGTTGCAACAATATTTCCCAGGTAATGTGCGTGAATTACGCAACATCATTGAACGTGCAATTACGCTCAGTGATGATGACAATATTGACTTAGCCCATTTACAAACTGCGCCATTACGCAGTTCGTTCGTCAATCCAACACCTTCATTTTCCAATACCATAACTGAAGAAGTTGAAGCACCACAGCACTCTGCAAGTCCAAACATGAGTTCAAAGAAGCTTCCACCCGAAGGTTTAGAGCGTTATTTAGAGAATATTGAAAAAGAAATTCTGCTGAATGCACTCAATCTGACCCATTGGAATCGAACCTTGGCAGCCAAGAAATTGGGAATGACCTTCCGTTCATTACGCTATCGTTTGAAAAAATTCGGTTTAGATACTGAAGATGATGAATAATCTATAAAAAAAGCCCCTGTCATCAGGGGCTTTTTTTAATATCTGCTTTTCAAAACCAAATCCGTGACATGCTCAAGGTAATTATCTTCTTTCATCTCGGCAGACAAAGCATACGTTTGATTGGGCTGAATGCCCTGACCTTCAATCATATTGCCATTCGGGGTGTAATAGTGGGATACCGTCATTTGCAGTGCAGCACCGCTTGGTAAAGGAAATAGCTTTTGTACCACACCTTTACCATAACTATTTTCACCCACCACCCAGGCGCGCTTATGTTCTTTTAATGCGGCTGTGAAAACTTCCGCAGCAGAAGCCGAACGACGATTAATGAGAATGCCTAATTTCAGATTTTGAAATTCATTGGATGGCAGGGCTTGGAATTGCTGATCACCCTCAGAACGACTTTTCGTCGTCACAATCAGACCTTGATTTAAAAATAAATCGGCAGCCTCCACTGAAGCAGATAGCAATCCACCCGGATTATTACGTAAATCGAAAACCACCGCTTTAAGTTTGCTTGAGCTATATTCTTCAATTAAACGTTTCACTTCATTGGCAGTATCTTGCTGAAAAACGCGAATTTTTAGTACCAGCACCTGATTATGCAGTAGCACAGGCTCAATATCCGTTTCGACTTTTTTATTGCGGACCAAGATCACTGTACTGTTATTATTCTCTGGGTGGATTTGTACGGTACTGCCAATCGAACCATACAGTAGACCTTGTATCTGGTCTTGATTTAAATTTTTAAGTTCTTGATTATCAACTTTGAGAATCACTTGCCCATTACGCAAACCCAATTTGCTTGAATCTGAGCCAGACTTTAAATCCTGAATCTGCCAAGATTTCGAATGCGCATCATAATTTAAGTTGAAATCGACAGAGGCTAAATCACCTTCTGTATATTGAATCAATTGACGGTATTCTTCTGCAGATAAATAACGAGAATAGCGATCTAGGCCGCTGACCAAGCCTTTGATCGACTGCTGAAATAATGCATCGTCGGACTTTTTATCGACATAGTTGTCTTTCACAATGCCATAAATTTGTACAAATTGTTGAATTGACTCAATCGGAACTTCTGTGCTGCTGATACTTTTATCTTCATCAGCCCATCCAGAAGAATGAGTAATTGGCGCTGCGGAGAGATGCAGCCCCCAACACATCAACACACTTGCACATAACGTTCGGTAAATGTTGTTGTATTGGGTCATTGCTTCACCTTATTTTAAAGTAATCAGATTCTTGCCCTGCATTTCTGGAGGCACAGGAATATTCATCAAATGGAGTAATGTGGGTGCAACATCGGCCAATACACCACCTTCCGCAATGGTTGCTTGTGTCGGGCCAACATAAATAAATGGCACCAATTCAGTGGTATGTTGGGTATGAACTTGTCCGCTGTCGTAGTCTTGCATTTGTTCTACATTACCATGATCAGCAGTAATTAACATATGCCCTTTGTTTGCCATGACAGCCTCATAGACACGGCCCAGACATGTATCGACAGTTTCAACTGCTTTGACCGCGGCATCAAAGATACCTGTATGCCCGACCATATCTCCATTGGCATAGTTGACCACCAACAGGTCAAACTCACCCGAATTGATTGCATTGACCAACTCGTCGGTCACTTCATAAGCACTCATTTCTGGCTTTAAGTCATACGTTGCAACATTCGGTGATGGAATTAAAATACGTTTCTCACCTTCATATTCATCTTCACGGCCACCGCTAAAGAAGAAAGTCACATGTGCATACTTTTCAGTTTCGGCAATACGTAATTGCGTTTTACCTAAACCAGAAAGATATTCGCCCAATGAGTTTTTAAGCCCTTCTGGCATATAAGCCACGGGTGCATCAATACTGGCTTGATAACGCGTCAGCATCACAAATTTCGACAAGTTCGGAACGACTTTACGTTCAAATCCAGCAAAATCTTTTTCAACAAAGGCACGGGTAATTTCACGCGCACGGTCAGCACGGAAGTTCATGAAAACCACACTATCGCCATCTTGGATTTTGGTAATTTCACCAATACGCGTGGCTTGAACAAACTCATCATTTTCTTCTGCTGCATAGGCTTGTTCTAAGCCTTCAACAACTGAGCTTGCAACACGAACTGCCTCGCCTTCTGTCATTAAACGATAAGCGAGTTCAACACGATTCCAGCGATTATCACGATCCATGGCAAAGTAACGGCCAATCATGGAAACAATACGACCTTGATTTGGATACTGAGCAAATAAAGCATCGAGTTTTTCTAATGAAGGTTTTGCACTACGTGGTGGTGTATCACGACCATCCAAGAATGCATGTAAATACACGGTTGCACCACGTTTTAATGCAAGCTCACACATCGCCACAATATGATCTTCATGCGAATGAACACCACCTTGTGATAATAGACCCATCACATGCACGGCACCCTTTGCTGCTTTGGCTTTTTCGACTGCATCAACTAACACTTCATGCTCAAAAAAAGCACCTGTGCGAATGTCCTTGGTAATTCGAGTAAAGTCCTGATACAACACACGGCCTGCACCAAGATTCATATGTCCAACTTCTGAGTTGCCCATTTGACCGTCAGGCAAACCCACGTCTTCACCTGAACCAGAAATCAAACTATTCGGATGCTTTGCCACCATTGCAGTGAGGTTTGGTGTTTTTGCTGCTAAAAAAGCATTATCTTCAACTGCTTCACGATGTCCTACACCATCCATAATTACAAGAACGTGAGGAATTTTGCCAGCATTTGCATCCGTCATAATGGACTCTCTTTTTGTCTATCATTTGATCGGCATATTTTACCGAAATTTCATCAAATTCTCCATGACCAGACTGATGGCTTTCATCAATCCCGATGATAGAGTCTTCATATCAAGTGTATTATCGTGCCCGATACAATAAATAACTACCAGCCATAAAGATCAATACCACTGGTAATAGCACGAACCATGCTGGAGATGGCGCATAAACCAAACTCGCATAGCCCAAGAAATCCTGTAAATAGAAAAAGCCAAGCCCTGTAAATAGTGCAATTACTAACCGGAAACCCATCGACTGTTGACGCAGTGGACCAAAGATAAATGAGCACGCAATCAAGACCAGAGTAATCAACGAAAATGGGGACGTAACCTTCTGCCAAAATGCCAATTCATAAGTCTTCGGCACCTGACTATATTCATCCATATAACGCATAAAGCTGATCAGCTGACTTGGCGATAAATCTTCAGGATCTAAGGTCACCATATGCACATATTTCGGCTGTAGTGCCAAACCCAGTGCTTGTTGATCGTGATCGGTTTTAATGGCATTGCCCTGCGCCAGCAAGTCGACTTGATGTGATTGCTCTAATGTCCACTGCCCATCTTTGATGAACTGACCCTTTTCAGCATTCACAAAAGACTGCAAGCGATAGTCTTTATCAAAATCAATCACTTGAATGTTGCGAAGTTGGCCTTGCGAGTTGGCATAATCAATATAAATAAAACGCTGCCCTTCACGTGACCAATAGCCTTTTACTTCCCCTAAAGCTGCGACACTACGTTGTTTTTTAATACTTTGTGCTTTTTCATTGGTATATGGAATGACCCATTCACTGAGTACAAAAGACAAAACAATCAATAACAGAGCTGCACGCATCACCCAACCAACGATCCGCCAGAGGCTGATTCCGACAGAGCGCATCACTATTAGTTCGCTATTCGAAGCCAATGCCCCTAGGCCCAAGACTGAACCAATCAATGCAGCAACGGGTAAGATTTCATATAAATAACGAGGTGCACCCCACATGACATAGAGAAAAGCCTGCCATGCATTATAATTCGGTTTCAGCTCGCCCAACTCACCCAAATAAGTGAATAAAACTTGTAGAAAAGATAACACCAACGTGGTTCCGAGCATGGCAAGGACAGTGGTTTTTGTCACATGTTTGGCGACTATTCGACGTGCTAACATTATAACCCCACTCGCTGAATGCTTTTCTTAAGTTTTGGCGCTAGTTTTTGTTTACGTGCAAAGATTGCTGCGGCTGCGGCATACACAGCCAGTACCACTGGATAAGCCCAGATATCCAATTCGTCTTTACTAATTCGGGTTTTAATTGCAATCAACAACACGATTAAGCTGGCAAAGATAAAAATTGCAGGAATCAACCGATAATAACGTCCCTGACGCGGACTCACTTCGGACAACGCCACTGCCAACATCAATGCTACAATAATCACCAATGGACCAAAGACACGCCAACCCAACTCACTTTTAAGTACCGAATCATCGCGCTTTTCCCAGAGCTTTGACATGGACAATGCCGCAACATCATCACTTTCAAACTTCACATCTTTATCATTTTCTAAACGTAAACGATAAGACTGAAATTCGGCTTGCGTATATCTCGGCTGATTTGGGTAAATTTCGTAGCGGCGACCTTGGACCAAATCCACCACATTCGCGGTATCATTTTCCACTTCTACGCGCGTTGCTTCTTTTGCCAAGATCATGACATCAGGCTTGTCTTCCTGCTTGGCCTTTTGGTAGAAGAAAATATCTTTTAAATTTTTACGATCTTCTGAAAGTGAGCCTGCATAAATGGTAAAAGGTCCTGAAGAAATAAACTCTTTAGGACGTACTAAATCGAAGCCTGTACGCACGGCTTGGGTACTGGTCAGTTTTTCAAATTCACGTAAACCCCACGGTCCGACCCAAAGCATCAAACAAGTTTGCACAACCAGATAAACCAATGTCATCGGCAACAGTAGACGTGCCAATTGGTTTCGACTCACGCCACTCCCATTTAAAACCGCCATTTCATGGTCAACATAGAGACGACCAAACACCAGCATCAAGGCAATAAAGAAACCTAAAGGAAGAATCAGCGTTAAAAACTCGGGCAAACGATAGCCGATGATGCTAAATAAAATACCTGCATCCAAACGACCTTGAGCTGCCACGCCAAAATATTTGATTAAACGACCACCCATCATAATCAGGGTTAATAAACCAATGACGACGAGTGATGTCGAAACCACTTGTTTGACGAGATAACGCCGAATAATCAAAGTAATACTTCCAAAAAGCCTAATCGAAGGTAACGCTAGTTTACCCGAATGTTAAAAATATAAAACCTATCGCTTGTTGCGGATTGCAACCTCATATCCGAAAGTGTTTAATGGACTTATCTTTCTTTTTCACTCATCAGGTTCCATACAAACAATGAAATTTACCCTTCATAACGCATTCCCCACTCAGGCGTCTAGCGAATCTTTGTGGATTTTGGTTGATTCAGAACAATTACAACAGAACTTAAATACATATCAAATCAATCACCTAGAAGAAGTGCTTAACGCAACACAATTCAAAGCAGGTTTTAACGAAAGCTTGGCCTTGATTGCCAATGTTTCTGTTCAAGCCAATGCCCAATTGTTAGGGCTTGGAAAAAGTGCTGAGTTAAAGGCCACAAAATTAGCAAAACTCGCACAAAGCATTATCAAATCATCACAAAATAAATTTACACAAATTACGGTCGATCTGTCTGCATTACCAACTGATTTGCATGCGTTGTTTGCCTTGAGCCTAACGCAAGCAGCATATGGTTATGATGAGTTTAAATCGAAAAAAAATGAATTTGTGTTAGAAACAATCCATCTTGTTGCCAAGCAGACCACTTTAGATGATGCGCAACTGAATCTGATTCATGCGGTGCAATCGGGCCAGAACTATGCACGTGATCTCGGCAATCGTCCAGGTAATATTTGCTTCCCTGAATATTTAGCGGATCAAGCACTTGCACTTGCAACACAATATCCAGAACTTTTAAAAGTGACGGTGCTGGATGAACAGCAAATGGCTGACTTGGGCATGTATGCCTTCCTTGCTGTCAGCAAAGGTTCTGACCGCCCAGGTCGTATTATCACGCTTGAATACAATGCCAAAGTAGATCAAGCACCTGTCGTGCTGGTGGGCAAAGGCGTGACCTTTGATACAGGTGGTATTTCATTAAAACCGGGCTTAGGCATGGATGAAATGAAATTTGATATGTGTGGCGCTGCTTCTGTTCTTGGAACCATTCAGGCACTCTGTGAAGCGCAACTCCCGATCCATGTGGTCGGTGCGATTGCAGCAGCAGAAAATATGCCATCAGGTCATGCCACCCGCCCAGGCGATATCGTCACCACCATGAGCGGTCAAACTGTTGAGATTTTGAACACCGATGCAGAAGGTCGTTTGGTGTTATGTGACACATTAACGTATATCAAACGCTTTAACCCTGCACTGGTGATTGATATTGCGACGCTAACTGGGGCTTGTGTGGTTGCACTCGGTAAAGTGGTCAGTGGCTTATTTACGCCAGATGATGAACTTGCTCAAGATCTACAACAGGCAGGTGAGCAATCGCTTGATCGCGTATGGCGTATGCCTGTGATGGAAGAGTATCAAGAATTACTCGATTCTCCTTTTGCCGATATTGCCAATATTGGTGGTCCTTACGGTGGTGCAATTACTGCAGCATGTTTCCTCGAACGTTTCACGCGTGACTATCGTTGGGCACATCTTGATGTGGCAGGTACGGCGTGGTTATCTGGTGCTGCCAAAGGTGCAACGGGCCGTCCAGTACCGTTATTGATGCAATTTTTAGCAAATCGTGTTGAAACGAAAAACTAAAATATGCCACAAATCAGCTTTTATCTATTTGAAAATAGTACCGAACGGCAAGTTGAAAGTGCTTGCCGTTTATGTCGTAAGATTCTGAATCAGCATCCGCATATTTGGTGGTATTGTGCTGATTCAGAGCAACAAACTGAGTTAGACGAGAAACTTTGGAACTTTGATCCACTCAGTTTTATTCCACATGGCATCGATCAACCGAATAGCCCAGTGTGTATTTCAGCGGAATTACCCCCGTCGAATGATTGGATCGTGTTTAATTTTAACAATCATGCACTTGAACAAACTCAAGATTTTCGCCACATTATCGAGATTATTGAAAATAATGAAACGGCAAAACAGATCGGGCGTGAAAAATTTAAAATGTATCGTCGTTTGGGCATAGAACCTCGAACATTTAAGTTATAAATCGGCAATAAACAGCATCATTTGAGGAGTGTCTTGTGGCATTAAATGTAGGTCAGGACTTTAAAAAACGTTGGTTAAATGCACCTGAGACCGTTCGTCAGACGTATCAGGATGATTTATCACGTATTTGTGATCTACTGTTACCACAAACACTCACTCAAACGTGGACGCAACATGAAGAGAGTGCCCAGCAACTTTCTCAGCAGCGGATTGACCAAGCTTATGCTGATTTAAAAGCTGAATTGATTGAACAAGCTCGCATCCGTAAACAACTGGCTTTGGAAAAGGCTTTGGAAGAGAAGCGTGCAGCCGAAGCAGCATATGCAGCGCAACTGCAAGCCGATGAGGCCCGTCAATTTGAACAGCAAACCGAAAATCTGCTTGCCTTACGTGGCCATATTGATCAGGAAATTGCACAGCAAACTGAGCGCTATCAAAGTAATCCTGAACAGCCAAGTATCGATTATGCACAAGCTCAACGTGTTGCGATTGATGATCAGCAGATTTTGTCTGAACTCGAAAGCGTCCGTGTCCGACTTGAATTAGAAGCAGAAGGCTTGATTGAGCAAGCTGTAACTGTATTCCGCGCCAAGTTACATGCACTGGCGCAAGATGAAATTGATTACATTCTAAAAAATAGTGAATTCTCAAACGAGAAGTAATAAAAAAAGCCCAGTTCAACTGGGCTTTTTTATACGGAATATTTTATTTTAAGAAACCATTTTCCGCTAAAAACGCCATGCTGAGATTTGATTCAGTTTTCTGTTCCGCAGCTTTATCACCCAATAACAAACGCTCGATATAACGCGCCAATACATCAACTTCTAAATTCACCTTGCTTCCCACTTGCCAAGTTCCAATATTGGTACGCTCAGCGGTATGTGGAATCAAATTCAGGCTTAAAATATTGCCGCGTAAATGATTAATGGTCAGACTAATGCCATCCACAGTGACTGAGCCTTTTTCTGCCAAGTATTTTGCCAATTCAGGCGGTGCTGTTACTTCAAAATACAAAGAACGCGCATCTTGGCGAACCACCGTAATTTCACCTAAACCATCAACATGTCCACTGACAATATGACCGCCAAAACGTGTGGTGGGTAGCATCGCTTTTTCTACGTTTACCGCTTGCCCCACTTTCCACTGACCCAATGTGGTCCGATTTAAACTTTCACGAGACACGTCTGCAGCGTACCAGTTTCCACCCCATTCGATCACAGTTAGGCAGATTCCATTGGTCGCAATTGAGTCACCTAGATGCACATCGGACATATCCAAATCAGTCTGGATACGTAAACGAATATCGCCACCTACACTTTGTAAGCTTTCAACCTTACCTAAACTTTCAATAATGCCTGTAAACATGGGAGTTTCAACCTACCTTTATTGCAGTACGTGCCACAGTAAATAAGATACCTTAAAGCAAAGAACTTTAGATAACAAGGCATCGCCAGTTCAAATGCCCGCAAATAAAAAAGGGTGATCAACTGACCACCCTCTTTTTAAAATTTATTGAATCATGCATTTATTGCATTTCAGACACTTGCTGATCTGCCGTCTCTTTGGCTGCAACCTGATTCTTGACCAAGAAATGGCTAAAGAATAATTTATAGCCGAGTACGCCTAAGCAAGCACCAATGATCGGTGCAATAATCGGTACGATGAAATAAGGAATATCACGACCACCTGTAAAGGCAACAGCTCCCCAACCCGAGAAATAAGCCACGATTTTTGGGCCAAAATCACGTGCAGGGTTCATGGCAAAGCCCGTTAATGGACCAAAAGACGCGCCAATCACGGCAACCAGCAAACCCACCAGAATCGGTGCTAAAGCCCCTCGCGGTAAACCATTGCTATCATCCCCAATCGCCATAATGAGCCAGAGCAATAACATGGTGATAAACATTTCCACCATAAAGGCCTGACCAAGCGATAACAGATGATGCGGATAAGTGGAGAAGATCCCTGCCAGTTCCAGACTTTCTACACTGCCACGCACCATGTGATGCGTCTGTTCATAATCCACAAATAAATTGCTATATAACCCATATACCAGCAGCGCACCCGTCGCTGCCCCTGCCACTTGGGCAATGATATAGAAAGGGACTTTACGCTTATCAAATCCTGCAAACAGTGCCAAAGCGATGGTCACTGCGGGGTTAAGATGCGCCCCTGAAATGCCAGCAGATAAATACACTGCCAATGCAACCGCCAAACCCCATACGATACTAATTTCCCACAGGCCTAAACTTGCACCTGCAAGCTTCAGCGCAGCCACCACACCAATACCAAATGATAAAAAAATTGCAGTAGCAAAAAATTCAGCTACGCATTGCCCCAATAAGGTGGGTTCCGAGCGACTCATAACAACCTCTCTTGGTCATCGCTGCTAATAGGCAAGACCCTAAATTAAGCTCGGCAAACTATAGTTATTTTCAGATACGGTCAATATCATTTGGTAAAAATTTAAACGATTGGTCAAAGTATTTCCATCCTTAGATTCGGTGAACACGATGGTAAAAATAGAGGGCAATAAAAATCTATTTGTTTGTTTTAAATCATTATTTATTAAAATTATTTTCAAACATCTATTTAAAATAGCATGACTTAGCACGTATAAATAAATCAAAAATTGATAGAAATTTACTATAAAAACATGAGCTTATCTTTCAAAACGATTATATTAATCTAATTAACCGATACTCATTAAAATTTGGATACAAAAACACCACTTTGTTGCCAAAGTGGTGTCCGTTTTATCTTACCAAAGTGCCAGTTGGGTACTATTGCCAGTTGTATCTACACCGCCCAATTCTGCGAAATGGTACAACTGCCCCAAAAGCTGTCGTAATGGTGGCCCTGACTTAGCATGCGTATCCGTGATCACAATAAACTCAAGTACACGAGCGCGTTCAGACTGACGTTGTTTACTCACTCGATAACGCGGAACATCTTGGGTCAATAGCGTGACTTTGCCGCGTTTTAAATTAGCCGTCAGCAAATCTTTCGGTTCAATATTTCCATCAGTCGAGTAACTGGTCAAAATATAACGCGCATTAATCGTTTCCAATAACTTTTCATACGCTTCTTTGGCATATTTAGATGAGTTATAAGGACTTGGACGTTCTTTACGCCAAGCTCGATCAATACCGCTTTTAAAACCCTTGGTGTCTGGGGATGGCAAGTCCACTTGATCCCATAAGGTCAATGCATTAAGAACATGGTAGTTACTACTATAGGCATGCTGATTATAAGGAGGATCCAGATAAGCAACATCGACTTCGAAACCACTCATTTGATTAGCCAAGTGCTGTGCATCCACACACCACATTTCAGCAGCTGGACGTTTAGGATCGCCAATCTCACAAAAACGGCTCGGTGTCAGCCACAATAACGATTCAATCCGCTCCAGTGCCGTTTGGGTACGTCCGCCCCAGCCCTGATGGAAACTCTTGAAAACGCCACTGGTATTACTGACGAAACTTGCTGAATAAAGTAATGGTGCCAATAAAGCACTCATTTCCACATCATTAATTGCACCCTGTGCTTGCCAAGTTGCAATCTGCTGACGAATCGCATCAATACGCATGCCGTTACGGCGTTTGAAGAACAGGCGATCACGGGCAGGATCATACACATCATCATTACGCGGACAGAGATTATGCGTGACCCAACCTTTAACTTCAGGCAAACGATTCAGGTAATCAATTGCTTTCTGATAGCCACCTAACTCTTTAAATGCAGGCGCATCAACACAAGCTAAAATCGCATTGTTCAGTGCATGGCTATACGGCTCCCAATCATTGGCAATCACGCGATAACCATTTTGACGGGCTAAACGAGAGACCACGCCGCTCCCCGCAAAGAAATCAGCAAAAATCGGTGGATTCTTTTTCTTACTGTTCAGTGTCCCTGTAATCTCAAGCGCTTCTAGAATCAGATGAAGCAGTCGACGCTTATTACCGAGATACGGCACTAACTGATGAAAAAGATATTCGTCAGTCGTACGGGCAGCATGACGACGCTTGTGATAAACCGATGGTTCTGGATTCATATCATCTCTTGGATAGGGAGCAATCTTAGGCGAATGTCTTGCCCAAGTTGGGTTACATCGACCAACTCAAAACGGAGCTGCTCTGCCATTTTGCTAAATTCAGCATTAAACATAGCCCGAGCAGATTGACCAAGTAAAGTTGGTGCAACATAACTAATCATTTCATCAACCAATCCTTGTTGTAAAAAGGCCGTTGATAAAGTTGCACCTGCCTCAACCAAAACATCATAAATTTGATACTGTTGGGACAAAGTCTGCAATAACTGGTTTAGAGGTTGCGGCGTCAATTGTATCACGCCTAAATCAGCAAGTTCTTGACGAAATGGTGTCATCACCATCACCGTTTCAGATTGCTGTAAAATTTTTGCAGAAAGCGGGAGCTGTCCTTGTCGATCTAAAACAATCCGCTTCGGTTGCACCACGGTTGTCAGATCAACACCTTCCAAAGCACGCACATTCAGTTCGCAATCATCGGCTAAAACGGTTTGAATCCCCGTGATCACCGCGCCTGAAATTGCCCGCCAATGTTGTACATCTTGTCGAGCAGCTGTGGCAGTAATCCACTTTGATTCACCCGACGCCATGGCAGTGCGGCCATCCAGACTTGATGCTATTTTTAAGCGTACATAAGGCAGGCTCGTTGACATGGCTTTTAGAAAGCCAAAGTTGAGCGTTTTTGCACTTTCCGTACAAATTCCCGTTTCAACCTCAATGCCTGCATCTTGTAAAATTTTAACGCCTTTACCTGCAACCAATGGATTCGGATCTGAACAGGCAATGACAACTTTTTTCACCTGAGCTTTGACCAAAGCTTCCGCACAAGGCGGTGTTCGCCCGTAATGTGCGCAAGGTTCTAAAGTGACATAAGCCGTTGCATCTTTGGCATTCTCGGCTGCTTGGCGCAATGCAAATACTTCTGCATGCGGCTGTCCTGCCTTGGGATGATACCCCTCTCCAATCAATTGACCATCTTTAACGATGACACAACCGACATTAGGATTGGGTTTCGTCGAATATTGTCCAAGTCGAGCCAATTCAATAGCACGCTGCATCCAATACTGATGTTCAGATAAATGATCTTGGGTTAACTCAGACATGATCTCTCGAATTTAAGCTTCATTTTCACGTTGTTGCATTTGCTCAATTTGATGGCGAAATGCTTCTACATCTTGGAAATCTTGGTACACAGAGGCAAATCGAACATAGGCGACATGATCCAATGCAAATAATGCCTGCATCACGATTTCACCAATGGTTCTGGATTTGACATCGCGCTCGCCTAGCCGACGAATCTGCGATTGAATATCGCTGAGTACCGTTTCAATTTGCTCCTGAGTGACAGGACGTTTTTGCAAGGCATGCATTAAAGAACGACGTAGCTTGGCCTCATCAAAAGGTTCATTTTTACCGTCGGATTTGATCACCCTTGGCATCACCACATCATAACTCTCAAAGGTGGTAAATCGCTCCCCACAAATGACACATTCACGACGACGTCGAATCTGACAGCCTTCGGCAGCCAAACGGGAGTCTATGACTTTACTATCAGCGGCGTTACAAAATGGACAATGCATAGTTGCGTGATTATTTACTCTCTTTGCTTAAGTGTAGCAAAGTTTCTTCAATTGCAGAACCAGGACGCTAAAGGCATAAAAAAACAGCCCCATGGGGCTGTTTTTAAAATCATATCTTGTATTGATTATTCGATACGTTCGCCATGTTGGCTAAGGTCAAGACCCATACGCTCATCATCAGCACTGACACGGATACCAATTACCAGATCAATTACTTTCAGGATAATGAAGGTCACAATTGCGCTATAAGCGATTGTTGCTAACACACCTTCGATTTGTACCCACAATTGACCGATAAAGGTTGGTGCAAGTGCAACATTTGCCGCTTTGATGATTTCATCACTGTAGAACACACCTGTAAGAATCGCACCAACGATACCACCAACAGCATGTAAACCGAACGCATCTAGAGCATCATCCGCTTTAAGCAGGCGTTTCAGTGCTGTAATACCCCAGAAGCACACCACACCACCAATTAAGCCCATGATTAATGCGCCGCCTACACCAACGAAACCCGCAGCAGGCGTAATCACCACTAAACCAGCAACCGCACCTGATGCACCACCAAGAACTGATGCTTTACCACGAACAAGACGTTCAACAATGAGCCATGAGAATGCAGCAGCGGCAGCAGCAACTTGAGTCACAAGAATTGCCATACTTGCACGCGCACCAGCACCTAAAGCGCTACCACCGTTAAAGCCAAACCAACCCACCCAAATCAAGCTTGCGCCAATTACAGTTAAGGTTAAGTTATGCGGTGCCATAGATTCACGGCCAAGACCTGTACGTTTCCCTAACATGTATGCTGCAACCAAACCTGCAACACCTGCGTTAATATGAACAACCGTACCACCAGCAAAATCTAATGCGCCTGCTTTGAATAACCAGCCGTCAGCCGCCCACACCCAGTGAGTAATTGGTGCATAAACCAAGATCACCCAAACTGCGATAAATGCCATAAATGCTGAATATTTCATACGATCAGCAATCGAACCACTGATAATTGCAACAGTGATGATTGCAAACGTCATTTGGAAAATAACAAATAAGCTTTCAGGAATTGTCCCACTTAAGGCATCAAATGCAACACCATTCAGCATCGCTTTGCCCAAGTCGCCCACATAAGCACCTGAACCAGAGAAAGCCAATGAGTAACCTGCAATCACCCAGATTAAACTCACCAAGATCGCTGCAGAAAGGCTGAACATCATGGTGCTGAGTACGTTTTTCTTACGAACCATACCCCCATAGAACAGCGCTAAACCAGGAATAGTCATCAACAGAACCAATGCTGTTGAAACAAGAACCCAAGCTGTATCCCCAGTATCCACTGTTGCGACAGCAGCAGGAGCAGCTTCTTCAGGAGCTGGAGCTTCAACTGCAACAATTTCAGTTGTTGCAGCACCCGTATCAGCTACTGCTACAGTTTGTTCAGTTGTTGGTGTTGATGCAGCATCTTCTGCCCAAACCACCGCTGAACCACCTAAGAGTGCGCCAGATAGACTGAGCGCCATAAGCATTTTTTTCATTCGTGTCCCCCAACCTTATTTTGCGAGCTATTTCTCTAATTTCTAACTCAGCAAAGTTTGTGCCAATTTAGACAGCATCTGGCCCAGTCTCACCCGTACGGATACGGATCACTTGTTCTAAATTCGTGACAAAGATTTTCCCGTCACCAATTTTGCCTGTACTTGCGACACGAGTAATTGATTCAATGACTGCATCAACCATTTCATCACTAATTGCAATTTCAATCTTCACTTTCGGTAAGAAATCAACCACATACTCTGCACCACGATACAGTTCTGTATGACCTTTTTGACGTCCGAAACCTTTGACTTCAGTTACGGTAATCCCTTGAACACCAATCTCAGAGAGTGCCTCACGCACATCATCCAATTTAAATGGTTTTACAATTGCAGTTACAAGCTTCATGTTTGTTTTCCTTCGGCTTATTTTCACCAGTAAGGTTTTATGTTCAATTTTCATGCCAATATTTAAAGGTTGGGGGTTTTTAAATATCGGACACAAGCTTTCTTTATAACCTATTTAGGCTTGAAGATGTAGATAGTGCATCGAAAATAAGTTTCATTTCGCGATATTGGATGAAATCAACCCGTCACTCATCCTTCTGTCCCGAAGTGTGCTAGAGGAATATAACCAGCGGTGATACACTGAGCAGCAAATATACATAACCTATTGAGCACTTTATGATTGAGACTCTTTTACAGGCAATTTTGCAGCAAGTTGACCAACCTAAAAAAGACCTAGAAAAAAACTTACGGGCGTTACTGAGTGAAAGCATCGAAAAGTTAGACCTTGTCTCTAAACAGGAACTTGATCGCCAAAGAACTGCACTCAATACGGCCAATCAACGCCTCACAGAGCTGCAACAACAAATGAAAATACTTGAAGAAATTGTTCAGAACAAAAAATAAGCACCAATTCGGTGCGATCAGCACCGAAAAATGATTAAAAATAAAGCACCACAATGGAACAATAATAAGATGTCTTTTGCCAAAATCTATACGAGAGGCCTTTTGGGGCTGCATGCCCCACAAATTGAAGTCGAAGTTCATATCAGTTCAGGCTTGCCTTCATTAACGATTGTAGGATTACCTGAAGCGGCAGTACGTGAAAGTAAGGATCGAGTTCGTTCAGCTATCATTAATAGCGGTTTTCAGTTTCCAACCAAGCGCTTAACCATCAACTTGGCCCCAGCAGATCTACCCAAAGATGGTTCACGACTCGACCTCCCGATTGCTTTAGGTATCTTGATTGCTTCTGGACAACTCCCTGAAAAAAGTACTGAAGGGTTTGAATTTATTGGTGAACTAGCACTTGATGGACATTTACGAGCGATTTCAGGTGCATTGACCATTGCGATGGCCTGCCAACAGGCACAACACCGTCTATTACTTCCCACAGGAAATTTAGAAGAAGCCAATCAACTCCCCAATTTTGAGGTATATGCAGCCAACCACCTGCAGGAAGTCTGTGCACATTTTTCGGGCAACGCTCAAATTGCTGCTGCACCAGAAAGATCAAATCATGGTTTAACGTCTTATCAACTCGACCTAGCAGATGTTAAAGGACAATTACGCCCCCGTCGTGCATTGGAAATTGCGGCAGCGGGTGGACATTCGCTTTTATTTAAAGGTCCTCCAGGTACAGGTAAAACCTTACTCGCCTCTCGACTTCCCTCTATTTTACCGCCGCTCAATGCACAGGAAAATTTGGAGGTTGCCAGTATTTATTCCGTCGCCAATGCACAGCACAGCTTTGGACAGCGTCCATTTCGTGCACCGCACCATACCGCATCTGCGATTGCCTTGGTCGGTGGTGGTTCACAACCCAAACCTGGTGAAATTACCCTGGCTCATTTGGGGGTATTATTTTTGGATGAACTGCCTGAATTTGATCGCAAAGTCCTCGAAGTTCTGCGCCAACCGCTAGAGTCCAAAGAAATTGTGATTTCTCGTGCCGCACGGCAAATGACCTTTCCTGCAAATTTCCAATTTATTGCAGCGATGAATCCCTGCCCCTGCGGTTATGCCTTTAATCAAGATAGTCGCTGCCAATGTTCTCCCGATAGTATCCAGCGCTATCAAAATCGGATTTCAGGCCCCCTGCTCGATCGTATTGATTTACATATTGATGTTCCACCCTTACAAGCTCAGGAACTGCAAGATCGAACGCCCGTAGAAAATTCAGACAGTGTAAGGCAACGCGTCATCACAGCGTATGAAAAACAAATTCAAAGACAGCACTGTTTAAACCAAGCACTTTCACCAAAGTTGCTGGAACAACATGCCTTGCTAGATGACAGTTCGACCAAAATCATAGAAATGGCACAGCAGCGGCTCAACCTTTCTGCCCGTGCCTATCATCGGGTATTAAGAGTGGCTCGAACCATTGCAGATTTAGCTGAAAGCGAACGCATCAGTAGTAGTCATTTAACAGAAGCACTGTCTTATCGTGGCAGCCAAAGCTAAGAAGCGGCCTCAAGGCCACTTCTTTATAGATCAGTCTCAGTTAGAAGGCATAACCAAGTGCTAACACCACTTTATTCTTTTGTTTGGTTTCATCACGCGTATAACCACCAAAAATATAATCCAGACTCCAGGTTGCCCCTGTATTGCCCAAAGGATGCGATAAACCCAGTGTCGCATGACGGAAAGCAAAATCAGTTTTGGTTACATCCCCAGCTTTGGCCTCATAAGCCAGATACTCATCATCATCACCATAATAATAGGCTGCAACTTGCGCTTTCCCCGTAAATCCCCCTGCAAGTTTGGGTGCATAAGTCGCCAAGAAATACGTATCGCCTTTATTTCCGAAAGTCACATTATTCAATAAGGTTTGTGCGGTAATGCTGAAATCTTTATAGCTCAATCCCAAAATGGTTTCATAGCCTGTCGACTCCCAACCTGGATAATAGTAATAAACCGTTCCTCCAATTTGATAACCAAGATCTTCAGTAATTTTGCCTTTATAACCTGCATAGAAGTCATTTTCGAATGATTTTTTCTCTTCCTTCACATCGGTTGGTGAGGTATTAAAGTCGGCATAAGCAGCGGTTAAAGTCGAGAACCAGTAACCCAAATAAAAGCCACTGTCATGGGTATAGTCCAGCCCCCCTTGTACCGCTGGTGTATCGCTTTCTGGCGAGTTGGTCATACCACGTAAATTGTAGCTTGATACCACATTCACATTGCCTGTAATGGTTCCCGGAAATGGTAGTTTTGTTTCTTCAGCCAAACTCAACGTTGAAGCAGCAGTCACCATTCCTAGTACAGCAGCCTTGCATGCAAACTTCATCATATTGATCTCCCCCTATTTTTAGATACTCAATTGATTTTTAAGCTTTAAATTGCATCACAAGCTAATTAGCAATTGCTGTGCCAAATCATAGAAATAAAAAAAGATAAATAAAATCAAATACTAATAAGAATAAAATCAATATTTTTTAAGTTCTAAAGCAAAGTTGTTCTAATCATGCAACTGAAATGAGCGGCTCCTATCCTTCATAGCGCATAAAAAGCACCTTTTTAGCCAAGCACATAATTTTTATTCATTTAAAACTTGAGGTTCTGAACAGCATAAAAAAACAGCAAGTTCAAAAGAAACGCTGTTTAATGATAGCTATCAAACAAGATTCGCCTACTGTGCTTTCAAAAGTGCGAACAACATAAAAATTTTCAGACTGGCTGATATGATGATTAATGAAACCGTCCTGCTGACTTTAGGGTTCTTTGCTTTCTGTGGTGGTCTGATTGATGCCGCAGTGGGCGGTGGTGGTTTAGTACAAATACCTGCTCTACTACATGCTTTGCCACAACACAGTATTGCCACCGTTTTCGGTACAAATAAAGTAGCGGTTTGGGCAGGTACAGCATCCTCCATTTTTAAATTTGTTCATAAAATCAAGTTTGTCTGGAAACTTTTGATTCCGACGATGCTTGCGGCATTTATATTTGCATTTATTGGTGCGATGACCACTGCTTATATTCCAAAGCAATTGATGAGCTACATCGTTTTCTGTTTACTCATCATCATGGCCGTATATACATTTTTAAAGAAGGACTTAGGTGCACAAAGTACTTATGTAAAATGTAGTTCTAAAGAAATCTTGCTCGGAATCCTTTTTGGCGGATTGATTGGATTTTATGATGGCGTTTTCGGACCTGGCAGTGGAAGCTTTCTACTCTTCCTCTTTGTAAAAGTTTTTGGCTTTGATTTTCTCAATGCTTCAGCATCGGCAAAAGTTGTTAATCTAGGGACATTTAGCGCAACACTTTTGTTTTTTATACCCACAGGCCATGTATTGTGGGAAATTGGTTTATTGATCGCCATCTGCAATATTCTGGGTTCTTTAGTGGGTGTATTTCTCGCACTCCGCTATGGCAGCCAATTTATCAGATTATTTTTCCTGATCCTTTTAGTTTTTCTTATTGTAAGAATGGCATTTTCTCTATTTTGAATAGGTTATACAGCCTAATCAAAGCGAAGATCTCTCCTGTCCATCTAACAACTTAGATCGATATGAAAAGTAGAAAAGCCAGCAAAAATGCTGGCTTTTCTTTGTTCAAAGAAGATTAGAATGCTTTGGTTAAAGTAAACACAGCACCTGTTTCAGTACCACGTTTATAGGGTTGAGCATCCGCATCAATATTGGTTCCTACAGCCGCAAGTTCAGCTGTTAAACCCGACACTGATTTGACGCTATAAGTCATACCGACTTTCCAATCGACATAGTTGTCATCTTCAGCGCCCGTGTCGCTAAAGTCGTAGTTATCCACTTTGGTATAACCAACGCTTGCTACACCACCGAAGCCAGTGTCCGCAAAAGGTACATTATAAGTCGCATTTACATACCAACCGTTTTCGTCAGTACCTGCAAAATCATTGGTGTAGTTCAAAGTACCTAACAAACTGTCGCCAGAAGCAAGAACGTTTTTAAAGCCTAATTTAGCGTAAAGTTCTAACCAGTTAATATCCGATGCGCTTGGGTAACCGTAGTACCATAAACCTACATCTAAGGTCGGTTTGCCTGCAAAAGGAAGTTCCGTTGCATAACCCACATATGGATCTAACTCTAAATGAGGATCTGGGCCACCAAAGTTAACATTAGATCCCCATACACCTGCATATAACCCAGATGAATGCGTTAATGCAAAACCACCTTGTACCGCAGGATCACTTTGAGTTTGAGTAATACCACGATAACGATAATCAGTCGTTAACGCAGCCGTTCCAGAAAAGCTAAGGCCGTATTGAGATAATGTATTTGTTTCTTCCGCCATAGCAAAAGTCGAAGTCACTGCACAAATACTCAACGCGATTGCTTTACATGCAAATTTCATCATATTGATCTCCCCCATGATGGATATTCGACTGATTTATGTTTTAAATTGCATCGCAAAGTAATTAGCAATTGCTGTGCCAACTCTAAAAAAACTACGCTAAATCTAGATTTTGTCCCATAAAAGTGCTGTGGTTCAGTTCTAGGCGCCTCAGAATTGGTCTTGATCAAAAATAGATCTGGTTTTTTGAACTATTTAGAAGCGACAGAAAAATAAAGACTATTTTTCGCACAAAAAAGAGGCATTTTGGTGCTAATTCAATAGATAAAAATGCTTAAAAGATAAGCATTCCATTATAAAAACAGGCAATGTTCCATAAAAGTGCATCTACAAAAAACTTAAGTTAGTCTGAACATCTGTAACTTTTGGATTGGTCAGTCACTGTCATTCGTCGGGATGGTATTTTTTGCAAACCGATACGCTTATTTTTCAAACAAAGAAAAAATAACTCATTAAATAAAAAGAAAAAATAATGCAATAAATCACATATTTTCGCAAAAATAAATCAAAAAATAATCAGGCTATTTTATGATCAAAATAAAACAGATTATTACTTAAAATCATGCATTTAAATTTATTTTGATGCATTATTAAACGGGAAATAAATCATAAAATTATATAAGTATTTTATTTAATATTAATTAAATTATTTTAATAAAAATCTATCTTTTTTATGCATAACTTATACAATTGGTCAAAATTTCGGTTCTATCCCAAATTTATTTTTTTTAATGAGGCGAGCTATGCCAAAGGCAAATAAACTTACTTTAGCGGTTTTGATTAATGCCGCGTTAATTACCTCAACATATGCAAGCGAACAAAGCGAAGCAAAAGGACTTGTTGAAGATGCCAAAGGGGATATTTTATTCCGTACTGGTTATTTAAATCGTGACAAAAAGAACGGTGTCAAAGACACGAGCTCATACGCTCAGACGGCAATGGTGAAACTGGAAACAGGTTTTACTCAAGGTTTAGTTGGCTTTGGTGCTGGTGTGATCGGTGATGGCTCTTTTAAATTGGGCTCAAACAATAATGCCGGTAATGGTATGATTCCAAAGCATCCCGATGGTTCAGCCTATGATCATTGGGCTCGTGGTGGCGGTTTTGTAAAAGCACGTATCTCGAATACCACAGTGACTTATGGTACACAGATTTTAGATATTCCTGTTTTGGCAAGTAACACTGCACGTCTAGTACCTGAATACTTCGATGGTGTTTTGGCAACAAGCCGTGAAATTGATGGCTTAGAGTTAACTGCGGGTAAATTCACCAAAGACCAATACTCTGACCAAATTAATAGCGATGGTCGCCATTTAGATCGTGCCGTGGTTTGGGGTGCAAAATATAAATTTGATGATAATTTGAATGCCGCTTATTTTGGCTTAGACAGCAAAGATAAGTTAGATCGTCATTATATCAATTTGAATTATAAACAAGCATTAGATAAAGACAGTGGTCTGACTTACGATTTAAGCGCTTATCACACCAAATGGGATGAAAAAGCGAGCACGTATTCTA
This sequence comes from Acinetobacter sp. ANC 3882, assembly GCF_022549545.1. Taxonomy (NCBI): domain Bacteria; kingdom Pseudomonadati; phylum Pseudomonadota; class Gammaproteobacteria; order Moraxellales; family Moraxellaceae; genus Acinetobacter; species Acinetobacter sp. ANC 3882. Next base: position 34,684 of record NZ_JAKZGB010000013.1, on the reverse strand, counting down.
GTACGACTGATGACTTGTCTAATCGTAAAAATACCATTTGGGCACTTTCTACGACTTATAACACTGGTCCACACAGCGTGATGTTGGCTTACCAACAAAACAATGGTAATACCGGTTATGACTACGGCGAGAACGCTGACGGCGCTCAAAGTATCTATTTGCCAAACTCTTACCTGTCTGACTTCATTGGTAATCAGGAAAAGTCCGCACAGTTGCAATATAACGTAGACTTTGGTGGCTATGGCGTTCCAGGCTTAAGCTGGACGACTGCTTTTGTTTATGGTTGGGACATCAAAGTTAAAGATGTAGCCGACACTGCTCAAGAACGCGAGTTCTTTAACCAAGTGAAATACACTGTTCAATCTGGTTTTGCCAAAGATGCGAGCTTACGTTTACGTCACTCGTACTATCGTGCTAGCGATGCTTACGATAAGCTTTATATCGGTGATACCAACGAATGGCGTATCTGGCTTGATATTCCTGTGAAATTATTCTAATTCACATTTGATCAAGCAATAAAAAAACCTCCATTCATTTGAATGGAGGTTTTTTTATGACCAAGTTTTAAATTTTTAAAACTTGGTTAAGCATTTCAAAGTTACTTTTTAGCAGCTTCGATTGCTTTCAATACTTCAGCTTTGGCAACGTCAGCACCTTCCCAACCACTGATTTTTACCCACTTACCAGGCTCTAAATCTTTGTAGTGAGCAAAGAAATGCTCAACTTGGCTGATCAATAATGGCGGAAGATCCGTATATTCTTGAACATCTTTGTACAATGGAGATAATTTTTCGTGTGGAACAGCGATGAGTTTCGCGTCGATACCACCGTCATCTTCCATTTTTAATTTGCCCACTGGGCGGCAACGAATCACAGAACCAGCAGCAACAGGATGTGGAGTTACAACAAGTACGTCTAATGGGTCACCATCTTCAGACAATGTATTTGGTACATAACCGTAGTTTGCTGGGTAGAACATTGCTGTACCCATGAAACGGTCTACAAATAACGCATCTGAATCTTTATCGATTTCATATTTGATTGGCGCTGCATTTGCAGGAATTTCGATGATGACATAGATGTCATTAGGTGCGTCTTTACCCGCAGGAATATTGCTATAACTCATATCAACACTCGTTTAATATTGTGAAGTCAGATGTAAATCGGACAGATTATAACGTGAATACAATGAAAATGATGCTAGATATGCAAACAGCTGGAGAATTTTCTATCCAATGCTTTAGCTCATTTTAATTGTGATCACGAACAGTAAAATTGGACAAAGCAGCGAGAAAAACCAAATGATTGAACGCAAAGTCGCTAGATTGGCTAAATAACAGATGCCGTAAATCACTCTGAACACAATATAGGCCCAACCCAACGTAAGAATAAATCGCTCAGGCACCACCATATACTCTGCCATCAAAATAGCAGCAATAAACAAAGGCAAGCTCTCAAAGCTGTTCTGTTGCACTGCATTTGCTCGTGCCGACAGCCCTGTTGTTTTAGCCAAAAACTCACGCGGGTTTTGATTATCTTTTGCTTGAAAACCACCTTTTGATTTTGCAATCAAGGTAAAAACATACGGCAACAAACATGCGACTATAATCATCAATATAATGCCGCTAATACCTTGCATGCTGACATCCATCATTTGAAGTTCTTCTGATCATGCTATCATAATCTATAATTTATTGAACTTTCATTTGTGCTTGTTCAACAAGCGTTTCTTTTACACAGCGTATTTGTGTAAAAGTTGTGTTTTTTCATACAGTTTTAAGGTGCAACCATGCAACGCCAAGATCAAAAAGAAATGTTTGATGTTCTCGCCCAACAACGACAGCATCAGCTTTTAGTGGATCGTGTGCTGAAAGTTGTTCTGCCAATCGTCGCCTTTTTACTCTGTGTGATTTGTGCCAATCTGAATTGGCAATCAACTTTGGGTACCTTTGTGATTCTCACCGTGGCCTTTTATGCCGTCGGTATTTATCGCTTAACACTTTGGCACTGGCTCGCAGTGATCGTACTGTATGCTGTTGCAGATAACTATTTGAGTTTTAATGGTATCGATCCAACCCGTTTACGTTTTCAATTGGCCACTATGCTGGTATTTGTCGGTATTGTCGGCATCGGGCGACCTTATATTGATCGTTGGCTCATGAAATCAAATAGCGTTAAATAAATCCAAATAAAAAAACGCCGCGATTGCGGCGCCTTTCCAGTACCTCCCTTTTTTAAAGGGAGGCTAGGTGGGATTCTTAAGCTGGTTTACGTAAATCTTTACGTAAGATTTTACCTACGTTTGATTTTGGTAATTCTTCCATAAACTCAACATAACGTGGGCACTTATAACCCGTTAGGTTTTGTTTTGCATAAGCAATGATTTCTTCAGTGGTTAAAGAAGGATCTTTCTTCACGATGAATAATTTCGGCACTTCACCTGATTTTTCATCTGGAACACCAATCGCAGCCACTTCCAATACTTTTGGATGCTTCGCAATCACTTCTTCAATTTCACTTGGATAAACGTTAAAGCCTGACACCAAGATCATGTCTTTTTTACGGTCAACAATCTTCACATAACCACGTGAATCCATTACACCGATGTCACCTGTACGGAAGAAATTGTCAGCGGTCATCACTTTGGCAGTTTCATCTGCACGATTCCAGTAGCCTTTCATCACTTGAGGACCACGGATTGAGATTTCACCTTGTTCACCAAGCGCAACTTCTTTACCGTCATCATCTAAAATTGCAACTTCTGTTAATGGCAATGGAATACCAATTGTGCCACTGAATTCAGTTGTTGCAGGTGGATTCGCAGTTGCAACAGGCGAAGTCTCAGATAAACCATAACCTTCGATAATGGTTGTACCTGTGATCTTTTTCCATGCTGCCGCAGTTGAAGGCAATACCGCCATACCACCGCCCATCGCCATCTTCAGATTGCTATGGTCAAGTTGTTTGAATTCTTCGTTATTCACTAAAGCATTAAACAATGTGTTTACTGCTGGGAAGAATGAAGGTTGGTATTTACGTAATTCACCCACCACTGCAGGCAAGTCACGTGGATTTGGAATCAAGATATTCGCTTGGCCTTTGTACATACCGTAAAGCGCACATACCATGAATGCAAAGATGTGATAAAGCGGTAATGCACAAACGATACGATCGCCTTTCGCACTGTCAGAAGCACCAAATTTACTTGAGAAAATTGCTTCACACTGAAGTAAGTTTGCAACAAGGTTACGATGCGTCAATTCAGCACCTTTAGAAACACCCGTTGTACCACCCGTGTATTGCAGTACTGCCGTATCACTTAAAGTTAAGCTTGGGCGCTTGTAATTGCTCGGATTGGCTTTGTTCAATGCTGCATTAAATTTAGTATGACCTGGGATGTTCCACGCTGGAATTTGCTTACGTACTTTACGTAAAACAAAGTTGACCAATGTACCTTTCAATGTACCCAACATGTCACCTACAGAAGCCACCACAACATGCTTCACAGGTGTTTTACCAATAATGCTTTGATAAACGCTGGCAAAGTTTTCAATGATCACCAACACTTCAGCACCAGAGTCATTCAATTGATGCTCAAGTTCACGTGCGGTATATAATGGGTTCACATTCACAAGCACTAAACCTGCACGGAACACACCTAAAGCAACCACTGGGTATTGGAAAACGTTCGGCATCATGACCGCAACACGTGATCCTTTAGCTAGACCTAAGCTTTGTAAATAAGCAGCAAATTTACGGCTAGCGACTTCTAATTCATTAAACGTTAAAACTTTATCCATGAAGATAAAGGCATCACGTGAACCAAATTTTTGGAAATTGCGTTCAAAAATATCAACAAGTGAGGTGTTTTCAGCAGGCAGTTCAACTGTTTCTGGAATTCCTGTCTTTTGGTATTCAGCAAACCAAATCTTTTCCATAATGCCATTATCTCCGAGTGGTAATCCTTAAAAATGTAACAACGTTACGTCCATGACAAAACATTTTTTTTAACTTTTTGAATTGCCCTGTCAATCTATTCAAACAATATGAATACATTGTCATATATAACGTATTTGTATCACAGAATACTAGCCTTATCTCTGAATGAAGAGTCTATTTGCTTTTTGATATCCGCGTGGTAAAAGTTGCCCCTTTGTTGCTCTTTTTCCTAGATATTTTTGGAGATCGTCCCCTTTCAGTTTTAGATGCTGTTGTCCTGCAGCGACTTGGATTATTTCATCTAACGTCAAGGTTGTCATGGATAAAATTTGCTCTTTTTCATCAAGTTGTATCAACTTGTTACCTTTACCTTTATTCAGAACTGGAAGTTCTGCTAAATCAAGAATCAGTAACCGCCCTGATGAACTCAAAATGGCAACATGGGTTGCTTGCTGAATTGGCAGCAATGGTAAAGCAAATGCTTTATCAGCCACACTTAAAAATGCTTTACCTGCTTTGGCATTGGTATCTAACTGAGCAGCTTGCGTTTTAAAGCCATAACCGTTTGAACTGGCGACTAATAACTCCTTGTTATCATCATCAATAAACACTTGGGTGAACGAAACACCACTGGCAGGTGATAATTTTGAACTAAGCGGTTCTCCTAAACCTCGTGCCGAAGGTAGACTACTAATTGGCAAGGCATAACTACGCCCTGTTTGATCCAAGAAATACACCCGTTGATTGGTTTTACCCACAGCATGACTTAAATACTGGTCACCCGCTCGGAAGTTAAGATTCGCAGCATCGACATCACCGCCTTTGGCTGCACGCACCCACCCTGCTTCTGACAGAACAACCGTTACCGTTTCAGCAGGCAACAAATCTTGTTCTTTAATCTGTACTGCATCTGCGCGTACAACGATTGGTGAACGGCGATCATCACCGAACTTTTTCGCGTCTTCTTTCAACTCGCCAATAATAAGATTTTTCAACGATTCAGGATTTGCCAATTGCTCACGGATAATGGCTGCTTTCGCCTCCAACTCCTCTTGCTCACGGCGAATTTCCATTTCTTCAAGCTTGGCTAAATGGCGCAGCTTAAGTTCCAGAATCGCTTCAGCTTGAATATCGTCAATTCCAAAATGCTGCATCAACACAGGTTTTGGTTGGTCTTCTTCGCGAATAATCCGAATCACGGTATCAATATCTAAGTAGGCGATTAAAAGACCTGCCAAGATATGTAAACGCTTTTCAATTTTGGTTAAGTGATATTGCAAACGACGGGTCACGGTTTGCTTACGGATCTCAATCCACTCTAACAAGATGCGGCGAATTGATTTCACCTGTGGACGGCCATCGGCTCCAATCATGTTCAAATTGACACGATAGCTAGATTCTAAATCTGTCGTGGCAAATAGATGACTCATTACCGTTTCTGCATCGACACGATTAGAGCGCAGCACAATCACCAAACGGGTTGGATTACGGTGATCAGATTCATCTCGAATATCCGCAACCAAAGGTAACTTCTTCGCAATCATTTGATCGGCAATTTGCGTCACAACTTTAGAACCTGAAACCTGATACGGCAATTCGCTAATCACGATTTCATTTTTCTCAACCGTATACACTGCTCGAACACGGTAACTACCACGGCCTGTGGTTTGAATTTTCAGTAATTCTTCAGGCGGGGTAATGATTTCAGCTTTGGTTGGTAAATCTGGTGCAGGAATATACTCTGCCAATTTTTCATCTGTGGTTTCAGGATTACGAATCAACGCAATCGTGCCCTTCACCACTTCACGTAAATTGTGTGGCGGTATATCCGTCGCCATCCCCACTGCAATCCCGGTTGTACCATTCAACAGAATATTGGGAATACGTGCAGGTAAAGTGATTGGCTCTTTCATCGAGCCATCAAAGTTATCTTGCCATTCGCTGGTACCTTGCCCAAGTTCACTCAGCAATAACTCACTATACGCTGACAGTTTGGCTTCGGTATAACGCATAGCCGCAAATGACTTTGGATCATCTGGCGAACCCCAGTTACCTTGACCTTCAACCAATGGATAGCGATAGCTAAATGGCTGTGCCATCAACACCATCGCTTCATAACATGCTGAGTCACCGTGTGGGTGGTATTTACCGAGTACGTCACCGACGGTACGTGCCGATTTTTTCGGTTTGCCTGTCGATTTTAAGCCGAGCTCACTCATCGCATAAACAATACGGCGCTGTACGGGTTTTAAGCCATCACTGATATGGGGCAATGCACGATCCATAATCACGTACATGGCATAGTTCAGGTAAGCCTGCTCAGTGAATTCGGCTACGGAACGGTTTTCTGTTGCATGATGTGCAAGGCTGGTCATTTCAGCGAGTCATCCAAAATCATTTATTATCGTCAATGCTTTGTATGCTATGTGGATGCAGGCGTTGTGACAAGCCCTTGTTGTTGTTTAAACGTCAAATGGTGTCTTGTTAAGCTTAATGCAACATATTCAATAGAATTTCTGATGCTGAAAACCAGCCATTTTTCTCTGCCTTTTTTAACCACGCCCTAGCTAATTCGTCATCTTTTTCAACATAAAGCCCCTTTAAATAAAAAAGACCCAAGCTAAACTGAGATGCTGCAATTGCATGATTAGCAGCGGCAGAATAAAACTCAAAGGCTATTTTTAGATTTTTTGCAACGCCAGTACCATTTTCATATTTATCTGCAAGATTATTAATAGCAGGCGGAAACTGCTGCTGTACGGCTTTCTCATAATATTTTAATGCAAGATCAATATCCAAATGTTCATCTTCATTAGAACCTGAATGGTAAACACCTAACAAATATAAAGCCGCAGCATTACCTTGTTCAGCAAGTTCCTCAAGCTCTTCAATATAAATCATGTCATTTTCATTATAGATGGGTTGCGCCATCCAAGTTGAAGCCCAATTATATTCAGCAACAAGTGACTGATTATAGGTAGCCGCAATCCATAACCAATTTCGACCCAACAAGAGATTCTGAACGGCTCCATTGCGCCCTAGACAATAATTAAGTCCTGTTTTTATTTGTTCACTTACATCTAACTCCATAACTTCGGGAGTCATTTCTTGCACAGATAAAAGATTCATTTTTAATTTAATAATCGTATAAAAGCTATCATATTTAAGATAAATAATTCTTAGAAGGCATTAAAAACCTTCAATAAAATAAATTGCAGGCATGCTTTCCAATCAATGCTCATCGGTGGAGGAAGCAGATTCTGCATCATCTTCCTTATAAATAAATTTCGGCATTTCCAGACCAAAATAAATCGCGATTAAACGTAAGGTAAAACCGAATACCAAGGTAAAAATCACAGTAAGATCATGTGGCAAGCCAACTTCTAAACACACCCAGTAACAAATCACGGCAACGAAGGAAATACTGGCATACAACTCACGACGGAACACCAAAGGCACATCATTACACAGAATATCGCGCAGAATACCACCCGACACGCCTGTTAAGACCCCTGCCACCGCAGACACCACAAAACCATGTCCCATCGACAAGGCAATCTGACAACCAATGATGGTGAAACCAATTAAACCTAAGGCATCTAGAACCAAAAAGATGTTGCGCAGATGACGCATCCATTTGGCAATAATGATGGTGACAAAGGCTGCAATACAGGTCAAAACCAAATATTCAGGATGTTTTACCCAAGTCAAAGGATAATGCCCGAGCAGCACATCGCGCACTGAACCACCGCCTAAAGCCGTCACGCAGGCAATCAGCACTACACCAAACCAGTCCATACTACGTCGGCCCGCTGACAATGCACCTGTCATCGCTTCTGCAGTAATGGCAATAATATAAATCACGGTGAGTAACATCTGCCTACATCCCTAAATCAGGCGTAAAAGTGTGCGCTATTCTAAGACAAAGTTAGATGAATTGCGCACAACATTGTTTAAATTTTTTCCCCGAGCCACAAATACAGGGCTGTTTCATAGTGATCTGCATGTCTAAGGTCGGATCAAGGAAATACCATTGCAACTCATGCAAAACAAAATGTGAAATTTCATGATGAATATGTGCTTGTTTGCCATCATGATAATGTGCCTTAAACTCAACCAGAGCATGGGTTTTATCCAGCTTGGGTTGATGCTGCACCACTTCCAGTTTCAACCATTGATTTGATTGACTCCAATCGGCAATCGCTGCACGATCCAACAAAGTCTGCTGCCCCAAGGCCGTGGTTTGCAAAATATAGTCAATCTGCTGCAATGCAAAGGCACTATAACGCGAGCGCATGAGTTGCTCTGCACTTTGAGCGGCCTGTTGTTTTAAATGCAAGGGCTGACAACATTCAGCATAGGGGCCATGTCCGCAAGGACAATTCTTTGACAAAATCATTTTGAATTCTCAAATAAAAATAGCCCGAGTAAAACCATTGCATCACAACGGTCAAACTCAAGGCTATTCAGAATAATACAGCTTAGTTATTTCTCGACAGACTTCTCTTTGGCAAGAATGCGCACTTTTTCAATTTTGTGCCCATCCATGGTGACCACTTCAAAGCGATAGCCATCGACTTCAATCATGTCACCATTTTCAGGTAAGCGGCCTAAATGGAACAGGATATAGCCTGACAATGTTGAGTATTCTTCGCTTTCATCGACCAAATCTTTGCCCAACAACAAAGACACATGGCGAATATCGGTTGAACCTTCTAGTAACATCGAACCGTCATCTAGACTTTCCGCAGTTGCTTCCAATTCGTCTTCATCTGGGAATTCACCTGCAATCGCTTCTAGCATGTCAATCGGCGTGGCAATCCCTTCAATCGAACCATATTCGTTCAATACGATCGCCATTTGCAACGGTGCTTGACGTAATTGCTCCATCACCATCAACACTTGCGCATTCTCATGCACAATCACAGGTTCACGTAAGTGCTTAGTGAAATCAATCGCACCTGTTTCGATGTATTCATTCAACACTTTATGGGTGAGTACAATACCTTCAATATTATCTAGCTCACCCCGCGCAATGATCAAACGGGAATGGGTCATTGCCATTAAACGTTCTTTCAACTCAGCAGGATCATCATCGAGATCTAACCATTCCAATTCTGGACGTGGCGTCATCACCGACTTGACTGGACGCTCAGATAAACCCAATACCCCTTGGACCAAGACACTGTGATATACCCCATTATCTTCATCAAAGACTTCTTTGGCATAAGCTTGAGTCGCTAAAACATCTTCTGCTTCTTTGTCTTCATTACCATTGCCTTTACTGCCCAACATACGCAGTACGGCAGAGGCGGTGCGATAACGTAAATCAGTGGTCGTGACCAATTTCTCTTGGTTACGGCGCATCGTCTGATTGATCATTTCCACCAACACCGAGAAACCAATCGCAGCGTACAAATAACCTTTCGGAATATGGAAACCAAAGCCTTCAACCACCAATGAGAAACCAATCATCATCAGGAAGCCAAGACATAGAATCACCACAGTTGGATGCTTATTGACAAAGTCCATCAGTGGTTTTGATGCCCAAAGCATGATACCAACAGCAATAATCATTGCCAGCATCATTACACTTTGATGCTTCACCATACCAACCGCAGTAATCACACTATCTAAAGAAAAGACAGCATCCAAAACTACAATCTGAACAATAACCATCCAGAAAGTAGCATGCACTGGATTTTCTTCTTTCAGTGTTTGATGACCCTCAATTCGCTCATGCAGTTCCATGGTGCCCTTAAATAATAAGAACACACCACCAAACAGTAAAATCAGGTCACGACCAGAAAAAGCATGATCAAAAATATGAAACAGTGGTTCAGTTAATGTCACGACCCATGCAATTGCCGCAAGCAATCCCAAACGCATCAGTAAGGCGAGAATCAAACCAACTCTACGAGCGGCATTACGTTGTTCTGGAGGTAGTTTCTCTGCCAAAATTGCAATAAAAACAAGGTTATCAATACCCAGTACAATTTCAAGCACCACCAATGTGGCTAAGCCAACCCAAGCAGCAGGATCTGACATCCATTCCAGAATCATTGAGGTGACTCCTCTGCAAAATCAACAATATTGTTATGAAGTTGAGATTTTAAAAGGTCGGCACAAGTAGCCAAAACATTTTTTTTAGGAAAATAGAACAATGCGGAGCGACAACAACCACTACTCATAGAGGTACATAGATTAATAAAAGGATTTTTAGTATAGGCAAGATTTCAGTGAAATTCACCCTTTTTATGTGGATGATGTTTTCAAATTCTTTCTAAGCGTTACAAAATAGCTTTGTATGTAAAGTGTGCATAAAACTGTCACAAACCTCATTTAGCCTAGACAAGCACAGTGAAAATGATAAGGTGAAAATAAACGAATGAATAGTGTATTAAGAATGACAGAGACAAGAAGCATTACTCCTACTCCCATAAAAACCACCCAATCTCTTATTGCGTTATATTGCGGTTCACGTACAGGTAACAAGCCGATTTACCGAGACAAAGCCATTGAACTTGCCCAGCATATTGCCAACCAAGGTTTTGGTATTGTCTATGGCGGAGCCAGTATTGGTCTGATGGGACAAGTGGCTGATACCGTACTTGAACATAGTGGTGAAGTGGTCGGCGTGATTCCTGAATTCATGCTGGATTACGAAATTGCTCATCATAAACTGACCGAACTACATATCGTCAGTAGCATGCATGAACGCAAAGCCCTGATGGCTGAACGTGCCAGTGCGTTTATTGCCCTACCAGGTGGCCTAGGTACATTTGAAGAAATTCTGGAAATTGCCACTTGGGGACAGCTCAATCAGCACCAAAAACCGATGATTATTTATAACGTGAACCATTTTTATGATGCATTGATTGCACAACTGGATCATGCTGTGGAAGAAGGTTTCTTGCCACCGCAGCATCGTGCCAAAGTGATTATTTGCGAAACGCCTGAACAGATTTCAAATGTCATTAAAAATTTAAATGCTCCAACTCATATCGAAGTGTAAAGCATCGAAATAAAAAAGCGGATCAGATCGATCCGCTTTTTTATGGCTAACACTTACTGCACATTGACTTGATATACCGCTGTTGAACCACTGACTTCATTACCGACCACCAATAAAGGCTTGCCATTTGGCGAGTCTTTCGCCGCAACAAAAATTAACCCTTCAGGTCCTAAATCTCCCTGCTTGGCCGTATCGGTTTCAACAAAATTACGCGTGGTAAAATATTCAATATATTTAGGCTTATTCGGGGTGGTAATGTCATACACCATAACGCCACTCATCCGTTCCAAGCCGATAAAAGCAAAGGTTTTCTTGCCAATGCTACCTACAGTAACCCCTTCAGGTTCTGGGCCCTTCGCAGCGCTTCGTTTATCAAACGCCACTTCTTCATGATCAGTATTAAAGTAATTCGGGAACAGTTCGGCTATTTTCTTTTCAAATTCGCTACCCGAGTCCCAGACCATTTGGCCTTGAGTATTCCAGATACTGAATGAGCGTGCACCATAAGCATAAAGCTTGTCATAAACCAAATAACCATCTGCATCAAGTTTTGGCGTACCATCGGCATGCATTTGGTAACCCTTGGTCCAAGTCACTTTTAAACGACCTAATTGGTTATCTTCACGGCATTCTTTTGCATCTGTTGCCGTTGCACCACAATAACCAAATACTGCGGCATTGAGTCTTGCACCTTTGACGCCAACAGCAATTTTCTGCAAGTGTGCTGGATACTCATCTTTCACTTTATTGGTAAAGCCACTGCTCTTAAATAAATCTTTAACTCGAATTTCTTCCACAAAGCCTTTGCTTGTATCACCACCAAAATATGCATCTGAATCCTTTAACCATGCCCGCGCATCACCTTCATTGGCTGTGACCAAATAGGTTTGACCATTGGCTTGATAATTGGCAATCGAGTCAGGTTGATACATACCCACTAAGCCAGCCCATGTTTTGATGTCAATTTTCTTGTCTTTATCACTAACATCCAGCTCATTGCCAACGAGACCATGATCTTTATAGCCCAATGGATAGATATCGGTCACTTTCTGCTGAGCAATATCAATCCGTGCAATCGCATTGTTTTCTTGGAGTGTCACCCAAGCAGTTTTGCTGTCCGCAGAAACAGTAATATATTCAGGCTCCAAGTCTTGAGCGACAGTTGCATTGGGCCCAAAAATACGTACTCCTTTAGCCAATAAATCTGCCTTTTGTGTGTTCCACGCCTTAAAGTCTGCCTCACTGGTTTTAGGCTGCTGGATATTACTGACATAGATAATGCTGACAGATCCCTCAGGGTCAACTGAATAATCATCATTTGGCTCAGCTTCATTGGCCACCAAAACAGTTTTACCGTCTGGGCTAAAGGTCAACATGTCGGGTAAAGCACCAACATTGACTTTACTGATAAAACTTAAATCTTTGGCGTTAAAAAAGACCACGATCCCTGTATCGGTTTTCTTCTCAGCTTGGACTGCAAGTGCAACAATGCCATTTTTTACCGCAACACTATTTACTTCCGAATTAGCCAAATAAGTGCGTGCAGATAGCTCAGCAATATGGACTGGTTTTTCAGGTTTTGACGCATCTAGCACATCAACCAAACCCTTCTGTGCATTGACAACAAATAGACGTTTGGTCGCAGCATCATAGGCTGGAATTTCAGCCGCACTTTTGGCAAAGATATTGGTTTCATAGCGCCCCAACAAGCTCAACTTAATTGTTTCTGGCGTCAGCTCTACGACCTCAGGTGTTGGTGTTACGTTGTTATTATCATCATTACAAGCCACTAACCCCACCGACAACAATGCCGCCAATAAAACTGAAATCTTAAATTTCATGATCAAATTCCATACAATTTATGTTGTATGGCTAATTTAGTATTGGGTGATGCAAATTCGATGACACTTTAATGTCAGTTTCATGACCACTCTTTGACAATTTTAGTCTGTATTTCAAGCACAGTTGCATTACACTAAAACTGACTTTTTATCCGTCACGGCCCATGACAACGACAACCCATCAAGCTGTACAGCCCGAATTTAGATTGTTGGTGCTCTTGGTCTCCATTGGCTTTTTTATGCAGGCCTTGGACACCACTATCGTCAATACTGCGATTCCAGCCATGGCAGTGCAACTCAATGAAAATCCACTGCAAATGCATGGCGTCATTGTCGCGTATGTGCTGTCTGTTGCAGCCTGTATCCCTTTAAGTGGCTGGCTGGCAGATCGTTTCGGAATTCGGAATATCTATCTCAGTTCCATGGTGATTTTTAGCTTGGCGTCACTGGGATGCGGCTTGTCTCAAAACCTAGAGCAACTGTTGTTTTTCCGCGTGATTCAAGGTGTCGGTGGCGCACTCCTGATGCCTGTAGGCCGTTTGGCTTTATTAAAGCTGATTCCACGCTCCCAATTCCTGTCCGCCATGAGTTTGATGAGCCTTGCTGGGCTGGTCGGGCCGCTCATGGGACCGACTTTAGGGGGCTGGTTGGTTGAGGTAACGACTTGGCACTGGATTTTTTTAATTAACATTCCGATGGGAATCTTGGGAATGATCATGACCTTTAAAGTCATGCCAAACCAAAAAGAACCTACAGTCAAAGCCTTCGATTTAAGTGGTTTTATCTTATTGATGGTGGCGATGGTCGGCTTGTCCTTAGGCATTGAAAATATTGCAGCTTCACAATATTCACGCTGGGTCAGCCTCGGTTTATTAATCACAGGATTGGTCGCCGCAGTAGCTTATGCCTACCATGCACATAGTCATCAAAATGCCTTGTTTCATGGCCGCTTATTCCGCTACAAAATTTTCTCGATTGGGGTATTGGGGAATTTCTTTGCCCGTTTAGGCAGTAATGCGATCCCCTTTATCTTGCCATTGATGTTGCAAGTTGCTTTTGGTTTTGAACCCTTTATTACAGGGTTAATGATGATTCCCATGGTCTTGGGCTCATTATTTTCTAAACCCATTATTCGTCCGTTGATTCAACGCGTTGGCTATCGTCGTTTTCTACTGACCAATACCGTTTTGGTGGGGTTGTGCATTGCTAGTTTTTCGCTGATGACGGCCGAGACACCGCTGTGGCTGAAAGTCTTGCATCTGTTTATCTTTGGAACACTCAATTCCCTGCAATTTGTGGGTATGAATACCCTAACGCTCAAAGATTTACCACAACAAGATGCCAGCAGCGGCAATAGCTTTTTATCCATGATTATGATGCTCTCCATGAGTATCGGGGTTGCTTTGGCAGGCACACTGATTAATCTGTTTGGTCAGCATTTCTCTACCGCTTCGATCAGTACCGCCTTCCACGCCACCTTGATTACCCTTGGCTGTATTAACATCATTACCGCATTGGTATTTTGGCAGATTCCAAAAGAGACCACGGATTAAATTTAAAATTTTGAGCTCAACGACAACAATAAGGAAAAATGACATGATCGTTCCCCAACATTGGGCCGAGGCTAAAATAAAAACCAAGATTGCAGGACGTCAATACACCATCAAACGTTTTGGCTGGTCAGATCAAAGTCTAGAAGCTGCACAGACACATGCTGAACAGCGTGTTGCCGAAGCGATTGAAAGGATTAAGGCAGGCGAAAACATTCGCAGAATTGATCATAAAGTCCCTTATAATGGCGCTGAAGGTGTACCTATACGCGAGCAAATTATTGCTCAGCAAGACGAGGTGGTGATCACTCGAAACGCTTATGGCGCATTATGTTTAAACACGCCAGATGTAATATTTGCAGATATTGATTTTGAATACACGCCTCCTTTTAAGTTACGTCTTGCCGCATTTTTATTGTTGCTACTCATCTCAGTCGCTAGTGCCATTTATACGGCGTCATGGATTGTCCTCGGCGTTGGATGCATACTGTCCTTCTTATTGACAGGTCTGGTGACAAAGATCCTGTTTGATCTGTACAGCAAGTTAGGGGGAACACCTGAGCAACGAGCCTTGGCATCCATTCAGAATTTTTCTAAACAGCATCCCACATGGCATTTACGCGTTTATCTCACCCCAAAAGGCTATCGGGTTTTGGTGATGCACCAAACATTTGATCCTCATAGTGATGAGGCTCAATCTCTGTTTAATGCCATCAAAGCCGATCCAAATTATGTGCGGATGTGTAAAAACCAGAATTGTTTTCGCGCCCGAATCAGCCCGAAACCTTGGCGAATTGGGGTCAATCGGTTACGTCTAGGTGTTTGGCCAGTCAGTGAGGAACGTTTAGCCATACGAGAAAATTGGGTTTTGGATTATCAAAAACGCGCTGAGAATTATGCGTCGTGTAAATTTGTGGCACAATTGGGTAGTCAGACCATTCATGCCAAGGCGAAAAGAGTACAATCTATCCATGATCAATACTGTAAATCTGACACTCGCTTAGACATCGCATAATACGAATGATATGGTAAAAAAATCTGCGAAACTGCCCCACGCTAAATATTACCCGACCTATGCCAGTATCGGCTTAGCCGTCATGCTGGGTATCGTCAGTTACTTCGGTTTGTTTTACCAGCAAAAAGCCGCCGCTCAAGATTACTCCATCCGCGGCTTTGACGTTTCACATCATCAAGGTGAGATTAATTGGGAAAAAATCTCCCCCCTGCAATATCAATTTGTGTATCTCAAAGCCACTGAAGGCGGTGACTTCAAAGATCGGAACTTTCAACAGAATTGGTTAAAAGCGCGCGAGCAAGGCTTGCATGTTGGTGCTTATCATTTCTATCGTTTGTGTCGTGATGGGGCCATCCAAGCCGAAAATTTTATTGCAACAGTGCCAAAGAAAGCAGATGCCCTCCCTCCTGTGATCGACCTTGAATACGACAGCAACTGCATTAATGCCTATACCAAAGAGCAGCTACTCAAAGAAATTCAGCTCATGCATGATCAATTGCAAAAGCATTATGGCAAACAGCCTATTTTCTATATTTCTAAAAGTTTCTATCACATTGTATTGATGGGTAATTTCAACAACACTCCATTATGGGTCAGGGACTATGACGGTAAACCTGAGCTCAAAGATGGTCGCCAATGGTTATTTTGGCAGCACAGCAGCCAAGGTAAAATCGCGGGTATTCCTAAAGCTGTGGATTTAAATGTCTACGCCGAATCGCCAAAACAATGGCGGATTTTTTTGAAAGAACAAGGCATTGACGATGCCAAATGAACTACGCAAAATCATCCATATCGACATGGATGCCTTTTATGCTTCAGTTGAACTGAAAGATCGCCCTGATCTAAAAGATTTGCCTGTGGTGGTGTCCTCACATCATCCTCGGGCAGTGATTGCCGCCGCATCCTACCCAGCCCGTGTCTTTGGACTCCGTTCCGCGATGTCGATGGGACAAGCCAAAAAACTGTGTCCACAAGTGGTGGTGATAGAACCGAATTTTGAGAAATATCGTCAAGTCTCAACTCAAATCCATCAGATTTTTCAGCAGTACACCCCTTTAATCGAGCCACTGTCTTTAGATGAAGCTTATCTCGATGTCACTGAAAATTTGAAAAATATTGCCAGTGCCACTGAAGTCGCGGCGCAAATCCGTGCTGATATTTTTGCAGTAACGGGGCTCACTGCATCTGCAGGTGTCGCACCGAATAAGTTTTTGGCAAAAATTGCATCGGACTGGAACAAACCCAATGGCTTATTTGTAATTAAACCCAATCAAGTACTCCGCTTTATCCAAGATTTGGCCCTGAATAAAATTCCGGGGGTTGGAAAAGTCACTCAAGAACGACTCAATCAACTGAATCTGCATACCTTGGGTGATCTACAAAAAATCGAAGAAAATGTGCTGATCCATCATTTTGGTAAATACGGCAAACAACTTTATCAATATGCTCAGGGAATTGATCATCGTCCCGTAAAAGCAGAAAGAGAACGCCAACAAATCTCCAAAGAGATCACCTTTGATGATGATTACACACTCGTTCAGTGCAGCCATGCTTGGCAGCCTTTGGCCGAGCAAGTGTGGCGAAGCTTGAACAAAAAACAGCTCAGCGCACGTGGTGTCAATGTAAAACTGAAACTCAAAAATTTTCAGGTGTTACAGCATAGCAAGAGCTTTAAGCAAGCCTTACAATCTCAACAGGATTTGGGACAAGTAGTTTTACAACTGCTCGATGAAATGCATATTGACCCAGATTTCCAATTTCGCCTGATTGGTGTTGGCGTTTATCAGTTACAGCCACTCCAAGAAGAATCTCAACTTTCTTTATGGTAATGCTGTTTTTTTAAACAAAAGCATGCGTCTTACCAAAATTTATGTTTGCTTTTTATGCAGTTTTCAGTACTCTAAGCAACGCAGTAACATTATCCATGTTGCTTGCTTTGCTAAAGAAATCCTCACTTTTAGCATCTGCTCCTGTGGTTGGCGTGACGATCAAATCCGAATATTACAGGGCACTTCAAGTGTGATTTATCAATTTTTCCTCGTTATAAAAATTCTGAATTTAATCCTTCTCTCCGCCAAGACTTCAGTTAAACTAACTGCATAAAATTAGAATATTGCGCATTACAACGGTCTTATGAAGCAAAAACAAATTCTCTGTGTTGAAGATGAAGCTGCAATCGTACTGCCACTGCGTTATGCGCTTGAGCGTGAAGGCTGGTCTGTCAGTTGGGCCAATACAGGCACTCAAGCACTACAGTTCCTGACACAACAAACCTTTGATTTTATTATTCTTGATGTAGGACTACCTGACCTGAATGGCTTTGAAGTTTGTAAACAACTGCGCCAAAAATACCACACCCCATTGCTATTCTTAACCGCAAGAGATGACGAAATTGATCGGGTGGTAGGACTCGAAATTGGTGCAGATGATTATTGCAGTAAACCCTTCAGCGCACGTGAAATTGTGGCGAGAATTAAAGCCATTTGGCGCAGAATGGAAGCGTCAACTCAGCCTGTGGTAGCAGTGCCGCGACTCCCTGAAACAGAAGTCATTTTGCAATCCTCAACATGGTCATGCAACCCACAGTCTTTGCAGATTCATTATCATCAACAAGCACTACAACTGACTCGCTATGAATACCGCTTGTTATTTTTACTGATTCAGCATCCTGAACAGGTGTTTAGTCGCCAACAGCTGATGGATCATATTTGGGAACATCCAGAGCATAGCTTAGAGCGTACGGTCGATACTCATATCAAAAGTTTAAGACAGAAACTCAAACAAGTTACCCCAAATGATGATCCGATTCGAACCCATCGTGGTTTTGGCTATAGTTTAGTGAAATTGAGCTAAGCCATGTCAATCTTCGTCCGTATCTGGTTTTTCTTTAGCTTAGTGGTCGTGCTCAGCTTAGGCTTTATCGCATATACCCTCACTCAGCAAGTAAAACCCAATGTACGACAAGTGGTTGAAGATACACTTGCTGAAAATGCCAATATCATTGCGCAATTAATTGCAGAAGATGTCTATCAGCACCAAGTCGATACCCCAGAATTCGATCAAAAAATTCAGGCTGCTTTATCACGCCAACTCAATGCCACGATTTGGCAGCATAGAAAAGAACAAATCAATCAGCAGCTATATATCACTGACCGAAACGGTATCGTCATTTATGATTCTGAGGGTGAGGCTGTGGGACAAGACTATTCCAAATGGAATGATGTCTATTTGACGCTACAAGGAAAATACGGCGCACGTTCGACCGCAACCAATCCTTATGATCGTAACAGTAGCGTGATGCATATTGCTGCCCCGATAATTTATCAGCAACAATTACTCGGTGTGGTTAGTATCGGTAAGCCAAATCAATCGGTACAACCTTATATCGAACGCGCCGAACAACAATTGATTTACCAAGCTTTGTGGATTGCCGCGCTGAGCCTGTTACTTGCCAGTATGGTTGCATATTGGCTTAGACACAGTATTGATAAAGTACGACGTTATGCACAGGCATTGGCACCCGTGAATCAGGCCCCTTTCTTTTATTCTGCCAAAGAGCTTAATCAAGTGACCCAAGCCTTGAGCGAGATGCGAGAAAAACTGGAAGATCGTGGCTATGTCGAGCATTATGTCAATACACTTACGCATGAACTAAAAAGTCCACTCACCGCTATTCAGGCCAGTGCCGAGCTGTTACAAGATGATTTACCACTTGCAGATCAGCAACAATTCGCGACGCATATTGTTCAGCAAAGCCAGCGTTTGCAATCTCTGATTGAACGTATGTTGCTGTTAACACGACTCGAAAAAAATCAGCATACTCTAGAGTTTCAAACCCTCGATCTGAATACACTGATTCAGCAATGCATCCAGCAGCAACACAGCGCATTACAGCTCAAACACATTCAGCTCCACCTTGATCTTGCTCAGCAATGTACTGTATATGCAGACCCCTTTTGGCTCAAACAGGCGGTGAATAATTTACTCGACAATGCCAGAGATTTTTGTCCGCTTGATGGTCAGATCGCCATACAATTACAGCAAGATATTTCTTATCAGAACATCAGCTTGTTATTTTTTAATGAAGGCGATGCAATTCCTGAATATGCCTTAGCTCGTGTCTTTGAAACTTATTTTTCCTTACCGCGTCCGCACAATCAACAACGCAGTACAGGTATTGGCCTGAGTATCGTGAAGCAAATTATTCAACAACATCAAGGGGAGATTAACATTCAGAATATTGAAGCAAATCGCCTCGATTTCTTGGCATTCCATCATTCAGGTGTATTGGTCACGCTTAGACTTCACACAAACTTCACTTAAGCTTCAAACCGAACTCATTCGAACTGCATATCACCTAGAGATACTGGTCACATCCCAACGACCAGAGAACACCTCATGCGCCGCAATTTTATTAGTCTCAAAATCGGAGCCATTTTGTTCCTGATTTTGATTTTTTATATTGGTCTATTCTTTATTTCAAGTTTAGTCACTGAACGACAAAGCTATCAACAACAAGTCATTCATGACATTGCCAATGAACAAATTCGCCCACAACAAATCGTCGCGCCTTATTTAAAACTTCCCTATCAAGTTCAAACGACGTGCACCGACGAACAGAAGAAAACCTACCAATGTACTCAAACCCTTTTCGTCGCTTTAGGTGCAGAAACAACAGATTGGACAGCACAATTTAAGGTGTCAGACAGTACCTATAAACGCAATATTTATAAAGCCATCAGCTATCAAAATTCGATGTCAGGCAAAGGCCTATTTAAAGCTGTCGATAATGAGGCAAAACGTGATTATCTGTGGGAACAGGCTGAAATTATTTTCCCGATTCAAGATGCACGAGGGTTGAATGCCAAACCAATATTCAATATTGATGGTAAAGCCTATAAGTTTGATTTTTCCGAGCAAAGCCAAGGACAACGTGGTTTTGACATCATGCATATTAGCGCAAAACAATATCCTGAGCTGATTCAAAAGTTCCAGCAGGGTTTTAAATTTGGCTTGCAGTTTGATCTTGAAGGTCTCAGTGAGTTTAGTTTTATTCCAACCAGCTATGAAATGACCTATCAAGCCAAGGGCAACTGGGGTGATGTTAAATACGATGGGCAAAGCTTACCGTTTAAAAAGTCCAGCGCCAAACAGCAATTCCAAGCCAACTGGAAGAATATTGCGCTTGGTAAACGTAATTTAGAAAGTGTGTCACTGTGTGAAAATAGCCAATGTTTTTATCAAACCCTCAACCCACAGAATGTCCCAACAGGCGCGGCTTATGATACGAATACACCCTCAAATATTTCAGGTATTTCGACTCAATTCTTAGAACCTGTCAATATTTATACCCAAACCGATCGTGCCATCAAATATGGCATCATGGTGATCATTATTACTTTTGGTTGCTTCTTCCTGTTTGAAGTTTTAAAGCAGCTCAAAATTCATCCCGTTCAATATGCACTCGTCGCCATGGCACAAGGTGTATTCTTCGTTCTATTGCTTTCAATCAGTGAATACTATGCCTTTTCTCTGGCTTATCTGGTCGCGGCAGGTGCCTGTGTCGGTCTCATCACTTGGTATTTATACTTTGTTGTGAAGGGCATGAAAGCTGCTCTCTTCTTCGGTATTTTGCTGGGGGTACTATACGGCATGATGTATCTGTTACTGCAATCCAGCGGCAAAACTTTCCTATTTGGTTCCATCCTCTCCTTCATTCTAATTGGCTGTGTCATGTTCATCACCCGTCATGTCAATTGGTATCAATCCGAACAACAAAGCGTCTAAACGGTGTTTGGGCGAAAGCTTATCTTCGCCCCTTTTATAAAATCGACGAGGAATAAAAAATGTATCAGACCAACCATTCGACATTGAGCCAGATGAAACAACTTTGCCCTGCTCATAGTTCAATTGCCACATGCTTAAATCAATTACGCCAAGCTAAAATTCAATTTCTTAATCTAGGCAATATCATTATTTGTCCACAGTTACGCTGCATCTTATTTTTTCAACAACGCAATTTAATGGAAATAGAAACTTTTTTAGCCTGATTTATACAAAATTACACTGCGGCTGAATCGCATCAAGTACAATCCTAAACACAATTTTCGATTAGGTAGTTACTATGTCTGTGCAACGACTTCATGTCACTTCACGTTATTGCGAAGTCGCAATTTCAGGAAATCTTGTTCATTTAGCTGGTCAATTAGCAGATGATACGAGTGTCGATGTGAGTGCACAGACCCAACAAACACTAGACAATATTGATCGCTTGCTCGCAGAAGCAGGCACAGATAAAACTCATATTTTATCTGTCATTATCTTCTTAAAAGATATTGAAAAAGATTATACAGCTATGAATGCAGTATGGGATGCGTGGATTGCTGAGGGACATCCCCCAGCACGGACCTGTGTCGAATCTAAACTTTATGCACCTGATGTGTTCGTTGAAATGACAGTAACAGCGGTTCTTCCTTAATAGGATTTCACCGCAAATTCATTATATTTCATCATTCGATCCGCTTTCGCAATTGGCATTGATGTTGTGGTGGAAGCGGTTGAGACCTTCGCGGATTCAAACAGATCAGGTACTAAATCTTCTCTGAGCTCTTGCTCTGTTGGAATACTGCTATAACGCAATACTCGATAGCCCGCCAGCTCAAGTAAACTGTCTTGATAGTGCTTTTGATGTAGGCGGTTCACATAAGATTCGTCGGCAATTTCGATAATCGCAAGCACTTGATGCTGTTGATCTAAAACCACAAAATCAGCAACCAAACCCTGATATTTACGACGTGTATGTGCGAATTTTGTGGTCAAAAGTGCATCAAAAGAAACATGTGCCAACACGGTATGACGCGGTAAAACAGCCTGTAAACGCATGAGTGTAATCTGTTCTGCGATATTCAAAATACCACGGCGTTTGAGTGGACTATCCTGACGCCTGTTTTGTTGTAGGCGGCGAAGCGCAAGTGCTGTGATCAACAGCAACCCAACTATTGTTATAAAATAATACATTTCTAACCAATCCCTTTAGATTTTTTATAATCATTTTGGCTTTATGCCAATTTTTTTAATCAATAACAGCGATAGCAAAGTCATTTTGCAGTGCAAACTTAAGTTTTTTAATCGTGTTTTCCTAGACGACCAAAGTCGTAACAGCCCTCTGCTCTTTATTTATAATCATTACACACCCAATATTCAAGTCGTTATTGTCAGTTTATGTTTCTATGACTTATAGTTTTACGGTTAATTTGTGAGCAGTCGATTATTTGTAAATAAAAAAAAGCATGGTGAATTCACCATGCCTTCTTCAACAGCTCATTAACGAGATGCTTTGGCTTTCGACTTGGGTTTGCCTGAAAATGGTCTTTTCTCGCCAGTTTCACGCGGTGGTAAACCTGTATGTTGCGTGAGCAGCTGACCTTTCTGTGGATGTTTCTGACCAGACTGTGGGCGAGATTGTCCTTGACCACGTTTTGCCGAATCTCCTGCAACAGAGGAATTCTTTTTACGCGCCGATTTATATTCACCTTCAGCAGTACCTTGTGGCTGATAGGTTGGAATCAAATGCTGCTTTGAATTTCCGATTAAATCTACACGCCCCATTTCTTTCAAGGCTTCGCGTAATAAAGGCCAGTTGTTTGGATCATGGTAACGCAAGAACGCTTTATGCAAACGACGACGCTTTTCACCTTTAACGATATCCACATTTTCCGTATAACGCGCCACCTTAGACAATGGGTTTTTGCCTGAGTAATACATTGTGGTCGCGGTTGCCATTGGTGATGGATAGAAAGTCTGAACCTGATCGGCACGGAAACCATTCTTTTTCAACCAAATCGCCAAATTCATCATGTCATAATCCGTGGTACCCGGATGTGCAGCAATGAAGTATGGGATTAGATATTGTTCCTTACCCGCTTCCTTACTGAAACGCTCAAACATTTGTTTAAAGCGGTCATAAGTTCCGATGCCTGGTTTCATCATCTTCGATAATGGGCCGTTTTCGGTATGCTCAGGCGCAATTTTCAGATAACCACCGACATGGTGCTGAACCAGTTCTTTGACATATTCAGGGTTTAATACCGCAAGGTCATAACGTAGACCAGAACCAATCAAAATTTTCTTCACGCCTTTGATTTCACGCGCTTTACGATAAAGCTGAACCAAAGGGGCATGGTCCGTATGCAGGTTTTGACACACCCCAGGGTAAACACAAGACGGTTTACGGCAATTCTTTTCAATTTCAGGGTCTTGGCAATGCAAACGGTACATGTTTGCTGTTGGCCCACCTAAGTCTGAAATAATGCCTGTGAAGTTTGGTGCTGTATCACGAATCTTTTCAATTTCACGTAAAATTGAATCTTCCGAACGGTTTTGGATAATGCGTCCTTCGTGTTCAGTAATCGAACAGAAAGTACAGCCACCAAAACAACCACGCATGATATTGACAGAGAACTTGATCATATCAAATGCAGGGAAACGCGCATTGCCATAAGCGGGGTGCGGTAAACGTGCATAAGGCAAATCAAAAACGTAGTCCATTTCCTCAGTGGTTAAAGGAATTGGCGGTGGATTGATCCAGACATCACGCTCACCATGACGTTGTACCAATGCACGGGCATTACCCGGATTGGTTTCGAGATGCAAAATACGGTTGGCGTGCGCATATAGAACCTGATCATTGGCCACTTCTTCATAAGAAGGCAAACGGATCACGGCCAGTTCACGTGGTGGTAATTTATGTTTAATCGCTTTCGATGGCGCAGGTTTAAGCTGTACGATCTGCGTATCTGGATCTAAATTGTCGCCTTCACGTACGATCGGATTGGCAACGAATTCTTTCTGAAAGTTCTGATATTGTGCCAGTGAGTTGCCTTTTTCTTTTTCAACTTCACAGCCATCAATATCTTCAGTCATCACATAAGGGTTGATGATCTGATCAACACGCCCGATGGTATCGACATCGTTACTGGCGATTTCAACGAATTTTGCTTTCGATTTTTTATTATGTTTATTGATAATAAATGCAGTGCCACGAACATCAGTAATCTCGTGAACTTTTTCACCTTTGGCTAAACGATGCATCACGTCAATAATGGCACGCTCACCATTACCATACATCAATAAATCAGCCTTTGAATCCATCAAAATTGAACGACGTACTTTGTCAGACCAATAATCATAATGTGCGATACGACGTAAGCTGCCTTCAATCCCACCGAGCAAAACGGGTACATCAGGGAAAGCCTCACGACAACGTTGGCAATACACTGTTGCTGCACGATCTGGACGCTTGTTTGCTTCATTATTAGGTGAATATGCATCATCAGAACGGATTTTACGATCTGCCGTATAACGGTTGATCATTGAATCCATATTGCCTGCGGTCACGCCCCATGCGATAGTTGGTTTACCTAAAACGCGGAAGCTCTCTGCATTGGTCCAATCTGGCTGTGCAATGATTCCGACACGGAAGCCTTGTGCTTCAAGCACACGCCCAATCACACCCGATACAAATGACGGATGGTCAATATAGGCATCACCACAAACCAAGATAAAGTCACACGCATCCCAGCCGAGCAGATCCATTTCTTCTCGTGACATCGGCAAAAATGGTGCGGGTTCAAAACACGACGCCCAATATTTGTCGTAATCAAACAGCGCTTTTGGCGCGGTCTGCATGGTATAGGCAGTAGACATAGCTTGCGAATCTCGGCTAGCAGATGGAGGAGAGACATCTAAAGATGAAAGCCGATCATTTTAACATGAATTTCATTCATTTTCCCTGTTTATAAAATATTCAAGAACAAGGAGATAACAAATAATTTGTATAAAGTTTAAACAAAATATAAATATGAGCCTCAAACTGAAGTTTTAACTAATAGGAAGCAGTACTGGTTATTCCATTTGATCGAATCACTTCTTTGACCGTATAACCCGACTCAATATAGCCGTTACCTCCAGAAACGATTTGACCATTCGCCAAAGTTGCTTCTAGCCGATACCCCCCCTCGCCTTGTACAAAAAACTGGGTTGCGATGGTCTTGTTATTTTCGAGTGGCTGAAAAAAGATTTCATGCTGCACACCTGTTGTTTGCACATGTAGCTTCAACACACTAATCGTTTGCCCACTTTGATTTGAAATTTGCATGCTAACTAGGGGTGTAAACCAAGCACTAAAGCCCGTGGTTAAAACACCCATAGCAAAACTGATTATTAACGAAATAATGATCAGGAACACAATCCAGATCTGTTTAACCCTTGTCATTCTAATACTTTAATTTTTGATTTATTAAATAAAACTCTAAAGCATCATCCATAAAAAGCAAAGTTAATCCGATTAGCGCATCGAAAAAAACCTCAACCGCAACGCCAAGACTAACCCAAAGGCTAACACCACCGCCACCATTAAATTGATACCGCCCCAACCAAAGTTTTCCCAAACCAAACCCGCACTACTCCCCAGTAAACTTGAGCCAATGTAATAGCAAAATAAATAAAGAGAAGAAGCGACCGCACGATATTGTACAGCTTGCACCGATACCCAACTGCTGGCTGTTGAGTGGGCGGCAAAAAATGAAAAAGTAAAAATAATTAAGCCAAGTAAAATCGTCCAAAGAGATGGAATTAAAGTAATTAATAAGCCAAGCATCATGGTCAGTAACAGCACTGGCAGCACTTTATCTCGACCATATTTAAAGCTCCACTGTGCAGCTTTGGGAGAACTATAGATCCCTGCCAAATAAGCAATTGAAACTAAACCAATCCATGTTTGCGATAAGTGAAAAGGTGCTTCTAATAGGTGGTAGCTGATGTAGTTGAACACCGTCACCAAGCAACCCATCAAAATAAAGCCTTGAGCAAACAGGATCCGCAATTTAGGATCTTTTAGATTTTGCTCAAAAGCAGCTTTAAAACGGGAGAATCGAAATGGATAAGGCTTAAAATGTTGAGACTTTGGCAGTAATAAATAGAATAAGCAGGCAATAATAAAATTCAGCAATCCAATCGCATAAGTTGCTGCTTGCCAAGAAATAAAGTCAACCAAGACCCCAGCAATCAAACGTCCGCCCATTCCCCCAATGGCTGTGCCAGAGATATACAACCCCATTGCAAAGCCAATATCTTGCTGTGCAATTTCTTCTCCAATATAAGTCATGGCCACAGCTGCAACGCCACTCACGGCTAAACCGATCAAAACACGGGTACTCAGGAAGACTTCCCAAATCGGAAAAGAGGCACTGATCAGCAGTAAGATCGACACCAGAAACAAGGCAAATACCATAATCGGTTTACGGCCAAAGCGATCAGAAATAAAGCCTGTGAACAATAGACCTATTGCCAGTGCAATAGTGGAAAATGATAAGGGAAAGCTGCTATGTGTGGGTGTGACGTGAAAGAATTCTGCAAAAATCGGCATCATTGGCTGTACGCAGTACAAAGATGAAAATGACGCAAAACCAGCAAAGAACAATGACCATAAAATCGCAGTAAACGATTTCGAACCATATTCAATATGGGTTGGACGTACAGCTGACTCAGACATTGGAACTCCTTATGTCCAATCAGTATACGCCTTCGACCGAAATGAGGAATGATCATTTCGGCCATTTTTTACCTAAAGTTTAAAATAATGCTTTGGGTAAGCGAATTTGGATGATCTCGTTATCATCGGCAAGTTTCGCATTTCGACCCGATGAACCTGGGAAATTATTGTCATTCAGCACGGTGAGCGTTGTGCCATTTTCAATAATCACATCTTCAATGGTTTCAAATGGGAAGGAAAATACATTGCCCGTTCCAATATCCCCATCTCTTGCGGTGCCGTATAACCCATTTGGATTGGCAATTTTGATTAAATCGACCAAGTTTTCGCGTGCTACCACTTGCTTCGGCTCATTGAACTTAATTCGAATCAGTTTCTTATGTCCTCCAAGATTATTTTGGCTGACATCCCGTTCAATGATAATGCCTTCTTTATCATTAAATAGCTGAAAATCTCCGATATTGGTGGCTTTACTGTCAAGTACAAACCAATAATAGAGCCCTGTATAGGCTTTTTTCTGGAGATCAAACTGAGAAATTAGCAGTCTTCCCGTCGCGTCATTGACGAGTGGCTTTTCCAGTAACGGATATAAATACTTACCATCTGGAGAAATCGCCATCCCTTCGAAGCCACTACTACGCCCAACCAAAGGCTCAACATAATTAATATTGGCTTTGTTTAACTGATTTTGTGGCGAACGTAATTCTTGAGCTGGATTAAATGGATTCGGCAAGGCAATCGGCGCATCGATTAACACCCCTTCTGCGGAAAAATGCAGTAAGAATGGACCAAATTCATCGCCAATCCAATACGTACCATCTGGCGCACGTTGCATCGATTCAGGATCAAAATCAGCTCCCGTCAATAAACGTTCTGCGGTATTGCCATTCACAATCTCGAAAGGAATACGTTTGTTCGGATCACGTAACTGAATAAAGCTTTGCACAGTGACCTGCCCAGTGCCTTTGGTTTTGGTTCTAAAATCGGCTTTGATTTTATAAATGCGTAATAAGAAATCCGCTGAATTGTCTTGTGTACCAAAGCCATTATCAGCCATCGCCATATAACTGCCATCATCATTTTTTAAAGCGGCAGAAAAGCCTTGTACAGGTTGCCCTTTAAATGGCGGATAAATGCCATTCGCGCCACTGACGGCTTTACCTGAGTCAGGCCCTGCCGCATATGTTGCTACGGGTAATTTGGCAAAAGAAACCAAGGTAGGTTCTGTCACTTTGTCTGTCGATGAAATCTGATCTTGATTATTGTCATCATTACAGGCAGTTAAACCTAAAGCGGCACAGCAGAAAAGCGCCAATACAGTTTTCTTGTTCATGGTTTTATACATTTGGTAAAAAATTATGCACATTTAAACAAGCTTTGATGACGCTTTTACTGCAATAACGTGAAATCTTTGTGGCGGGAAAATGACAACGTAACAGAGGGATGCCAGCCATGAATTAAGGAACTTTCATTTCACGCTGTACGGCTACAGTTTAGTCGGTGAATATTCTCCAGCAATTGCAGCCTTTAAAAAATTCTGAAAAGTCGGACACTGCATATGGTTGTCTGCGGGGCACACTGCCGCATGTCTCAGTCCTTCGCTGATAAAGTGCAAGCGTCGTGTCATCTGTTCCAGTTGTTCTGCCTTGTCATTCAGCATCTTACGATCCAACTCAGGTCGACCATCTTGCCCAAACATATGCGCAATTTCATCTAAAGAAAAGCCAGCCGCACGCCCCAATGCAATCAATGCCAATTGATCCAATACCTGCTTGGCATACTGTCGACGTAAGCCATGCCGACCAATCGATTGAATTAAACCTTTCTCTTCATAAAACCGTAGCGTTGATGTGGCGACATTGGCTCGTTTAGCAACTTCAGCAATATCCATAAATACCTCTTGACTTCAAGTTGACTTGAACTTGCACAATAAATTTATCACGTTTTGTACAGAGAAGATCAAGGTGGAAAAATGAAAACGTTTGAACTGCTATTCCATACCTTCTGTTTAGGTGTGGGCGCAACATTCATTATGGATATTTGGGTATTTATCTTAAAACAATTCAATATCCCAACACTCAATTTTGCTCTGCTTGGCCGTTGGGTCGGTTGGATTTTTCGGGGTCGGGTTTTACATACATCGATTGCACAAAGTCCAACCATTCAATATGAATTCCGCTTAGGCTGGATTGCACATTACAGCGTGGGAATCTTATTTGCATTCGGGTTTATTTGGGTCGTGGGCGATGCATGGTTATTACAACCCCAATTTTTGCCTGCCTTCAGTTTTGGACTGATTACCGTACTAATTCCATTTTTCATTATGCAGCCAGCCATGGGTGCAGGCTTTGCCTCAACCAAAACATCAAAACCGCTGATGAACTGCCTTCGAAGCTTGATCAATCACAGTCTATTTGGCTGTGGTTTATATCTTACTGCTCAATTACTGCAACGCTTTCAATAAGGATGAACCATGAAATCTATTGCCATTATTTATCATAGCCGCCAAGGGCATACCCAATTTATCGCACAGCAAATTCAGGTTGGTGCAGCACAGGTCAAAGATATAAAAATCGATTTATTTACAGCAGAACAGCTGATCTCTCAGCCAGAATTATTGATTCAATATGATGGTTTAATCTGGGGTACACCAACCTATTTAGGTGGGGTTTCAGGCACCTTAAAGCAATTGATGGACGCCACTGGCCCACTTTGGAAAAAGCAAAATTTCAAAGGCAAATTCGCCGCAGGTTTTACCGTTTCCTCTCTACCAGCAGGCGATAAACAATCTACACTCATTTCACTTTTCACCTTTTGTATGCAACACGGTATGATATGGGTGGGCAATCCGATCCTGCCAGAGCAGCATCAAGGCATCCCTGATACACAGGCTGCCAACCGCCTAGGTTCTTGGTCTGGATTAATGGCACAAGCTGAGCATGCCAGTGCAGCCAATGCCTTTCTATTTGGCGATATTAAAACGGCTCAACTATTTGGACAAAATTTTGCATTGAGTTTAAGTGCATATCAAGGAGTGATGATCACGTGAAGGCGGCAAGTCTTTTATTTCCACTTATCCTATCCTGCATGATGTCATTTTTGATCTCAGGTATTACCACTTTAAAAGCAGTTGGCTTTATCGATCACTTCTTTTCAATGTGGATGTCAGCATGGATTGTGGCGTGGATGTTTGCATTTCCAAGTGTATTGATCTGCGCACCAATTGCACAAAGGTTGGTGGGCTTTATCCTGAAAAAACGTTAATCACCATAAATTTAGCTTTGGTAAGCGATGTAGGTGAAAACGTATAACTACTGCGGTCTTTGGTGAATATACAATGCAGCGTGTATGACTTACTCTATTAAACATAGAGAGACAGGATGTGGTCGTTGACAGGAGTTGACGGCAACAAACCTCATATGAGAAAGCCTCGACAGGATGTCGGGGCTTTTTTATGGCTCTCGAATTAAGCTTAGTATATAAAAGCAAACGATTTACCCAAACAGTTAGCATTGACTCGGTGCAATTCCCTACCTACCATCCGCATGTTTTTATATATGATGGTCAAACTTTTCAACGATGATAATTTACAACAAATTTTCTTTTTCTCGCTTTCACATTACTTTTGCTAAATTGAGCCTCATTTTTTTAAGTACTTGCCTCACTGTCGCGTGTACCACAACCAAAGCACCTACAGTGAATCACTCCCAGAAATTATCTTCAGGTATTCAGA
This sequence comes from Acinetobacter sp. ANC 3882, assembly GCF_022549545.1. Lineage (NCBI taxonomy): Bacteria > Pseudomonadati > Pseudomonadota > Gammaproteobacteria > Moraxellales > Moraxellaceae > Acinetobacter > Acinetobacter sp. ANC 3882. The sequence continues at coordinate 4,040 of NZ_JAKZGB010000013.1, read as the reverse complement.
CTGCCTTTTCAGTGCCTCCAACCACAGCCAATCGGGTTGCACCGATTATCCTGCAAACAGCTGAACGTCATAACATTTCACCGCATTTATTGGCAGCTGTGATTCGTCAAGAATCTAGCTATAGAACTTATGCACGCTCTTCAGCAGATGCCGTCGGTTTAACTCAAGTTCGCCCAAAGTTCTGGCAACAATTTTGCCCAGGCGATTTATATGATGAACACGTCAATATTAATTGCGGTGCTTATATCTTAGCGAATTACTATCAATCGACAGGAGATTGGGCAAAAGCACTTGGTTATTACAATGTCGGGCCAACAGGCTATAGGAGAAGTCCGTATATGCGTCAACAAGCACAACGTTATGCCAGCTCGGTCAAACGTCATGAGCAATCATTGAAAGAAGTTCTGTAAAAGGTGCTGTTGTAAGTAAAAGCGTACATCAATTCAAGTGATTTGCGAATATCCGATCATTCGGTTATCCCCTAATATATGAATCATAGAGAGACAGGATGTCTCATTCCGAATAATAATAAGCACAGGACGTGGTCATTGACAGGAGTTGATGGCAAGAAACCAAATATGAGAAAGCCTCGACAGGATGTCGGGGCTTTTTTATACCCAATTTAATCCTAATCAATACAGTAAAATAACTCCTATTGACTCCGCAAAACCGAGTGAATACCATCCTTATAATTTTGGTTTTATTGGTTCTTGGTTTTGCACATTACATCGACTTACGCTGATCAACACATGGCCTTGAAAAAATTAGCATCGATTTTCTTAAAAATCAGCCTTGTGGTGCTTGCCATTAGTATGTCTGCATGTAGCAGTTTAAGTGGATCATTTGCCAATCGCTCGAATCAACTATCATCGGGATTACAAAATGCCTATTCCGTTTCCCCGAATACGGCAAATCGTTTATCACCTATGATTATTCAAAGTGCTGAACGTTATGAGGTGTCACCAACTTTACTTGCAGCCCTGATTCGCCAAGAATCCAACTACAACAGCTCGGCACGTTCCCCAACAGGTGCGATTGGTTTAACTCAGATCATTTCCAGTCATTGGCGCCAATCATGCCCAGGCAATCTTTATGATGAAAATGTCAATATTAACTGTGGCGCACATGTCCTCTCGACCTATTACAGATCAGCAGGTAGCTGGTCTAAAGCCGTAGCCTATTACAATGTAGGACCAACAGGCTACGAACGTAGCTTTTGGACTCGTCATAAAGCCAAAAAATATGCACGTTCGGTCAAACGTCATGAAAAAACCTTGAAGAAAGCTCTGTAAAAATAAGTGAATAGTAAAAAACCATGCGCGAAAGCATGGTTTTTTATTGGATCAAGAATGAGCTTAAGCTTCTTCAAAGAGTCCTTCAAACAAGACTGAAGATAAATAACGCTCTCCACTATCCGGTAAGATCACCACAATGGTTTTACCCGCATTCTCAGGACGTTCAGCAATTTGAGCTGCTGCTGCCAATGCTGCGCCACTCGAGATACCGACCAAGATTCCTTCTTGAGTTGCGCATTTTCTTGCCCACTCAATCGCATCGGCACTATTCACAGGTAGCACTTCATCTACCAAATCCAAGTCCAAGTTTTTAGGGATAAAGTTTGCGCCAATGCCCTGAATTTTATGTGCCGCAGGTGTAATGCTCTCGCCACGTTTAGTCTGAGTAATAATTGGTGACTCAGCAGGTTCAACCGCAACTGAATACAATGGTTTATTCTGAACCTGTTCAAAATAACGTGAAATCCCAGTAATGGTACCACCCGTACCTACACCAGCAACTAAGATATCCACTTGACCATTGGTTGCCTGCCAAATTTCAGGGCCAGTGGTGTCTGTATGAATTTGTGGATTCGCTGGATTCTCAAATTGTTGCGGTAAGAAATATTGCTCAGGATTTTCAGTGGCTAAACGAACTGCTTCATCGACCGCACCTTTCATCCCTTTCGCTGGATCAGTCAGAACCAGATCTGCACCTAATGCTTTTAATACTTTTCTACGCTCTAAACTCATACTTGCAGGCATGGTCAAGGTAATTGGATAACCTTTTGCTGCCGCAACGAATGCTAAAGCAATACCTGTATTACCACTGGTCGGCTCAACAATATGCATACCTGTTTTAAGCACACCACGTTTTTCCGCATCTGCAATCAACGCTGCACCAATACGGCATTTCACGGAAAATGCAGGGTTACGGCTTTCAACTTTTGCTAAGACCGTTGCACCCGTTTTAATTAGACGGTTGATACGAACTAAGGGAGTGTTACCAATCGCTTCGGCATTGTTTGAATAAACTGCGATACCTAGGTTGGCAGGCGTTGGAAATTGCTGATCGGTTGACATGTTATTTCCTTATTAGATTTGGAATGATTCTTAATCATTATAGGCTTGTGAACTTAGGAGGAAAGTAGAAAACGTTAAGATTTATGAAAAGTTATATTTTTAATAGAGTTAAATTATTAAGCTGATAATTCAGACAACAATAATAATTTTTAATCGTAAATGATAAAAATCTAAAACGATAAAAAATATACTTAATAACCCTACAAATAACAATGAAAGCTATTCTCAAATCCATTTATTTTCAATCAGCTCCATTACACTATATAAGCGTTTTTCTAAGCTATCTCTTCTTCGTCCCAGAGCAATGATTATCTCTCTTACACCTTCAGCATAGGGTGCCACTCCTAGAACTCGGGTTTCTAACAGAATTGAGCATGAGTTACCATCTGAAATCTCAATACGGTGATATGCATGTCGAGCTAGATTCTGTTCTGGAATTGAGAGTTCAGATAACTGCCTGTCTACCTCACGTACCGATTCAATCTGTTCAGCTGGAAGATCCAATGCTCTTGCCATAGCCACAGCTGTTCCAGGTATAGAGCTTTTATTAGCTTGATGGGATTCGGTGATACTTATCTGATATTGACTGAAATTTTGCCCACTTTTCTCAATCATATTCATAAATTTAAGCATTAGAATATTCGTGTTAGGGCATTGGATGACTGAGATGCTTAAATCTGCTAGTTTTAAACTAGCTTCAGTTGATAACTCAATTAAAATAGAATCGGTTTGTTTACAATAATCAATAACATCCTGTAACTCTCGTCCAGAACCAGCATGAATAACAATTGATGATTCAGACTGATATCTACGATCAGCCCAAGCAGATATCAAATATTTCTGTCCTAGGCGCAACTCTTTTAATAATTCAACGGCTAATTTTCCAGAACCAACAATATAAATATTTGTCATAGATTTAAATTTCTAAGAATAAAAATAGAATTTCAGTAAGTATAAACAGAGATCACATCTATATAAACTTTTCCATTACAGCCCTACTTTCTTTGCTTGTTCTTTAAGTTCTTCTGAAGTCATATCCGTATGGTGTGTTGCAAAAAACCACGAATGACCAAATGGATCTTAAAGCTCAGTCATCAAATCACCATGAAATTGTTCTTCAACTGGTCGGATCACCTTAGCTCCCGAAGCAATTGCTTGCTCAAAAAAGGCTTCTACATCTTTTACGTATACAAATAAATTGATCGTTGTTCCACCTAATGATTCAGGACTTTTGAAATTATATTCAGGATATTCCTCTCGTAGCATAAAACGAGCACCTTCAATAGACACATCCGCATGTGCGACCAAGCCACCATTGCGCTCAATGATATTGAGTACCTCTGCACCAAAAGCGATTTTATAAAATTCAAGTGCAGCAAATGCATTACGAACATTTAAATAAGGAATCACAACATCAACCATTCGATTCACCTCATTGTTATTTTTTTAATACTTATCTTTATAACTAGAATAACCTCTTAATGATTTAAAAAATCACCAATCAGGCCAATTTTTCCAACATATTATGTTTTTTGTTCTTATTCTTTTTATCTATGCAATAAAAAACACCCCCTCTGCGTTAGCGGAGGGGGTGTTAGTATTTAAAAGCTGGCGATGACTTACTCTCACATGGCAAGTGCCACACTACCATCAGCGCTAAGAGGTTTCACTTCTGAGTTCGGG
>NZ_JAKZGB010000012.1:0-97511 GCF_022549545.1 Acinetobacter sp. ANC 3882 | reverse complement strand
AAAAATTTAACCCTTAAGCCAAATCCTTGTTTCTCAACAAGTTTTTATCTGCATCACCGCCGATGGATGTGCATTCTACAGCATTTCAGACCAGGTGCAACCCCCTAAACTATCTTTTTTATTCGAATGAACATTTTTAAACCAAATTCACAATTTTTCTTATATTTTTCGACCGAATTTGTTTTAATAATAAGAGAACAACTAAACTGTATGCCTTATCTTTATGTTTTGCGTTCAGTGACGCACTCATTTTAATGGCTGTATTATTTCGCTCTAACAGCGATTAAGGACTTATATGCATTACTCCAATTTTATCTTGCTTGGGTTGTTAACTGCTGGAGCATGTTCATCAGTATTGGCACAAGAGGCTCCTACCAGTGATTCAGCCAATCAAGCGAATGCTGTAGGAACTCCAGTCACTGCAGAACAAAAGATATCAACAATTCAGGCCATCAAAGATTTAAAACATCTCACCAAGAATGATTTAAAAGTAAATGCCAATGCAGCACAGCCAGATTCAGTGAAAGACCCATTACAACCACTGAATCGACAAATTTATGCATTCAATGACATGTTAGACCGCAACCTGTTAAAGCCAGTTGCGATTCAATATGTTGCCAAAGTGCCAGAACCTGTACGTAGCCCATATCGTCAATTTCGTAAAAACTTAGGTGAGCCTTGGAATGCAGTCAATCAATTAATCCAAGGCCGACCGACCCGCGCGGCAAAAAGCTTAGGTCGTTTCACCCTGAATACCTTAACAACTTTAGGTTTTGCTGATCCTGCACGTCGTTTAGGTTTAACCACTGAAGAAGAAAGCTTTGGTGTGACACTCGGCTATTATGGTGTTCCATCTGGTCCTTATGTGATGTTGCCATTTTTTGGGCCAAGTACTTTCCGTGATGGTTTAGGTTTGGCTGCAGATAGCTATGGTCGCCCACAAAAATACTTATTAGAAGATCAAGATGGAATTTACTGGTCTACCAATGTATTGCAAGCCATTGATGCACGCTCTCAGATACTTGATATTGAAGAAAGCTTAAAAGGCGATAAATATTCAATGATCCGTGATTTTTATTTACAGCGTAAATCCTTCCAGATTGCAGAGAAACGCGGTGACGCGAATGATGTATCTTTCATTGGCGATGCGGATGATGTTGACGATGCTTCTTCTGACGATAAATGATTAAGCTAAAATAATGTTTTACAAACTAATGTATTGCCAGAGAATTTAAACTCTGGCAATACTATGTATAAGGTCATGTTTCATCTATGATGAATTTTAAATGATCATACAAAGGATTGACTATTCATCTATGTATTTCATACAACCCACGCGTTCCGTACCTTGTTTAGATCAAGCTTTAACTGAGTTACCGAGTTTGCAGATCATTCAAATTGATGATTTGGATTTGTATGATCAAACCATCATTGCAATTGCCGATGTGCAAGACTTTTTAAAATATCAGTGGAAACTTCCAACAGTAGTGCTTGCATTTGAACATGAAGGTACAGCCTTAGCGCAAGCATGGGAACAAGGTGCATTAGCCGGTTGGATTTGGGATAGTTTGCCAAAAAATCCGATTCATTCTTTGTTTAAAATAGATGCTCAATACAAACGTAATCAAGATAGTCGAGACTTACCATCTGCTGCCGAATTGCAAAAACGTCTTTTACCAAACCCAATTGAATTACCAAACTATCAGTTTGAATCCCTTTTTCAGCCGTCTGCTTACTTGTCTGGCGATTGGTATGATTATTGGCGCTTAAATGATGAAGAGGTTTTGTTTTATCTTGCAGATGTCTCAGGACATGGCGTCACCAGTAGCTTATTGACGTCTTGGATGGCAGCCTTTCATGGTCGTTCCAAAACACCAAGCCAATTGATTCAAAAGCTTAATGCAATGTTGGTGCAAGAAAATATTGAAAAACACATTACCATGGTTGCTGGGATCTTAAACCTAGTCACCCATGAAGTGCGTTGGTCAAGTGCAGGACATTATCCTCCCCCTATTATTTTTGAACCGAATCAACCGCCTCAGATATTAACCACAAGTAGCTTCCCACTTGGCTTGACTGAGGAGCTTGAAGTCGAAGAACATCACTGTAAATTAAGTCGCCATGCACGGTTTATTTTATGTTCAGATGGCGCCTTGGAGCCCTTCGATGGTGGCCTCAATGATCAGTTTAATCAATTGGTCGAACATCTTAAAAATGACTCATTCAAAGCCCCTGAACATGTGGCTGATGACATTGCAATTTTAAGCATATGCCGAATGAATTAACTTTAAATTCAACATCTTAATTAAATCACACCTCTCAACCACTTGTGTCTCCAATATCACTATGGGATAATTTGATATCCTTTCTCTGAAAATGGCATTTATATGTCAACAGGTCATGTTGAATATGCAAGTTTGAACGGAACGCATATTTTCAAGCTTATTGGCGAAGTGCGTGCTCACTCTTGTATAAGTCTAGACAAATTACTCAATCGAATTGAACAGCAGCAGAATGTTGTTGGTGCAATCGTTGATTTAACTGAAACCACGTTTATTGACAGTACCGTTTTAGGCATACTGGCAAAACTAGGTTTAAAGCTTAAGCAAGTTCATCACATACAAGCTGTTATGCTCTCGACAAATCCAGATATTACGACCTTGGCCAATAGCATGGGGCTTGGGCAAGTGTTTGTGATTTTAAACTACTGTGGCGATCCAAGTGTATGTACTTTGGAACTTACAGAAGAGCAAGTCACCCATAGTGCAATGCTCAACACCGTGCTCGACGCACACAAAACACTGATGCGTTTGAACGAAAACAACCAAAATATGTTTGAACCACTGGTTAAGCAATTGCAAAAAGAGCAAGATTGCTTAAATCTCGACGTACAAAAACAAAACGCTTGATCGTTAAACTCAGTATCGTGATCTCCCTATGACCTTACTTTCTGTTGCACAAATGAATTCTCAAAATGACATTGAAGCAAACTTCGATGTCATCGAGTCATTAATCCAGCAAAGTAAGGCTCAGGCAGCCGAGCTGATCGTTTTTCCTGAGAATTTTGTTTGCTTTGCTGCGGGTAAGCAGCGTGAAACCGCAGCACAGTTCGAAGTCATTCAAGCGCGTTTAGAACAATTGGCACATCGTTATCAAATCTGGATTGTTGCAGGTACACTCCCATGCCCTTTCCGTCCAGATGGCTCGGTCATTCAAGATGGCCGTGTTCGCACTGTCAGCTTATGTATTAGTCCTGAAGGGACTGAAGCACGCTACGACAAAATCCACTTGTTTGATGTACAAGTCGGTGATGCTGTAGGGGGTTATCAAGAATCAAAGTTCTTTGAGCCTGGTGATGAAGTCGTTGTCGCAAAAACACCTTTTGGCAATATTGGACTCATGGTTTGCTATGACTTACGTTTCCCTGAACTTGCTTTAAGTCTGCGTCAACAAGGTGCAGATATGTTAACGGCTCCTGCAGCCTTTACTTACACCACAGGTCAGCTTCACTGGCAATTGTTACTACAAGCACGCGCCATGGACAGCCAATGTTATGTCTTAGGTGCCGCTCAGCAAGGTTGGCACGGCGAACAGCGTCAAACTTGGGGGCATGCAGGTATTACGGATAGCCGTGGACAACTGTTGCAAAGTATCGATACAGATGGACACGGTTTAATTAGCACAGAATTTGACCCTGAAGCACAAAACAAGCTTCGTCTTGCCATGCCCTTAATGCAGCATCGTAAAATTATTGCCTATTAATCTCCGCTTCACTCTTAGAATGATTTAAACGTTCTACTGTACAAAATATAAACACCCAAGACCAATCTGACTGCAATAGTCAACTTTTATAAATGTCTGATATATAGAATCATGATTTAATACAAATTATTGATCATAGTAGAACAAAGTCAGCTAACTTTGGGCTATGCATGATGTAACATCCTCCGTTAATTCTTATTAAGTTTTATACATGTTTAGATTTATTGTTATTTTCTTTTTTTTGGGGACAGCTGCACAACTTCACGCGACATCTGTGGATGTAGATGGTAATGAATCCACTCAATCATCTCGCGTTTTGTCTACGCCGCAAAACTTATCACTCAATGCTTTCGGGCAATGGATTATTGGCTGGGGAACCGGTGCGGAAGGCGCAAGGCAGAGATTGGACAATATTCAACGTGAAGATGTTGCCGTGATTAAGCAAAAAGGTACAACCCTAGAAATGATCAAAGCTTGGCAACAACATTTTGAACTTGAAGCACAAAATAATCTCAGCAATCCTACCGCGCGCTATCGGGCACGATTAATGAAGAAAATTGCTGAGCTTTGGTAATTTTCAATTTAAGTTATCTATAGAAAGCATAGGTTTTTGCAACTTATGCTTTTTTCATTTGAATTGATGCGTAAACTGCTTAGGTAATCGATCAGAGCAAGATATACTGATCCTATTCAATTACCATTTGAGGACTGCATGGGCGAAGAACATCCGCAACTGTTATTAGATAATCAGTTATGTTTTCTGATTTATTCGACCAATCTTGCCTTGAATCAAGTTTATCGCCAATTACTCGCGCCACTTGGCTTGACCTATCCACAATATCTGGTGATGTTGGTGTTATGGGAAAAAGATCAGCTGACGGTTTCAGACATCGGTGAACGATTATTTCTAGAGTCATCTACACTCACGCCCTTACTCAAAAAACTTGAAGCAGCTGGCCTGATTACCCGTAAACGCTCAAGTAAAGATGAGCGACAGGTGATTATTACCCTGACCGCACAAGGTCAAGCTTTACAATTACAAGCCACTGATATTCCAAATCAATTGGCCCAAGCTGCATCGTGCTCACCTACAACATTATTGGCATTAAAAGATCAGCTTTCCGAACTTCGTAGCAACCTAAACAAATAAGCTTGAAATTTACACAACAACAACTTGTATTTTTACTTATATCGTGTACGATTTAATTGCATTCAATAATATTTAGGAATAATAATCATGTCTCTAGAACAAGTGGTTTATCGTGCTGAAGCAAAAGCAACTGGCGGTCGTGATGGTCGTGCAACGTCTTCTGACGGTGTTTTAGATGTTCAGTTAGGTGTGCCAAAAGAAATGGGCGGTGCTGGTGGCGCAGTAACCAACCCAGAACAACTGTTTGCAGCAGGTTATTCTGCATGTTTCTTAGGCGCAATGAAGTTTGTTGCGAATCGAGATAAATTCAAGATTACGAAAGATGCCTATGTTGAGGGTGAAGTCGGCATTGGTCCGATTCCGAATGGCTTTGGTATCGAAGTAACACTGAATGTTTATTTAGTTGGAATGGAACAAGCTGAAGCAGAACAATTGGTTGCTGCTGCACATATTGTTTGTCCTTATTCAAATGCAACGCGTGGCAATATCGATGTGACTTTCAATATCGTGACCACTGCATAATCCTCCCTCTCAAAAAAAACAGCATGGTTTGACCATGCTGTTTTTTATTTAAAGTTTAAAGCTTACTCTTCTGCAGCTTCATTGGTCACACGAAGCACTTCTTCCAATGTGGTTTTTCCAGCTAAGACCTTCAATAAACCATCATCACGAATCGACGCTGCGTAACGACGCGCATGATTTTCCAACTCAAATTCAGCTGCATTCCCATGAATGAGACGGCGCATTGACTCATCCACTGGCACGATCTCATAGATTGCAGTTCGCCCGCTAAAACCAACGTGTGAACATTTTTCACAACCATGCGGTTCAGGCAACTCCATATGCTCATCAACCTTGAGATGCTGGAATACTTGTCGCTCGAAATCATCAGCCTTACGCCAAGTCACACAATGCGGACATAAAGTACGAACCAGACGCTGTGCAATCACACCAATCAAGGAACTCGCCAATAAGAAAGGCTCGATCCCCATATCTTTTAATCGTGTTACTGCCCCAATTGCGGTATTGGTGTGCAGTGTGGAAAGTACCAAGTGACCCGTCAAAGAGGCTTGTACAGCAATTTCCGCAGTTTCTAAGTCACGAATCTCACCCACCATCACCACGTCTGGATCTTGACGTAACATTGCTTTTAATGCGCGCGCAAAGGTCATATCCACTTTGGTATTGACCTGTGTTTGCCCAATCCCCTCCAATTGATATTCAATCGGATCTTCGGCAGTCAAAATATTGCGAGTGTGGTCATTCAAATCGGACAAGGCCGCATACAAGGTGGTGGTTTTACCCGAACCTGTTGGACCTGTGACCAAGATAATGCCATGTGGACGATGGACCAATTGCGTTAAACGATCATAGTCATTTTGCATTAAACCGAGATGCGTCATGTTTAAACGACCCGCTTGCTTATCCAGCAAACGCATAACTACGCGCTCTCCATGCGAAGAGGGTAAGGTCGAGACACGCACATCTACTTCACGCCCTGCGAGACGTAATGAAATACGACCATCTTGAGGTACACGCTTTTCAGCAATATCCAGTTTAGCCATGACCTTGATACGTGACACCAGCAATGGTGCTAATTCACGGCGTGGTTGAACAATTTCACGTAACTGCCCATCGACACGCAAACGTACTGAGAGCTTTTTCTCAAAAGCTTCAATATGAATATCAGAGGCACTGACCCGAATCGCTTCAGATAATAAGGCATTGATTAAACGAACAATCGGTGCATCATCTTCTTGATCCATCAAGTCTTCGGCTTCAGGTACCTGATCTGCCAAACTCAACAAATCAGGATGATCTTCCAAGCCTGCCGCAACTTGTTGCGACTCACCTGTATCCCCTGCATAGCTAGAACTTAATAAGGCATGAAACTCTTGATCAGTACACAACTGATCATGAGCGGATTTCCCCAAAATTCGACGAGCTTCCTGCAAAGCAATACGCGCGGTGTCCTTGCGTCGTACAATAAAAATTTGATCACCTTCATAACGTAACAAAACGCCATGTCGTTTAGCAAAACTATAAGGAATTTGTATTTGTTTAAGTATTTGCATCACACAAATAATGATAAGAGAAAGTATTGAGTGTACTCTAAGCAGATTACAGCGTGAAGTCTGTTTAGCATACTCACACAGGAATTTTGCATCTTGTCTCAAAATAATCAATATCAAGCTCCCCATTCCGACACTTTGAAATGGTGGGGCGAACAACAATTCGAAATTCAACAGGCCAAAGCTTGGCAATTCGGTTCATTGCTATTTCGTCTTACTCGCGGCATCAAAGAATGGCGTTTGGAATATCATCGTCCTCAGTTTCAGTATGACTACGAGCAGCAGTGGCGGATATTGAACGATATCGAATTTGCCATGCCACCTCCAGCAAAAATTGAACGCTATATGTTTCACAAGACCAATGGCACCTTTCATTTGATGCCTCGTCTGGCGGATCGTTCTGTGGTGATTCGACCTGTTGACCCCATCTATATTCCAGCAGGTCAGCGCGGCACTTTATATATCAGTACCCCCTTGTGGATTGCGGGTCTGGTGGATGGCCTTTCTGAACCGCTTTTTGATATTCCTGTGATTCAACCCAAAGACACCTGGTTTGGTAAAGACCCACAAAATGGTGAGATCTGCTACGCCACCTCTGTGGATGGTCGTATCGATTTGAATCTACTTAAACCACGTGCTTTCCGTGCGGTCACACCGATTGAGTTTCACAACACCAGTCATCATCAATTGCGCTTTGATCGTATGAATGTGCCTGTACCTGCCCTGCCATTATTTTATAGTGAAAGTACAGGACGCTTATGGACCTCGCAAATTAAGGTCTATTACGAAGGTACTGATCATCCAGCACGTATTCGTATTGAAAATAAAACCCCAACCCAAGCGGGTGAAGTCACCTATGTGCATCCCCCTCGCGCACCAGGCAGTACTTTATTCAATATGTTTGATTCATTTTTTTAAGGGGTTGCGATGCCTAATTCAAATATTCCAAAAGATGTGGCTGGCAGTCTCACCAGTTTTTTTACCAATATTAACTTTGAGCGGCTTAGCGAAATCGTAGTTGCCGTTATTTTGTGTTTTATCGGCTTCGTGATTGCACGTCTAGTCTCAAACACCTTTATCCGTACCATTGGTAGTCGCTTTAATGCCCATCAACGTCTGCTATGGCGTCGGGGTATTTTTTACTTCATCTTCCTGTTGTTCATTATGACCAGCTTAAGAGAGGCAGGTTTTAAACTCAGTGTATTTTTGGGTGCAGCAGGGATATTAACTGTCGCGCTGGGTTTCGCCTCTCAAACTTCTGCCAGCAACTTGATCAGTGGTTTATTTTTGATTGGTGAAGGCTCTTTTGAAGTTGGTGATACCATTCAGATCACCTTGATTCGCGGTCAAACCATTGAAGGTGAAGTGATTTCGATTGATCTACTCTCTGTTAAGCTTCTGACACTGGACAATGTCTATATTCGCTTACCGAATGAGCAGTTGATCCGAACACCCGTAATGAATCTGTCTAAGTATCCGATACGGCGTATTCCAATTACACTGGCGATTAACTTCCATGAAGACATTCATAAAGTCCGACAGGTCTTATTGGATGTTGCTGCCAAGTATCCATTGGTCATGGATGACCCCAAAGCGACAGTTACTGTTACAGCGTTTAGAGAGTCTTCCATTGAGCTGTTATTTGCAGTGTGGTGCCGTCAGGAAAACTCGCTCAAAGTCCGCGATGAAATGCAGGAACGGATTCGTAACGGCTTCCTAGAAAATGAGATCGAAATTCCTGTACCGAAGATGGGTCTGATTGATCGACCTCTACCATTAGAAAATGATGAAATCGATCAATACGCCAATCAAAAAGAACTGAAAAGAGACGAGAAAGAAAGATAATTAACTTTCTTTCTTGGTTTCACCTAACGCAGGTGGCAACGGTGCGAGATAAGCAATCACCAGCATTACCGCTCCCGAGCCAATAAAAGAAATCACACGGGTTAACGTGCCGCTTTGCGATAAATCCAATAACAACAGTTTCGCCACCACAATGCCTAACAACGCTGCACCGACAAACCAGATTTGTCGGATGTGGCGACGGCTGGAAAATGTCATCAGAACGAAGGCTAAAACAACCCACAATAACGTCAAACTGAGTTGTACATCACCATTCGACCAAATTGCGCTGCTCCATAATGGTGTACCCAAATAATGATGCATAGCACGGACCACCACGCTACTCAGCACCAATAGGCCAATCAAAATGGTAATCACTTTAAAGCCCCATTCCATTGAACGCTCAGCACTAAAGTCATGATGATAAATCATCCAGATCAGACCAAAGAACATCACTAAAGACAGAAGATCGGTCAGATTAAGCAGCGGTAGAAAATAATATTGCTGCGCAGAATATGGATCCAGACTGACCAATAGCAACCAAAATAGCGTTAAACACCAGATGGGTAACTGATGCAGCAATTCGGTTTAATTCGATATAAATCGCCAAATACTATAAATCGCGGGAATAATCGCAAGTGCTACAATTGGCATGATTGGGAAAATAGCCAATCCTATACTGGCGAGACCGAGCCAAAGCAAAGCAGACCACGGCATAACAGCAGCTTTAGATGTGTTAGCAGCACTCAAGCTGCTCAGTATCAGCGTAATCACAATGGATGCCACTGCAAATGTCACTTGATTTAAACTGCTTGACCAATGCCAAACCGCATAGACATTTTGCGCAAAACTTTCGCCATAGAGTAAAGCTAACAAACCACCCAATAAGATCAGTTGTACATTGCCCCACTGCAATCGTGATTTCACATGCACTGCCAGACTAAACAATGCCAGTAGTATTGCCGCAATCGCCAGATAAGGACTTAACCCATGTTGCTGCCATTGCATGAATTCAACACCTGCAATCGCTCCTGAATATAACCCAAGTGCTAAAAACACGCCGCTTAACATCCGCGCACTGAAATATTTCTCAACGGCTTGATAATGCAATAAATAGAAGGCAGAAATAAATTGGGCCAAGGCATAAATCAGGGTACTAAGAATCGGGAAATGATCGTTTGACCAAACTTGGAAAAGTAATGCCACCGAACTGAGTAAGACCAAGGCTACGCCAATATAACGGCTTAAACGATAACGCTCAGTCACACCCCAAACAATCAGCGCAGTTCCCTGAATCACCCAACCCGTTGAAGTCCAATGTGCACCTTTGGCCAACGGGAAAATCAATGCAACAAATACTACGGCAAGAATAAAGAAACTTTTGGCTAAAATTGAGAGTTGTGGATGCTGACGTTTAATCCAAAGATTTAAAGCAATATAAGTCGCAGCAAGTGCAACTGCGCCCCAAGTGAGTGCTGTCGTCGAGTTATGCATTAAATAAGCATGTAAGGAAAAGCCCAAGACAGGCACACTAAAGATCAGCCCGACATCTAAAATAGGTTGTAAACGAGTTTTTTGATTCGTTTGTTGCTGCTCATTCTGAGCACGCAGCATCAACTGACTATAACGAATACTCAGCCAGATAAATAAAGCCATATGCAACCACAGGATCATATCCAAGGTATCAAACTGTGAGGTTTTTGCATAAATCCCAATGGTTGAACCACCAATAAACATGGTGGCAAAAAACGCAATTTGATGCAGAATTTTCCATGGTTGAATAAAGTTCAACGCTGCCACGGCCAAGTTAATCACAAAGTAATAGCCAAACAAGAAAATCACATCAGGATGATTTTGAGGAATCACCAGTGGAGCTAGATAGGCCATGGTCAATGCCAACATAGCCAAATACAAGGCCTGTTGCTTTAAGCTCAGATAGACCGTTGCCAATAATAAAAAGACAAACAGCATACTGGCAGTGCTTAAGCTGGCAATCACTGCAAAATGATGTGAAAAAATCAAGGTTAAGAAGATCACCGCCAGCCCTACACCCTGTAGAGCGACTGCAAATAATTGATTTTTCTTTTGTAGTAAATATCCCGCAATTGTGGTGACCACACCTGCAATCGCAATAAAACCCAGTTTCACGCCTAGGCTGAGTTGCCAATGCTCACTAGCAAAACGTAATAATAAAATCACACCAACCATTAATATAGCGACCGCGACACGCAGAATCGGATTACCGTGCATCATCCAGTCCAGTGCAGGCTGCCACCAAGCAGGTGCTTGCATTTGAGTTGAATTGGGTAACTGTACAAGGGCAGGATCAATTGAATGTTGTGAAGATTCAGGTTTAGCCTGCATCCATGCAGGTTGTTGTTCTAAGCGAGAAGCGTTTGAAGCTGTCGTTTCAACTAATTCAACAGATTCTTCAGTGCTTGGAGCCTGTTGTTGAGCTTGAATTGAAACATCTGAGCGTAGTGATTGAGTTGCATATTGCTCTAAATGCAACAATCGGGTCTGAAAGGCACTGATGGTATGAATCAAACATAAAAGTAATACCAATAAAGCACCACCTGCGAGCCACATCCATGTATTGGCATAGGCAAATAGCGCAACGAGTGCCGCGCCATATATCACAGTTTTTTGTACGCCAATAACAGCCCCCAATGCAAAATAGCTTGGTGCTGCTTGTTCTAGTTGAAGTAAACGCTGATGAATTTCAGACAGGATGTGCACAATAACAACGGTCAAACCAATTGTAGCGGCAACAATGGTCCCTTGCCATTTGAAGGCAACTGCACAAGCGAGCAGTATCGTCAGCGCGATTAGAACAATGACAATTCCCTGTTTGTCGTTTTTATACATAGACTTATATCAGTTCTGACAGCTTCATTGCAGTCATATTACTTGATCACTAGTTCAGCAGGTAATGTTACATACAAAATACTGCAAATTTTCAACGACACAACTAGCCGTACTCTTCCACGTTCAGATAAGACAGCCACGGCTTTTTCACGTAAAATAGCAGCTAATTTATAATTAGGATTTGCGCAATGCCACCTTTTGTCTTGGTTGACGGGTCTTATTTCTTATTTCGTGCTTTTCACGCTTTACCACCATTAACCACGTCTACTGGCTTACATACCAATGCAATACGTGGTGCAATTTCGGCAATCCAAAAACTGATGCGTCGCACTCAGCCGACTCACATGGCTGTGATTTTTGATACACCTGAACCCACCTTTCGTCACAAGTTATCGCCGATTTATAAAGGTGATCGCCCAAGTATGCCTGAGGAATTATCGCAACAGATTCCTTATCTACATGCGTTGATTAAAGCCCAAGGTATTCCTTTATATTTTCTCGCCGGTGCGGAAGCGGATGACATTATTGGGACGTTAACCAAACGTGCCTTGGCAGAAGGTCATCATGTCCTCATCTCGACGGGTGACAAAGACATGGCGCAGTTGGTCAATGAACATGTCAAACTCGAAGACAGTTTTAAAGAACGTGTTTTAGATGAAGCAGGTGTTTTTGAAAAGTTTGGTGTCCATCCAAATCAAATCATTGATTACCTCACGCTGATGGGCGATGCTTCTGACGGTATTATGGGTGTTCCAGGGGTTGGCGCGAAAACTGCGGCGAAGTTGTTAAATGAATACGGCACATTGAATAATATTATTGCCAATGCCGATCAGCTCAAAGGTAAACTCAGCCAGAATATTAAAGATAATGTAGACAACATCAAAGTTGACCATCAACTTGCCAGTATTGTCTGTGACCTTGATCTCGCCTTAGATTGGCATGACCTGAAACTGTCCAATCCAAATGTAGATCAGTTACGTAGTCTCTATACTGAGCTCGAATTCCGTAATCAGTTACAGTCGCTGGATCATCCAAATAATCCGAACAGTTCGGCTTATCAACAAACCTCTCAAAGTATTGCCAAAGCTGAGCAAAAACCTGAGCAAGTGGTTATTGAAGATCATGCCAGTCTAACCAGTCAAGATGATCAATTGGGCACAGCCACCTATCATACTGTGCTGAGCCAACAAGATTGGGATGCTTTATTGCAACGTATGCAGCAAGCCGATCATTTTGCGATTGATACAGAAACCACCAACTTAGATTATCGTGTAGCTGAATTGGTTGGTTTCTCGGTCGCATTTGATGCCAAGGACGCCTATTACGTCCCTGTTGCACATGATTATGAAGGTGCACCAGAACAACTGAATCGTGAACAATTGCTCGCTCAAATCAAACCGATTCTTGAAAATGAGCAAGTGAAGAAAATTGGTCATCATCTCAAATACGATGCTCATATCTTTGCCAATCACGGTATCACCATTCAAGGCTGGTATTTCGATACCATGCTCGCGTCATATGTATTGAATGCCGCAGCAACACGACATGGTATGGATGATGTCGCTCGTCTCTATCTCAGTCATTTAACTACGACCTTTGAACAGATCGCAGGTAAAGGTGCCAAGCAAAAAACCTTCAATCAGATTGAGCTTGAAGTTGCAGCACATTATGCCGCTGAAGATGCACACGTCACTTATCGCTTGTATGAAGTACTCGCTGCGAAATTAAAAAGCTCTCCTGAACTGGTCAATATTCTGCATAACATTGAAATGCCGGTTGCCCGTGTCCTCACAGGAATGGAAGAAGATGGCATTAAGCTCGACCATCAATTCCTCGATCAGCTCAGTGTTGAATTTTCAGAAACGATCCAAACGCTGGAAGCTCAAGCAGCAGAACTAGCAGGCGAAGCCTTTAATGTTGCCTCACCAAAACAGGTCGGCGAAGTCCTGTTTGAAAAACTAGGACTCAAAGGCGGTAAGAAAACAGCAACAGGTCAATACAGTACCAGCGAAAGTATTTTAGAAAAAATCGAACATCCATTGGCTGAAGTCATTTTGGAACATCGTGGCTTGGCAAAACTCAAAAATACTTATACTGATCGCCTGATTGAACAATCGCATGATACAACGCATCGTGTGCATACCAGCTATCATCAAGCCTTAACTGCAACAGGTCGTTTGTCTTCAACCGATCCAAACCTTCAGAACATTCCAATCCGTACCCCAATTGGGCGTCAAATTCGTAAAGCCTTTATCGCACCTGAAGGTCGCGTATTAT
Source organism: Acinetobacter sp. ANC 3882 (assembly GCF_022549545.1). Classification (NCBI taxonomy): domain Bacteria; kingdom Pseudomonadati; phylum Pseudomonadota; class Gammaproteobacteria; order Moraxellales; family Moraxellaceae; genus Acinetobacter; species Acinetobacter sp. ANC 3882. The sequence continues at coordinate 83,540 of NZ_JAKZGB010000012.1, read as the reverse complement.
TGGCAGCCGATTACTCGCAGATCGAATTGCGTTTAATGGCACATTTCTCTCAAGATGATGCGTTAGTGCATGCCTTCCAGCAAGGTCAGGACGTGCATCGCCGTACCGCTTCTGAGGTACTGGGTATCGATATTGAAGATGTGACCAATGACCAACGTCGCCAAGCCAAAGCAGTTAACTTTGGTCTGCTGTATGGGATGTCTGAATTTGGCTTAACCCGTCAGCTCGGCTTTACGCGTGAAGAATCGCGAAGCTATATCGCACGTTACTTCCAGCGTTATCCGGGTGTATTGGATTATATGGAACGTACTCGTCAGATTGCACGTGAACAAGGCTTTGTTGAAACTATTTTAGGTCGTCGTTTATACACACCCGACATTATGGCAACCAATAAAATGATCAAACAAGCGGCTGAACGTGCGGCAATCAATGCGCCTTTACAAGGCAGTGCCGCAGATATTATTAAACTTGCCATGATCGCAGTGGATAAAGTTCTGCCTAAAGCTCAGGCCAAGCTGTTATTACAAGTGCACGATGAACTTGTGTTTGAAGCGGATGCTGCGATTGCAGATAAACTTTCAAAACAAATTGCTGAAGTGATGCAATCGGTATTAGAAATTTCAGTACCGTTTGTGGTTGAAGTTGGACAAGGTCCAAACTGGGATGCAGCACACTAACTCATCCGCACACCACAAAAACAAAATGTTTCTTGCAGACAGGGGATAAAGTCCCCTGCGCTACAAGAAAACTGAAAATAAAGAATATCTTATAAAAATTAATTCGTATAGGAGTAAGGAATGCAACATGTCCTTTAATCAAGTTCAATTTAACCGCTATCACTCTATTGATTCATTACGCTGTATTTCAATCTTTTTGGTTTTACTACATCACTTCAATATTCCTTATAAGCTGTTTGACACCTCGATCAATTTTCAGGTTTTTGGTGAAAACATCACCACGCTTTTAGCTCGAAATGGTAACTATGGTGTCACAATGTTCTTTGTGATCTCAGGTTATCTCATCACCTCACACACCATCAAACGCTGGGGTACATTACACCAGATTAATACTCGGGACTTTTACATTTCACGATTTGCTCGCATCATGCCCACCTTGATCTTGCTGATCTGTCTGGTTAATTTTTTAGCTGCTTTTGAGCTAAAACCCTTTATGACGCAAGCCCCTAATGGCATTGTCGTGGCTCAATCAACCGTCAATCTAGCCGCACTGACCTTTTGGATGAACATCCTGATTATAGAGAATGGCTGGGTCAACTATGCGCTTGGAGTGTTATGGTCTTTATCTGTAGAAGAGGTTTTCTACCTACTTTTTCCACTGACAGCACTGCTCTTTAAGAAAAAACCCTACTTTCTATTTGTCTGTTTCGCGCTGATTATATTTGCACCTTATTTTAGATATTTACATTATGGTGAGGAAAGTGGCGCGTACTTATACCATTACTTTTCTAGTTTTGATGGCATTGCTTTTGGCTGTATCGCAGCACTCATTGCTCCTCAACTTAAGCTGCAAACCCAAACCTGGTTAGGTCTGAAATACATGGCGATTGTGACCATGTTTATCATTTATTTTTCTGCACCGATCAAAGAAAACTGTATTTGGGGCGTCAGTCTATTTGCACTTGCGACAGCAATCGTGATTGTTGCAAATGTAGTAAATGAACAGGTAGGTATACAGCAGCAACGCTTTCAATTGCTGCAAAACATCGGTAAGAACAGTTATGAAATTTATTTATTTCATCTCATTATTTTAGGTTTTTTCAAGCTGTTTTATACACCAGCAATCACCGAGGGCAATATTAAACTGGTCTTATTATTGATCTATTTCGTGCTTGCGCTTGGAGTAGGTGCTTTCATTGCACGCTATTTCTCCAATCCGTTAAATCGGGTTATACGACAACGTTTAATCAAGAAATAAAAAATGGGCATCACGCCCATTTTTTATTAAATCAAACTTGCTTAAAGGCCAGTTAATAATACCTTAGCGGCTTCATTCATTAAGATTTCAGCCACATATAGAGTTAAAAACGCCAAAATTGGAGAGAGATCGATCATCCCCATGTTCGGTAATAACCGACGGAAAGGTGCAAGTAAAGGCTCAGCAAGTTCCTGAATCACTTCGATATAAGGTGAGCGAGACTGTGTAAACATCACCACCCAACTTAAAATGATCGTTGCAAAAATTAAATAACGACAGAAACGAATCAAGTCTTGAATCATGGTCACAAATGTCGTGATCACCAGATACACAGCACTATGCGGCATCTGTCCAGACAAATACATCAGACCGAACATTTTCAGTAAATACAGCACCACCAACAAAGCAACTGCCGCCAAATTGACACGGCCCTTGCCCACAGTCGGGAAAATGCGACTAAATACATCCACAATCTTGGTGGCTTTCACGGTTGAAAGGACCACGGGATTGTATGGACTGACTGCCGCCAATTGCATTAAAAAACGGAAAAAGACCAATAAAATTGCAACATTGATCAAAACACCAAAAATTAGCGCAGAACTTGCACCCATAATTGTCTTATCCTACTTAAACCGATTTAGTCTTGTCACTCAACTCTTGCGCTAGCTCTTGGCTACGCTTCTGAGCTGCTGCAAGCGCTGCTTGAATATTTTGTGAAATCTGCGCACGATCAAACACCTCTAAAGCTGCTTGGGTTGTGCCATTTGGAGAGGTCACATTTTTACGTAATTCTGCTGGAGAATTTGAGCTGGTAATCGCCATTTGCGCCGCGCCTAACGCTGTCTGCAAAGTCAATGCTGTCGCTACTTTCTCATCCAAGCCCAAGTTTTTACCAGCGCGAATCATACTCTCCATCAAATAGAAGAAGTATGCAGGACCAGAACCAGAGACTGCGGTTACCGCATCAATTTGGGCTTCACTCTCTACCCAGATCGTTAAACCTGTCGCCGCTAAAATTTGACTGGTTAACTCGCGATCTTGAGCATTAACTGCTTCTGGTGCATAAATCCCATGTGCACCGGTTTGTACCAATGCAGGTGTATTTGGCATCACACGCACAACACGTTGACTGCCACCAATTAAATCTGAAATTGTTTGAATTTCAGCACCCGCAATAATTGAGATCACGAGTTTATCTGACAATAAGCCTTTTAATGGTTGTAATACCGTTGCTAAAACTTGTGGTTTTACCGCCAACACCACCACATCTGCATGTTGAACTGCTTCAACATTATCAGTTGTGGTTTGAATTCCTTTTTCTTCTAATATGTGACGAATTTGCTCTACTGGGTCAGAAACGGTAATGCGGGTCGTCGGTAAACCGCGAGAAAGCAGCCCACCAATCAAGGCTTGCGCCATGTTACCACCGCCAATAAAACAAATATTTTTATTCAATGCTGTCGCCATGTCCTACTCATCATATGATAAAGACGGATGAAAAAAGTCATCACTGTCAGAAATTAAACTTGGTTGCCAACCACCCTGCTCGATATAGTCAGATTGCGCCAACCAAAAACCCTTTGGGCTAAAAACCCCAAGCATAACATTATCTACGACTAATATTTGAATTGTATGACGTAACCAAGGCAAAATCTGTAGCTCTTGAATGGCTTTTTTCAGCGGCCAATGTCCAATACGACCATAAAGATGAATTTTTTCACCGCCCTGCCGTTTGAGCAACTTTAACTCTCGCCCTAAAAGCTGTGAGGAAAGACCAATCGTTTGTGGTTTGATCTTAAATTTTCCAGCCGCAATATCGATGGTTTCGCCCATCTCAAACTGCTGTGACAACGTATGCGGATGGGAACATCGTTTTTCTGCGTACAACTCATCATGCGTTAAACGATATAACTTCTTCTGATAGCGAACGAAATAATGTTGATTGAGATGTAATGTTGCCTGAGCGTCTGGTTTTGCAAGAATCACTTCATTTTGCAAACGCTGCACCATATCGTAACTCGGCCGATACTGATCCGAACCCTTCATCCAAGCAGATAATAATTGACGTTGCCGTGCAGCAGAAAGTTGCTCCAACTCGATCAAATCCAGTTCACGATCGGTTGCACATTGTTGCCAATCTTTTAGCAACACATCATCCAATATTTCTGCGGCATCTTGCATTAAATAACTGGTCCGTGCGATAGCGGACTGCATTTTAGGGAAGCGTTTTTGTAAAACACCCCATAACGCTTCTCGGCACCATGCTCGATCATAATGTGTGTCGTGATTGGTTGGATCGGTCACATAATCAAACCCAAGTTGCTGTGACCATTGTTCAATTTGCTCACGACTTAAATCTAAAAATGGTCGCCAAATGGTCATGTCTTGACGAACATCCAGTTGCTGCATTGCAGCTAAACCTTGAACGCCAGCCCCAGAAAATAACCTTAATAGAAGCGTTTCAGCCTGATCCTGCTGATGATGTGCTAAAACTAGAATTTCATTGGATTGTAAATGTTGTTGATAAGCCTGATAACGTGCTTGACGCGCTTGCTGTTCCAAATTGCCTGTTTCCACAGAGACTTTTTGCACAATACAAGGAATATTGAGGCGTTGAGATTGCTTTTGAACCAACATACCCCACTCATCACTCATCGCTTGAAGTTGATGATCTACATAAATCGCGCGTGTGTGAGTCGGGAAAAGTTCAGACATCAGAAACAGCAACAGCATGGAATCCATGCCGCCGCTACACCCAATCAAAAATTGAGTTTGTTCAGAAAAATGCTGTGTTTGTGCTAAGACGCGATGCCTAAATTGCTGCTGCCAAACTTCATTAAACGTTGATAACGTGCGTCGCATCGTTCTTGCGCATCCATCGGTTGCAATTCATCTAAAGCTTGTTTGAGCACATCTTTCAAATCATGCATGACTTTTTCAGGTTGCAAATGTGCGCCCTCACCTTCATCCACAACATATTCAACAATGCCTAAAGCTTGAAGTTTGTCTGCAGTTAAAGAAAGAGCCTCACTTGCCTGTGCTGCTTTATCTGCGGTCTTCCACAGAATAGAAGCACAACCTTCAGGTGAAATCACGGAATAAATACTATGTGACAGCATAATCACACGATCGGCCACACCAATCCCGAGTGCACCACCTGAACCACCTTCACCAAGTATTGTTGCAATCACAGGAACTTTTAAGCTTGAAAGTTGTGCCAAACTGGTTGCAATCGCTTCTGCTTGGCCACGTTCTTCTGCCCCAACACCTGGGTATGCGCCCATCGTATCGACGAAGGTAAACACAGGTAAATTAAAACGTTCCGCCATATCAAGCAAACGTTGTGATTTACGGTACCCTTCTGGGTTACACATGCCAAAGTTATGCTGCAACTTTTCGCGTGTGCTGCGACCACGATGTTGACCAACCACCATCACAGGTTGTCCGTCAAAACGCGCCAAACCGCCAATCATGGCACCATCATCACCAAATAAACGGTCGCCATGAAGTGCATCAAATTCAGTAAAAATTTCACTGACATAATCTAGAAATTGCGGACGCTCAGGGTGTCGTGCAATTTGAACCGTAGCCCAAGCCTTGGACTGAGTCGCTTTATTTTTCATAAGTCAAGAATGGTCCATAATAATATGGTTAATCTACAAATTTGTCTGACTGAATATTTAACTCAATGTCCCAATGCTTAAATTGCACCTGCTCATCATGCAGGTCAGCAACCAATAAAGGCCATTGTTTAGCATCGCCAGAAACGCTGAGTTGCCATTGTTGATCATTTACAACACTCAATTCAATGGCAGGAAGCATCTGATCACTACGACTATGGTTCAGCAAAACAGCGAGACGAAGCAATAAACAAAGATACAGTAAATGGCTACCGCCGACCTTTAAAACGTCATTTTTTGCATCTGCACGCAACTTACGACGGTGATGCGAAACCAAATGCGAGAGATGATTTTGATCAATTTGTGAGAAACCCGGAATATCTGAATGTTGCAGTAAATACGCCCCATGACGGTGATAACCACCATGGCTAATTGCCAATCCAATTTCATGCAAATATGCTGCGCGACGCAGTAAGTCACTGTCTTCAGTCGTTAAATTTAAAGCAGCAGCAACCCCATCAAACAATTCTTGTGCCGTATTTACCACTCGTTCGGCTTGTTTTGGATCTGCGTTGTAGCGCCCCATTAATGCCTGCACACTGCGGTCACGAATATCTTCATGTTTGAAACGCCCCAACAAGTCATACATCACGCCTTCACGTAATGCACCGTCAGAATATGCCAATTTGTCGATATCTAAAACTTCAAAAATCGCATATAAAATCGCAAGACCAGCTGGCAAAACTGCTCGACGGTCTTCACGTAGACCTTCAAAATCAATTTCAGTGATATGTTTAAATTTAAGTAATCGATCTTTTAATTTATATAAACCGTCACGAGTCAAATTTTCTTGTTCGTCACTTAGACCTAAATTAACTGAAATTTGACGGCAAGCTTTGATCGTTCCGCTTGAACCGACAACGGTATCCCAACCTTCAGATTTATACGTATTGGCAATTGCAGAAAGTTCTTTACGCGCAGCAACGACAGCTTTATCAAAAGCCTTCGCTGAAATTTCACCATCAGGGAAATAGGTTTTACTATAGGCGACACAACCCATTTGTAAGGATTCAGTATGTAGTGGTTCAAATTCTTCACCAATAATGAATTCGGTTGAGCCACCACCAATATCAACCACTAAGCGTCGACCGCCATTGGCCATGGTATGTGAAACACCTAAATAAATCAGACGTGCTTCTTCACGACCAGCAATGATTTCAATTGGCTTGGGTAAAATTTCTGCTGCTTTTTGAATAAATTCATGGCCATTTTTAGCTTGTCTTAAGGCATTGGTCGCAACAATTCTCAACCGATTTGCCTGTACCGAGCTTAAACGTCCAACAAAACGGGCTAAACAAGCCAATCCGCGTTGTTGTGCAGCTTCAGTTAAATTCTTATTTTCATCAAGCCCAGCAGCTAACTGTACTTTTTCTGACATTGAAGCAACTTTCTTAACTTCACCGTGATCAACACGAGCGATTGCCAGATGGAAACTATTCGATCCCATATCAATCGCAGCAAGTAATTCTTCATCAATCAGAAAATCAGACATTATTCATATAAACCCATGCTCAATTCACGCATTAGAGTAATTCACATGCTTACAATTTTAAAGTCATTTTAAGCAATAAAAGTACTGTATTTACGCTTTTACTTGATAAATGATTGTAGAAGTCGATGATCAACATCGTGAGCATCCATTAGACTTTTCGTTTTCAAACTTGAATAATCACAACAAACCCTTACATTGAATAAAGCGGCAATGTAATATTCATCATGATGATGATTAAATTCGCACTTTATTTCTTAAATTTGGAGCAACCTCATGTCTGCGACTATTGTTAATACAACTGATACAAACTTCCAAGCAGATGTTTTAGATGCTGAAACTCCTGTACTTGTTGACTTCTGGGCTGGCTGGTGTGCACCTTGTAAAGCGATTGCACCTGTTCTAGAAGACTTATCAAATGAATATGCAGGTAAAGTAAAAATCGTGAAAGTTGACGTGACTGCATGTGAAGATATTGCTGTAAAATATAACATTCGTAATATCCCAGCATTATTAATGTTTAAAAATGGCGAAGTTGTTGCTCAACAAGTAGGCGCAGCACCTCGTTCAAAACTTGCTGCATTCATTGATCAAAACATCTAATCCAATTGTTAAATGATCAATCTGAAAAATACGCGATTCAATGAATCGCGTATTTCTCGCTAAAAATTGACAAATTGCTTGATTTCCTCTATATTTCTGAATCAAGAAGCTTTGAATGGAATCTACTTCATTGCGCTTCTTACCAAGACACAAAACATAAGATCGCCGCTCGGCAATAAACAATTGTTTTCACATTTCTCTCTGAAACAATGAACCAGACTACTGAATCGTGGTTGTGTAAATACAATTACATCAGCATGTATGTATGCGGTCGATTTTTATTCTTTCCCTAACGTAGTCCTCCACTTATTCCATTCTGTCTGACCACTTATGAACTTAACTGAACTCAAGAAAAAACCCATTGGCGAACTCATTAAAATTGCGGAGTTTATGGGCCTTGAAGGCATGGCACGTAACCGTAAACAAGATATTATTTTTGCCATCTTAAAACGCCACGCCATGAACGGCGAAGAAATTTTTGGTGACGGTGTTCTCGAAATTCTTTCTGATGGTTTTGGCTTCCTACGCTCTGCTGCTGGTTCGTATCTCGCAGGGCCAGATGACATTTATGTGAGCCCATCACAAATTCGCCGCTTTAATTTACGTACGGGTGATACCATCACTGGCACAATCCGTCCGCCAAAAGAAGGTGAACGTTATTTTGCTTTGTTGAAAGTAAACCAAATTAACTACGATACACCTGAAAATTCACGTAATAAAATTTTATTCGAAAACCTTACGCCATTATTCCCTACCGAGCAATTGGTGATGGAATTGGGTAATGGTACCACTGAAGATTTAACCTCTCGTGTCGTCGATCTTGTTGCACCAATTGGTAAAGGTCAGCGTTCGATTATTGTTGCACCGCCAAAAGCGGGTAAAACAATGTTATTGCAAACCATTGCTCAATCGATTGTGCGTAATAACCCTGAAGTGTTCTTAATCGTACTTTTAATTGACGAACGTCCTGAAGAAGTCACCGAAATGGAACGTACTGTTCGCGGTGAAGTGATTGCATCTACATTTGATGAAGCTCCTGCTCGCCACGTTCAAGTTGCAGAGATGGTGATTGAGAAAGCTAAACGTTTAGTTGAACACAAGAAAGATGTCGTGATCCTACTTGACTCAATTACTCGCCTTGCACGTGCTTACAACACTGTGATTCCATCTTCAGGCAAAGTCTTGACTGGTGGTGTAGACGCTCACGCCCTAGAACGCCCTAAACGTTTCTTTGGTGCAGCACGTAACATTGAAGAAGGCGGTTCTTTGACCATCATTTCTACTGCTTTGATTGAAACAGGCAGTAAGATGGATGATGTGATTTACGAAGAATTTAAAGGTACTGGTAACCAAGAGATTACCCTTGATCGTCGCATCGCTGAGAAACGTGTGTTCCCTGCAATGAACATCAAGAAATCAGGTACTCGTCGTGAAGAACGTTTGATGGATGAAGATAACTTACGTAAGGTTTGGATTTTACGTAAGCTGTTACATCCAATGGATGAGCTTGCAGCGATGGAATTCTTATTGGATCGTATGAAAGAAACCAAGACCAATGATGATTTCTTCGATCAAATGAAGCGAAAAGCATCAACCTAAATCTTAGAGATACACATAAAAAGCCACCTTAATGGTGGCTTTTTTTATTTGGTTGACTTGATTACACAATATTTACATTTTTTAAAAAAAGTTATCAAAAATACTATTTTGTTGATTTATTTGAATATTTAAAAAATAAGTCATTTTATTTCCGCAACTTACCGATTTAAAATTTATTCTCCATAGTTATTTTCTATCAAAAAACAGCCAAATTCTGCCCATTTTTGTCGTTTTGTTGGACAGAACAGTAGTAATTCATGAATTGCTTTGATAGGATAGCTACAGACCAGTTAGGCTGCTCCCTGCGTTGTTACCTAAAGCGTTTAGGAATAATAAAAGCACAAACAGACTAACTTAAGGTTTTTTTTAATCTCACAATTTTATGAGAGTGATGCCATGTTATTCAAAAAATTCGCTGTTGCTGCTGCTATTGCTACTACTTTAGCTTTCGTTGGTTGCTCTAAGAAAGAAGAAGCGCCAGCTACTGACGCTACTGCTGCTGCATCTGAAGCTGTAGAAGCTGCTTCTGAAGCTGTAGAAGCTGTTGATGCTGCTGCTTCTGAAGCTGTTGCTACTACTGAAGCTGCTGCTTCTGACGTTGCTGAAGCTGCTTCTGACGTTGCTGCTGAAGCTGCTCCTGTTGAAGCTTCTGCTGCACAATAATCTATTTTTAGATTATAAAAAAGAGAACCTTTCGGTTCTCTTTTTTTATGCCTAAATTTTATAAGTAAAAATAAAAAATGGGCATAAAAAAAAGCAGATCAATCGATCTGCTCATTCCCAACACGCTGTCTAAATTTCTGTCCCGCTCGGAACGTCACTACTCGACGAGCAGAAATCGGAATTTCTTCGCCTGTCTTTGGATTACGTCCTGGACGTTCACGTTTATCACGTAACTCGAAATTACCGAAGCCAGAAAGTTTGACTTGTTCACCCGCAATTAATGCTTGGCTGATTTCGTCAAAAAATAACTCGACCATTTGTTTTGCTTCGCGGCGATTTAAGCTAGTAAGCTCACTTAAATGGTCCGCCATATCTGCTTTAGTTAATGCTGTCATGAGGCCCTCAATGTCGCTTGGTAAGTGTCTTCCAACACTTGAATAATGTTATCCATACCAGATTTAATTTCAGCATCTTCAAGCGTACGAGTTGGATGTTGCCATAGCACTGCAAAAGCTAAAGAGCGTTTGCCTTGTTCAACCCCTTGCCCCGTATACACATCGAACAACCATGTCGAGTCGAGTAACTCTCCACCAGTTTGCTCAATTAACCGCTGAATATCTCTTACCTCAATATTATCAGAGATTAAAAGCGCAATATCACGTCTAACCGATGGAAAACGTGATAATTCTGTAAAATTAGATACATAAGATTGCAAAACTGCCTGTTGATCCAGCTCTGCGACCCAAGTTGTATCTAAATCAAGCTCATTCTGCAAAGATGGATGCAAGCGTCCCAAATAACCAATCGATTGTCCATTAACTAAAATCTCTGCAGATTGGCCTGGATGTAGCCATGCACGTTCAGTACGAGCAAATTCAACACTGATACGTCCGGCTGCTAAAATTTCTTCAACCTCACCTTTGAAATCAAAGAAATCTATGGCTTGTGGTTTTGCATGCCACGACTCTGGTGTCCGTGAGCCCACCGCAATCAATGCCAAAGTTGGAATCTGTTTGAGATCATGAATACTTTGTGCATTCTGATAATCAAAACGTAGACCCAACTCAAAGAAACGAACGCGATGCTGTTGGCGGTTTAAATTGTACTGTACACATGGAATCAAACTCGACAACAAGGTACTACGCATTGCAGCCAAGTCACTTGAAATTGGGTTCGCCAACATCAAGGGCTGTACATTTGGATTCAACTGCTTCTCAAGTTTTGCATCAGCAAAGCTAAAGCTGATTGCTTCTTGATAGCCCAATGTTGCAACGGTTTGACGTAATTGTGCAATTTCAAAACGATCTTGATATTTCTCTAATTTTGCATCAATTTTTGGCAAACTGATTTGAATATTGTCATAACCATCAATACGAGCAACTTCTTCAATTAAGTCTTGATAAATTGCCATATCATAACGGTGCGAAGGCGGAATAACACGCCACTCACCTTGCGCTTTGGTTTCAACAATACAACCCAAACGCGTCAAAGCATCGGCAATAAAATCACCTGCCACTTGATAACCAAGTAACTGGTCAACTTGCGCTTGCTTTAATTCAATCGCTTCACGTTTTGGTAATACAGCCACTTGCTCAGCAACGGTTACTGGACCAAATTCACCACCAGCAAAGGCTTGAATCAACTCAGAAGCACGATGCATTGCGATCATTGGCAATTCAAAATCTACGCCACGTTCATAACGTTGCGATGAATCAGTATGTAAACCAAAACGACGCGCACGACCAGCAATGGCTAAAGGCGCAAAGAAAGCACTTTCAAGGAAAATATCTTGAGTATCATCCGTAACCGACGAGTCCAAGCCGCCCATAATACCTGCAATAGCGAGAACTTTCTGATCATCCGCAATGACCATCATGTCATCTTGCAGCTCAACTTCTTGATCATTTAATAAAGTCAGTTTTTCTTGCACTTTGGCTTGACGAACTTGAATTGAACCTTCAATTTTTGCCAAGTCAAAGGCATGCATAGGTTGACCGAGTTCAAGCAACACATAGTTGGTAATATCCACCAAAATACTATGCGTACGAATACCTGAACGCGCTAGCGCTTGTTCCATCCACTCAGGTGTAGCAGCTTTGACATTCACATTTTTGATGATACGACCTAAATAACGTGGTGTACCCTCTGTAGTGATCGTCACTGCTTTTTCATCTGTGATTGTTGCAGGCACAGACTGAATCTCAGGCTCATTCATCTTCAACTGATTGATCACTGCGATTTCACGTGCAATTCCACGGATACTGAAACAGTCACCACGGTTTGGCGTAATACTGATGTCAATTACATTGTCATCAAGTTTTAAATAGTCACGGATATTCACACCCACTGGTGCATCAGCAGGTAATTCCAATAAACCATCGATTTTGTCTTCTAAGTCAATTTCAGAAGCACCGCACAGCATCCCTTGTGATTCCACACCACGCAGTTTACCTTTTTTAATTTTGAAATCGCCTGGTAGTACTGCACCAATGGTTGCAACGGGTGCTTTCATGCCAACACGAACGTTTGGCGCGCCACATACAATTTGTAATGGCTCACCAGAACCAATATTAATCGTCGTTACACGTAAACGATCTGCATCAGGATGCTGTTCAACAGTTAGAACTTCACCCACGACAACGCCTGTAAATGGTTTTGCTACAGGTGCTAATTCATCAACTTCCAAGCCCAACATGGTCAATTGATCAGAAAGAGCTTCGCTATCAATCGCTAGGTTCACCCAGGTGCGTAACCAATTTTCACTAATTTTCATTTGTATAAACCTTATTTAATCCTGAGAAAATGTTTAGGCAAACTGGCGTAAAAAACGCACATCATTTTGGTAGAACATACGTAAATCATTGATGCCATAACGCAACATTGCAAAACGCTCTACCCCTAAACCAAAAGCAAAGCCTTTGTATTTATCAGGATCAATCCCTGCCGCACGCAGTACATTTGGATGCACCATGCCACAACCTAAAACTTCTAACCAACGACCACGCTCATCCATAATATCTACTTCAGCGCTTGGCTCAGTAAATGGGAAATAAGAAGGGCGGAAACGTACTTTTAAATCTTTTTCAAAGAATTCGTTTAACAGGTTAATCAATAAACCTTTTAACTCAGCAAAGCTGGTATTTTCTGCAACGTACAAACCTTCGATTTGATGGAACATTGGTGAATGCGTTTGATCTGAGTCACAACGATAAACACGGCCTGGACACACAATGCGAATTGGTGGCTGGCTGGTTTCCATGGTCCGAATTTGTACACCCGATGTATGGGTGCGAAGTAAATGAGTGGCATCAAAATAAAAGGTATCATGCATCGCACGGGCTGGATGATGTCCTGGAATATTTAAGGCTTCAAAGTTGTGATAATCATCTTCAACCTCAGGGCCATACGCAATTTGGAAACCAGCTTTGGTAAAGAACTGGCAGATACGCTCTTGCACCTGAGTCACAGGATGAATACTTCCCATGCGCTGACCGCGGCCAGGTAAAGTAATATCAATCGTTTCACTTGCTAATTTATTTGCAAGTTCAGCTTGTTGTAATGTCTGTTGACGCTCAGTCAAAGCGGTATTGATTGCTTCACGAACAGCATGGATCGCAGCACCTTGTACTTTCCGCTCTTCAGGATCCATTTTTCCAAGTGCTTTCGACTGCTCTGCAAGCTGGCTTTTCTTCCCTGTAAATTGCACACGTACTTGATCGAGTGCAGCAAGGTCTTGAGCCGCTGCAATGGCAGCAAGCGCTTCAGTGGTCAGGGCTTCCAGTGACATAGTAACTCTCAAAGCAACAAAATATAGAAATATAATAAAACGCTATAGTTTATCAGCTTTTTACCTATTTTATGAAGATAAACCACGGTTTAAATAAGCGACTTTTTCAGTGTCAATGTAAAGATAAAACCACAGGGTGATGAAATAGATGATTTAAATTTTTGAAAAAAATGATCAATAATTAAATAAAATAGATAAGATAACCATATCGTCAATGAGAAAGAATAACGATGGCGCTTGATCAAATTTGGAAACAACAGCTTACACTTGTCACCTATGGCAATGAATTCCTTGCAGGAGGACTTCATTTTAGCCGCTGGGTAGAACACCCAATTTTCAATCAAAAAAGCCTGATTTTTAGGGATTTACTTTCTCAACACCTCTTGGCCCAGCATTTTCAAGTTTGGCTTGAAGGCCTAAAAAAACAAGGGGTTAACAAACTCAGCTTACATTTATCAAGCTTACTCAGTGATGAACAAAATCCCAATGCAAATGTTGAGCTACTGCCCTTCACTCATTTCATTGTGAGCCACCAAGCCAACAAAAGAACAGCTTGGATCTGTGGGCATGAACTGCCTGAATGGTACAACAGCGATAAAGAATTTGAAGCCCCGGCTTCCCAGCAAAGTACATTACGAGAAGAAACCGTTTGGCGTTACGAGCTGAATGATAAAATCAGCAAGAAAATTAATGCAGACCTACAAAAGTTGAACTGGAATGATGTTGCGTCCTTCTTGGAACGTGAACTGTTCGACAGCAAATATGCAGAGTATTTTTTAGAACCAGAACAACAAGACTTTCCATTTTATGGGTATGAGGTTGATCCAACAGTACTATCAGAACAACAGCTGGCATTAATTCCAACAGACTATCCAGCAGATTGTGCTCACAACTTATTGCATCGCACTCAGGCATTAACGGAATACTTAGAACAACAAAGGCTACATCCTTACAATGCCACGGGTGAACTGATTAGCCCTGAAGAGCAAATTAATCTACGTAATTTTTCGCAAAAAACCGATGATTTATTTGGCAAGCTGATTGTGAAAACTGCAAACCATTATCAAACTGCTCAACTCACTGCCGATGAGCCTGAAATCATTGACCGAACTATGGAAGTTCCACAGCATCAGCTTGATAAAACTCAACATCATAAAGTTGGAGCATCGAGCGTCATTAAATTGATTATCCTGACCGTGATTATTTGTCTCGTTGCTTACTATTTTGGCCTATAACAATACCAGTCATAAAAAACCTAGATTTCAAAATCTAGGTTTTTTATTTTTCATCACTTAAAAAGTGGGTTTGATTTTTAGAATCACCTTATGTCCACCATCATGCTGATTAATGACATGATGGACATTTTCAATTAAGCCCTCAACTTCAGCATCTGGTCCATAAAAAATTCGAATGGTCTCACCCTTTCTCGGTAAAATACTGAGTTCTATTTCAATCGCGCCTTGTTCCAGACCTTCTACATTCACCAACATATTTTTTACCTTTCTCTTGTTTCCTTTACTGTAAAAAGATTCAAGTCCAAATGTCTAATCAAACATGTTCAGGTTATGTAATCTTTAAATAAATCATAGCTTTGATTTATTCATCGTAGTCCAAATCATCTTCATCAATATTAATAAAATCAGGTAAAGGGGTTTGCTCAAATCGTACCGTCAAAATATCAGTCTGCTTGAGCAAACTTGCCTTGGCCACACGGTGCATACCATCCATCACTCGACCTTCGGCGCACAAGATAATCGGATAGCTCAGATCAGCATCTTGAACCAATTGAAAATGTTCAATAATTTGCTGTGTGGTCGGATACTGATCTGGAAACCAATAGGCTTCGTTGAGTTCTTGAATATCAACCAGTTGAACTTTCTTGATCATAAAAGTTTTGGTTAGCTCAACCAGATGATGCACATCCCAGATATGAGTGTCTTCTCCCACCTCTCTAAAGTGATATTGTCTGCGCACGTTTTAATCCATCGTTAATTTCAGATATGATAATAAGCTTAGCTTCTCACCAATAACAGCACACATAAAACAATGACCGATAATTACTGGAAGTTTATATTAGGTTTGCAACATAATGCTCAGCAATTTTTTAAGGATCTAATTTCTTATCACGCGGTTCGTCATCATTGGAGCATTCGTAATCACGATATTTTTATGGTTCGAAATTTAGAGGATTCCTCACTCGTTTATGACTCAATTGATGCCTTAATATTTGATCTATTTCACCAAGGTGCCTACGATTGTTCACTTTATCCTTTTGATCTACTTTTTCCTGAATTTGAAAAAATTCAATCTAATTTTTTACTTGCAATAAGTAATTATCCAGTATTAATCTTCAAGCTAAGACACACTAATATCGCATTAATAAAAATAGAAAGAGAAGTTGTAAAAGAGATTCAACCTATAGGTGATCCTAGAGAGTTTTGGGGAACTCTATCCACACAAGACGTATCTAACTATATGTTGTTTAGTCTTATTCCTCTAAATTTAGAGCAAAACAAAAAAATTAGAATATTTGATAGCTGTCTGAATTGGGAAAATTTCTATAAAGAAACCCAAGAGCTTATTCGTTCTACACCTTATCAATTTTATGGAACCTATGATATTTCATTCACAAACAACTTACACCTTTACCCCCACGAAGAAGAAGGATGTACTTTTCCATTGCTAGAGAATCCCTCTTCACAAAATAATCTTGCATTCACCTTGTTTCAATAATTCGAAACTTTAAAAATTAATCTTCGAGGCTTTAAACATCCACGTAATGAAATGTCTGAATATCAAAACTTTGATTTGGAAGAAATCAATAAATTTAATCTCTATGAGGAATCAATCGACCAACAATTTGTCCAGCTTATTTGCCATACTGCTAATAGTTATCAAACATCTTATATCTCGGTAAAAACTCAAAATGAGTTAGAAAAAGAAATAATATTAAGTAAAAAACAATCTGGTTTGCAAGATTCATCAGTTATCGAAAATACCACTTCGCCAGAACCTGAAACTATTTCTGGCTGGCGAGCACTAACCACACTACTCATCGTCTTAGCAATACTCTTAATAATATTATATGGCCTATTTTTATTGGTCCAGAAATATGAATTTGCTAAGTTTCTATTACTTATTACCACAATCTTGTCTGTACTTATAATTATAGGACGGAAATAAAAAAGACCGCTAAAAAGCGGCCTTCTTTGAATCTCTAAGCTTATGCAGCTAATGCGCCTTTAGCTTTTTCAGCTAAAGCAGCAAATGCAACTGCATCATGCATAGCGATGTCAGCTAATACGCGACGGTCGATGATCACTTGAGCTTTTTTCAAGCCATCGATCATACGGCTGTAAGACAAACCGTTAAGACGAGCACCAGCATTGATACGCGCAATCCATAAAGCACGGAATTGACGTTTCTTCTGACGGCGGTCACGGTAAGCGTATTGACCAGCTTTGATTACCGCTTGGAACGCTACGCGGTAAACGCGTGAACGAGCACCATAGTAACCTTTAGCGCGAGCAAGAATTTTTTTGTGACGACGATGAGCCACTACACCACGTTTTACACGAGCCATTTATAATCTCCTTAGATGTATGGGCACATACGACGAACTGATGCAACGTCACTTACGTGAACCATTACACAGCCGCGCAATTGACGGATACGCTTAGCAGATTTTTTGGTCAAAATGTGGCGCTTGAACGCTTGTTTGCGCTTAAAACCGTTTGCAGTCGCTTTGAAGCGTTTAGCTGCACCACGGCGAGTTTTCATCTTAGGCATAACAACCTCTTTTGAACACCTGTTCGGAACGTTTGCACCATTGCAAAAACGACCTGCAGGTAAGGGAGCCAGTATTCTAAAGCATAGCAAGCTAAAACAAAAGTAAAATGCTCATTTTTTGATAGTAAATCATCTATTTTATATAAACGTTATTTTCTATAACCAATTCTCAAATTGCGAGAAACATCCACAAAATTAACACCTATAATAAGTACAAGCTCTTAAATTCAAAAGAATATGACTATACAACATGATGCATTTGCTGCATTGCGGTATCGGGATTTCTCTATCGTTACAATCAATCAATTCTGCTTAACACTGGCAATTTTGATTCAGGAAATTATCGTTGCCTATTCACTCTATCAAATCACCCGTGATCCCCTCACTTTAGGTTTCATTGGCTTGGCAGAAGCCATCCCATTTATCACACTTTCGTTATGGGGCGGTTATTTCGCAGATAAACTGAATAAGCAGACCATCATGAAAATCTGCTTATTCTTTTCGATTCCTTTACCGTTAATTCTGTGGGCGCTGTTTCATTTACATGGCTTAGAAAAAATTGGAATTAGCACCCTTTCTTGGGGCATCTATGCCGTCATTTTTGCCTTAGGAACCATTCGAGGTTTTTATAATCCATCTGCAACCTCACTCAAACCCTTTCTGATTCCACGTGAACTTTATGCCAACGGTGCAACATGGACCACAATTGGCTGGCAAAGTGGTGTGATCATTGGCCCGATGCTCGGTGGTTTTATGTTGGCTTTTCTAGGACGTGAAACCAGCTTATTTGCGGTTACAGCTTTATTGGCCACCTGCTTTATCTTAATTACACGTTTGCAGAAACGTACTTTCCCGAAAATGGAAACGGAGAATGTACTACAAAGCCTGACCGACGGTTTCCGCTTTATCTGGAAAACTAAAATCGTTTTATGGGCGATTTCACTCGATCTCGTCTCTGTACTCTTTGGTGGTGTGATTGCGTTATTGCCAATTTTTGCCGAAGAAATTTTAAAAGTCGGTCCTGAAGGCCTTGGCTATTTACGTGCTGCGCCATCGATTGGTGCTCTCATTACCATGATTGCACTAACCAAATTCCCACCGATGCAACATGCTTGGCGGAATATGTTATTGGCCGTTGCTGGCTTTGGTCTCTTCACCATCTTATTTGCTTTCTCAAACCACATGTGGCTGTCTCTATTCGCACTCGCGATGACTGGTGCCTGCGATAGTATTTCCGTGGTCGTTCGCCAAACCGTATTACAGATTTTCCCGCCAGAAAATATGCGAGGTCGCGTTGCAGCGGTCAACGGTATGTTCGTTTCGTCGAGCAATGAACTCGGTGCTTTTGAGTCAGGTCTGGCTGCCAAATATTTAGGCACGATTAGCGCCACAATTCTTGGAGGATGCATGACACTTGCAGTGGTCACTTATTGCTGGTTTAAAACCAGTGATTTATTCAAAGTTGATATTACCAAGGGTTCAGATCACTAAATAAAAGGGAAAGAAAAACATCTTTCCCTTTCTCATTAAAAGAGACCGAGATATAAAGCGTACAGCGTTAAATAGCGACCAGCTTTGGCAATGGTGACAATCAATAAGAATCGCCAAAAGTTCTCCTTCATCAACCCTGCAATCAATGTGATCGGATCACCAATCACCGGGGTCCAACTGAGCAACAACGAATAGAAACCATATTTATGATAAATCTGTTGTGCCTGCTCTAAACGCTGAGCTGAAACAGGAAACCACTTTTTATCTTTAAAGTGTTCAATTTTTAGTCCTAGCCACCAATTCACACAGGAGCCCAATACATTACCTACCGTCGCAACGATGATCAGATAAAAAGGATTGGAAAGCCCTTGTATCAACAGCGTCATTAATACCGCTTCAGACTGTAACGGTAATAAAGTCGCAGCACCAAAGGCCGAGAGAAATAATAAAAAATAAGACATTAATTCAAAGATTCACTCAAAACGGGACAACATATCATCCAGAACAGACAATATCGTGTGAACCTTATGGATTCAAGGTCAATTTTTCCCAAACTGCTTTAAGCTTTTGTTGCGCAATATCAATCCGAAAAACGCTTTTAATGGTTTGTTCAAAATCATCAAAGCTAGATAAAACCTGTTTATCAGATCGCCCCTTGCCGTGCGTTCGGAGTACTCTATCTTTTAAGGTAATTCGCATTTCTGCATTGGCAGTAGATAACATTAAATACTGGGTAAATAACGATTCGGGCGATGTTGAAATATACCAATTGGCAATCAAGGCATCAGCCATTGCAATTTGCTGTTCAGGATTAATCGCATAGATATTTACCCATTCATCATGAATACAAGCTTGCAGCATATATTTCATTTCTGTCAGCGCCGCACTATCTAAATCACACTGTGCCACATCAACAAATCTAAAATCTTCCAATGGCGTCGACTGTGTCTCACCAATATTATTCAGAGACACGATCGTGGTTGGAGTCATGCCTCCAAAGCCAGGATCGTATAAAAATAATTGCTGCTCAATACGGACCAAGGTCACTAAGTGCGTACGAACCGGAGATGTTGTCGGTGTGCTTTGATAGTACACCCGACCAAGTACGTTATACGCCTTATACCCCAGTTCTGTTAGGACAATTCTGGTGAGGGTACTGTGTTCTAAACAGTAAGCTTCACGATTTTCAATCAATAATTTTTGGACAAGTTGATCTTGCTCTAATGAAACCTCACCCCCTAAAAAAGAGGAAAAATTACCAAAAGGAATGGTTTGCACATGAAGGCTTAACAAGCTCTTTAGATTAGCCAAGGTTGGAGAGAAATCGCCTTCAAAACCAAGCTTGGTTAAATAGCGTGTAGAAATTTTGGATTGCATGATGCTTTATCTTTGAGGAACTGAAATCATCCTATCTTGATCGCACCAAGACAAGATGAAAAATTACACAATTATAAAATAGTCATGCTTACACGGCTAAAAGCATGGGTTTAGCACAAATTATTTCTTCGTTTTTGCGATCTTGGATCGAATAGCAAAATACATAACTGAAAAAACGAATGGAAAAAGAAATAAGAGCCAAAATGTAAGGTCTGACGTTACAACTCTTTGATACAAATTAAGTTGGATGTTTACATCTGTAACGGTGGCTAAGTCAATCGACACCCTATGATCAAGATAGCTACATAACACCAATGATAAGCTTAAAAAGCCAGCAAAAAACCAGCTACTACAATATGAATTCTTGGTTTCCAGCTGCAGCCAAGCAAAGAGTGTAGAAAATAAAATCCCTAAAATGGTAATAAAAGCAAAAACCAAGATCGCTAAATGACTCTCTGAATAGAGCTTTTGCAGCTGAGCGCAAAGGCTTGCTGTAAGCAACAACAAACTCATCGCAATTGCCCAATGCTTTAAGTAGCTGTATCGTCTAATGCCCTGATTCATCCAACTTTTATGGACAAGGCTTTTTGTATCGCAGGACGAGCGGTTAAGCGTTCGATGTAATCTTTCACATAAGGATAGTCTTCAAGCTGAATGCCCTGCCATTCATAACGTAATGCCCAAGGTAAGATCGCCATATCCGCAATTGAATATTCACCTGCCACAAACTTCTGACCAATCAACTGTTTGTTTAAAACACCATACAAACGCTTGGTTTCATTCACATAACGATCAATCGCATAGGGAATACGTTCAGCGGCAAACTTATTAAAATGGTGATTTTGCCCAAGCATTGGACCAAAACCACCCATTTGCCACATCAACCATTGTTCAACCTCAACTCGTTCTTGCTCATCGCTTGGATAGAACAAACCTGTTTTTCGGCCTAAGTATTGTAAGATCGCACCTGACTCAAATACTGAAATCGGTTCACCACGTGGGCCATTTTGATCAACAATCGCTGGAATTTTATTATTTGGAGAGATTTTTAAAAAATCGGGTTGGAACTGATCATTTTCCAAAATATTGATGGGGAAAATCTGATACTCAAGCCCCATTTCTTCTAAGGCGATTGTTATTTTATGGCCATTGGGTGTGCCCCAATAATATAAGTCAATCATTTATATTGTCCTATTCATCGTTATCTTGACTGTTGTTGCGTTATAGCACATTTCCTACTTATTGATCAGTAGACAAGCACGAAAAGAAACAATAAAGCGGTGTTTTCAAAGACAATGTTACAAAGATTTAAGCTTGATTATCCAAGAACTCCTTGGCTTTCTCTCCAACAAATTTACGCCCTGCATTACTGCCATTGATCCACTCTTCCACAGAGAACAAATCAAACATACCCACTTTAAATAAGGTTGGCACAGCGAGGATCAATTCCTCTTCAACCGTACCCCGAACGCCTGCGTTATATAAATTAATATTGTGTAGCATGGTCGCGACAGTTCCCGTTTGTACACGGCTACCATCTTTCAGTTTGACTTGTGGAAGCACTTCACCTTCTTGTACAACTTTTTGATTGATTTCAGAGAGTTCTTGAGTACCTATTACTGTAGACATGTATTTTTCCTATTTTGAAATAGTGTCATTATCTATCTACCCTATCACATCTGGTTTTCATCTGTTGTGACGGTGCTTAGAAATTTTTAACCCACTTAACGCTGATTTGATTATAAGTATTTAAACATAAAAAAAGCACCGCTGAGTGCGGTGCTTTTTTATAAGAAAAATTACTTTTTCTTTTTCGGACCAATTAACATGCCCATTTGACGACCTTCCATCTTAGGCGCTTGTTCAATCACGCCAAATTCAGCAACGTCTGCTTCAATTTTTTGCAATTGAGCCAAACCAAGCTGTTGATGCGCCATCTCACGACCACGGAATCGTAAAGTGATTTTTACCTTGTTTCCTTCTTCAAGGAAACGCAAAATTGCACGCAATTTAATTTGGTAATCACCTACATCCGTTGCAGGACGTAATTTGATTTCTTTCACTTGCACTTGATGCTGTTTTTTCTTCGCATCTTTTTGCTTTTGCTTTAAGTCAAATAAGTGCTTGTTGTAGTCCATGATTTTACAAACAGGTGGTTCTGCATTCGCAACGATCTCAACCAAGTCAAGATGAGCTTCTTCAGCAGCACGCAACGCTTCAGTTAATGAAACGACACCTTTTTGTTCTCCATCTGCAGCGACGAGGCGTACTTCTTTCGCACGGATCTCTTCGTTAATTGCAGGACGGTTACTTTTAGCACCTTGTTGTTGGTTACGGTCAGGCTGTTTAATCTTTATTACTCCACGATATACCGGCCACGTTCGGCAACGGCAGATTTCACTAAGTCAATAAATGCATCTACTGACATAGTACCTAAATTTTTTCCTGAGCGAGTACGCACATTGACTGTACCTTCTTCAACTTCTCGATCACCGAGAACAAGAAGGTAAGGAATACGCTCTAGGGTACGCTCACGAATCTTAAATCCGATCTTTTCATTTCTCAAGTCAGAAATAGCACGAAGACCATTTTCTTTGAGTTTTGCGACCACTTGCTCACTTGCTTCCGCTTGTGAATCAGTAATATTCATGACACAAGCTTGGATTGGTGTAAGCCATGGTGGCATGAAGCCCGCATA
This sequence comes from Acinetobacter sp. ANC 3882, assembly GCF_022549545.1. Classification (NCBI taxonomy): domain Bacteria; kingdom Pseudomonadati; phylum Pseudomonadota; class Gammaproteobacteria; order Moraxellales; family Moraxellaceae; genus Acinetobacter; species Acinetobacter sp. ANC 3882. The sequence continues at coordinate 60,429 of NZ_JAKZGB010000012.1, read as the reverse complement.
GTGTTCAATTAGTATACCAATAAAACGTTCGAAACTGCCAAGAATTGCACGATGAAGCATGACTGGCTGATCACGATCATTGTCTTCAGTGACATAAGATGCATCTAAACGAATTGGTAGGTTGAAGTCACATTGGATTGTACCGCATTGCCATACACGGCCTAAGCAGTCTTTCAATGAGAATTCAATTTTCGGACCATAGAATGCGCCTTCACCTGGTTGCAAGTCCCAAGCCAAGCCAGCATCATCTAAAGCATCTGCTAAAGATTTTTCAGCCAAGTCCCAAAGTGCATCGTCACCCACACGTTTTTCTGGGCGTGTAGACAATTTCATTTGCACTTCTTCAAAGCCAAAATCTTTATACACATCTAAAGTCAGTTTAATAAAGTCGGCAACTTCTTTACCAATTTGTTCTTTGGTACAGAAGATATGTGCATCATCTTGAGTAAAGCCACGAACACGCATAATCCCGTGCAAAGAACCTGATGGTTCATTACGATGACAAGAACCAAACTCAGCTAGGCGAATTGGTAAATCACGGTAAGATTTTAAACCTTGGTTAAAGACCTGTACGTGACATGGGCAGTTCATTGGCTTGACTGCATAGTTACGACTTTCAGAATGGGTCGTAAACATATTTTCAGCATAGTTTGCCGCATGCCCAGACTTTTCCCAAAGCGTAAAGTCTACGATTTGTGGTGTCTTGATTTCTTGGTAACCATTGTCTTGCTGAACTTTACGCATGTATTGTTCAAGCACTTGGTAAATAGTCCAACCATTCGGATGCCAGAACACCATACCCGGTGCTTCTTCTTGCATATGGAACAAGTCTAATGCTTTACCAATTTTACGATGGTCACGCTTTTCAGCTTCTTCGATACGCTTAATATAAGCAGCTAACTGTTTTTTATCAGCCCAAGCTGTACCATAAATACGTTGTAGCTGTTCATTCTTCGCATCACCACGCCAGTAAGCACCAGAGATTTTAGTGAGTTTGAATGATTTTAAGAATTTAGTGTTGGGTACGTGCGGACCACGACACATATCCAAATAGTCTTGATGGTAGTACAAACCCATTTGAGTTTCGTTCGGCATGTCTGCAATCAAGCGTAACTTGTATTCTTCACCGCGTGCTGTAAATTCAGCGATCACATCTTCACGTGGTGTCATCTTTTTAATGACGTCATAGTCTTGGTCAATGAGCTTTTTCATGCGCTCTTCAACCGCAGCCATATCATCCAAAGTAAATGGACGTGGCATCCAGATGTCGTAGTAGAAACCTTCTTCGATCACAGGACCGATCACCATTTTCGCTTCTGGGAACAATTGCTTAACAGCATGTCCTACCAAGTGCGCACATGAGTGACGAATGATTTCTAAACCTTCTTCATCTTTAGGGGTAATAATCTGAACTGTTGCATCTTCTGTGATTAAATCACAAGCATCCACCAAGCGATCATTGATACGGCCAGCAACAGTATTTTTTGCAAGACCTGGACCAATGCTCTGAGCAAGTTCCATCACAGAAATCGGATGATCAAACTGTTTCTGATCACCATTTGGTAAAGTAATGATTGGCATAATAAAATCCTTAAGGAGTGATGCCCTCTACGAAGGAGCATATCACCGCGAGATTATGTATTGAGGCAAGCCTCAAAAAATAAAAAACGGCGGATAAAAAAGTATCGAAGATTTTACACGGGTTTAGCTGTGGATGAAACCTCTGAACCAGAAAAACCCAAGATCAGTTGAGATTCATCTCCGACTAAAGCCTAAATGATTTAGACTCAATGTCGGATTAGCTTAGTAATAAATGAAAATAACAGGAAAGGAGCAAGACACATGGTAAGTGCATATGATGAGTTACCCAGAAATCCAGCAAATTTTGTTGCCTTATCGCCGTTACGCTACTTGGAACGGGCTGCTTATATTTATCCCCATCAAGCCGCAATTATTCATGGCGAACGTCACATCACATGGCAACAAACCTATCAGCGCTGCCGTCAGTTCGCTCATCAATTAACAAATTTGGGTATCCAAAAAAATGATACCGTTTCAGTACTGCTACCCAATATCCCTGCCATGATTGAAGCGCATTTTGCAGTCCCGATGGCTGGCGCGGTACTGAATACATTGAATACTCGTCTCGATGCCAAGACCATTGCCTTTATGCTGGAACATGCCGAAGCCAAAGTCTTGTTAGTCGATCCTGAGTTCCGACAAGTTGCAGAGGAAGCACTCAAGCTTGTTCCACAAGACATTATTGTGATTGACGTCTTTGATTCTGAGTTTGACGGTGAACAAATTGCACTTGGCCAATATGAATATGAAGCATGGATCGCCCAAGGCAGTCCTGAGTTTGAATGGCTGCTTCCTCAAGATGAATGGGATGCGATTAGCCTCAGCTATACCTCAGGCACCACAGGTAACCCTAAAGGTGTGGTTTACCATCACCGTGGCGCCTACTTGAATGCAGCCAGCAATATTTTGGCTTGCGGTATGAAACCCCGCGCGGTATACCTTTGGACACTCCCCCTATTTCATTGCAATGGCTGGTGCTTTGCTTGGTCAATTGCAGCCAGTGGTGGCACCAACATTTGTTTGCGTCGTGTCGATCCTGTACTGATTTTCAAATATATCACAGCATATAAAGTTGATTATTTCTGTGGCGCACCGATTGTGCTCTCCATGCTGATCAATACTCCAGCAGAGCAAAAATCTGCATATGAACACCACGTCGAAGTCATGGTCGCCGGTGCTGCACCACCTGTGGCAATCATCGAAGGAATGCGCAATATCGGTATTAACGTCAACCATGTCTATGGTTTGACTGAAACCTACGGCCCTTCTGCACTCTGTGCTTCTCAAGCAGGCTGGAGCGATTTATCTATCCAAGAACAAGCTCAACTCCACTCACGCCAAGGCGTGCCTTATCCATTACAAGACAGCATGCGTGTGCTCGATCCAGAAACCATGCAACCTGTTCCCAATGATGGACAAACCATGGGCGAAATCATGTTCCGTGGCAATATCGTGATGAAAGGTTATTTGAAAAATGCCCAGGCCACAGAAGAGGCGTTTAAAGGCGGCTGGTTTCATACAGGTGATTTAGCCGTGAGTCATCCTGATGGTTATGCCAAGATTACCGATCGCTCCAAAGATATTATTATTTCAGGCGGGGAAAACATTTCCTCTCTTGAAGTTGAAGATGTACTTTATCGCCATCCGGCTGTGCTCACCGCTGCGGTTGTGGCAAAACCTGATCAACGTTGGCAAGAAGTGCCCTGTGCTTTTATTGAACTTAAACAAGGCGCATCCGCATCGGCTGAGGAGATCATTGCACATTGTCAAAAAGAACTCGCACGCTTTAAAGTCCCCAAAGATGTAGTGATTACCGAGATTCCAAAAACCTCGACAGGGAAATTACAGAAATTTATTTTAAGAGAATGGGCAAAACAAAGGGCGACGGATAGTTGAATAAATTCATAATCAAAAAAAAGAAGTTTCCTTGGAAACTTCTTTTGCTTTCAATTGATGCCAACTTATATTTATAGTCATATAAAATAAACCTAAGAAATAGAATACAAGTATTCTCAATTCATTTTGACCGAGTATATTATTCAACATTACCTCCCGAAAGTCAGAAAATCAATTAGAACAATTTAATAACAATTCAAACTAACCAACTTAAAAACCAACTAATTATTTTATGGTAAATTCATTTCTTTTTTTACTTTAGAAATTTATAAAATGAAAGTATTCAAATTTAAACCTATTTCGATTTCAATCTATTTTATTTTAGCAGCCTCTATTACAGCGTGTGGTGGCGGGTCATCTGATACTAGCTCTACCCCCGCTTCATTTGAATCACAAAATCTAACTGCAATTAGTTGTGTAAATGGCATCCCCAAAAATCTCAAAACACAAGGGACAGGTATTTTTGATGAAGAATGGTTTTCTTTAGAAGAAGGTGATGATAGCGAAGCAACACCTGTAGTTTTCTACTCCAATAAACTCATCAATGGCGTCTTTTATCAGAATACAACCAATTTAATTAAAGGATCTGCTGTTAACAATGACACAGACTATCTAGATGATTATGTTTTAACACCAAATACATTTACGACTGCTTTTCAATACAAAAAAACAAGCTCTGGTTCTCCAATCGGCTATGCCATCGCACAAAGCGAAAATACATTACAACTAAATCGCTTTAATGACACATGCAGTATTCATATTGAACAACAAATTAATCAGCGTTTTAAGAAAATTGATATTTCAGGTAAAACTATCAGTGATTTATTTAAATATTATGAATTCCCTCAGATGATCCAAACTGAACGTTATATAAGTTCAGGCGTTATTTATAATTTAGAAAGTATAAATAAAGATACACTAAAGAAGTTATTAAATGATCAGACCAAATTTCCACAAGGTTCAACGCTTAGCTATGTAGACCAGCAAATCTCAACTGCACCAGAAATTTTCTTTTCAAAATCAGATCAAACTGATTTTAGAAACTTGGAAGAGTTCAAAAAGGCAACTGTTATTCCTAAAGGCTATCATTGGAAAGATGATACATTTGCTAACCACAAGGTCACTTATCTTGTTGACTCATTAACTGGGAAACGCACCACGCTTACAGATGCTTATGCAGGTGTTCAATTAGATGGAAAAATCTACCAAGCTTATATGATTGCAGAAGGTGATCTAGCTCAAGATCCGAAGCGTTTGCCAGATGAAAGTATCGATATGTCTGAAACCTATTTCAATAAGGCTGCGGTACAGACCATGGCAAATGCACTCAATCGTGTACTTTAAGTTGTAGGGTTTAAATAAAAAACCTCGTTAACGAGGTTTTTTATTTAATAATAAATTTAATTAACCTTGTTCAGATAACAAAGCGACTTGTTGTACGTAATTCACAAATTTCAACTTAGATGCAGCAAGCTCTTCTTCACTGACTTGCTGCTTGATATCACGGTGAATCCGTAATACATGTTGACGCAAAGTATGGCGTTCAGATGCATTAAACACCTTACTAAACTCATTGATCACTGGATCGCCTTGGTCAATCATCCGATCAACCCAACGCATTAATTGCATCTGTTTTTTAGCACCTTGTTGCGGCGTTAAATAAGATAAAATGATGGTTTCATCTTCATTTCGCAATAATTTACCGATACGTAAAAATTGACGACGGCGTGCTTCGTGCGCACTAATATTTTGTATTTCAAGCAAAGCATCAATAAGACGCTCATCAACCGGAAGTTTCTGAATCTGTTTTTTATTCAGTTGAGCCAATTGCTCACCCAAAGCCGCCATTCGTTGCACAGCTTTTTTTTGCTCAGTTCTACTCGCACGTCCATCTAATGACTCAAAATCTTCATCGGTATAACGTTGGGTACCACGTGCCACTATTACTCTGCCTCGTAAAATTTTGCTGCGAACAGCGTTTGAATTTCTTCTAGTGCCTTGTCTTCATCAGCACCATCAATCACCAATCTCAATGTGGTGCCTTTACCTGCACCCAGCATCAACAATGACATAATATTTTTTGCATCGACCAACTTATCGCCCTTACCAATTTGGATAGAAGAACGGAATTTTGTCGTCACTTCAATAAGTTTACCAGATGCACGAGCGTGTAAGCCGAGTTTATTAATTACATCAATTGTTGTGTCTATCATGACCAGTGCTTCATTTCTCTATGTAAGATTTGGACAGCCCATTTTGCCTCAAGGGCTTGTTTGAGTCTATCTACAATATAAACCGACCGATGTTGCCCGCCAGTACACCCCACAGAAATGGTCATGTAATGGCGATGCCCTTCTGCAAATGCAGGCAACCACTTATCCAAGAAAGTATAAATATCTTCAAACATGTCATTGGTTTGTTGACTACCTTCCAAAAAGCGGCGTACAGGTTCATCTAAACCTGAAAAACGACGTAATTCTAAATCCCAATGCGGGTTTGGTAAATGTCGTACGTCAAATACATAATCAGCATCCAGCGGAATGCCGTGTTTATAACCAAAGGACTGTAGAATCACAATTAAGTTATCTGACTGCCCGAGTTTAGACAATAGAATATGTTTTAAATCATGAACACTTTTATCGGTCGTATCAATATGTACTGTTGAACGGAATTGTATCGGGATGAGCAATTGCTTCTCTTCTTGAATACATTGCAACAGACTATTGAAACGACTGGCCAAAGGATGCGGTCGACGTGATGCACTAAAACGTGCAATCAGGTCTTGGTCCTGAGTAGTCAGGTAGATCACATCGACCGAACCATGTCTTTTTAATTGCTCAAAAACATGATCAAACTCTTGCATATCTGCACGGGTACTTCGAATGTCGACCCCAAGTGCAAGTTGCTCCAGATTATTTTCATGATCCAGTTTTGCCACAATTTCAGGCAACAACGCCAAAGGTAAGTTATCTATACAATAATAGCCCAAGTCTTCAAGCACTTGTAATGCAGAGGATTTTCCTGAACCGGATTGACCTGTAACGATAAGAATACGCTTCATGGCGTTTTGCCCTTCATTTTTTATGTTTTAAAGTCGATTTGTAAGTTATCAATCAAACGTGTTGAACCCAGCTTCGCTGCAATAAATAACACCAAGTTTTGGTCAAATTGCTGAATCGGTTGCAAGTTGGTTTGACGAGCCTCCACATAATCCACAACAAAACCTGCTTGTGTCAATTGAGCAGAGATATTTTCTAACACTTGTGTCAGTGCCTGCCCTTCATACAATTGAAGTTCAGCTTGTTTGAGCAATTGGTAAATTGTCGGTGCAATCGCGCGTTGCTGTTCAGTCAAATAACCATTACGTGAGCTTAAAGCTAAACCATCTTCAGCACGAATAATTGGCACGCCAATCACTTCCAGTGGCATATTCAAGTCTTGCACCAACTGACGAATCACGGCCAGTTGCTGATAGTCTTTCTGGCCAAAGAAAGCATAATCCGGCTGCACAATATTGAATAACTTCGTCACCACCACCGCAACCCCATCAAAGTGGCCTGGACGTGATTTACCACAAAGATCATCCGTAATTTGACTGACACTGATATTGGTCAGACGCGGTTGATTACCATACATTTGCTCAACAGAAGGCGCAAAAATAATATCGCAACCTGCATCTGCCAATAAACGGCTATCTTGCTCTAAAGTACGTGGATAGCTCTCAAAGTCCTCGCCCGCACCAAACTGAATTGGATTGACGAAAATACTGACCACCACCACGTCACAGAGTTTTTTTGCCTCACGCACCAAAGTCAAATGACCTTCGTGTAGATTGCCCATGGTTGGCACAAAACCAATCAACTTTTTTGAACTGCGTGTAGGTGCAAGTGAAGCAGTTAAGCCTTGTATCGTTGTTTCAGTTTTCATGAATTAAAGCTCAACTTGAAACGTATGTTCTTTCGCTGGGAAAGACTGATCTTGAACTGCTGCATGGTACGATTTAAACGCATCTACAATCGCAGTTTCACCGGCTTGCTCTTTCATAAAGTTACGAACAAAACGCGCAACACGACCAAAAGTTAGACCTAACATGTCTTGTACAACGAGGACTTGACCATCCGTTTCATTGCCCGCACCAATCCCAATCACTGGGGTATTCGGAAATAATTCAGCAATTTCTTTACCCAGTTGAGCAGGTACACATTCAAGCAGTAAAACTGCTGCACCCGCATCAACCACGGCTTGGCAATCTGCGATCAACTGATCTGCGGCTTCACGTGTTCTGGCTTGTAGTTTATAGCCACCAAAGACATGTACCGACTGTGGGGTTAAACCTAAATGTACACACACAGGAATACCATTACGGGTCAACACCGTAACCAATTCACTTAACCATGCACCCCCTTCGATCTTGACCATTTGAGCACCAACCTGCATCACGGTCTTGGCATTTTTCAAGCCATCTTCAAGCGTTGCATAGCTCATAAATGGCAGGTCAGTCATGATTAAGGCATGTGAATTACCACGGCGTACAGCAGCGGTATGGTAAGCCATATCTTCGACAGTGACAGGAAGTGTAGAGTCTCTGCCTTGAATCGCCATTCCTAGAGAGTCACCGATTAAAATCGTATCAATTTCAGCCAATTCCATCGCTTTAGCCATACTTGCATCGTAGCAAGTAAGACATGAGAACTTACGTCCTTCGGCTTTAAACTTTCTTAAGTCACTTAGACTAATCATGATGATGTCCTCTACAGGCGTTTCCAGAACGAAACAGTCTTAGGCGGTTGCCCAAGACTGGTCTGCTATTACAGTCAAGTTTGCTTGCTGTACCAGTTCTAAATCTTTTAATGAATGACCATTTAATTGTAAATGAGCATCTAAATCTAATAAGGGAAGGATTACAAAATCGCGTTGTAAAACACCGATATGTGGCACGGTTAAACGTTCATTTTGAATCTGCTCTTGACCATAGATCAGTAGATCCAGATCAAGGGTACGCTCGCCCCAGCGGCGTAACCGAACACGACCTGCTTCTTGCTCAAATTGTTGTAATTGATCTAACAAGGCAAGTGGCTCGAGTGTCGTATCCAGTTGAACAACGGCATTTAAAAAATTGGGTTGATCTTGCGGTCCCATCGGCGGGCTTTGATAGAGCCGTGATACTTTTACACGGCCCAATGTCGCGAGCTTCGCAACAGCTTCACTGAGAATCTGTTGCGAATCACCTAAGTTACTGCCCAGACCAATATAGCTGCGAATGGTCATTGCGTTGGTCCAAAAACCACTTGGCTTAAATCACGTTGTACGCGTTTACGTTTGAGAATCGGGTGATCAGCGTTAATCTGATTCGGATTGGTTGTCGCTTTTTCAACAAAGCGTCCAACCGACTCATCCGTTCTCACACGTTCTTTACGACCACGACGATTTCTTGGCTCAGGCACATCCACCAAAGGCTCGATTTCAGTAAGTTTCGTTTCATCTACATCAACCGCTTTACGACGTGTTTTACTACGCTGACGATTGTATTGACGAATTGCTGCTTCTTTTTGATCGAGTGACATTTCTTGGTAGGCTTCCCACCAAATGCCCATCCCCTCAGTGCTGCTATCACCTGATTTCTCACGCAATAACAAAAAGTCGAATCCAGCACGGAAACGTGCATGCCCTGCCAATGCTTCAATCTGCTGCGGTTTTGGATTCAGCAAACGCGTTTGCATCTCCCAAACTTCACGGATAAAGGTTTCAGCAAAACGCGGGATAATAGTGCGTGTTGCCTGACGCTTAAGCACATCAAGTCCTGCTTGCGCACGCGCTTCCGCAGGAACAACACCTTTGTTTAAATAAAAATCACAACGCTCTAAAAATGGCTTCCACAACAACACCGCATAGAAAAATGCAGGGTTAATGGTTTTACCAATTTGAATGCGTTGATCGGTATTTCTTGCCGCACGCTCAATAAATGCAGTGAGATTTGGTGGAATTTCAGCAAACAATTGCTTCCATACATCAAACTCAATCAACATAGGCAGCACACGGGTGAGATGCCCCATGGTAAATAATTTTTGTGACTCATCGTATAAACGATGTGGCGAGACATCACGCAACAGTTGCGTCATATCCGCATCAAAAACATCAAGAATAGATTGATCAATTTGGAAATTCAATTTTGCGGCAAAACGCAAAGCACGCAACATGCGCACAGGATCTTCTTCAAACCGCTGTGCAGGTTCACCCAGAAAACGTAAGGTACGCGTATTGATATCATCTACTGCATGGCAGAAATCAAGTACGATGCCTTTTCGTGGCTGGTAGTACAAGGTATTGATCGAAAAATCCCGACGAGCAAAATCTTGCTCAATCGTTCCCCAATTATTATCTCGAAGAATCATACCAGAGGCACTGGTAACTGCTTTTTTCGGTGGGGCACGAAAGGTCGCAACTTCAATCAACTCGCGACCAGAATAAACATGTGCCAATTCAAAACGTCGTCCGATAATCCGGCAACGTCGACCAAAAACCTCTTTTACTTGGGCTGGTGTAGCATTAGTAACCGCGTCAAAATCCTTTGGATTAAGACCTAACATCATATCTCGAACACCACCACCTACAATATATGCCTCGTAGCCTGCTTTAGTCAGACTATCAATCACATCTAGAATTGAGGAAGGAAGTTGAGTTGTGGATAAACCACATTTTGACGCACGCAAAGTTTGCAAAAGACACTGTCTCCTACGTCAGGACGTAAATAACAATTTGTCGCTAATCATAGCTCTAACACACACAAAGGGCAATTTATTCTGTTGCAGTTTCAATAGATCTGTATGCGAAATTAACAACTACATCTCACTTTTCCACTTATAACATGAGCCTTGCTCTGTTTTTCTCAAGCAGTTTTGGTCCAATACCTTTGATGTTCATCAACTCGTCTACGCTTTTAAAAGCACCATTTTTTTGGCGATATTCCATAATCGCTTGCGCTTTTTTCTCACCAACGCCACTGAGCGTCTGTAATTGCTGTAAGTTTGCTTGGTTTAAGCTAATTTTACCGCCTTGAATATTTACAGATGATGAAAGATGTTGGGAATTTTGCTGTTGTGTAGGTCGAGATAAATAATAATTATTGTTCGACTGCTTCGCCAATTGCTGATCGCGGGCTTGCTGCTGTGTTTTCCATTGCTGATAAGATTGATCAAACTGCTGTGCATTGAGATGTGAAACACACCCCAAGCACAAAATCATCAATAAAAAAAACCTATGTTTGCTGCTTAACTGCGGCAATGTCATTCTTCCTCTCCTGCGATTTTAATTGTCTTTTCGCTTGCTCCCACAGTTCATCCATTTCTGCCAAACTCATTTCTTGCAAGTCTTTCTGTTGTGCTACCGCCTGTTGCTCAATAAAGGCGAAACGGCTTCTAAATTTATGAATTGTTGCCAGCAATGCGGCCTCACCTGATACACCAAGCTTACGGCCCACATTAATCAAAGAGAACAAACAATCCCCAAATTCTTCTTGAATTTCAGCAGCATTTTGATTTCTTAGCGCTTGCTGTAATTCCCCCAATTCCTCATCTAATTTGCCATAAGCATCTTTAACGGTTTCAAAATCAAAGCCGAGCTGTGCTGCTTTGCTCTGAATTTCATGTGCCTGTACCAGCGCAGGTGCATGTTTAATCTCATCTAACCGTGACTGTACTTTACCTTGTTTTTCTTGTTGTTTGATTTGTTTCCACAACTCACTCACTTGCTCAGACGTTAGATTTTGATATTTTTCAGCCTCAAAAACATGAGGATGGCGACGAATTAATTTTTCACTGATGGCTTCCACCACATCTTGAAAATTAAATAATCCTTTTTCATCAAACATTTGAGATTGAAAGACCACTTGCAACAATAAGTCACCCAGCTCATTTCGGATTTCGTCCACCTCTCCTGAGCGAATCGCAGCCTCAACTTCATATGCCTCTTCAATGGCATATCGCGTCAAACTTTCTGGGGTTTGCTGTTGATCCCATGGACATTTTTGTCTTAACTCTTGCATGATTGCCAATAACTTTTCCATGATGATCTCCAAACCCAAACAAGCAAATTGTTGCAGCGCCAAGCTGCTTATGCGTAATATACACGCACGCAAAAATTATCAATATAAAGCAAGGGAAAGCAATGCAATATAGTGTTTTTATTAGTGGGGCTGCTCAGGGGATTGGTGCTGAAATCGCACGCTTGTTTCACCAAAAAGGCTTTAAAGTTGGTATCTATGATATCAATGAAGAACAAGCTCAAGCCTTAGCTGAGCAACTCGGGAGCAATGCCAAAGCAGGTTATCTTGATGTCAGTAACCACCGTCAATGGCAGATCGCACTACAGGAATTTAAAAGCTGGGCGGGCGAACTGAATATCTTGGTCAATAATGCAGGAATTCTATACTCTGGTGCATTCGAAAACACTTCTATTCAATCCCATCACCGTACCATTGATATTAATGTCAAAGGTGTACTCAATGGCTGTCACGCGGCTTTAGGACATCTACAACAAGCCAGCTTTGCACGTGTCATTAACCTGTCTTCGGCCTCTGCGATTTATGGCCAAGCTGATTTGGCCTCTTACTCTGCCAGCAAATTTGCCGTGCGTGGTTTAACTGAAGCCTTAGACGTAGAGTGGCAAAAATATAATATTCGGGTCTTGGACGTGATGCCGCTCTTTGTGCAAACCAATATGGTTAAAGATATGGATGCTGGCAGCATTCAAAATATTGGTGTGGATTTAACCCCTGCCGATGTGGCGAAACAGGTGCTGCATTTGGCACAACAAAAAGACCATGCCCTGATTCCAACCCACACGCCTGTCGGCATAAAAACCAAATTGATGTATCAACTGTCCAGTATTAGCCCGCAGTTTTTAAACCGACTCACCAATATCTTTTTAGCGAAACGTTAGACATAAAAAAGCTGCATCGAGATGCAGCTTTTTTAATTTTATGGTCTAGCTTCCTTGAACCAAACGTCTTGCACTGATAATGCCTGGTTGCTGCTCTAAACGAGCCAATAACCGTGACAATTGCGCCAAACCTTTAACTTCAATCAACAACTTCATATTGGCAATACCATCTGCCTCAGAAATCGTATTCACCTGACGAATATTGATTTGGTCAGAGAAAATCACTTGTGTGAGATCTTTCAGTAAACCACGGCGATCATACGCCTCAACCACAATCTGAACACTTTGACCACGCGTTGGCTGCATTTCCCAATCAGCTTCAACTGCACGCTCAGGTTCTTGAGTGGTCATACGCAAATAATCAGGACACGCAATCTTATGAATACTGACACCACGATTCAGCGTGATATAACCACCAATCGATTCGCCATGTACGGGCTGACAACACTGTGCAATATGCAGTTCAACATTGTCCAAACCATCAATCAAAATCCCATGGGCCGATAAAGTATGGCTGGCACGTGGATTTAGCGCAGGTTTTAAAACCAGTTCAGGCTCATCTTGATCCAAGTGCATCTGACGATTCACTTGATTCATCAAGGCATGCAGACTGATATCACCGCTCACCAGAGCAACCAAGATATCATCACCCGATTTCAGGTTGAAATGAGATGAATAATCTTTGAGATCAATACTTTTCGGGTGAATTGCTAAACGTGCCAATTCTTTGGTCAGAAGCTCACGTCCAACTTCAACATTCTTGCTGCGATCTTGCTGTCTAAACCAATGACGCAACTTGTCGCGTGCACGCGCTGTTTTGATATAACCCAGCGAGTTCACCAACCAGTCACGGTTTGGTTCACGATCTTTCTTGGTTAAAATCTCAACCTGCTCACCAGTTTTTAACATATAGGTGAGCGGCACATAACGCTGGTTCACACGTGCCGCATAGCACTTGTTTCCTACCTCGGTATGCACATGATACGCAAAGTCCAGAACGGTTGACCCACGTGGTAACTCTTTGATATCACCATCACGACTAAACACATAAATCTTTTCAAAATTTTCAAAATCTTGAATTTGATCAATGCCATTTGACTCTTCATCTTCACCATGCGGTGTAGTTTCAGTACGCTCTTGATAATGCTCAAGTACCGCACGTAATGAATGCAAACGATCATTAAAAGAATGGTCGGTATTCTTTGCACCTTCTTTATAGTTAAAGTGCGAACACACCCCAAGCTCGGCTTCGTTATGCATCTCAAAAGTACGAATTTGTACTTCTAAAGACTTGTTCTCTGCAATCACCGCCGTATGTAATGAACGATAGCCATTGGCTTTTGGATTGGTCACATAGTCGTCAAACTGGTTCGGAATGTGGCGCCATAATTGATGCACAATCCCCAACGCGTGATAACAATCAGGAACACTTTTCACCAAGACGCGCACTGCACGAATATCATAGAGCTGATCAAAGCTGAGGTTCTTGCTTTTCATTTTTCGATAAATCGAATAAATGTGCTTCACTCGCCCTGTGATTTCAGCTTGAATGTCGTATTCGCCCAGCTCAGTTTTGAGTTTATCAATTACAAACTGAATATATTGCTCACGCTCCAAACGCTTTTCATTCAATAAAGATGCAATTTCTTTATAACGTTCTGGCGCTAAATAACGAAAGGCAAGATCTTCCAATTCCCACTTTAACTGGGCAATGCCTAAACGGTGTGCCAATGGAGAATAAATGGTGAGAATTTCGCGTGCCACACGCTCCTGACGCTCTTTGCTTGCTGTCGCCAACTCACGTAAAGCATAAGTACGCTCTGCCAGTTTGATCAAAACAACACGAACATCTTCCGTAACTGAAATCAGCATTTTATAAATGCCATTTAAGTGTTCGCGCTGATTATTATTAAAATGATCTTCTAGACGTTTATTCTTTTCAATCAACTCAGACAGTTTACCCATCGCCAGTGTGCCTTGGACCAAAGCCAAAACTTGCTCGCCAAACTGTTGTTGAATATCCTCTAAGGTGATTAATCCCTCACGAACACTACGATATAACACCGCCGCTGAAAGCGTGTCTTCATCAACACGTAAATGGGCCAAAATATCCGCCATACCAATCCCTGTACTAAAGGTATTGATACGATGATTCACCGTCGCTTGTAATTCTCTTGCTAAGGTAAGCTCTGCAACTTGTTGAAGTTGTTTCAGCTCAGCCCCATCCAAAATACCACGCACTCGATCTAGCCAAGACACTAGACTACTTTGCGCTTCAGCGGCATGTTCTACAGTCGCTTCCTCAGACAACTCTTGGAGTCGTCCAGGTAACTGCTCACGTACTGTGACCATACCTTTCTCCTCTGGATATGTAACTCATTTTTTAATCGTTTATCTCTTCGATTTTTTCACGACGCTCAATTTTTTCAAACAGGGCAATCGATTCAACATGTTCAGTATGCGTAAACATGTCCATTACCGCAGCTTTCTTCAATTGATAGCCATATTGTGCCAGTACACCTGCATCCCTTGCCAGTGTTGATGGGTTACATGAAACATAAACGATTCTTTTTGCTCCAAACTTTGGTACATATTGCATGACTTCAAATGCACCTGATCGTGGAGGATCAATTAATAATGCATCAAATCCTTGTTTCGCCCAAGAATGATGCGAAAAGTCTTTTGTTAAATCTTGTGAAAAGAATGCTGCCTGTGACAACTGATTAGCTTTCGCATTTTCAGTTGCTCGTTGCACCATCTCGTCACTCGCCTCAACGCCGACCACCTGACCTGTCTCACCCACACAACGTGCAATGGGTAAAGAAAAATTACCTAACCCACAGAATAGGTCAAGTACTCTTTCCCCTTCCTGTAACTGAAGCAATTCACATGCCAACTGAATCATTTGTGCATTTACACCACTATTCACTTGGGTAAAGTCTAAAGGTGAAAACGCAAATTTGACTGCAAAATCATCCAAACTGTAATGCAAACGCATTGGAGCTTGTGAATCATCTACGCGATGTAAACTCTCTCCCCCTTTAGGTTGCAAATACAACTGCCATCCTTTGAGTAACGTAAATTGACGTAATTGGTTGACATCCGACACATTTAATTCATCTAAATGACGAACCAGCAGTGCAACCTCGCTGTCGCCCATCGCCAATTCTATATGACCAATATGCGCCTTGCCTGTTAGACTTTCGAGTAGTTTTTTCAATTCTGGTAAAGTTTCGGATAAACTTTGATCCAATACTTTACATTGCTGAATGGCAGTCAAATGATTGCTGTGATGCTCACGAAACCCCATCACCAAACGATCCTGTTTCGCCATATAACGTACCCCGATTCGGGCACGACGGCGGTAATCCGTTTTGACAGAACGTATTGGGTCCAACCATTGCTCAGGTTGCAGACCCGCAAAATGCTGTAAATGGGATTTTAAAACATTCTGTTTAAGTAAAATCTGTTGGTCAGGATGAATATGTTGCAAGCTACAACCGCCACACACACCAAAATGCGGGCAAATCGGATCAACACGTTCCTGCGCCGCATCACTTGCAAGCGTGATCATATCCGCTTCTTCTAGACGTGTGGTCTGATTGGTGATTTTGGCTTGTACCGTCTCACCCACCAAGGCATAACGAATAAAAACTTTCTTGCCCTGCTTTTCTTTAGGATGATCTGGATGCGTTCCATAATGCGCAATACCACGCCCCTCATGTGAAAAAGCTTCAATCTGAAAGGTATAGGTTGGATATTGAGCGGGACGTTGTTTGGCTTTGTGTTTCAAAAGATGAACCTAATTTTTTGGCGCAAAAGTATCTGCGGTGAATACAGTATATTGCGATGACTGCTGCCATACCTGTAAGAATTCTGTTTGTTGCGTTTGCGTTTGTAAATAATCAACCGTTGATTGAACCAAATGCTGATGATCGGATTGATTGAGCTGCCCTTTGAGTAACAACCAGCGTAAATACACTAGCCAAGTATTCAGCACATCCCCTTCGCAATAGCTGGTCAATTTCAACCACTGTTCCGTACGAACATATTCGGGTACATGATAGCCAGACTCGCCTCGTTTCCCAGGGAAACCGAGCAAACAGGCAATATCATCCAATTTTTGAAAATTGCGACCATTAAACATCGCCATGACATCCATCAGATCAACATGACGATGGTGATAACGGTTTTGATAGTTATTAAAACGCTTTTGCTGATCAATTTCGCCTTGATCAAATAGACTTGGCGCGGAAAGCCCATGATACATGGCACGAAATAAAATCACAGGCAAATCAAATTGTGAACCATTCCAACTGACCAAGGTCGGTTGCTTCTTATCAAAAATAGACAGAAACTTGGTCAACATTTCAGCTTCGCTGTTTTGTTCCTGGCTAAATGAAAACAGGCGAAAACCTTTTTCATCGATCCACAGCCCAGAAATACAAACGATTTCATGCAATGGCAGTCGTTGAAAATCCATGCCCGACTCTTGACGACGAATTTTGGTCAACGCTTGTTCTACATCACTTTCAGGCAAGTCAAGATGATAAAGATGTGCACCAGCTTTTATATCAGTCAGTGTTTCAATATCAAAAATTAAAATCGGAAAACGCAAATTCATATTCAAACGACCTGCCGAAGCTGCAACACAGTTCCCTTTAACCCAAGGTGAGCTGTAATTATAACAGTGTAAGACAGGGTTTTAGTCTTCATCTTGAACTGAAAATAAGCCCGTCGATAAGTAACGATCCCCACGATCACAGATAATGCAGACAATCACCGCATCAGGATTTTCTTCAGCAATTTTAATCGATGCCCATACCGCACCGCCTGAAGAGGTGCCTGCACTAATGCCTTCAGTACGCGCCAGTTTACGCATGGTTTTTTCTGCTTCAATCTGTGGAATATCGATAATACGATCGACACGACTGCGATCAAAAATCGTTGGCAAATATTCTTCAGACCAACGGCGAATCCCAGCAATGCTGGAACCATCAGAAGGTTGCAGGCCGACAATCTGAATGTCTGGATTTTGTTCTTTTAAATATTTAGAGACGCCCATAATCGTCCCTGTCGTGCCCATTGAGCTGACAAAGTGAGTAATTTTCCCACCTGTTTGCTTCCAGATCTCAGGACCTGTCGTCAAATAATGTGCTTCTACATTATCTGGGTTACCAAACTGATTGAGGACGAAACCTTGACCTTCTGCCTGCATTTGCAAAGCAAGATCGCGGGCACCTTCCATCCCTTGTTGCTGCGTGACTTCAATTAGTTCTGCACCATAAGCCAACATTGCATCTTTACGTTCTTGGCTCATGTTGTTCGGCATGATCAGCTTCATTTTATAGCCACGCATCGCTGCAACCATGGCCAAAGCAATTCCAGTGTTCCCGCTGGTCGCTTCAATCAAGGTATCACCTGGTTGAATTTGGCCACGCTTTTCTGCTTGCACAATCATGTTGTAAGCCGGACGGTCTTTCACCGAACCCGCAGGGTTATTCCCTTCTAATTTTGCTAATACCGTGGCTTGGGTATGACACGCTAAACGCTGCAAACGCACCAAAGGGGTTTTACCGACATAGTAATCCAGTAAAAAATCATCTGCTAAAAAATCAGTTTGCGTATTCGTCATGATCGACACCGATATCAAGGTGGCGACTATTGTATGAAAAAAATAGAGATACTGCACCTTTTCACTATGCTTTTTATTGGCAAGCAGATGTCCTTGATTTTCACAAAGCGTGCTAAGATGTTGCGCAGAATGATAAATCTGACCGTACTATGTCAAATTTCAATAAGACCATATCGAAACGCTTACGCCTGAATCATGCTTATGGGCAATTGATTGCACTTATTTTAGTGCCGATTGCAATTTTGACAGGTGTTGGAATTCTTTGGGTTTTATCCGAAACCACAAGCTCCGCAAAATCACAACAACGTTCGGATGCTTCGGCCATTTTGGCACGCTACCATCAAACCGCAAATGA
Organism: Acinetobacter sp. ANC 3882; assembly: GCF_022549545.1. Taxonomy (NCBI): domain Bacteria; kingdom Pseudomonadati; phylum Pseudomonadota; class Gammaproteobacteria; order Moraxellales; family Moraxellaceae; genus Acinetobacter; species Acinetobacter sp. ANC 3882. The sequence goes on along the minus strand of NZ_JAKZGB010000012.1, from coordinate 42,025 downwards.
TTTATTACGCTTGGTGCAAGAGCAACCTGATCAATATGATCGTGCCCAAAACATCATGCAAAAAATGTTTGATGAAAAAAACTTACAGCGCGCAGTGCTTATTGATACTCGTGGGCAAACCTATTTAAGCGTTGGCTATCAAAACAACCGCTTTTGGCCAAATTTTCCAGAAAATAGTAACTTCTTTGGACCCATTGCCCACAACCACAACAGCATCTATGGTTCAAAGCTGGACAGCGGCAACCCTAACTCAGTTTGGTTAATGATTGAATTAGACAATCAGCCCCTTGAGCTGGCGCGCTATAAAATCCTGCTTTCATTGGTGGTCACTGGACTCATCACCCTATTAATTCTACTGTTCTGTTTAAATGTCTTTTCACGTCGCTGGCTCGCACCGCTGTATGAAATCCGCATGCAGATGCAACGCTTAAATGCCGATACGCTAGATCAACATATTGTGGTGAATAGTACCGGTGAATTACGTTTATTACAGCGTGATATCGCCAATGTAGTGAAACGTCTGCACTTTAGTTTCCTTGAATTAAAAGAACATACTGAACAAACTGAAGAAGATTTACGTCGCACACTCGACACCTTAGAAGTTCAGAACATTACCTATCGTCAGGCACGTGACCAAGCGATTTCATCAAATCAATCCAAGTCGGTGTTTTTGGCCAACATCAGCCATGAACTTAGAACGCCACTGAACAGTATTGATGGCTTTATTCATTTACTGCTGCGTCAGCAAAATCTGAGCAATGAACAGAATCTTTACCTGCAAACTATTCGAAAATCATCTGCACATTTATTGGCACTGATCAATGATGTACTGGATTTCTCTAAAATTGATGCAGGTAAACTCGAACTTGAGACTGCCCCATTTGACCTTGAAGAAGCCATTTTCGATGTTATGGATATGCTCTCGCCCCTAGCGGCACAAAAGCATATCAACATGGCCTTCTATTACGCAGAGAATATTCCAAAGCATGTGGTGGGAGATGCATTACGCTTTAAACAAATCCTGACCAACCTGATTTCTAATGCAATCAAATTCACGCCTGATGGTGAGATCATTGTGCGTGTACGTATGGAAGATGATGAAATTGGACAATGTTTACTGCACTTTAGTGTCCAAGACAGCGGAATTGGCCTCAGCGGCACTGATCGTAAAAAGCTGTTTGAATCGTTCTCTCAAGGCGATGCATCGGTTACCCGTCAATTTGGTGGTACTGGATTAGGTTTAGCGATTTCCAAACAGCTGGTGCATTTGATGCATGGTCAAATCGGTTTTGAAGACAACCAAGAACGCGCACCAACAGAGAAAGGCTCAACCTTCTGGTTTACCGCCTCATTTAAAGTTGAAGAACAAGATGAGTTTGTTGAACATCCTCATTTCGACCATCTGCAAGTGGTGTCATATCTTGCCCACCCTGCCACGGCCAGCGTACTGCGTTCATATTTAGAAAATTACCATGTCTCCCACATAGAGACACAATCGATTCTGGACCTCTTTAGCCGTTTAAATCATCTCAACCAACAAGAGAATACTTGGCTGATCGTCGATCATAGTGGTGATACAGAGGCCTTACTCAAAGAGATTCGTCAACGCTACCATGGCAACCTAGCTGTTTATGGTTATCAGATGAGCCTTGAACCCAACATGCTCAATGAATACCGCGCGCGCCCACTGTATCAACCGCTAAGTCGTCGTGAGTTGGTACAACTGCTCGGCAATGAGCCCGTTTTTGAACAAGAACCTGAAGACTTTAATGGTCAAGGTTTACACATCTTGGCAGTGGATGATCATCTGCCTAATTTGATTGTACTTGAAGCCTTACTCGGCGAACTCAATGTCACCACCACCAAAGCGTTAAGCGGCCAGAAAGCCCTCGACATTATTCAAGAGCGAATCGAACAAAAATCGCCGCCGTTTGACTTGGTCTTTATGGATATTCAAATGCCTGTCATGTCAGGGATTGATACCACTCGTGCAATTCGCTCATTGGAGTCAACACTTGATAATGGCATGCAACTGCCAATTATTGCCCTTACAGCGCATGCGCTGGCTGATGAAAAGCAGAAGCTGCTCAAAGTCGGTATGAATGATTATGTGACCAAACCGATTCAGATGGAGCAAATCATTCAAATCCTGACCCATTGGACCAAAAATAATTTCAGTACTCAGCCTGCGAATATTGAACCTAAACGTCCAATTGAATCGATCGACCCTCAAATCCTGAACTGGCAACAAAGCGTTCAACTTGCTGCCAACAAAGAAGATCTGGCACAAGATCTATTGAATATGCTGGTGGATAGTTTTGATACAGAGCTGGCGGAAATGCAGCAATTGATCGAGATGGAGGATTTTCCACAACTCGAGCATGTCCTACATCGCCTTTATGGTGCAACACGATATGTCGGTACGCCAAACTTACAGCAAGTGTCAGGTGAGTTTGAACAATTTGTCTCGACCTTACGCAAAGAACGCCGTAAAGCAGATGATGTGTTTATCCGTGAAACCACACATCGTTTCAATGAGCTCAGTACTGCGATTGAACAGGTAAGACAAGCAGCCAACTTGATTCTACATGCCCACGACTCGTAACACAGCGAGTTGGGACATATAACACAAACAATGATGAAAATAAGAGCAGTCCTTTTTGTGACTGCCCTGTCATGTTTCCAGCTAAAGACTCATGCTATGCTGCCTCATCAAACACAATAAGAGTAAGACAGATGGCACTTTTACGCGTTGAAAAGAACAATGGAATCGCAACAGTCTCCCTAAATCGACCTGACAAACGCAATGCAATGAGTTTTGCATTACTGAAAGAATTGGTGGCGACTGCAAAAAAAATTGAAAAAGATCGTTCAATCCGTTGTGTCATCCTGACTGGTGAAGCCCATGTTTTCAGTGCAGGCATCGACCTCTCTGATTTAAACAATCCTAAAAATACAGCTTTTGCTGCATGGGAGTTGATCAAACCAGGCCAAAGCTTGTTCCAAAAAGCCTTCCTGATTTGGCAAAACTTACCCATCCCAGTCATTGCAGCAATCGAAGGCTATTGCTTCGGTGCAGGTATGCAGTTAGCACTCGCAGCAGATATCCGTATTGCAACGCCAAGTACCCAAATGTCAATCATGGAAAGTCGCTGGGGCTTAGTACCAGATATGGGACTCACTCGCTCGTTAAAAGGGTTGATTGGTGTTGATTTGGCCAAAGAGCTGACGTTGACCGCACGTATCTTTGATGCTGAATATGCAAAACAAATTGGTCTAGTGACCCATTTAGACAATGATCCATTAGCGAAAGCGAACATCATTGCTGAAGAAATTTTACAACGTTCACCAGATGCCATCATGGCAGCCAAACGTGTCTTAGATGCGATGGAACACCAACCAGAAAAAGCATTGCGCTTAGAAAAACTTTGGCAACTTAAGCTGCTATTAGGTAAAAACAGTAGTCTTGCGCGTAAAAAGGATAAGAATCCAGAGATTCAATTCCTACCACGCCAATATAAATAATCACAACTTGGGTATATTCACATGCATGTTAATCAACAAACACCAATCGCATTTCTAGGTATGGGTTTAATGGGCACACGCATGACCAGCCGATTATTACAAGCAGGTTATTCCGTCGCGGTATGGAACCGCAGCCCACATGCATGTGAACCACTCCAGCAACAAGGTGCAAGCTTATTAGCATTGCATGAAATCGCAAACTATCCCGTTATTCTCACTTGTTTAGCTGATGATCAAGCCGTAGAAAGTGTTTTTGCCCAAATTCAACCTTATTTAAAGGCTGAACAGGTCCTCGTGGATTTCTCCAGCTTATCGGTAGCAGCAACACAACAATTGGCCTTATCCGCTCAACAGCAACAGGTCACGTGGATTGACTCTCCCGTATCAGGCGGAACCATGGGCGCGGAACAAGGGACCTTGGTCATTTTTGCCGGTGGTAATGCGAAAACAATTGAACAGCTTAGCCCTATTTACAATGTACTCTCACAACGTGTCACCCGTATGGGAGAAACTGGCACAGGGCAAGCCACCAAGATTTGTAATCAATTGATTGTCGCCGCCAACAGCACTTTAATTGCTGAAGCAGTGGCACTTGCAGATCAGGCTGGCGTCGATACATCTCTCCTCGCACCTGCGTTGGCAGGTGGTTTTGCTGACTCAAAACCTTTTCAAATCCTCGCACCACGTATGGCGACACAGACCTTTGAGCCTGTGCAATGGAAGGTGCAAACACTATCCAAAGATTTAAACAATGCGTTACAGCTCGCACAAAGTTTTAACTTAAAGATACCTGTTGCACAAAAAGCTCTACTACAGTTACAAGCTCACCAAGAAAATGGCTTTGCTGATAAGGATTTAGCGACTATCATCAAAATTATAGAACAATAAATAGGATCTATTGATTCAGGGAGTCCGAACATGAGCCATCTTGCAGTCAATTTATCAATGATTTTCACTGAAGTCCCTTTAATTGAGCGTTTTGCTTTGGCGCATACTCATGGTTTTCAGCATGTGGAAATTCAATTTCCTTATGAATTAGACATTATTGATATTCGAACCCAACTTGAACAATACAATCTTTCCCTCTGTCTGATTAACGTTCCGGCAGGTGATCTCATGCAGGGTGGCAATGGGCTTGCCGGTATACCTGGCCGCGAAGTCGAGTTTCACCAAGCACTTGAACTGGCGATTCGCTATGCCAATGCACTGAATGTTCCACGCGTGAATATTCTCGCAGGTAAGCAACCCCATGATGCCGATTTACTCCCTTGCCTCAATACCCTCTCGAACAATCTAAAACTGGCTTGTCACATGTTAACTGAACAAGGCATTGAACCCGTTTTGGAAATGATTAATGGCACCGATATGCCACGTTTTTTAGTTCAAAACATTGCTCAAGCGCAAGAAATGCTGGAAGCGGTCAACCATCCTGCACTGAAAATGCAGTATGACTGTTATCATATGGCGATGATGGGTGAAGATGTTTTGGCAGGCTTACAAGAAAACTTACATCAAATTGGGCATATTCAATTTGCCGACTGTCCAAGCCGCCATGAACCCGATACAGGAAATATCCCATATAAACAAATCTTTGACTGGTTACTACAAAGTGACTATCGAGGTCTTATTGCTGCTGAATACCGACCAAAAACCCAGTCAGATCAATCTTTTGCATGGAAAAAGAAGTATTTTTCCAATGATGTGAATACATAAACTGTTACTGCTAAAATTTGAACTTTTTAGAGAAAAACGGTATATTTGATGATGAGTAATTGTCAGGAAAATATACCCTCTATGAATTTAGAACCATCGCCCAGCGCTTCTAATTCTCACGACCTAAAAATCAAAACAGCGAACAAAGATGTACAAGCTTGCCTAAAAGTTGTACATGAAGCTCTCACTGATGTAAAAGCCAAAGATATTCTTGAACTTGACGTAAGTACGATTAGCAATGTTGCCGATGCAATTGTGATTGCAAGCGGTACTTCAACTCGTCATGTCAAAGCACTTGCAGACAATGTTGCTGATGAAGCACGTAAAGCAGGTTTCCGCCCAATCGGTGTCGAAGGTGAACGCGATGCTGAATGGATCTTAATCGACCTCGGTTTCGTTGTTGTACATGTGATGTTACCAACCGCGCGTAAGTTCTACGACTTAGAAAGCTTATGGCGTGCACCCGAATCTGTAGCGTAAAGCTCTCAAAAAAAGCGACCGAATAGGTCGCTTTTTTTATATATGACACACATCAATCAAAAGAGATCTCTAAACACAAGCAAGCATAAGCCGACTTAATGCGCGCCCCAACTGCTCGTTGTAAAATTTAATAGCAATGCTAGTATTAAACTCTCTGCTTAATCACAGCTAAAAATAAGATGAAAGATTCAACAGAATGGATTGAAACACTCAATAAGATTACAGGATTAGCGCAATCAGGTTTGTACTACAGCAAAGACGTGTACGATAAAGAGCGTTATGAGCAACTACTTGATCACGTCCGCACCCTAATTGAATTAAAAGAAATTGATACAAACAACTTTATTCCGAATGTTCTTCAAGACGTTGGTTATGCAACACCGAAAATAGATATACGTGCAGTCGTATTTAAAGGCAATAAATTGCTATTAGTCAAAGAAACACAGGATGGTTTATGGTCGATTCCTGGTGGTTGGGCAGATGTTGGCTATTCAGCAGCCGAGAATACCGAAAAAGAAGTGTTAGAGGAAACTGGCCTAGCGGTAAAAGCCACCAGATTACTGGCGCTCACAGATCGAAGAAAACACCCTCACCCAGCGATGTTCCTGCATGTTTATAAGGCATTCTTTTGGTGTGAGATTATAGCTGGAGACTTAAGACCGAGTATTGAAACCTCTGAGGTAGGTTTCTTTAGTAAGGATGAATTACCACCGATTTCAACAGCTCGTGTAACTCAAGAGCAAATCGATCAATTCTTCGATTTACTACAACAATTACCCGAAGATACTTACTTCGATTGATTTTAAAAGAAAACTAGTAATACATTTCATGGCCACGAAGATTGCTAGACGCTGTTAGATATATCCCACCCATTAAGATACCAATCATCACTCACATTTAAATTTGACATGACAAATTGTCAAAACTACAGCACTATACAGATTCTTGAAATCCCACTAAGAAATAGCATAACTGGAGTACAGGAAGTGAAAATACTGATTACAGGTGCCAATACAGGTATTGGTTTTGCCACGGCAGAACAATTGGTCAAACAAGGGCAACATGTCATTCTGGCGTGCCGAAATCCTCAAAAAGCACAACAAGCACAAGACAAATTACGCGCACTGGATCAAGGGCAAGTTGATCTAGTTTCTCTCGATCTAAATAGTCTTGAACTTACCCGAAAAGCAGCAGATGAAATTGCAGATCGCTATGGCAATCTGGATGTGTTGATCAACAATGCAGGCTTATTTGCTAAGACTAAACAGTTGACAGCCGATGGTTTCGAGCAACAATTTGGTGTCAATTATCTCGGTCATTTTTTATTGACGCAAAAATTACTCCCTGTTTTACAACAATCTCCTCAAGCTCGTATTGTTCATTTGGCTTCGATTGCACACTGGGCAGGCTCAATTAAACCTAATAAATTCCGTGCAGAAGGTTTTTATAATCCCCTGTTTTATTATGGGCAATCCAAGCTTGCCAATTTATTGCTGAGTAATGCTCTCGCAGAACAACTGGCAGATAGCTCAATCACCAACAATGCCTTACACCCTGGTGGAGTCGCCTCTGATATTTATCGCGACCTGCCTAAACCTGTTTATGCAGCAATGAAACTCGGCTTAGTTCCAACCTCCGTTCCTGCAAATCTGATCAGCCAAATGGCAATTGGAGATGAATGGGCAAAGCGTAATGGAGAATATGTGAGTGCACATATGCCTGACTGGAAATCTTCACATGCAAAAAATCAGCAACTGGCACGTGATCTGTATCAGCAATCAATAAACCTTGTAGAAAAGTTTATTTAAAACAAATCATCCCAAATAAAAAAGCCACCCAAAGGTGGCTTTTACAATCTTGCTTTAGGTCAGATTAGTGACCACCACCATTGATGGCTTTAGTCATATCTTCCACAACTTTCTTGGCATCACCAAAGATCATCATAGTTTTTTCATTGTAGAACAAGTCATTGTCTAGGCCAGCATAACCTGTCGCCATAGAACGCTTGATCACCATGATAGTACGTGCTTTGTGTGCTTCAAGGATCGGCATACCGTAAATCGGTGATGTCGGATCGTCTTTCGCCGCAGGGTTCACAACGTCGTTTGCACCAATAACAAGTACTACGTCTGTTGCAGGGAAATCTGAGTTGATCTCATCCATTTCCAAGATGTCTTCATAAGCAACATCTGCTTCTGCTAACAATACGTTCATGTGACCAGGCATACGACCTGCAACTGGGTGAATCGCGAAGCGAACTTTTACGCCCTGTTCTTTCAAGATTTCACACAATTCTTTCACCGCATTCTGTGCACGACCTTGCGCCATACCATAACCCGGTACAATCACAACGCTGTCTGCATTTGACATCAGGAAGCCTGCGTCATCTGCTGAACCAGAACGGTGGTTACGTTGAACTTGCTCACCTTTATCTGCTGATGCAACTGCTGCACCGCCCATTGCACCACCAAACAATACGTTGATGATTGAACGGTTCATCGCCTTACACATGATGTAAGAAAGAATCGCACCAGAAGAACCAACCAATGAACCCGCAACGATCAACATATTGTTTTCAAGTGTGAAACCAATACCTGCTGCAGCCCAACCAGAGAACGAGTTTAAAAGTGATACCACAACTGGCATATCACCACCACCGACTGGTGCAATCCATACCCAGCCAAATGCAAGTGCAAGTGCTGTCATCGCCCAGAATGCAGTCATATTATTCGTTAAGAAGAACATGATGCCTGCTGCAAGCATTGCAGTAAAGATAAGTGCTTGAACAGGTTTAACCCATGCACCAGAAATGGTTTTTGCCCATTTCTTCGCAGCTAATTTACCGTAAGCAAATACTGACGCAGTAAAAGTAATTGCACCAACAAAGCAGCCAACAAACAATTCAAATAAATGAACCTTACTCATATGAGCATGTTGTACGCCAGCAGCAGTTAATGCAGCTTCATTTTCAGCAAATAATGCCGTCAATTGGTTGTTATGCAAAATTGCAGCAATTGCAATTAATACCGCAGCCAAACCGACCAATGAGTGCATCAATGCAACTGTTTCAGGCATTTGCGTCATTGGAACCGTTCTCGCACGAGCGATACCAACAATACCACCTAATACCATTGCACCAACGATCATCCAAACGACAGGATGTTCTGCAACAAAGAACGTTGTTGCTACAGCAATCGCCATAGCGATCATGCCGTAACGGTTACCTGCAATCGCAGTCTTAGGACCTGACAAACCACGTAAGGTTAAGATAAAAAGGACGGCACCGATCAGGTAGAACCATTCCGCATAGTCTCGAATAAATTCCATCGATTAGCCCTCTTTTTTCTTTTGCTTTGGCTTGAACATTTCAAGCATGCGCGCAGTTACAGCAAAGCCACCAAAGATATTGATACTTGCCAAGAACACAGCAATCGCACCAAGGACACTGACTACGTTTACGCTTTGAAATGCAACATTTGCATCTAATCCAATCACTGGCATACCCACAGTTTGGATCATTGCTCCAACAACAATAATTGAAGACAACGCATTGGTTACTGCCATAAGTGGTGTATGTAACGCAGGTGTTACACCCCAAACCACGTAATAACCCACGAAGATAGCAAGGACGAAAATTGTAATCGTTTCAACCATGAGAACTCTCCCTTAACCGCGCTTAAGCAGTACTTGACCGCCATGTGTCACAAGTAACGCTTTTTGGATTTCTTCTTCTTGATTGATCGCAAAAGCTTTATCTTTGTCGAATAATGTCTCAAGGAAGTTAAAAACGTTACGTGCATACAATGCAGATGCTTCAGTTGCAACTGTGCCTGGAATGTTTGGAATACCCAAAATTTTCACGCCATTTTCAGTTGTTACTGTTTCGCCTTCTTTAGAACCTTCAACATTACCACCAGTCTCAACTGCCATATCTAAAATGACAGAACCCGGTTTCATTTTGGCAACGGTTTCAGCTTTAATTAAACGCGGAGCATTACGACCTGGAATCAATGCAGTAGTGATTACGATGTCAGCATTTGATACCGCTTTATCTACAATCGCAGCTTGATCTTTAATGTATTGCTCACCCGGCTGCCAACCATAACCGCTTTTCGCAGCTTCAGCAGCACGTTGTTTTTCTTCATCAGACATTGGCACATCAAGCCATTTACCGCCTAAAGACTCAACCTGCTCTTTAGCTGTTGGACGTAAGTCAGTTGCTTCAACCACTGCACCCAAACGTTTTGCAGTCGCAATCGCTTGAAGACCCGCAACACCAACACCCATAATCACAACACGGGCAGGTTTCACAGTACCTGCAGCCGTCATTAACATTGGGAACATACGTTGATATTCAGCCGCAGCTAACAATACAGACTTATAACCCGCCAAGTTTGCTTGAGAAGAAAGTACATCCATATTTTGTGCACGTGAAAGTGTACGTGGAAGTAATTCTAGAGCAAAAGCAGACACTTGCTGATTAGCAAACTGCTCGAGTTCTGGATTGCGGTAAGGGTCAAACATTGCTATTACAGTAGTATTCGCCGCAAGTTTTTGAATTTCATCGCCTTTAGGGGCACGTACCTTCAAAATAATTTGGCTGCCTGTATAAGCATCGTCCGTAATGGTTGCGCCAACTTGTTCATAAGCACTGTCAATGTAAGCCGCTTTAACACCAGCACCACGTTGAATGACAATACTATGACCTGCGTTAATCAACTTCTTAACTGTCTCTGGTGTTGCCGCTACGCGACTTTCACCGAGGATAGTTTCGGTTGGGATTCCGATCTGCATGAGCGTTCCTCAAGCTAGTTTTTCTTAAGTAAACATCGCAAATAGCAATGTTTCCCCCAGGAGTATTCTTTGTAGAAATTTGGATTCTAATGGAACTTTTTTAAAATTCCACCCAATATTTATTTAATAAATACCTATATTTTGAACTGATGATTCACATTCACATTTTTAGCTTGTATGATCCGCAGGTTTGCCTTTTGATCAGTCAAACCTTGTTTTTCATATTTTATGAATGTAAAAATTCGACTACTCTCGCTATCAATCCATCTATTTTTTATGCATTTCCCTTTCTGACACGAAAGATAAAAGCGGCATTCATTGAATAAATCGACTCATCATCCCGATCATCGTCACAATTAGACCAAATCCGTTTCACTAGATTGGATCGTTTCTTTTAGCTTGTAACGATAGGTCGGCTGAATCGGCATCATAATCATGCAGTTGCTGCGAAGGATTGGCTTCTCTGAACTTTTATTGGTCGTTTCGGCTACTTTTTAGCAGTGAATTGATAGGAAGCAATTAAATTAAGGCAATCCACTGTGATTTCGCCTTATCAATAAATCTGAATTGTATACAGCGGATCATTCAGAAAAATCTAAAAGAGTTAAAAAAACTTGAATCGGCATTTTTTCAAGTGATATTTGTATGGTTTTGTCTAGCAAAAGCTTTTTTATTGCACAATATTGGTGCAAAAATTAAACATTCTGAGCAATCCTAGTAACTTTTGATCTCCTTAAAAATTAAAATTCTAAAAAATAGTCTTTTTATTGCCATCGATCGTTGATTTAGATTCGAAATTCACTTGACCTAAAGCTAACTTGAGCTTTGATACTCAATAGTCTCTATCTCCAGCATGATGTTTTAGTGATGAATCGGATCAACACAACTCTATTTGAAATAATAAATCCAGCTGAGCTTTATGACCCTCGTCCTAATGGTTATAGTCATATTGCCGTTGTACCACCGAATCTGCGGACCATTCATATCGCAGGCCAAGGTGGTGAAAATAAAAATGGTGAACTGTCAGAATATTTTGACCAACAGGTACAACAAGTCTTCTATAATATTCAACACGCTCTAACTTCAGTCCATGCGCAAATTACGGATATCGCGGTTTTACGCATTCTTATTGTGAATCACAGTGCTGAAAAACATCAGGCTTTGATTCAAATCATGCAAGATTTATGGAAAAACCATGCTTTCCCAGCATGCACCCTGATTCCTGTGTCTCGTTTGGCATTGCAAGGCATGCAAATCGAAGTTGAAGCAACTGCCTATACCGCATAAATCAGTGATCGAGAAAATTATGTCTGCCCCTCAAGATATTAGTCAGAATAGAACCTTACTATGGTTTATGGCTGCAGCATGTGGTTTATGTGCGGGTGCCAACTATTATAGTCAACCGCTGATTCATTCCATCCAGCAGTATTTTGCTGTGACCGAAGGTCAAGCTGCACTTACGGTGACCTTTGCTCAAGTGTCTTATGCATTGGGCTTATTGTTTATCGTGCCGATGGGCGACGTGGTGAATAAAACCAAGTTCATTCCTTTGCTGATGGGATTATGCGCTGTAGGTTTGTTTATCAGTGCATTCTCAGTCAATTTGCCCATGCTCTGGCTTGGAACCGTGATGGCCGGACTATTCTCAGTCGCAGCACAAGTTCTAATTCCTCTTGCAACCATGACGGTAAAACCCGAAAAGACAGGTGAAGTGGTTGGCTTTTTAATGAGTGGACTGCTGGTTGGTATTTTACTTTCAACCAGTCTGGCGGGACTGTTTTCGAATTTATTCCACTGGAAAGTCATTTATGTGGTCAGTGGTGTATTGATGCTGATCTTGGCTTATGCCTTAAAAAGTCGTTTGCCTTATGCCATGCGCATGAAAATGAATTATGGGCAAGTGTTCGCTTCAATGGCACAACTGTTAAAACAAGAGAAGCGTTTGGTGTTACGCGCACTCGCGGGTGGCTTTGCTTTTGCTGCCGTGAGTATCTTGTATTCAACCATCGCTCTACTGCTTACATCAGCCCACCACCTGCCAGACCTCTTTATTGGCATGGTCACTTTGGTCGGTATCTTTGGTGCCCTCTCTACGCAATATGTCGGTAAATATGCTGACCAAGGTTATACCAATCAACTAACATGGATTGGCTGTGGTTTATTCATCTTAAGCTGGATATTTTTCTATTTCGGACAACGTTTCTTGTTCAGCTATATCCTTGGATTTGCACTGATCCAACTGGCTTTGGCCTTAGTTCATACCAGCAATCAAAGTGTTATTTTCCGTTTACGTCCTGATGCAAAATCACGTATCAATGCCATCTATATGACGGCATACTTCACGGGCGGTGCATGTGGTTCAGCACTGGGTATTTTTGCTTGGAATCATGGCGGTTGGCGTATGACCTGTTTAACAGGAATCAGCCTTGTTTTCGCCTGTATGCTGTTTAGCTTGTTGGATTATCTTTTGACGAAAAGAAATCGCGTTGCAGTCTCCTGAATACGGATCCTCATCTCTAAAAATTCAGACCTTGGAGATGGGGGTGTTTCTCAAAATATTTAAATATGATGCTTATCTCAGCTCAATAGCTTTATAAATCAGAGTTCTCAAACAGCATCCCCTCCTGCTCAATCCCAAGATCAAAATTCAAATAGTTATGATGGGTTCGTTAAAATTAAAAACACGTCTACAACCACGTGAAATGTTTCTTAAAAAAAACCTAGGGTTATAGCATCTGACTTGGAGTTAAAAGCAAATCAGCATTCACAAGTACCAAACATATTATAAATAAAATGCATCGGGGCACATTCAGTATAGACATCATCATTCAGTACTTTAGAGATCTTTCCACTTCCTAAAACCGTAACAAAACGACCTCGCTTACTCAAAACAACACCTCTAACGATATTGATATCGACGTGTTCAAAAAAACGATTGATATGGTTTTTATTTTTATAGAAATAAACCCGCTGTCCAGCCTTAATCATTTTAGGGTTCACTTTTTGATATAAACCACATTCTTTACACACCCACTTTTCCATTATTGCATCTCGAAATTTTGACTATGAATTTCTGAACGGCGCTAATGTGCGACCCAAAGCAATAGACTCGATTTTTAGATCACGTCTATTCCACACCGCTTTGAGTCATATTATGTATAGGTTAAATAAAGGGATATATCATCAAGCGATATAAATAATGTAGCGTAACAATGATTTCAATGTAGGGGAGCGACTACAAGACTGAGATATTCATCAACGATTAAAATGATTATTTTTCATTTTTTATTTTGTCATCCATTCCCTACAAATATTTACGGCTTAGATTCAAAAATAAAGACTTAAACCTGACAGATTAACCATCCACTTCCGATAAAGAAAACACCCCATTTCTACTACCATTCACTCCAAAATTAAAACCATAACCCATTGAGTTATTGACTCATTGGGTTGTTTATTTGGAAGTCTTATCATGCCCAGAATAGCACTCGCCCTTAGCTTAATATTATATTTTTTGATGACTTCATTGATCTTTGCAAGTTCTACAGGGGAAATTTATTTTCATGGTGCAATTATCGAGGAATCTCATTGTCAGGTTTCGCAAATAAATCAAAAAATACAATTAGATTGTTCAAGAACAAACCATACCGTATCGGAGTCTAAGGTTCTATCTGATTCGCAACTAAAATATCTAGACGAAGAAAAAAATCTGGCGGTTATGCTCCTCACCTATCATTGAATACGGTCTTTATTGATTGCTTATAGATACATCGCATGAATCGATTCAGTCACCTAACTGAATCAATATTTAAATCTGCTGTTCATCTGTTTTTTCATTGGTAATGAAATCGTCTATTGCATTGTTGAACTGCATGACAAGCTCTAACACTGGACCAGTTCTTTGATAAAGCAATTCAAAATCTGCCGTATTTTCAGCATAACGTTCCAGTTCACGACAATGTCGTTCAACATCTGATGCACCTAAAATCTGTGCCGCTCCAGCCATACGGTGAAAACATCGAGCTAAGCCAATATTATCTTGCTTCTCGATGAGTGAACGAGCCTGTTGTATATCTTTGATATTTTCATTGCGTGTCGTCAACAACAACTGCTGCAACAGCTCAGTATTATCATTCACTAAATGACGTAAAACACTTAAATCAACCAGACTCGCTAATTGCTTCTGCGCTGGTTTATTTTGAACTACATGCCGAAATACGGTATTTAAAAGTGTTTCTAATTGTGCGAGTTGCAAGGGTTTAAACAGACAATCGTCCATCCCCGCAGCCAAATAACGTGCACGCTCTTCAGCTTGGGCATTTGCGGTGAGCCCAAAAATCGTCACGGGCCTAGTAGTTTCCTGACGCAACAAGCGTGTCAAGGTCATTCCATCCATAATTGGCATATTACAATCAGTAATCACCAAATCAAAATCATGTTTACGCCATAGCTGTAAGGCTTGTTCTCCATTCTCAGCCTCCATCACAAAATGTCCCAAACGTGTGAGTTGAGATTTGAGCAATAGTCGATTAGCGGGATGATCATCTACAGCAAGAATACTCAAGGGTTGCATACGATCTGCGGCCATCGTGACACTCTCAACGGATACAGGTTGAAATTGGCGGTGTTCAACTGGAAGATGCACTGTAATATGCGTTCCTTTTCCTTGCTCACTGCGTAGCGTAATCACGCCGCCCATCATTTTGACCAATTGCATACATATCGCCAGCCCCAACCCTGTACCCACTTGCATTTTCCCAGCATCAGATTGTTTGTATGGGGTAAATATTTGCCCTTGATCTTCTTCTGCAATCCCTACACCAGTATCGGAGACAATCAGCTCCAAAACCATATGTTGATCTTTCTTACGTAAGCATTTCATCCCGATCTCAATCGAGCCTTGCTCTGTAAATTTGATCGCATTGCTAATTAAATTAGAAAGCACTTGATGCAAACGCATCGGATCAATAAATATTTCATCTGGATGCCTGGCATCAATATGACTAGATAAGGTCAGATTCTTTTGCCGTGCTAATCCTTCAAATACGCGGACGATAGGTTGTACCAATTCATCAAAATCAGTCCATTTTGGCGCTAGTTCAAGTTCTCCAGACTCAATTTTAGCCATATCCAAAATTTCACCGATTAAATCCATAAGCGATTTGGCTGACTCATAGGCAACATGTACGGCTTCCATATCGGTTTGAGTAAACGTTTTATTGGTCACTGTGAGTTCAAGTAAACCAATAATGGCACTGATTGGCGTACGGATCTCATGGCTCATGGTCGCCAAGAATGTACTTTTAGTCCGACTTGCCTGTTCTGCCCTTTCTCGCGCTGACGACAGTTCGAGTAACAGTGCTTCATGCTCGGTAATATCCTGCCAACTACAAATAAACCCAACAACTTCTCCATTTATTCCCATGTATGGAACTGCCTGATGGATGATTACACACATCTCATCACCATTCTTAATGGTATAACGATGTCTTAATAACGGTGATCCATACGGATCATTAAGCATCTCTTGTAGGGTTGAATAAACAATCGCGAGCGGGTGCAAAGATGAGGTCAGTGCCAATTTGTCTAAATGCTTTTTGTCTAGCTTAAAAAAATCCTCCCAAGCCTGGTTACGGCTTAGAATATTTCCTTCTCGGTCAACCACATAAACTGGTACCAGCATACTGTTGAATAATGTTTCTCTAAATTCGACCTGTTCCTTTAACTTCAATTGTGCTTTTTTACGTGTACTCATTTTTTGTCGTAAGTAGTAATTCCAGCTCAACGAAATCAGAACCAAAGCAACAAAGATGCCTGCCAGCCAATAAAACTCCCGACGATATACGGTCCATGTATTCAATTTAACTGCAGGTGTTCCTTGCCACTTATATGCGATCATCGAAATATCTCGTGGGGAGATATCCGCTAAAGCCTTGTTGAGAATACTATACAGTTCAGGCTCATCCCGTTGTACAGCAAAGGATATATGTGAAAGGTTATCCCCAATTCGTGTGGCAATCTTGAGTTCATGACGGAAATAACTATCAATCATATAATTGGCACCAATCAGATTATGTACGGCGCCATCTACTTTTTTTTCTTTAACCCACTGCATTGCCAAGCTGGCATTCTCAGCTTTTACCAATTTGATCTGCGGATATTCTGTTTTTATCCATTCCCACAAAGAATTACCTGGCGTGATTGCCAAACTCTTAACCTCCGATAATCCCTTCGGTGCGGTCGTGCTATTTTTGACAATCAAGACAAAAGGAGGCTGAATGTAAGGGCGAGTAAAGATGAGATGTTTATCTCGCTCATCACTGTAACTCATCGCAGCAATCAGATCGCCTTCATTTTGGCTCACTTTCTGGAACATCTCTGCAACGTTATCGGCTTCAACCGCCTTAAAATGTAAGCCTGTGCGTAAGTGAATCAACCGCAGCACATCCGCACTAATCCCATAAAACTGTCCGTTTGAATCCAGCATGGTAAATGGTGCATAGAGCGGATTAATAACGACGCGTACTTCTCGATTCTGATCTAACCAGCGCTGTTCCCGTTCGGTTAATGCCAAGCGTGACTGGAACTGCCATAAATCAGAGCCTGAACTCCATTGATGTGAAATCGCTTTTCGCTGTGCTGGCGGAATAGACGCCAATACCGTATTGACCGTATGTGGTAAAACCTTCTCATCGGTTCTAAATAAAAAATGTGGTCCTGTTTCTTCCGTTGACAAAATTTCAGCGACTGATAGCAAATTGTCGTAATTGCGTTCAACCAAATAACTTACTGTCGCAAAGCTACCAATAAAATAATCATTATTTCCAAACGCCACAGAAGATAATGCTGTTGCAGGTGAGGCATAACGGACTGTCTTTGCCTGAGGATAATATTTCGCGACCCATTCATCAGACAAAGAATCATTCAGCAAAGCAATTCGTATATTCTGAGGTTTTTTTAAATTTCGTGTTAAAACTTCTTCTCGGCTGACCAGAGCAATCGCGTCAGGTGTGAAAGGAATACTCGCCTTAAACTCTGTTTCATCCGTAATATCATTGGCATAGTCAATCAACATATCGACCTGCCCCTGATTCAACCCATCAATTGCAGCATCTCGATCTGGATAACGTAGAATCTTGACGCGAACCCCTAAAGAATGGGCAATCAGCAAGGTATAATCAGCTGCAATTCCTTCAAAAACATCGGGTTCTAATAACAGAGCAAAAGGGGGATTTTTCGGGTCATAGACGGCTACTTTTATTTCTTGTTTTTTCCCGAGCCAACGCCAATCTTTATCATTTAATTCAAATTCAAGCTGGATTGGTGCTTCCCGACTGAAAACTTTCATCAGTTGTGGAGACTCTGCCCGTACAGCATTGCAAAACAGGCAGAACACGACACAACCCAGTATCCACAGTTTTGGCATATGATTCCTTAGACCAAATGATTACGCTGGGCAAAGTCATACAATTCCATCATATTTTTTAGCTCAAGCTTTTGCATCATGCGACTTTTATAAGTACTCACCGTTTTATCACTGATATGCATCAACACCCCGATATCAATCACCTTTTCGCCTTTGGCTAAATAAAGGAGTACCTGCAACTCTTTAGATGAAAGCTCAGCAATTTTATTCTTTTCAATATCAGTAGCAGTTAAGGTCGCATCAGCAACGTGAAAACGTGCAAGGGCACGCGGAAAATAGCCATAGCCTCCGCGTAGCGCACGAATCGCATCATGAAGTTCAACCAGTTGATTTTTCTTACTAATAAATCCATCGGCACCTGCACTCGCACAGCGTTTGATATAATGATCATCATCCTTGCCGCTGAGCATCAGCATACCGCCTTGATAACCATTTTTACGCAAGCGCTGAACAACCTCAATACCATTCAAAGACGGCATATCAATGTCAATCACAACTAAATCAGGCCCAAGCTGCTTAATTAAAGAAACCGCATCCAAACCATCCCCCGTTTCTGCAAGAACGGTCATACCTTCTTTTTCCAAAAGCATTCGAACAGCCAACCGTGCAACGGGATGATCATCTACAATCAATGCGTTGTGCATATCGTTCCTTTAATATTTATAGAGTAGATCTTGTCAAAGTATAAATTTATGTAAAAAAAACCAATGAAATACGCTGCTAATTTTACTACAGCGCTGGATACATAATTGTATTTCTTTTACAACATCTAGATCAGCTAAAAACGATATCCCACCGATCTTTGCTTAATCACCAGAAATACTTTGCAAAATAAAAAAGCATGATTAAAATGGATATAAATCAAATGTTTTTATAATTTTAAGGTTTAATTTTTTTTGAAATTCGAAATGTACAAATAGCATCACTTTTGAATATAAAACATTGAGTCATCGCTATTACACTGCTTAGAATTTACTCTATGCTATTTAGTTTTTTTATTTGAATATAATAATTTTAGACCAAGGACAATCAACCTGCTGAGCACTTATATGTACTAAAAGCGAGTTAGCTTAATAATAAAAAAGCCAGATTCAGAAATTCCACTTTAACTGCTGCACCATGAACATAGGAAATATGATAAACATAATCAACAACAAGGCACCGGAATAACTGATCACGCCTAATACGGCAAAAATAGTTGATATCACTGTTATTATAGTCGATAGAATCAAGCCTAAACTTAATGTGCTCATTTGAGAATCCTCACACAAAAATAGAATATATAAAAGTCAGCATGACTCTGCTTTCATCTTTTTCGAGTGATGACCCGTCTCTAGAGCATTCAGACATGAGAAGTATGATTCAATGCGGCTTCGGTTGATGCCAAGGATGTTCGATTTTTCTGTAAGGGTAAAATTCTAATGCTGTAGTCAAAGCCCTACAGAGGATAATTGGTGAATTGATCACAAAACTCGTATAATGCTGCCCTTTCTTTGCTTGTCCACATCCGAGAACTGTTTATGCAACCACTTGAATCATTAAAGCCACGTATTTCCGTCGCGCCAATGATGGATTGGACAACAAAAGATTATCGTTATTTTGCGCGCCTGTTTAATCCAAATGTCGTGCTCTATACCGAGATGGTCACAACAGGTGCGATTATCTATGGTGGTGCAAATCGTCATTTAGACTTCAATCAACAAGAACATCCCATTGTTTTACAGCTTGGTGGCTCCAATCCACAAGAGTTGGCGACCTGTACCAAAATGGCAGAAGATTGGGGCTACAACGAAGTCAATTTAAATGTCGGCTGCCCAAGTGACCGTGTACAAAATAATAAAATTGGCGCATGTCTCATGGCTGAGCCAAATCTGGTTGCCGAATGTATTCATAGCATGCAAAAAGCAGTGTCAATCCCTGTGACCGTGAAACATCGTATCGGGATTGATGATATGCAGTCTTATGAAGAAATGCTGCATTTTGTGGATACGGTTGCTGCAACTGGTTGTACTCATTTTATCGTGCATGCACGTATTGCTATTTTGCAAGGCTTATCACCTAAAGAAAACCGTGATGTTCCACCTTTACGTTATGACGATGTCTATCGTTTGAAGCAAGAACGCCCCCACCTCACCATCGAAATTAACGGCGGCATCAAAACTTTCGAAGAAACACAACAACATTTACACCATGTAGATGGTGTCATGATTGGTCGTGAGGCTTATCACAATCCATATCTTTTGGCCGAAATGGGACAACTCTGGAATCTGGAAGAACCTGATCGTTTCGAAATCATGCAACAGATGATGCCGTATATTCATCAGCGGGTTGCTGAAGGTGCACCCTTGTCGATTATCACCCGACATATTTTGGGTCTATTCCAAAACCTGCCTGGTGCAAGAAAATGGCGTCAAGCGCTTAGCGGTGGCAATGCCAAAACGATTGCTGATATTGAACATGCAATTCAAAATATTCAAACAGCAATGCAAAGAACCGAAGATTATCTGAAAGAGCATCAATCTTAATTGATGTTCTAAAATTGCCAACTTCATCACAGTGTGAAATATCATTTTACAAATATGAAAGATTTCTTTAAAGAGAACTTAAACCTTTTATAATTAAGATGATCTTCAAAAAATATTCATTCAAAATTCATTATAATTCGATCAATTTGTTATATTATTACATTACATTTTAGGTTTTTGAAGATTTATCGCTTACCATGTGCTCCGTTAGAGATTCTGGCACACGTTCAGTTGTTTTGAAAATGCGGTAGAGATTCACAATGATTTATGATGTACCTTCAATAGACCACAGTATGATTCACCCACCCTCGCAACAGGTGGTTATTCCTTATCGAGAGATGCCAAAACTGCCATCGACTTCTGGAATTGATGTGAGTAAGTTCTCTCAGAAGTTGACCAAACGTGCGTCGTATCGTAGCTCATCTCAATGTGCTAAATTCGTCAGAATCGCTTTACAATCTGCTGGTGCCAATATCGTTCAACATCCTGTTGCAGCCTCAGACTGGGGACGTACCTTACAACAGATTGGTTATCAGAAAATCACCCCTGAATTTAACAACCCGCAGCCAGGCGATATCTATATTATCCACCGCACCAAGAAGCACCGTTACGGACATATTGCCGGCTTTACAGGCTCACAATGGGTTTCTGACTATAAACAAACTAGCTATGACGTCTATAAAGATCCAAATGTCACTTATAGCTATTACCGTTTAGCACCGCAATATCCTCAGGCTTAATCCGTCCAACGTTTATTTAAACTCTGATTTTATCCAGTTTCTTTAAGACTTCAGCCACTGCGACCATTGCAAAGCTTGAAGTCACTACCACTGCCGAACCATATCCCCCACAACGTAGACCAGCGCTTGGGCAAATCTCTGCGCTTGAAAATGGATTATCAATCGAATATACGCAAGTGATGCCAAATTTCTCTTTTGGTTTTTTACAAATCCCTTTCGAACGTAGTTGAGTGCGTAGCTTTGCCAACATCGGATCTTGTTCTGTTTTGGATAAGTCCGCCACCCGAATCTTAAGTGGATCCAGCTTTCCACCAGCGCCACCGGACACAATCAACGGGATTTTGTTAAAGCGACAATGCAACATCAAAGC
This sequence comes from Acinetobacter sp. ANC 3882, assembly GCF_022549545.1. Taxonomy (NCBI): domain Bacteria; kingdom Pseudomonadati; phylum Pseudomonadota; class Gammaproteobacteria; order Moraxellales; family Moraxellaceae; genus Acinetobacter; species Acinetobacter sp. ANC 3882. The sequence goes on along the minus strand of NZ_JAKZGB010000012.1, from coordinate 20,452 downwards.
AAACTTGGCTTTAACGTCATCAATGCAGTCTAAAATGATCGTTGGAACAGGAATTAAAATCTCTTTGACATTTTCAGGCGTAAGGTAGTCATCAATCACATTCACTTTCATACGTGGATTAATTTGACGGCAACGCTCGGCCATAATCTCAATCTTTTCTTGTCCTAATGTCGAGCTCATTGCAGGCAATTGACGGTTAACATTCGATGCCGCCACCACATCCATATCAACCAAAGTGAGCTCACCAATACCCGTACGAGCTAACGCTTCAACAGCCCAACTCCCCACACCGCCAATACCAATCACCATGACATGGCTTTGCTCATAATGTGCAAACGCATTTTCTCCATAAATTTTGGCAACACCAGCAAAACGGCGCTCATATTCATCATTTACAGGCACATCAGTCATAACAGGGCGATCTATAGCTTTCAATTAAAGCCGTATTTTAACGTGTTTAAACCCGTTTAGGTTAGCTTGATGAAACTTTGCTTGATGCTTGACCTTGGCGACTTAAAATCAGCAATAGAATAAAAACCATGAAGCTCATAAATAAAGCTAAAAGGTTGGCATTGATCCAGCCAAGACCACTCAAAATGGGGGCAGGTAAAAATGCACCTAAGGTCGCAAATAAGGCAATTCCAGTCTCATTAATTCCTTGCACACGATGTTTTTGCTGCTCATTTAAACCTGCCAATAACGTCGAGGCGCCTGAATAAGCGAAATTCCAGCCCACGCCGAGAACGATCAAGGCAGCATTAATATAAAGCCCAACTTGTCCCAGCATTGGTATGAGTGACGACAACATCAGTAAAGCAAAGCCCACATAAATTGTGGTGTACGTTCCCCATCGTTGAATCAGTTTAGAAACAAAGAATGATGGAATAAACATTGCCAACACATGCAACTGAATGGAGATCGAAGCATAGTGAAATGAATGATGTTCCTTTAAATGCAACGAAGACATAATCATCATCACATTCATAATATAGTAGGCAAAAGCACCACTGATCACGGCAGCGATAATCAAAGTGCTTGGCAGTTTGCTACGCTGAGTGGGTTCAATCACCACCTGCTGTGTCTGTTGGCGTTGGAATTTTGTGTTCCATACATACAAGATTGGAGATAACAACAAGGCTAAGAGACTAAAAATGAAATAGATAGCGGTGAAATCGGGTAGACCTGCTACCTGCTGAAATTGAATCGCCAATAGGGGTGCAATAATTGCTGCAATCACTCCGCCCGAGATCACCATGGCAGTTGCCTTTGGAATCAAATCGGCAGCCAAACGATCAGAAGCAGCAAAGCGATAAAAATTCGCAGTCGAGATAAATAAACCCAGTGAAAAATGGCTGAGGCATAATAGATAAAACTGTTGCTGCTGCAATGCCAGATAGCCTAGAACACCAGCCAAAAACAGGCAGATACAACCAAACTGGAAAACCAGATGACGTCCAAGCTTTTTCATTAAGAAAGAAAAAATAAAAGTCGTCAGTAACATCGCTAAAAACTGCAAACCATACGGCACAGTAGCCAAGGCCTGAGTTGGTGCAAGCTTTAAACCCACAATTGCAGCCACAGTAACTGACAAAACAGCGGCAATTAAATTAAATGCCTGCGCAGCCAAGAGATAATAAACATAGCGAGGTAACTGATTCAAAGCCTTTATCCAATTTGATCGGGCTTGACTACCTTAACGCTGAATACCTGAAATTCAAATAAAAAAAGATGAAAGACTCGCTTTCATCTTTGATTTATGAAGTATCCTATCGCTTAGGCAGCAATCAGATTTCGCAATACATAATGCAAAATACCACCTGCTTTAAAGTATTCCACTTCATTCAAGGTATCGATTCTGCACAATACTTTAAACTGAGTTTGTGACCCGTCCTCTCGCTGTACTTGGATATCCAAAGTCTGATGCGGTTGAATATCATCGGATAATCCATGAATCGAAAGCATTTCTCGACCTGTCAGATTTAAAGATTGACGTGTTTGACCATCTACAAACTGTAAGGGTAATACGCCCATCCCCACTAGGTTAGAACGGTGAATACGCTCAAAGCTTTCAGCAATGACCGCTTTTACACCCAACAAGTTGGTACCTTTTGCGGCCCAATCTCGTGATGAACCCGTTCCATATTCCTTACCAGCAATAATCACCAACGGCGTTTGTTGCTGTTGATAAAGCATGGAAGCATCATAAATGGCAAGTTTTTCACCTGTTGGAATGAAAATGGTATTACCCCCTTCTTCGCCACCAAGCATTTCATTCTTAATCCGAATATTGGCAAAAGTCCCGCGCATCATCACTTCATGATTGCCACGTCGAGAACCATAAGAGTTGAAATCTTTCGGTTCAACCCCCTGCTGCTGTAAATAACGTCCTGCTGGACTATCTTTCTTGATATTCCCTGCTGGAGAGATATGGTCAGTGGTGACGGAATCTCCCAACACGGCCAAAATACGTGCCTGCTCAATATTGGTAATGGCTTTCGGAGGCTGATTGATTTCCTCAAAAAATGGCGGATGTCGAATATAGGTCGAGTTATCTTGCCAAGCATAGGTTTGACTTTGTGGAATCTGGATCGCTTGCCAAGTTGCATCACCATCAAACACAGCGGCATATTCCTTATGGAACATGTCCGTATTCACTTTTTGCAGCACTTGATCGATTTCAAATTGGCTCGGCCAAATGTCTTTGAGATAAACGTCCTGCCCATCTTTGCCTTGGCCAATCGGCTGCGTAGTTAAATCTATACGAATATTTCCTGCCAAACCATAGGCGACCACCAATGGAGGAGAAGCCAACCAGTTGGTTTTTACCAATGGATGAACTCGTCCTTCAAAGTTACGGTTTCCTGAAAGTACCGAAGCAACATTTAAGTCATGGCATTGAATCGCCTCTTCAATCGGTTCTGGTAAAGGTCCAGAGTTACCAATACAGGTGGTACAACCATAACCGACCAAGTTATAGCCCAACTCATCCAAATAAGGCGTTACGCCAGCCGCTGCTAAATAATCAGTGACCACTTTAGAACCAGGTGCCAATGAGCTTTTCACCCATGGTTTTCGTTGTAGCCCTTTCTCAATTGCTTTTTTCGCCAACAATCCTGCAGCCAGCATCACGCTTGGATTGGAAGTATTGGTACAGGAGGTAATCGCTGAAATCACCACATCACCATCGGTCAATGGATATGATTTTCCATCAATGGTACATGCGGGTTCTTCATGGGCTAAATTTGCTTTCTTGGCTTCAACGGCAGTCCCTCCACCGCCTTCATTTTCCAAACGTTCTTTAGCTTCTTTGGCGGGTTTGAGATTCAACTCCATCAATGCATTAAAGGTCTTCGGAACATCTGACAGCAAAACACGATCTTGTGGGCGTTTTGGTCCTGCCAAACTTGCCTGAACCGTACTCATATCCAAGCTCAGTGTATCGGTAAAGATCGGCTCATCACCCGTATGACGCCACAAGCCCTGTGCTTTACTATAGGCTTCAACTAAATCAATCCGCTCTTGCTTACGACCTGTTAGAGATAAATATCCCAATGTCACTTCATCAACAGGGAAGAAACCACAGGTTGCGCCATATTCAGGTGCCATATTGGCAATGGTGGCGCGATCCGCCAAGGGTAAATCAGCCAAACCATCGCCATAGAATTCAACAAATTTGCCCACCACCCCTTTTTGACGCAGCATTTGCGTAATAGTGAGAACCAAATCAGTCGCAGTAATTCCTTCATTCAACTTGCCTGTCAGTTTGAATCCAATTACTTCTGGAATCAACATGGATACAGGCTGTCCTAGCATCGCGGCTTCTGCTTCAATCCCACCCACACCCCAACCTAAAACCCCCAGTCCATTGATCATGGTGGTGTGCGAATCTGTTCCAACGAGCGTATCTGGAAAAGCAAAAACTTGACTTTCATCATCGCCTAACCATACTGCCTGTGCCAAATACTCTAAATTGACTTGGTGGCAAATCCCTGTCCCAGGCGGTACTACACTAAAATTATTAAACGCAGATTGCCCCCAACGCAGGAATTGATAACGCTCACCATTACGTTGCATTTCAATTTCGACATTCTCAGCAAAGGCATTTTCATCAGCAAAATGGTCGACCATAACAGAATGGTCAATGACTAAATCTACAGGTGATAAGGGATTGATGAGATTAGGATCACCGCCTGCTTGAGACATTGCAGCGCGCATTGCAGCAAGATCGACGACCGCAGGAACACCCGTAAAATCCTGCATCAGCACTCGTGCAGGGCGATACTGAATTTCTTGATCAGAACTTTTGCTTTTCTGCCAATCCACCAGTGCCTGAATATGCTCCACTTTTACACTTTTTTGATCTTCAAAACGCAGTAAATTTTCTAGCAAAACCTTTAAAGACTTTGGCAATTGATCAATATTGCCAAGTGTTTCAGCTGCTCGCGCTAAACTATAAATTTGATAGGATGTTGAACCGACAGTGAGTGTTTGTAATGCATTGAAACTATTGATTTTGCTATATCTGGCCATAAGGTTACCCTCCCAGTATTGGCTGATGTGTTTATTATGAATTTCTTACTTTAATGTACCCCTGTTTAAAGACAGATGTGTTCCCTTTTAGTATCTTATTTTTAACAAGATTATTTGCTTATTCTCTTAAAATTGTAGCTGCAAGGCCGTCAAAGAATTTTGCCATAGCTGAGTTGCAAGCGGAGCCTTAGACTGCTCAAGGCTTTGTGCCAAACTCTCTAGTACATAAGGCAGGTTAACAGGTGTATTACGGGTGCGATGCTCTGTTGAGGTTTGACAACACAACGGCGTCATATCGGGACAATCCGTTTCAATGACCAAGTTTTCACTGCCAATCGCCTGCACCACTTGATGCAATTTTTTAGCATTTGGATTGGTGATTTGTCCCGTCACCCCGATTTTAAAGCCCAGTTTAACCAAGGCTTTGGCTTCTTCGACTCCACCACTAAACGCGTGAGCAATGCCACCCAATTTGAATTTTTGTGTTTTTAAAATTGCGATGGTTTCAGCATGGGCTTTGCGAATATGTAGCAACACAGGTTTTTGATAGTGGGTTGCAAGTCCAAGCTGTTCAATAAAATAATGCTGTTGCTGAGCAAATATGCTTGGCTGTTTGTGCTGTTTTAAAAAAGTATCTAATCCAATCTCCCCCACAGCAACACAATCATGTTGCTGTAAGACCTGCTCTAAGCGGTGTAAATGTTCGGGTTGATGTTGTTCGATATAAAATGGATGCAAACCCGGGGCAAGATAAGATCGCGGTACATTTTCCCAATGTTGTAATTGTTGATGGGTTTGAATCAGATCATTGAATCGTGACTCAAGAAAACCTATCAACACCAATGCCTCAACGCCTACCTGTTTTGCCTGTACGGCCAGATGTTGCCGATCATGATCAAAATCGGCAACATCAAAATGGGTGTGAGTATCAAACAATTGCATTAGCTTTTGGCTTTATCACTTGCAACAGCCGCAGAGGCCGCAGGTGTATCTATTTTAGGTAAATATTCAGGTTTTAATACACTTTGCAATTCACCAAATGGGATCACTAGACGTGGTAAGCCAACCACATAAGGTCCAATTTCATATTCACCATATTGCAGAATTAAACCTTGCTCTCCCAACAAGAAGTTATCCGTCACTTGGAATGGCCAAGCCTGTTCATACTCCTTCGGATCAGTTGCAAGTTTGGAATCAACAATCCATGTCTTAAAGGCTTCTTGCGCCAATTTATCTAAAGCTGCTTTCTGCTTCGGCAATAATAGATCATGCAATTGAATCTGTTTTTGACTCGCTAAATCAAAGTTATAGTAGCGTTGTGAGGTTGAACCATGCGCTCCGCCCAAATAACTACTACTATTTAACACCACGGTTGCTAGCTTGCCTTTAGGCTGTAAAATTTTAGGCTTAATCATCAAGCTAATCTGATGGCTACTGCTCAATGCTTTCAATTCTTCATCAATTTTGACAAATGAATCTGCATATAATTGTGCTTGGCTGTCTAAACTTGATTTTGACTCCGTTGTCTTTGGCGTAGATGTCGCTGTCTCTGCATCAACTACCTCTAGCATTTTGCTGAGTTGGTCTAAAATCTGTTGATCCAGTAATTGATCAATAAATGGGAAATTACTCTGTAATCGTTCAACGGTAAAATCAGGACAGGTATTGCCCTTACATTCGGGTAATTTCACCTGAATCTTGACGGTTTCCCCTTGTAAAACAGGTTCAGCCTGTTGTTGCACCGCAGGTGGATCCGTCGGTTTATCCTGTGACTCTTTCGGTTCTGATTTCGGCTGACACGCTGCAAGTAAAACTGCACATGCAAGAACGCTAAATTTATAAAATGTTTTCATTTAAAACCTATCAGCATTGTTATTACACAGGATTTTTAAATGCTATCGAAGTTCATGCAAAACCGCTAGCAGCACATGCAATTTCTATACGAAACTCAAGCAACTAGATTAAAACATCTGCTGATAAATTTCAGGTTGCAGCATCTGTTTGCTTTGTTCAGTGGTTAAATAAATATCCAACTGTGGTGCATCCTTACTGATTTCATTGGCACGATAATGTAGTCCAATACCTTCACCATCAAAGAACCAATCTGCTTGTCCCCAATACAGTTTCTTTGGAACCTGCTTTTTCACTTCTGAAGACTGCTTCTCAATCCATTGTTGGTAATGCACTTGAATAATCTCGTTCAATGCATTTTGCTGATTCTTCTGGATTACATCTAAAATGCTGACACTTTTTTGCAGCTTGCGATCGGCGACAAAGAAATAGAAACGATCCTTCACCGCAATATCTTCTTGTTGCGCATTTACTCCGACTTGCAACAATACATATTGGTTACGCTGCGAAGCGATCCGTGTATTTAAATGCAATTCATACGCTTTATTTTTAGAATATTTATCCTGCCATTCATCTGACTTTTTCACATACGCATTAATGGCTTGTTGCAGAGTCAGATTTTTATTCAGCTCAATTTGCTGTTGAATCACATTGGCCTGATTTTTCGCAATCCATGCATTCAGCCAATCATCCTGTGTTTTGATGGTTTGAATATCGACATCAATACAGTTTTTCTTTTCACAGAATGGCAAAGCATAATCAGCCTTCGCCTCTTTCATATTTAAATAAGGTAGAACTTCGGCTTTTTCAGTAGTCGCTGCTGCTTGCTCTTTGTTTTTGGCTGCATCGGTCTCATTTTTGTTAGGATGATCACATGCTGTTAAAGCCATCATTCCAATCAATACACTGAAAGCAAAAAGTGGTTTTAAAGTGTTCATCGCATCATCCTTTATTTTTCGATTATTCAATTAAAAACAGCCTCTAATTAGAAGCTGTTTTTGTCTATTTTAGTGTTCTCGTGTGTTACGGAACTGAATATCTGGCCAGCGTTCTTGCATCAATTGTAAGTTTACACGGCTTGGTGCGAGATAGGTTAAGTGGCCACCACCATCAACCGAAAGTTGATCATGTGCCTTCTTCTTAAACTCATTCAGAATCTTTTCATCATCACAATGCACCCAACGAACCGTATGAACACTGACTGGCTCATAAATACAATCCACTTTATATTCTTCTTTTAAGCGGTAAGCGACCACGTCAAACTGTAACACACCGACAGCACCCACAATCAAGTCGTTACTGATTTGTGGCATGAACACCTGAGTTGCACCCTCTTCGGATAACTCTTTTAAGCCTTTCTGTAGCTGTTTCGATTTCAAAGGATCTTTGAGGCGAACACGACGGAACATTTCAGGCGCGAAGTGTGGAATCCCTGTGAAATGCAGATTTTCACCGCTGGTAAATGTATCGCCAATCTGAATGGTACCGTGGTTATGTAAACCAATGATATCACCAGGCCAAGCTTCTTCGAGATGCTCACGCTCACCCGCAAGGAAAGTCAATGCATCACTAATACGTACATCTTTACCAATACGCACATGATTCATTTTCAAACCTTTTTCATATTTACCCGAGCAAATACGCATAAAGGCAATACGGTCACGGTGTTTCGGATCCATGTTGGCTTGGATTTTAAAGACAAAGCCAGTAAAACCTTCTTCATTGGCATCCACAATACGTTCTTGGGTTGGGTGTGCTTTTGGTTCTGGTGCCCAATTGATAAAGGTGTCCAGTACATGATCAACAGCAAAGTTACCTAAAGCCGTACCAAACAAAACTGGTGTTTGCTTCCCTTGCAAGAATAATTCACGGTCTAATGGTTCATTTGCCATTTGGACCAATTCAAGAGATTCTTCAAAAGATGCCCACGCCAACTCACCGACTTTTTCACGAATATCCGCATGGTCATAGCCATCACGAACATCGATATCAGTAATGGTCGAACCAAAACCTGCTTTATAGACATACAGTTTGTTTTCAAGCAGATTGTAAACACCAGCAAAGTCACGCCCCATACCCAAAGGCCATGTGATTGGAACACAGCGAATATTCAGGACATTTTCAATTTCATCCAGCAACTCTAAAGGCTCGCGAATTTCACGGTCCATTTTGTTGACGAATGAAATGATTGGCGTGTCGCGCATACGACACACTTCCATCAATTTAATGGTACGTTCTTCGACACCTTTGGCGCCATCGATCACCATGAGAGCAGAATCGACAGCCGTTAAAGTACGATAGGTATCTTCCGAGAAGTCTTCATGTCCCGGGGTATCGAGTAGGTTGATGGTGTGCTTTTTATAAGGGAACTGCATCACCGACGTGGTAATCGAGATACCACGTTCTTTTTCCATTTCCATCCAGTCAGATGTCGCAGAACGGTCAGACTTACGACTTTTGACCATCCCCGCAACCTGAATCGCCTTACCCCATAACAACAGTTTTTCTGTCATGGTGGTCTTACCCGCATCGGGGTGGGAAATAATCGCAAAGGTGCGACGCTGGGCAACCTGTGCCGCTAATTCATCTTTAAACATGCTAAAAATCTACAATTTGTGCACCCATGTGTATCTGCAAACAATGGCAAGAAACGATGGCGTGCGAAAGAATTTAAAATTGGCGCAATTGTAGCAGATTTATAGAGCATGTTGACCGATAGTTAGCTTGTCAAAGAGCAAGAATGTGACGATTTCCTCACTACAAATTATTTAAAAGTTCCAATTATTAAAAGAGTAATCAGAGTGGGAATCATTTAAAAAAAATTCCAGCACTTTATTTTAAATAACATTATTGCCATTTTAAAATAACGAGTAGAAAAACATTAATACATCCAACTCATTATTTTTCAAATGACATTTTTATGGATTATTTTTTTGCAGCTTTATCCAAGATTCTTTGTATAACTGTACGAGTTACTGAAAAATGTTTTGCTAAAGAATAAACACTTTCCCCTCTTTTAAACATCTCAATAACTTGATTCTTTTGCTCGTTTGTTAAAATTTCGGGTCGGCCTACTTTTTTTACAATTTTATTTTGCTTCTCATTATTGACACTAAATTGTTTTTCAAACTCAAAGCATAATTTAAGAAAATGCAGAAAAAATATTTTCAAATCCCCACTGATCTCACTTTTAGAATAATCCAAACAAATAAGTCGAATCTTCTTTTGGTAAATTTTATCTGTTAAAGATAATATCTCTTCAAAACTACATCCCAAACAATCAATGCTTTTTATTACCAAAAGATCATCCTCTTCCAAAGAGTAATTTATCAAGTTCAATAATTTATCTCTAAAAATAATAGATTTATTAACTGAAACTTCCTCTAAAACCAATCTATTTTTCTGAATTTTATAGCCATATTCATTGAAAAAAGACAGGAACTTCCGTGATTCAATTTCGACACAAGTGTCAATTCTTACATAGGCATATGTACGCATATTTAATACACCAGAAAGCTACAAAATTAAACATAACAAAACGATACTACCATACATTTTTTTAAAAAAACATGAACTAAATCACACTACTGTATTCAACATTGTTTAAAACATATGCAGGAAATATAAAAAAATACAATTAAAATCAATATGTTATTATTTTTTTCATCAAAATTAAAAGATACAACAAAATAAGAGTTAAATACATAGTATGTATAGCTAAGTCCAAAACCTGCTTAGCAAAAAATAAAAAAAAAGAGAGTAAAAAATTTAAAATTACCTTTAAAAAAACAGTTATTAAAAAACATGTATTAAATTATTCATTATTTTAAAACATAAAAATAGAACACAAATAACTCACCTTAAAATTGATTTTATAATTTATATTTTTTGAAAAATAACCTATTTTCATTATATTTAAACGTTGCTTTTTTTATAAAAAATTCAAACATTCAAGTAAGATTTAATTTAGCCCAGTATCTTGCTCGAGGTTAATTTAAATAAATACTATAATCAAAATTAAAAAACATCTATACCTCTTATAAAAGAACAAAACCAATGAAACAAAAAGTAAAATCACATTAGGGAATATCTAGTCAAATACTCTAACTTCATAAAAATCAACTTAAATTTAAAAAATATATATCTTCAGCATCGATTTAATATTAAAATCAAAATAATTAGCGTGAAAACACTATCAAAAATTGATAATATAAATTAGAAACCAAACAAAAACCTAATTATTAATAATAGGTTTTCCCCAAGAGAACTGAATGATGATATATACAAAAATTACAGTACTACTATTTATTAGCTTTGCTTGTATTGCTTGTAGCAATAAAGAAAAAAATTATATAGAATTAGGAAAACACCCCATAAATATTCCAAAAAGAGAAGATAATACACTGCCAATTGTATATGTTAGCTTTATCTATACAACAAAACCGTCTAAAGCCAACGGTTTTGACAATAAAGATCAAATGATTAAAGAAATTAATATCCTAAACCAGTATTTTGTAGATGAAAATAATCAGAAAATTTTTAGATTTAAGCCCTATCGCTATTACTCATATGCTAACTTTAGTAAGCGTAACTGTGACCTAGCTTATCGCCTAAACCAACCTAGAAAAATTATAACAGAAAGTATTCCTAATTCAGTGAAACGCTGTTTTCCAGAACGCAAGTCTAAAGAAATATTTTTTATTATTTATGATGCATATAATGAAAAACTAAAATATAGAGATGTCACTAGTTGGGGCTTCCGCAACATGGGCCAACCATTTATATTAATCGATTGGCAAAGGCTGAATTATAATATTCAGGCAGCAACACCACATGAAATGGGTCATGCTTTTGGCTTAAAACATTTTTGTACACCTGGCGCCAAGTTAAGTGATTCAACAAATATTATGAGCAGTAGTGATTGTAAACTAGGTAATGGTGGGCAACGTAATATTGGGTTTAATCATGTGCAAATTTCCACAATTTTAAACTACTACCAAAATTTCAGATGATGAAATTAATTTTTTTCATCTTCTACAAACCAATTAATATTTTTTTCAAAGGAAATAGCTTCTCTTTTTATATGGCTGTGTAGCTTATATAAATTAATCGCATTAGAAGCTTTCAACACAATCAAACTACCATCTGAAAAATTGCTATCAATATATGGTATAAAATCATCTACATTTAAAAATGATTCCATTTTTTTACTTTTCACACATTTAAATAAAATATCACCGATCAAAATAATTTTATTAAATTGATTTAATAATGGATTATCCAAAATACTTTGATGTATTTTTTGACTATCAGCACCAAGTTCCAACATATCACCCAAAATCAAAACTTTATTTTTGACTTTTCTTATACTTATTGATTCTAACAAAGACTGTACTGAAATAGGTGAGGAATTATATGCATCATCTATTAGTTCAAAAGTCAAGTTATGTTTATAACCAACTCTATTACGATCAAATCGTCTTGGTAGAGGTGCGTAAAAATTAGATAATGCATTGAATTTAGAAAAGTTAAAATCAAAGCCATTTAAAACCGCATATACATAAACTGCATTAATTAAATCAGCATTATTTCCTTGAGGGATTTTCAGCGTTATTAAATTATTATAAAAGTATATATCAACACTAGATTCTTTTTTTTCTAAAGAAAATTTCAATATTTTTATATCAGCATCATCCTCCCCTACTTTTACAATATTAATATCATTTCTTATTCTATAGTCTATTTTCTTCAGCATATTAAAAGTACGAGTTGAAACAACTAATCTACCACCTGGTTTTAGAGCATCTATAACACTTGATTTCTCCAATAGAAGGTCAGTTAATGTTGGATATTTCTCTTGATGGCTAAAGTTAATATCTAACAAAATAGAAATTGTAGGAGAAACTACTTTTATAGGAACAGATAAACTACCTACACCTGATGCTCCTGTTTCTAAAACAACATATTGTGTAGTTTTCTTAATATTACATAAAGTACAATATATTCCTAACCAAGCATTTTCATTTCCAATTGTATGTATAACATGAGAATTCATAGATAACATTTTTGAAAGCATATTTTTTACAGAGCTTTTCCCTACACTGCCAGTTACCACAATAACATCGCCTGTAAAAATACTCCGTTTATAACTTGCCAACGCCAATAGTATTTTCTTGACAGAAGGAACATGAATAATTTTCGATCTTTTAGACTCTATATTTTTATATTTAGGATCACTTGTTATAACAAAAGCACCTTTTTTCAATGCTTTATCAATCAAATGTAAATTTTCACTTCCAGTTTTCCAATGAAAATATAAATGATCTACAGCTAAGCCATCTGTATAGATACTAAAATTTATTATCTTTTTATTGTGGTATTCTTCATCAAGATATGAAGTAATTCTTGAAATTTTCATAATTTCAAACAAAGTTAGATCTAACATTAATATTTCACCTCTAAATAATACCCATATTCATCTATATTTTTTATTATTCCTTCCTGAGTCTTTTCCAATAAAACTCTTAATGCAATATCAAAATCGGTTTGATTCACAAAAGAGGGCTGCCAAAATGTTTTCAGATTATTCGTAAAAATCGGATATAGCTTTAACTTTTCTTCATGTAGGTTTAATCGGACTATACATCCATATGGTAGTGCTTGATGCTTATCATATTCTCCATTACTATTGAATACGCCATTCCCAATACTATAAATGATTGGTTTTCCATTAATATATTCAATAGGTTGAATAGTATGTGGACCATGTCCAATCACTATATCTGCACCACAGGATACAAGTAATTTGGCAATTCGAGTCTGTTCATCTTGAACTGGCTTAAAATCAACACCCCAATGACTAATTACCATAATTTTGTGGTGAGGAAAACAAGTACGATAAGCTTTAAGCTGCTCTATGAGAATACCATTCGTACAAGCCACCCCATCTCTATGACCTAAAGCATAGAAGTCAAATTTATTGTAAGCAACATCTCTATGCCAGTATCCATTAAAGATTGCTATCTTTTTATCATTGTAATCAATTTCAAAAAACTCATTTGCTTGCTTTTGATTTCGACCAGCGCCTATGTATGCAATCGACTTTTTATCAAATTGATCTAGAGTAAATTCAAGACTTTCACTTCCATAATCTTTTAAATGATTGTTTGCAAGTACAACATGATTGATATTTCTATGTAAAAATTCATTTAAGGTTTTTTCTGCATCAGCCCCTAAAATAAAAGGCTTAATCTTTTCTAAAGGTGACTGCTCATTTTCTTTATTGGTAAAGACTGCTTCAAAGTTTGCAATATTAATGTCATCTTTGCCAAAGATTGAAGCGATTTTTTCAAAAGAGTACGTATAGCCATATTTCTGTAATACATCGACTATTTTTCTTCGCTCTCTAATTTTGGTATAAAACTCACCAAAATATGTATCACCTAAAATATTAATAAACGGGCTTTTAGCATTTATTTTTTTAGGATTTGGTAACTCATCAAAAGTTTGATTATACGGAAGAGTATGCTCTATCTTTGCTTGCTCCCCATCTGTATAGTGAATACTTATTCTTTTTGTAGGCTGCTGACTAAAACCAATATAAACCAGCCTACTTCTATCACCTAAGAATAGAAATCCATTTAGACTAGCATCTAAAGTAACAGCAATGCTTGGTCTTAATATTTTTTCTTTAAAATAGGTAATATCAACAAAAAAATGACTTCTAAAATATACTGGAAGTTCAAAAATCTTTTTTGCAACTTTAAAGATATCTATAAAATTTTTTTCTTGATTTATCCCTCTCACGTTTCGCCCTGTAACATTAAGAATCTTATTTGGATCTATTCCTATAATTTCAGCTTCTCTCTTTATGTCTTTTAATGCATCGCCAGTTGTTCGATACAATAGCTCTGCAAGAGCTAATACACAATCTGGTTTTTGAGTTAAAATTGTATATTGCAATATCTGGCAAAAAGAATAGCTTTCTCCAAAAAACAGACCTAAAGCATTTTTTATTTTAGCTTCTCTATCTACATTTTCAGTAACTTTATAAATAGAATTCAATTGAATATCATTTAATGCATATTTCTTTAAGGCTAAATAAATTAAAATAAGAGCACCAATACCATACTCTGTTTTAGTCTGCCATATTTCTTCTGAGAAATTGGAATGAGATAAATTTGCAGTGACATGCTTGCCTAAGTTATTATCTATTTGATTTTTATCTTGTATCACTATTAGATTAGGAATTGTTGCTATAGTCGAATTTCGTCTTGAGCCTTTAATAAGAACAACGTCATTTTCTTTTAAAAGATTTCTAACCTGTTTAGCACATTGATTGGCATCTGTATAGTGCCCTAGATTTCGCTCTTTTGGCAAAATTTGATTTAAGAATAGTGTATCTTTACCAAAAGTTGCAATGAATTCAAACTCATTTTCAAGTATTGGCGTGAGTAAACTTTCATGGACTTGTCTAGACTTATTTCCTAAATTTATAATATCGCCTATTATTAATATTTTTCTATTTTTTTTAAATTTTTCATAACAATACTTAAATGCATTAACCATCGAAAGATATTCTGCATTATAAGTATCATCAATTAAATATGCCTTCTTACCCTGCACTGGTAAAATTTCTAATGTTGATTCTTTATTAGTCATAGAATTAAATAAATGTAGAGTTTTAGTCACATCTAAATCAAGTGTATATAAGGTTGCAAAAGTAGCAACCATATTACTCAATGTCCCATCATCAATATAATGATCTAATAAAATATTGTAATCAATTTCTTTTATATTAACTAAAAAACCTTTATCAGTTCTCTCATATCTCACATCAGCCTTTTGATGCTTACCATAACTCAAAATATTATGACTATACCGCTGAACACAGTATAAAAGATGGTCGTAGTTTTTTATATCACGATTTAAAATTACTATCCCAGCAGTATTTAAACCATTTGCAATCCTACTCTTAAAATCTGCCGTCTGATCTTCATCATAACCTTTTTGTCCAACACCTATTTCCGTAATAATCGCAATATCAGGACAAGATAATTGACTAATCCCACCATCTTTCATCCATAGCGCAGACATTGCGGTTTCTAAAATTAAATAGTCTGGCTCAAACATTGCGTTGGATAATGTCAGCTTTACGCCTGTTCGCGAATTATGATTACCATACGTTGCATAAGTGGATCCATACTTTTTCAATAATAAGTTAAGGTAATTTTTGGTGCTAGTTTTTCCTACTGTACCTGTAATTGCAATCGTTTTACTCTTAATATTCTTTCTTGTGTATTCAGCACATTGACTAATAAATTGATAAGAGTCTGCTACAACATATTGTGGAAGATGTGAAGGCAACTCTAATATAGGTCTTTGTACTACAACCCCTTTTACATAATCATGAAAGGTATACACAAGATCATGAGTATCCTCCCATTTCGCATACACTCCAGTATTACCTGTTCCCTTTAGCCATGTCTCCTTATCCATTGCAACAAAGAGTGTTTCGTCTTTTTTACAATTCAACTGATTTTCTGAAATATGTTGAACATACCAATCATCTTTAGGTTCAACATGCCATCTTCCAGGCATTATTTCCTCGATATTGTTCTTATTTAGAATCATTCTTTCACCATTTAAAAATAATTTACATAAGCAACATATCCAGATAAATTATGCTCTTGGTCATCTATCCGAGTTCTAAAACGGTCATGTCGAACATAAAAGGCGTTTAAAATTTTATTTGGTCTTGCCATGTACATCGCAACTTCAGGGTAAAAGAAACCACTTCTCTGAAACTCGCTTCTGATCTCAATCAATTCTTGAAGTTTTTCAAACTCTGCTTTTGCATATAACTCATCATAGCCTTGTTCTTTTAATCGCTTCACCATCTTATATGCAGACATTAACATTTCTAAAAATGTTGCATAAGCTGTCTTTCTATCTTTAATAAAGTTCATATGTTTTAAGTAGTTATTTAAGCCAAACTGAAAATATTTTTCTTCTGGGCATATTTTAGTAAGCTCATTAGTACAATAACTTAACCAATGATCATGATATTTGTCATACTTTTTCTCAATAAAATGTTCAAACATTAATTTTACAGTTTCAAGTAATTTCGGATCTTGATTAATTTGATAAAGCCTCAATAATGCTAAAGCTGCTTCACCATCATAATAAACGATACGAAATTTTTCTTTTAGTTCCAAACTTGGATAATGTAATACATGCGTTGTTTGTCCATTTGCATCAACCATTTCTAAAATCCCATTTGCAATTGCTTCTGCGTATTTTAGATAACGATCATCCTGAGTAAGCTCTTGATATTTTGTGAGCATAAGGATAGCTGCAGCATTTGATCCCAGCTTAATCTCGATATTTTTTTCACCATCAATCATAAAAGCAATATTTTCTTGCTTTTCTTTATAAAATTGATCAATCGCATACTGGATTGCACTATATATTCTAGGCCAGTACGCTTGATTTTCTTTTACTTCTAAGCTTTCAATAAGTGCATACACTGATGTACAATGTCGAACTGTATTATAGCTTTTCAATTCACGATCAAAAGCTGGAAAATAGCCATAAATAAATTTACCATTTTCTTGAATTTGCTCCATCAAAAACTCTGCATTTTTTGAAATTAAATTTTTGAGATGTTCTTTTTTATTATCTTCTAATTCTCGAACACCATTTTGACACCCCCCACTTTGCAAAGAAACAAATCGATCATTTTCATAAATTGCACCATGAGTTTCAAAAGTCCATACAAATTGAAGCTGATCTAATATGACATTTTTCTGAATATTTGGATATTTTTTCTTAATTGCATTATTTAAATTATCTTCGTCAAAAAAATTAGGTTGATCATATTTCAGCCCACGAATAATTGCTCTCCCATAAACCTCCTGTTCCAAGAAAACCACATCGAAGTTTTGATCTAAACTAATTCCTTTACGATAATGATTATTATGATTCTGATTGGTGACTTGACTGACAACACTTTCCCAGGATTCTTTTTCAATCTGGTAAGCAATATCTATTTTGAAAAAATTAAGTAATTTTTTATTTTTTTCAAAAGTTTTTTCAATAAAATTAAGCATCCTTTTTAGTATTATATCAATATTTCTATCGCTATTACTCCAAACTGTACTTCTTTGAGTTCCATCACCATAGGATAAAAAAACATAGTATCTTTCACTATTATTTTCTTCATTTTCCAAAGTTTTATTCACCCATTCAAAGGCATTTTGCTTAAGCTTTAATAATTCGGTATAAGTATTTATTGCCATATTAATTACACACTTAAATTTAATAAAATTTAAAAATCTATATTTGAATAATATATCATAATTATTCAATTTAAATACTAGTCATATAATAAAAAGAGGGTCCTTAGACCCTCTTTTTTTAAATCAAATTAAAACAACAGTTGATTATTATTCAACAACTCATCCAGTGTCGTATCTGTATTTTTTAATACAATAAGATCTGTTGAGTTATATACATTTCCATTACCATCACGATCGATGCTAATTAATGTATTTCCTGCACCATCTGAAGTAACTGACACATAATTTGCAATATTATCTGCATTAGCACCGTCTAACAGCGTACTAATATCAACTTTATCACCTTGCGCCAAATTGAAGTCAGTCCATTCATCCGTACCATTACCACCCGTTGCGTCAGCAGCGTTCAGTAAGTTATAGACAACTGTATCTGCTCCAGCTCCAGTCGTAATGATGTCATGGCTAGCAGTACTCACGACCTCACTACCAATATTCACGGTCAATGTTGCAGGTGTACTTTCATCGCCCGTTGCAGCAACCAGTTTATAGTTCAGTGTAGCAACATCACCTGAAGTCGCAGAACCATTTGCTGTGAACGTATATGTTCCATTTGCCGAAACCACGAAGGTACCATCTTCAACCGAGATTGTTTGACCATTGGCTTGTACATACGTACCAGGTGAAGTTTCTACAAATACTTTCGTACTTGCACCGCCCGTTACATCTACACCACTACCAGAGTCATCTGTTAACAAGTTACCTGTAGCTGTTACCGTTGCACCATTACCAATGAATTGGTCAAAATGTGTGAAAGTAGCATTTACAGTTGTATTAACAGTAGTTGTGTTCGTTCCAGCAATCAGAGGAATATTAGATTCTGTGCTACCAAACACAACACGCCATTGGCTAGTAGTCTCTGATGCAGAAACTTGATAAGAACCGCTGATCAACACTGTACCACCCGCATCACCTAAGATTGGTGATGAATGTACAACTGAAGCTGATGCTCCAGGCTGAGTTGTCCATACACCGCTCACAAGTTTTTGTACTTGGTAACTGAAAGTATCGCCATTAGCAGAGCTATCGAAGATACCGCCTTGTGTAGTTACAGAGAAATTAATCGATGCAGCAGTATGTGCAGCAACATTAATCACATCACTCGTGTCACTACCAGCAACAGAAGTAGCCGAACCAAATAAAGGTTTTGTACTACTTGCGGCCATACTACCCGAGTCAACTGTTGTGTTAGTTGATGGAACTAAAGTAATCGCAGCTGCTGCTGTATTATCAGTTGCCGTCAACTCTACTACACCATCTTGAGTCGGATCTTCTGGCCATGTGATATCAAGACCATTTGTATCAATGCGAATATTTAAAGTCGCAGTGTCTTGATGTCCATCACTGTCTTGAAGGGTATAAGTGAAGCTATCTACTTTACCTAGACTATTTGGAACAGTGAAATCACGGATGTATTCATAATTACCATTCTTATCAATAAACAGTTCACCATATTCGCCTTGAATACGAGTAAATGCTTCATTGTCTTGTGGTAGAGCAGTTGTTACACCGTCTTCATTAGCAACACTAACAACTGTTGCTGTTTGACCAGCATGGATCACATCAGCAACATCTGTTGGATTTTCAGGGTTGTTTGCTGAAATGACATTACCTTTGGCTACTACATCTCCATAATCACTCAACACCTCGTTGGTAACAGAAATTGAAGCGATACCAATTCCAGTTACTTGTACGCCTGCACCTGGAGTTAGTACAAGTGCATATTGCCCTTCAGGTAGATTATCGATAGATGCTCCGCCACCCATAACTCCACCAATGAATCCAACCATGATTCCAGCATTATCTATTTTGCTGTACGGTTCGTATCCACCAGTATTCTCGTTATAACGAAGAATATTAAGGTCATAAGCTCCAATACCACCACCAAATAAAACACCACCAAAAGATACATCAAACGATGCAATTCCACCTTCAGGTACGGTAACTGTAATTGGTGTTTGACCTTTCAAGTCAATAATTGGACCGAGGAATGACAATGATGGGAAGGTTACTAATGCGCCACCAGGAATATCTGGATTAGTTACTACAGGAGTAATCTCACTTAAAACAGTTGCTACATCACTAATTGCATCTAAGTACAATGGTGCTGTTGCTTCGGTTGGTTGTGATTCATTACCTGCAGCATCTGTCGCAGTCACATCTACCACTTCATTATTCGCCAGATCCGCTGGATTAACTGGAACAGTGTAATTGCCATTTTCATCCGTAACCGCTGTACCCAATACGTTACCGTCTTGGTCTTTAACAGTCACTGTTGAACCTGGTTCCGCTGTACCTGTTACTGCATCACCTTCATCGTTGAACTCAGCAATCGGTGCATTTGGTGCCGTTGTGTCATCCGCTGTCGCTTGTGTAGGTTCAGATTCATTCCCCGCAGCATCTGTCGCAGTCACATCTACCACTTCACCATTAGTTAATGGGTTTGCTAGATCTACTGTGTAGTTGCCGTTTTCATCGGTAACCGCTGTGCCCAATACGTTGCCGTTTTGGTCTTTAACAGTCACTGTTGAACCTGGTTCCGCTGTACCTGTTACTTGCGTGCCGTCATTAACAACATCAGCTGTCGGTGCATTTGGTGCCGTTGTGTCATCAGCTGTTGCTTGTGTAGGTTCAGATTCGTTTCCAGCAGCATCTGTCGCAGTCACATCTACCACTTCACCATTGGTTAATGGGTTTGCTAGATCTACTGTGTA
>NZ_JAKZGB010000011.1:0-99836 GCF_022549545.1 Acinetobacter sp. ANC 3882 | reverse complement strand
TGATGCTGCCCATCAATGCGCTGCAAGAAAACTTGAGTATTTAAATTTTGATTCGAAAATTGAATATGAATGGCACGTTTTTGTGCTGTAAGGCCGAGAGTCTCTAACGCTTGAAATATATTAGCCAACATCTTTTTTATAAAATATTAAATAAAATTTTAGGCATATTATACAAAATAGACTAGTTTGTCTATTTTGTATAATTATCGTTAATTCTAATTGCTTTGCCGTTTATAAATCCCTTCACTCATTAATGCATAGATATTTTCCAAGTCTTTTCGATGCATATTTGCCAATAGCTGAGTGTGCATATTTAATATATTCTGATCGCCACGCATTGCAGGCCCTGTCTGCATTTGGCGAGGATCATTGAGTGTTGCCTTATTCGCAGTTTCCCTTATTAAAGGGTATAACAAACTAAAATCAACCTGCTCAGCATCGACCACTTGCTTCGCCATGTCATAACAATAATTACTAAAATTACAAGCAAATACTGCGGCTAAATGCAAGGTTAAACGCTGTGTAGAACTATATTGATAAACACGTTGGCTTAAACTGTTTGCCAAATCCGTTAATAATGTTAAATCCTGTGTTTGAACTGCTTCGACAAACAAAGGTGTTTCAGACCAGTTCACTGCTCTTTCAAAACTAAAGGTTTGCAATGGATATAAAACCCCAGCGCGCGAATGCTCATGCTGAAGTATCGACAAATCCGTACTGCCTGAAGTATGAACAATAAGATTTTCTGGTAAAAATTGAGTAATCGCTTGAATCACGCTCGAAATTGCTTGATCACTCACAGCAATAATGACCAGATCTGTTTGTGGGTCAAGTTGTTGAACCTGATCAATTGCCTGAGCATTGACCTGATCAGCCAGTGTCTGTGCGTGCTGTAAATCGCGACTATAGATTTGAACGATTTGATGCTGTAACTGCAATACTTTTGCGAAATGTGTTGCCACACGCCCTGCGCCAATCAATGTAATTCGCATAATCTCTATCTATTCATCGTGATTGCTTAAGCATGCCAATAAAAAAAGGACGAATCAATTCGTCCTCGTTCTGGTTGCTTACTTAATTGACATTATTGAGATAAACAATACGCTCAATCGTACGTTGAGTAAAACATTTGGTGTATTGCATATCTCGATCTTGTTGACGCATTGCATCATTCCAATAACTGGATTGTTTCTGATAGGTCTCACGATCTTTTTCAGCAATGTCGTACACACTTTTTTGTGACAACACCTTACAATCGACATCACGCTTTTCAAACCAATCTGCTTGATCTTGCTGTAATTGTGACTTTTGTTCAGGGCTGAATTTATCCCATGTTTGGTTTAAACGCTCGACTTGTTTGGATTTCTCAGCATCAAGCTCTTTCTTGCGAATATCCATCGCTTTTTGCGCCAAGTCCATTTGAGCAGAAGATTCTGCATCATACTCTTGTTGTGCTTGTTCGCTACTTTGTTCCATCAAGCGATTTTCTTTTAAGTAAGCAACATATTGCACCGCCTTGGTCGCCATGAACACCACACCATCAATCACGCCATTTTGATCAGGGATATTGAAAACTAAACCATCCTTATCTGTTTTGGTCAGATTATAGGAAAACTCACCGCTTAATTGGTCATTTTCGAGTGTTAATGGATAATCACTATCCGAGAAATAATCACTCAACGTATAGGTTCTTGGATCTTCATCCTCACCATCGTGTTGATATTTTTGCTGTTCAAGATAGGCATTTTCCGCACGTTTCTGCAACCCTTTCGGGAAAGAAACCACAAGCTGGCTCTCACAACTCAATAAGGTCTTTGATGTCTGTTCAGTTTCACTGGCATCTAATGTGCGCACATTTTTAATTTCAAACTTTAAACCTTTATTGATGGTATCTAAAATCGTATAGTCCGCTTGATATTCACTGTCACGTAAACTGCGCTCTATTTGCTTTAAATACGCTTTTTTTAATGCAGCCTGAATATTATTGAGGTTGTCTTGATTGGTACAGCTCCACTCAGCAACAGCTGTACTATCTATATTTTCAACTTTATCTTTCGGCTTTAACTTATCACAACCTGTGAGTAAAACTGCTGCCGTTAATGTTGTGAATATAAAAAGCTTATTCATATTAATACCCTGTTATCTTGTTTTTTTTCGGGCGTATTCTACTCAATTTAAATCTAGACTTTCGAGTCTTTTCTTGGATTTTATGCAAACAACCAGTTCTAGAATCATTTTTACGCAATTAAATAATTAAAATAAAAGGAGTTATTACAATAATAACTCCTGTTTTAAATAGTACTTGAAGGATGAATTAAGGGGTCACAGAAAACTCAATACGGCGGTTTTTGAAACGGCCGTCTTCGGTCGCATTATCTGCTACGGGGTTATCTGCACCATGACCTACAGCGGTCAATTGAGCCGCATCAACGCCTTGGCTCACAATATAATCGACCACGGCTTGCGCACGTTTCTGCGATAAGGCTTTATTGCTATCAGCATTACCTGTCGAGTCGGTATAACCTGCAACCGTTAGTTTTGCATCTTTAGCGGTTTTCAATAAAGTCGCAGCTTTATCTAAAATTGCTTTATTTTCATCTGGAATCTGATTCGATCCTGTGGCGAAATTAATAATTTGTAGATTAAGGGCTTTTATCACTTCATTAATGTCAACTTTATTGCTATCAATATTGGCCAATACATCCTGAGCGGCATTTAAACTATTACTTACTGAATCAGCTGCACTCACAGGCGCTTCAATCACAACTTCTGTATTTGGAACCAGACCTTGAATCTTGCCTAATAACTCATTCAGTTTGGCTGTATCAGCACCTTTCAACGTGATTTTGTCCCCCACCCAATCCAAAGAGAGATTAGGGACACCTTTAAGCAATCCCAACACGCCAGCAAGTCCAGCTTGATCAGTAAATGTTGCGGCATGTGTTGTTGCAGTATCTACGGTACAGTCTTGATTGGAAGAGAAAACCTCTTTGACCTTCGCTTGAATGCTTGCCAAAAATCCTTGATCACCCACACCGACCTGACATTGAGCAACATTGCCACTGGCATCTGTGGTTAAAGACAAGCTTGCAGGCGACGTATCGCTAGTTACTTGTGATGCCGAAGTACCTTCATTATTGGTTGGAACAGCCACTTGTTTATGCTGACATGACTTCCATAGCCATGCGATCAATAATGCTAAAATAATGACAGCCACAATCGGTAGCCAAGCACGTGATTTAGTCCCAGTTGCAGCGGCAGTGTTTGCCAAATTTGAAGCTGAGGTCGAGCTAGTTGCGACCAGCCCTAATGGAGCAAGCAAGCCGACTGCCCATGCAGGCAAAAGCGAGCGAATTGAATCGGCATGCTGTTTTAAGTAATTCACGATGCTTGATGTGTCATTTCCTGCTTCATTGGTCAAAGCAACCAGACTCTTTGGAATCGCTTGATTTAATGTGTGTTCAACCTCAGCAGGTGGAACCTGACCACCTGCAAGATTAGACAACAGTGCATTTTTAACTTGATCATTGTGTCCAAATAAATCAAGTAAAGAGGGTGAGATTGATTCTTTGAGTTTCTGAATAAGTTCAGGTTTTGCGGCTAATACGGAAAGAAAAATCGGATAGAACCTAGATAACAGCGCACTTTTTTCGTTCGCCAAACTGTCTTGACCACTCACAACCGTCGAGGTCACTTTTTGCTTTAACAATTCCATTGGGTTTATTGACATTGTTATTCACTCCAACTCATTAAATTTATAATATTCAGATCGCTTAAGAAAAATGCGAAGCGCAAGCAAACTGATGCTTTTTCATTCTAATCATTTGTGTGTTTTTTATTCGTTTTTATATAATTTAAATACAATACTTACATCACACTTTACAAAGTGAAGTACAAGATAGCGCGTATTAATCCTCAATCAGCCAAACCTTCACTTGATGAGTTGATATAAAAAAACCAATGAAAAACTTGCGAAAATCAGAGTTAAAAATGGAAAAAATCGATAAGGCTTCTTCGCTGGTGGTAGATCAAGCTCTACTGGTGCCTCTTCAATAGGTTGTGCTGGAACAGCAACTTCATTTAAAAGCGAAAGTACCTCGTCAGACCAATTTGGTAACAGTGCATTGATCGATTGCTTATGTTCTCTCAGGTAATGAATAATGCTAATTGCATCATTTCCTACTTCATTCGACAGTACAGCTAAACTTTTTGGAATCGCTCGATTAAGCGTCAGTTCAGCCTCTGCAACCGAAACTTTGCCTGCTGCCAACCGCAATAGCAATGCATTTTTTACGCGTTCATTTTCTTCCAACAAATCAAAGACAGACGGCGTAAGCTTTTCTTTTAATTGATCAACCAATTCAGGTTTCTCTAAAAAACGATGCAAGAAAACAGGATAAAATCTTGATAGAACATCATTTTTTTCATTTACCAAACAGGTTTGGTCATTCACAATCACAGATGAAACTTTTTGTTTAAGTAATTCCATTGGATTTATAGACATGTTATTAAACTCCAATTATTTAACTAATTTATTTCTCGTTTTTATAATTTTATGTAAGGCATATCTCATTTATTCGCTTACTTTAATCTAATTTTTTTATTTTTATCTACATTTGTAAAATTTTAATACAATATCAACATCACACTTTACAAAACAGAATAAGACTTTTGCATCCTATTCTGCTTATTTCACATTAGTTTATGCAAAAGTCGTAAGCACTTTGCCTGTCAATTGCTGACCGAGTAATGGCGTATTTTTGCCTTGCGAAACAATGGTTTCTTTAGAAACAGTCCATTTCAGTTCTGGATCTACCAGCACCCAACCTGCTTCTTGCTGCCAGCGTTCCGTCATATTAGCCACTTGTGCAGGAATCGACGTCACTTTTGCCACCCATTCTAAAGGTTCGAATACACCTTCCTGAATCAATTGCACACCGAGGCCCACATAGGTATCAAATGCAGTAATACCAGGTTGCGTTTCTGCAAACGGTGCCATTTTGGCAGAACTACTCAATGGTTCATGATGGGTACAAATTGCATCAATCACACCTTCTTTAACGCCCTGACGTAATAAGGCTTTATCTTGTTCAGAACGCAATGGTGGGCGCACATGAGCCAAAGAGTTAAAACCATCTGTCAATTGTTCCGTTAAATGCAGTTGATGCATCGCAACGTCCGCAGTCACAGGCAAACCTTTGGCTTTGGCGATACGAATCAGTTCTACCGATGCACCACAAGACAAGAGACCAAAGTGAGCTTTTACACCCGTCACTTCAATCATCAACAGATATTTTGCGATTGCGACCGTTTCTGCAATCGCAGGAATCATTGGCAAACCTTGACGAGAAGCAATGAAGCCTTCATGAGCACAGCCGTCTTTGGCAATTTGTGGTTCTTCCGCATAGAACACAACGGTCAAGCCCAAACCAGCAGCATATTCAAGCGTACGGATCACTACATCATCATTTTCAAAAGCAGCATTGGCATTGGAAACTGAGGTACAGCCACCCTTCTTTAATCCCGCCATATTGGCAGGCTGTTTACCATTCAAACCTTGAGTCTGTGCGCCAATAATCTGTAAATAGATTCCACCATCTAATTGCGCTTTTTCAATCAAGCCATGAATCAGAGCACCGTTGTCTTGAACGATTGGCTTTGAATCGGGAGGCGTAATCACATGCAAAATACCATTGGTACGTGCCGCTTTACCTTCCGACTTTAAGGTTCCATGCTGTTGCTGACCCGGTTCACGCATTCGTGCGCACAAGTCCACCATGGTCGGCATTAGCCATTTGCCTTGTCCATCAATGTTTTCATCGACTTGATCTACTGCATCAATCAATTTACCGTTTTCAATATAAACCGTTTTGACTTGATCAGTATTTTGAATTGGATCGAGCACACGGACATTTTCAATTTTTACAATACTCATGTGATCTATCCCTTACAGTGCAATCGCTTCAATTAAACCTTGTTCTTGTAACTGGCCTTGCATCGCAAGTGCGAGTACCGCCATACGAACTGCAATACCATTGGTGACTTGCTTTAAAATCACCGATTGATCGCCATCCGCAACACTTGAATCAATCTCAACCCCACGGTTCATCGGGCCGGGATGCATCACGATACAATCAGGCTTCGCCATTGCAAGGCGCTCTTTATTCAGACCATACATTTTGTAGAACTCAGCCTGTGAGGATAAAGCTGGCGAATCAATACGTTCATTTTGGATACGCAAGGCGATAATCACGTCACAGTCTTTGACGCCATCATCCATTTTATTAAACAGACGGACATGCTCGCCATATTCATTGAAGCCTACTGGCAACAGCGTATTCGGTGCAATCACACGAATATCTTTACAGCCCAATGTTTGCAAGGCAGCTACATTTGAACGCGCCACGCGTGAATGCTTAATGTCACCGATAATGGCCACGGTTAATTCTTCAAAAGGCTTTTTGGTTTCGCGGCGAATCGTCAACATATCCAACATCGCTTGGGTTGGATGCGCGTGACGACCATCACCTGCGTTAATAATTGCAACTTTCGGACATACATCTTTGGCGATGAAATGCGCTGCACCAGATGATGAATGGCGAACAACGAAAATATCCGCTGCCATCGCTTCCAGATTCCACAACGTATCACGTAGCGTTTCACCTTTAGAGGTACTTGAACGCGCTATATCAATATTCAAGACATTAGCAGACAATCGTTTTGCTGCCGCCTCAAAGGTGGTACGAGTACGAGTAGAGTTTTCAAAGAACAGATTCATGACCGTCAACCCTTCAAGTAACGGACGGTTGATCAAATTATTATTTTCATCTAAAAAGCTTTGCGCTGTATCTAAGATCTTGGTTAAGGTTTCTTTGGAAAGACCTTCAATTGTTAAAAAGTGCTTTAGATTTCCTTGTTGATTGAGCTGGATCTGACTCAAAGTATGCAATGCCGCCAAGTGCATAAGAGATTCCTAACACGTTAAGTTAACGCATTATACAGACTTTAGATTTCATTCGTAGTTGAAGTTTTCAGCACTTAAGTAAAAAGGATGCAATTCCCCACTGACATCCTTTTATTTTATCTTTTTAAATGACTTATCGCTTAGCGTAACGCACCAATATAATGATGATGCACCTGTGCCTGATATATTTCCTCTTCAGTAACTTCCACAGAATAGGTTTCTAAAACCTCAGCTTTTACTTTTTTAGCTTCGGCTTTCACTTCTGTCACAACTACACTTGGCTCAGCATATAGATCAATCAATGGGCTTAAACGTGCGACAAATCGTTCGAGTTCTTGATCCTGAGTTGCTAAGGCAACCTCAAGCACATGTTTGGCATAATCTTGATTATTGACTAAATACATTACATCGATCACACGACCACAAACACGTCTTAAACGGACATACATTTGAGTTGCAATCGTAAAAGCTTCAGCATTGACCGATACTTCACTATTCATGCTTTCTTTCATAATATCCTCACAGCCATCAAATTAAAATTCTTAAATTTCATCAGCTTTAAGTAAAATCGTTTACTGATGTATTGCAAATCTAAAAGCAAAAGCTGTACCAACTATGCAATAAAATAATCAATAAAAATGAAATACATCACGGTCCTAATGCCGCATCTACCCAGCTCAATGAAGAAAAAATGTAATAATTAGATGATAAAGCTGACAATCAAACAAATATGCACCGACAGAACCCATAAAAATCAGTTAAAATAGCCGATTGCTAAAAATGTTTTGGAAATTTGAATGAACGCTAAACCACGTCTAACAGACTATTGGGTCACCTGTGCGGACGGGCTTGAAACCTTATTACAACAAGAGCTTGAAGATTTAGGCATTCAAAATATCCAACGTTTTGCAGGACGTTTAATATTTAAAGGTACATTGGAGAACGCTTACCGCATTTGTATGTGGTCTCGTTTGGCCTCTCGCGTGCTTTTACCTATTCATACCCATGAGCTTGAACACACGCATGATGCGCGTGATGTTGCTGAAGAACTCTATGAAGGTGCAATCAGCTTTGACTGGTCACTGATTTTTGCACCACAAAGTACCTTTGCCGTTCGTTTGCATATCGAACGTGACATTAAAGTAAACTCTCAATTTGCGACCTTGCGCGTAAAAGACGGTGTTGTAGATTCCTTTATGGAAGCGGTTGGCAAACGCCCAAGTATTGATATTAAACAACCAGAAATTACTCTGTATGTCTTAGCGGGTAAAACCGAACACACCTACTGTTTAGATCTCTCTGGTGATTCTTTACATAAGCGTGGCTATCGTCGTTTTATGACCGAAGCACCAATTAAAGAAAACTTGGCGGCAGCGATTCTACAAAAAGCACAACTCGCGCAATATCAGCCTGACATTATCCTCGACCCAATGTGCGGTTCAGGTACATTTATTATTGAATCCTTATTAATTTTAACTGATCGTGCACCTGGTTTAGTTCGCCGTTTTGGTTTTAATGGCTGGCACGGTCATGACAATGAATTATGGATGACGCTCAAAGCTGAAGCAGCTGAACGCCATGAAAAAGCATTGCAGCAACCCTTACCACAATTCTATGCATATGATGCAGACTGGGAAGCAGTAAAAGCAACACGTCAAAACATCATTGCCGCTGGTTTTGAGAATTTACTGGATAAGATTCAAATTGAAGAACGTACCTTAGCAGACTGGGATGATTTCCATGCTGAAGGAAAAAAAGCCTTTATTGTGACCAATCCACCGTATGGTGAGCGTTTAGGTGATAAAGCGTCTAACCGTTCGCTCTACCTAGGCTTATCTGCTTTATTGCAAAAGAATTTTCCAAATCAACGTGCTGCCATTATTGCTGCCCAAGTTGAACAGGCCGATGTGCTTGCCTTTAACGATCCGCAAATTTTACGTTTGATGAATGGTAAATTACCTATTTATGTTCGTTTTGGTACAGTCAAACCTGCTACTGTTACACAGCCATTTTTAGCAACTTGGCAACCCCAACAATTTGAAAAAATTGAAGGTGCTGAAGACTTTACCAATCGTTTGCAGAAAAACATGCAAGCATTGAAAAAGTGGGCCGTGAAAGAGAACGTCTACTGTTTACGTCTTTATGATGCAGATTTACCTGACTTCAATATTGCAGTCGACTTATATGGGGATCGATTGCATGTACAAGAGTATGCACCACCAAAAACCATTGATCCTGAAAAAGCTAAAAAGCGTTTTAACCTTGGTCTTGCCGCAATCCGTGCTGTAACAGGCTTAAACCGTGATGCTATTTTCATAAAAACACGTGCAAGACAAGCAGGTACCACGCAATATACTAAACAGAGTACCGCCTCTAAACGTTTTATCGTACAAGAAGGTGATGCACGCATTTTAGTGAATTTGACGGACTACTTAGATACAGGTTTATTCCTCGATCACCGCCAAATTCGTCTGAGAATTGCCAAAGAAGCGCGTGGTAAGCACTTCCTAAATCTTTATAGCTATACCTCAACTGCAAGTTTGCATGCCGCTTTAGGTGGTGCAGCGAGTACCACCAGTGTCGATTTATCCAATACTTATTTAGGTTGGTCGAAAGAGAACTTTGTACTGAATGGTTTAACGGTAGACCACGCAGATGAACAGCATATGTTCTTTGCAAGTGATTGCTTTGAATGGTTAAAAGAAGGTCATGAACAATATGACCTAATCTTTATTGATCCACCAACCTTCTCGAACTCGAAAAAGTTTTATGGAACTTTTGATGTTCAACGTGACCATATTTCACTGCTTAAACGTGCTATGAACCGTTTAACCACTGATGGAACCTTATACTTCTCAAATAACTATCGAGGCTTTGAGTTGGATGAAGAAATTGAGGCGATGTATCAAATCGAAGAAATCACCTCTGAAACCATTGGTTTAGATTTCAAGCGTAACCAAAAAATTCATCGTGCTTGGAAAATTCAACACCCTGCTATTTAATTACCAGTTCAGCTTTAGTGTCATCATTGTAAGTCACGTGAACGTTGCCTGATTCGAATTCATAAATCATGTAACGATCAGGTGGCTGTGCATGTGGCTTAATCGTAGCCTCGCGCTTATCCTTGTCTCTCGTATCAACAGCGAGTATTTTCTTTTGCTCTTCATGAGAGGAAAGTACGCCATCCAAGACGGTACTGACACGAATCTCGCCCAAAAATTTATCGCTTAAGGTACGCTGAGCACGCCAGCGTTCTTCTTCAGGCTTCAAGGCATCTTGTTGAGCTTTAATGATAATACTGGGAAGTGCATTATTCAGTACACCCGTTTGTAAAGCGAGTGTTCCTTCATTCAATGGCTGCGCAGCATGTACCATTGAAGATAAAGCGGTCATCAACAAAATTACACAACTATATGTGCAATGATGTCTGTTATTTTCCATTGCAATTCATCCTGAATTTTTTTGTTATTTGTTCAAGAAACTAGCAAGTTTTTCATCAAGTCGCAATGTTATCGGTAATATTACTGAAAAAATCAGACCAGTTGCACCAATACAAAAAAAGATGGTGACTTTCATCACCATCTTTTGAGTCAAAGGTTAAAATTTAGATTTAGCTCAATTTCATTTTATCAAACACAAGATGACCATTTTCACCTTTGATTAAAATGTTATCGCCAGCCTGAAATTCACCAGACAGGATTTTTTGAGCCAAACTATTTTCCACTTGTTGCTGAATGGCGCGTTTCAATGGACGTGCTCCATATATCGGATCGAAACCAGCATCGATTAACAAATCGAATGCAGTGTCATCTACTGTTAAGCCCATATCACGATCACTCAAACGTGAACGCAAACGATCCAACTGAATATCCGCAATACCACGAATCTGTGCTTTTTGCAGTGAATGGAAAATCACCAACTCATCAATACGGTTAATAAACTCTGGACGGAAATGCTGTGTTACCGCATTCATGACCACAGTTCGAACTTCATCATCTGTCGCCCCTTCACCCAGCTCACGTACATCTTGTGAGCCCAAGTTAGAGGTCATTACGATGACCGTATTTTTAAAGTCAACCACACGACCTTGTGAGTCGGTTAAGCGACCATCATCCAAGACTTGCAATAAAATATTGAATACATCTGGATGCGCTTTTTCCACTTCGTCAAATAGCACTACACTATATGGTTTACGGCGTACGGCCTCAGTTAAAACACCACCTTCTTCATAACCCACATAACCTGGAGGTGCACCCACCAAACGACTGACCGAATGTTTTTCCATAAACTCCGACATATCAATCCGGATCATGGCATCATCGCTGTCAAACAAGAAGTTGGCCAATGCTTTGGTTAACTCAGTTTTACCGACACCCGTCGGACCAAGGAACAAGAACGATCCACTTGGACGATTCGGGTCAGATAAGCCAGCGCGTGAACGACGTACCGCATTAGACACTGCTACCACGGCTTCATCTTGTCCCACCACACGATTATGTAAAAACTCTTCCATCTTCAGAAGTTTCTCACGTTCACCTTGCAGCATTTTGGTCACAGGAATACCTGTTGCCGCACTAACGACTTCAGCAATCTCATTCTCAGTCACTTTGGTACGAATCAACTTCGGTTCTTCGTTTTCCTCTGCAACTTCAGCTTGCTCTAAGCGTTTCTGCAATTCTGGAATTACACCATATTGCAAGCGCGCAGCTTCGGCCAAATCACCTTCACGTTTGGCTTTTTCCAAAGCACTACGCGCTTGATCCAGTTCGACTTGTGCTTTTTTATCACCTTCAACCAGTGTTTTTTCAGCTTTCCAAATCTCTTCTAGGTCATTGTACTCTTTCTGCTTTTCAGCAATTTGCTGTTCAAGATGATTGACTTCAGCTTTACTGCCAACATCTTCATCTTTTTTCACCGCTTCCAATTGCATTTTCAACTGAATTAAACGGCGATCTAATTTATCCAAAGCTTCTGGCTTAGAGTCGATTTCCATCTTGATACGTGATGCCGCTTCATCAATCAAATCAATTGCCTTATCGGGTAACTGACGATCAGTGATATAACGATGTGACATTTTCGCCGCAGCAATAATCGCTGAATCTAAAATTTGTACACCATGATGAGTTGCATATTTCTCTTTTAGACCACGCAGAATCGCAATGGTGTCTTCAACGCTTGGTTCATCCACCAACACTTTTTGGAAACGACGTTCAAGCGCGGCATCTTTCTCGATGTATTGACGGTACTCATCTAAAGTCGTTGCACCCACACAACGGAGTTCACCACGCGCTAAGGCAGGTTTGAGCATATTCCCTGCATCCATCGCGCCGTCACCTTTACCTGCGCCCACGAGGGTATGAAGCTCATCGATAAACAGGATGATTTCGCCTTCATGTTTTGCTAGGTCTTTAAGAACTGCTTTTAAACGCTCCTCAAATTCACCACGATATTTTGCACCTGCAAGTAATGAACCCAAGTCGAGTGACAGTACACGCTTATTCTTTAAGCTCTCTGGTACTTCACCATTGATAATACGCTGCGCCAACCCTTCTACAATCGCAGTTTTACCGACCCCTGGTTCACCAATCAGTACAGGGTTGTTTTTCGTACGACGAGAGAGCACCTGAATGGTACGACGAATCTCATCATCTCGGCCAATCACAGGGTCTAACTTCCCTGCCAAGGCACGCTCAGTCAAATCGATGGTATATTTATTTAGTGAGTCACGTTGATCTTCGTGATTGTTACTCATGACTTTGTCATTTCCTCGAATATTTTCAATTACCTTGCGTAAATTTTCTGGTGTTACTCCAACACTATTTAAAATAGTTTTGGTTTCGCCCGTTTCTGCCAAGCTCAGCAATACCCAATCCGTAGATAAAAACTCATCACCTGCTTTCTGTGCATAACGGTCAGCTAAATTGAGTGCCTTGACCGCTTCAGGATTCAGATTGATATCACCTGTCGGATTGGCCAAAGTAGGTGCATTTTGCACCGCTTGTTCAAGTTTCTGCTTTAACTCTGGTAAACGCGCACCCGCTTGTTGCAATAAACTCAGATTGGCCGGCTCTTCTAATAAAGATGTTAAGATATGAATCCCTGCAATTGCAGTATGGTCCTTACCCATAGCCAATGATTGTGCATCTGAGAGTGCTTGCTGTAAGCGGTTTGTAAATTTTTCAAATCGCATTCTTGTTATTCCTCACAACAAATTTTTAACTTATCACTTAGATGGGAACACTTTTTAAAATTTCAAATAAAATTTATATATTTTTCAATATATTATACAAAATAAAAAATATAAGACTCGGCTTTAATATGGGTACAAAAACAATCTATTTCAAGTATATTTTGTATAATTTTGCTACCTATTCTGTTTTGCACACAACCAATATTGTACTTTTAAGCAGAACCTTTTAGCTTAAAGCTTTACTTTACACATAATGATGATCATGTATTTAAAAAGAATCTATCTGGCAGCCACTTGCCTTCTTCCACTTCATGTTGCTTTTGCCCAACTGCCACAAGACTCAAGACGAGCTGGTGGGATTGCGGTTATTCCTCTAGAAGCAAATACCACGCAAGTGTTTTATGAACAAAATCCTGTACTGATTACGCAGGAAGGCTCACAACGTTATGCTGTGTTTGGTATCCCTTTATCTGTGCCTCTCGGTCCACTCACCTTAAAAACCAATAACAGTCCGATTCAAATTGAGCTTAAGCCATATCCCTATGCTGAGCAGCGCCTCAACGTCAAAAATCAGGATTACGTCAATCCAAAGCAAGAGCAATTGGATCGTTATACACGTGAAGCCAAAGAGCAAAATGATATTTATAGCTCGTTTAGTCAAAGCACATGGACAAAATTCCCAAATTTTATTCGACCAACTGCTGGTAAATTTAGCAACTCTTTCGGACGTAAACGCTTTTTTAATGGTGAAGAACGTGCGCCACATTCTGGCCTGGATATTCCTGCACCAGTTGGACAAAAAGTCGTAGCCCCTGCTGATGGTGTGGTGGTGCAAACTGGAAATTATTTCTTTAATGGTAATACGGTACTGATTGACCACGGTCAGGGCTTGATCAGTATGTTCTGCCATCTGAGTAAAATTAGCGTAGAAAAGGGACAGCAAATCCGTCAGGGAGAAACACTTGGATTAGTGGGAAATACAGGACGAGTTACAGGTGCTCATTTACATTGGGGCATGAGCCTGAATAATGCTCGGGTCGACCCACAATTATTTCTAAAATAAAAAGAAAAGCTTATAAAAAAGTGATCTATAAAAACAGATCACTTTTTAGCAAAACTTAATAATTTAAGCTTTATGCGGCTTCAACAATTTCAAAATCATGGGTAATTTCAACACCACCATCCGCAAGCATTTTACTTGCTGAACAATATTTCTCCGCTGAAAGTTCAACCGCTTTTTCAACTTGCTTGGTTTTTACTGCTTTACCTGTCACCACGAAATGTAAATGGATTTTAGTGAACACGGCTGGAATCGAATCTGCTCTTTCCGCCTTAAGCTGACATACGACACCCGTCACATCTTGGCGAGATTTCTTTAAAATGGTCACAATATCAAACGAAGCACACCCACCAAGTCCCATTAAAATCAATTCCATAGGACGTGGACCACGGTTTTCACCCCCATATTCAGCCGAACCATCCATCACCACAGTGTGGCCACTTTCTGATTTTGCCTCAAAAGCAACATTCTCTAACCAATGTACACTTGTTTGCATTGCAACTACCCGAAAAACGTTATAAATTTACTGTGTTCTTGTACACTAACATAAAATGAGTTGATAAGGAATTTCATCTCTTCTGTGTAGAAAAGGCTCTAGCAAGGGCCTGTGCGATCGGTTTTATCCAAATTCGGAAATTTTAAGCATGACTTCAAATTTTTCACAACTTAGCACTGATGCTTTGTCTCCAGGTCAACTACCTGAATCAGTTAAAGCATTGCTAAAACGTGCTCATATTAACAGATACCCTAAACGCACCGCGATTGTTGACGCTGGAACTGAATCAAAATCACTGTATTTAATATTAAAAGGTTCAGTGTC
This sequence comes from Acinetobacter sp. ANC 3882, assembly GCF_022549545.1. Classification (NCBI taxonomy): domain Bacteria; kingdom Pseudomonadati; phylum Pseudomonadota; class Gammaproteobacteria; order Moraxellales; family Moraxellaceae; genus Acinetobacter; species Acinetobacter sp. ANC 3882. Next base: position 84,802 of record NZ_JAKZGB010000011.1, on the reverse strand, counting down.
AATTATTTTACGTGAAGATGATGAACGTGAAATCGTCGTTGCCTACTTAAACCCTGGTGACTTCTTTGGTGAAATGGGGCTTTTTGAAAAGAACCCTCAGCGTACCGCAGAAGTACGTACTCGAGATGTATGCGAAATTGCAGAAATTTCTTATGACAACTTCCACGAGTTAAGTAAACAGTACCCAGATCTAAGTTACGCTGTGTTTGCTCAACTGGTGCGTCGTCTTAAAAATACAACGCGTAAAGTAACAGATCTTGCATTCATCGATGTGTCTGGTCGTATTGCTCGCTGTTTAATTGACTTATCTGCACAACCTGAGGCAATGATTTTGCCAAATGGTCGCCAGATTCGTATCACACGTCAAGAAATTGGTCGTATCGTGGGTTGTTCTCGTGAAATGGTTGGACGCGTACTCAAGACGCTTGAAGATCAAGGCATGATTCAAACTGACGGTAAAGCCATCTTAATTTTTGACGCTTCTTTAGAAGAAAATACTTTTACTGAAGAAGAGTATGATGAAGAGGATTAATTTGATCTGAGATCAAATGCGTTCGAATTAAAGCCAGTGCCCGTCACTGGCTTTAATTTTTTCAATCAAACCTATAACAGCTGCTGATTACATAATTACAATGATTATAGAGGTATTCAGAATGTTAACTGCTGTCAACATTTTTTATAATCCTCCCTAATCACGACTATATTCATAAGATACTGATTTGGAGAGAATAAGTATGAAGAAGTTAGCTTTGAGCCTTTGTGCTGTTACTGTAATGACTATTTCTGGCTGCGCATCTTTCGCAGATATGGCAGGTGCCGACAGCGCAACCTTGAATGCTCAATCAGCACAAGGCTTCTCTAAAATGACGCAAGAAGCGCGTGCCAAAAATCAACTTGATAGCAGCTCAAGTACTTATCAACGTATCAATACTGTCTTCCAGCGCTTAAAGCCTTATGCAGACCAAATGAACCAGACTGGCCAACGCTTTGACTGGCAGCTGGCTGTATTAAAATCTGATACCGTCAATGCGTATGTTGCACCAGGTGGTAAAGTGGTTTTCTATACAGGCATTGTCAACAAGCTTAATCTGACCAATGACGAAATTGCGGCAATTATGGGTCATGAAATGACACATGCTTTGGAAGAACACGCAAAAAGTAAAATTGGTGCTCAAGCTTTAACAAATCTTGCGATTGGTATTGGTAAGTCATACGCAGGTAGCAGTATCGGTGATCTTGGTAGTGCTGCAATCGATTTGGGCAGCCAAGTAGGTGTGGGTCTACCTTACTCACGTAATTTGGAAAGCCGTGCCGATTACGGTGGTTTAATGTTGATGGCGAAAGCAGGCTATAACCCAAATGCTGCGATTAGTCTTTGGGAAAAAATGAATCGTCTCGATGGTGCGGGTGGCAGTTCATTCTTGTCAACTCACCCATCAAATACACAACGTATTAGTGATATGCGTAAAAACTTACCTGCTGCTTTAGCGCTTTATAATAAACGTCGCTAAGCAAAAAGCCCTTCAATTCTCAGCGTAGAATTGAAGGGCTTTTTTAAAACAAACAATAGAATAAAAAATTAAGCTTTGAGCATACGCAGATGTAACATATGCGTCGCAACGGTATGACGGATACGATCTGGTCGTGCATAAAAATAACGCTCAGTTAATCCATCCCCTGATAAATCCTCAGTGACGATATATCCCATTTGTTCTACTGCCTGATGCAATACTTTGGGTCTAAATTGCCCTTTTAATGGTTCTTTTAAAAAACGAGTAAATTGCGACACAAACAACGTGCCTAAACGCTCTATACCCTCTAATTCACGATAGTCAACCGAATAGTCCAAGACCACTTCGCTTTCCTGTGCTGCTATCTGAGAAATGCTTGCCAATGTACTTAAGGTCGTTCTTGGTTCTAAATAATGTGTCGTCCCCAACCATGAGAAAAAAGCAGCTTGATCCTGCTTGAACGTACTCCGGGCTAAAGCATCTGCAATTGATTCTTTTTCAAAATCGATTGCAACAAACTCAACATTCGCTGGAAGCACTCCAAATTGGCGTAATTTGCTTTGTTTTGCTGCTTGGGTATCTGGATGATCGACTTCAAAAATTTTTAACTGTGGGTATTTCTGGGCCTGTCGTAAGGTAAAAGAATCTAAGCCTGCTCCTACGAGCACATATTGTTGAATTCCCTTCGCGATTGCATGCTCAAGCAAGTCTTCTGCATATCTTGAACGCCCGACCACTTGCCCTGTTAATAATCCAAAAGTGCGATTAAATACAGAGGAGTTCATGACTTTCACGGTCAACGAAGTGGTTAACAGTTTCTTCCAACCCTTACTGGTTAACTCAAATGCAAAAGGATCAGAGAATACTGGATTTTCAGCATTTTGAAAATGATTGGCACGTAATGCTGCAGCAGCTTCAGCGGTGCGACTCGATTGTCCTTCTTTCATTTTTATTCCCCATTTTTATTGCTATCTTGCAAAAAATAAGCAGCAAATTCTACCCTAAGATAAAATTTACTGCTGTTTGATGATTGATCTAAAATCAGTTGGTTTTTTCAGTCTGATAGGTCACTTGATAGTCATTCAAATCCATACGTTTCAAACGTTGCTTTAACTTTTTCAATGACCACGGCCACGCAGCAAAGTTACGGCCATTGGCATCTAAGTAATAGCTCTTACATCCACCCGCGTTAAACACTGTGGTTTTCAGATGTTTTTGCACCAGCTCGTTATGATGCTTGATCACTTCTGGCTTAATATTCAACTTACTGATGCCTTTTTCTTTGATTTTTAGTAAACCATCAACGATATAATCAAGTTGCGCTTCAGCCAAACCAATGAATGAATCATACACCAAAACATTTGGTCCTAAGACAAGGAAAGCATTCGGGACATTCTCAATACTGGTGCCTAGATACGCTTCTGGTGAAGTGCTCTTCCATAGATCATTCAGGCACTCGCCTTTCTCATTTGACACGCGCTTGCCAATCGGTGGATGAGACACCTCAAAACCAGTTCCCCAAATGATCACATCGACTTCATGACGTTCACCATTTGCAGAAACAACCGTATTGCCTTCTACTTTTACCAATCCATGTGGAATCAGTTTGGTATTCGGTTGTTGTAATGCAGGATAATAATTATTAGCGAACAGCAAACGCTTACAGCCAATCGTAAAGTTCGGTGTTACATTTTTACGTAATTCAGGATCTTCAATCTGGAAACGTAAAATCAATTTTGCCAATTCGCCAACAGGTTTTAACACGGCTGGATTACGTAAGCCGAAATTAATTGCATTCAACGATTGTGCAACCGCTTGACGCCATGTTTTTTGAATCAGTGGAAACTTCTCAATCAATGATTTACTAATATCACCTAGATCTGTATCTGGCTTTGGGACCACCCACGGCGCTGTACGTTGATACACGTACAATTCTTTTGCTAATGGCTGAATCTGAGGAACAAACTGAATCGCTGATGCACCTGTCCCAATCACAGCGATACGTTTACCTGTCAGGTCATAATCATGATTCCATTTCGCTGAATGGAACATTTCGCCCTTAAAGCTTTCTAGGCCTTCAAGTTTTGGAATTTGCGCTTCGGTAATTGGACCTGTTGCAAAAACCACAGTTCTGGATAGGTTTTGACCTTTATTGGTATCAATCACCCAAAGATTACGCTCTTTATCCCATGTCGCGTTGAGCAACTCGGTACCAAATTCAATTTTTGAGCTGACATTGAAATTTTCGCTGACTTCTTCTAGATAGCTTAGAATCTCAGGCTGGCGAGCAAACAGATGACTCCATTTGGCACTCGGTGCAAATGAATAGGAATACAACGCCGACGGTACATCACAGCCACAACCTGGGTAAGTATTTTCACGCCAAGTCCCACCCACACGTGTCGCCTTCTCAATGATCTTGTAGTTGCTATAACCGACCTGATCAAGACGAATTGCCGTTGCGATACCAGAGATTCCAGCACCCACGATAAAGCTATCATAGATGTGTGGTGGTAAAGCCTTTCCTTCAGCTGAGTTTAATTTTTTTGCTTGAGCTGTCATTTAAAATATCCTTTATTCATTCAACTGAAATAAGCCTATCGCCGATTGAGTTTCGTCTTATTTCAGTGTTTAAAATCTTTTATCCAAGGTGATTACTTCATAAATCGATATGATGTGCCTAAGAATTTTGCATATAAGTTCGGTGCAGTACGTTTCATCAACCAAAATAACTTGGCGTCGATTTGTGGAATGGTATAAAGCTCACCTTTGTCCAAACGATCCAAGGTCAATTTGGCTACCTTGTCACTGGTGGTAAAAGCCAAATTGGTCAGCGCATAATCCAACAGCCCTTTATGTGGGACTTTGCCATTTTTAATGATATTGGTCGGTACTAAAGTTGGACAAAGTACATTGACCTTAATATTTGATTTTCGTAGTTCAGCCGAAAGCGTTTCTGATAGAGCACGAACACCTGCTTTAGACACGTTATAGACGGTCATTTCTGGTGCTGCCGTATAAGATGCTGCTGATGCCACATTGATAATTGCGCCATGACCAAGTTGTTTAAACTTCGGTACAAAAGCACGGCAGCCGTGGATCACCCCCCACAAATTAATATTCATGCACCAATGCCAGTCTTCAGAAGACATTTCATCAAACTTGCCCCCTAAACCGATCCCTGCATTATTAATTACCAGTGTGACTGGGTTCTGCATCAATTGTTGAGCCTGCTCAGCCAATTGGTTGACTTGCTCTTCTTTGGCAACATCACATTGTACAGCAAAGGCTTTTGCTCCAAGTGCTTCCACTAAGCTCACCGTTTCTTTGGCTGCATCAAGGTTAATATCCGAACACACCACTGTGCCGCCACGTTTTGCCAATTCAAGTGCAAAACTACGACCAATCCCGCTTCCTGCACCTGTCACCACAGCGAATGCTTTTTCGCTAGGCTTGGTTTTTTTCCCAAATAATTTCATCTTTGCTTTCCAATAATCTCGTATTGATCTGGACCAAGTTATGCAGTCGCTGCACGTACAGGTGGTACAAACTCTTTCAGGAAATAAGGGCTTAATAAACCTGTTTCAGGGTTTAATAAACGTTCTTTGTAATACGCCATATACGCTGTGGTATCGTGGTCATTTGGATGAAAACTTGGACGTAGATATTCAAGAATGTGCATAAAGCTACTTCCGAATACCCCACGCTCGCTACCGAACAGTAAAGCTGTACTTTCCACGATATCTTTCATATAACAAGGATTAATCAGGTTGCTTGGCTTGCGTACAAATGGCATCAAATAACCACCCAGCGAAACACCACCTAAAATAGTTAAGCTTGCCAGCAAGAAACCTGTAATTCTGAGCCAATAATTACCTGATAACTCTAAGAAAACATCATATGCAATATCTTTATGTTCAGACTCTTCCAACATATGCCACATCCACATGGCACGCTGTCTTTCGTCTTGAGAACCCAACAGATATTCTTCATGCTGCATCATGAATTCAGCAAGCACAGCAGTGTAATGTTCAATGCCTGCCATCAATGAAAGCTGTAAAGACTGTGGAAGTTTATAGATGCCATATTCGAAAACTTTGCCTGCAATTGCGCGAAGCAATTCAACTGGATAACCATTTTCTTTCAACACTTCATCATTAAACTGATTGTGGATTTTTGAATGAATCGCTTCTTGCCCAATCAAAGACGTTAGTCTTTGTTTTAAAATCGGGTCTTCAATAAAATCACGATGATGACGTGCAGTATCGATGACCACATCTTCACCAAAGGTTAGGAAGATGGATAAAGCATGAAAATAAGAGGTTGCTAACTCTTTATTTAAAAAAAACTTTTCATCCAATTCATTTGGATTGAATTTAAAATCAAAATGACGAATTGGGATAGGTGATTTATTCGCTAGATTTTGAATAATCCCCTGATATTTGGTACTTAATTTGTCTGAGAAGACATTTCGAAGAACTTGAGCGACCATGTCTTAATTCCCATAGAGAGAGTAAAAATAAAATCAAACAGCAATGCATCCATCAAAAATCGTAAAGTTGTCTATAAGATTATTTCTGCAACTTTAACGACCTCGATTCTTAAACTTTAAGTTGGGATGCATCACCCTATACACGGGTCAGCTGAGAATGGTTATTTGCATAGTGCATGAGCGAAATAACGGCAACAAGAACCAAACTGCTCATAAGACATTGAGCTTTTTTGCCAACCTATTGCCTTTATTTCACCGCACTCTACTTAGCTATCTGATTCAAAAATTAAGCCGCTTGTACCTTAGGCGTGAACTCTTTTACAAAGAATGGATGCAATGCACCACCTTCTGATAAAAGTTTCTTTTCGTAGTATTCAAAATAAGCGGTTGCATCATGATCATTTGGATGGAAATCCGTACGTAAATAATCAAAAATACGACCTTGGGTACTTCCAAAAACCCCATCCTTCGGACTAAAGATCAGCTTGACACCACGTCGTGCATCTTTCCAAAATTTCGAGGTCAACATTTCTTGTGGCTTACGTAAGATCGGCACCATGGTTGCCGAGAACGGAATCAACCCAAGAATGGTGAAATAAGCCAGCAAGAAGCCTGAGATACGTAGGGCATAATTACCGTTCAGTGTTTGATAAACATCATAGGCAACATCTTTATGCTCTGATTCTTCAAGCATATGCCACATCCATAAGGCGCGGGTTTTTGCATCATCAGAAAAATAGAAATTCTGCTCATGCGCCATCATGTATTCCGCCAATACTGCGGTAAAATGTTCAATCCCGGCCATCAATGAAAGTTTCAGCGGTTGCGGGAATTTCAAGAAAATATGATCAAAGAACTGTTCACCCAGAAAACGATAGAGTCGTACTGGATAATCAAGATCAACAATTGCATCGTTAAATTCATTATGTAATTTTGAATGGATCGCTTCCTGACCAATCAATGAAGTCACACGCTGTCTCAAGATCGGATCTTTCAATTGATCGCGATGATGACGTGCTGTTTCAATCACCAAGTCTTCGCCATAAGTTAAAAATACTGACAGCGTAGCAAAGAAAATCGTAGCGAATTGATTGTTCATATAAAATGAGAGATCAACTTCTTTGCCTTCAAATCCGATGGCCAAGTGACGAATTGGAATACTTTTTTTACTCGCAAAATCGATTTGCTCAGTTATTGGGTTAGATTTAAATAAACTTAAACCTTTCTTTAATGTGCTGCTAATCATGGCTACACCTACCTACTTCACTTGAGCGTCATTTGCCCTTTGACATGCGTTGCATCGGGTTCATCTCTTTTCATCTTTCTCAGTCATTTGAGAAGTCTGAAAAAATATTCGGGAGATTTTTTTGAACCTGATCCTGATATGAAATTACTTTAAACCGATCTTATGTTCGGATTCAATTCGGGTAATTACCAAAGTTTGAATGGATAAATTCTTCATAAAAAGTGGTTCTTATCAAATTTTTAAAACACAAATAAGAACAGCTTAATTATATTTTTTACTTTTATTATCATATATATATTTAAAATTAAAAAACAAACTCCATAAGCCAAAATCAAGGTTAATCTTCGCAAACTGATTTTTATTACAGAAAAAATATAAATATTAAAATGCATGTAATTTTATTTGTTCGGATTAATTAAGCGACCCTTTCATAGGATTCCAGCACATGTTAATCTGACATTATGTTCGGATTTTAACAATAAAAGCTTATGGCGACTCGTAAACCACGTCAATCCCGCTCAAAAGTAACCGTAGATACCATTATCGAAGCTGGTTTCATTGCAGTTGCCAGTAATGGCACCAGTGGCACAACCACACGGCATATTGCAGATATTGCGGGTGTCAGTGTCGGCTCTTTATATGAGTATTTTAAAAACAAAGAAGAAATTTATGATGCAATGGCCAGAACTTTTGTCAAAGAAGTATTGGATATGGTCAAGGAACTCACGCCGATCATCATTGAACAGGAGTTAGAACCTTTATTTGAAATGATTTTCTATACCTTTAGAGATCTACTGACCCGCGATGATGACCGCTATCTCATCTGCCTAAGATATGCGACTGAACTTAAATATGAAAAATATATTGGTCAGATCGAAATGGCACTGATGGAAGTTTTGATGAAATATATGATTCGCCATCCTCGTTATCTAAAGGTCAATAATCTCAGCGTGACTGCTTATATCAGTATTAATAGCAGTATCTTCAATGTGGCACGTCATTTGATTTTACCCAATCCGCAAATCAGCTTTGATGAAATGGTCAAAGGTTTAAGCACCATGATTATTAGCTATATCGAAGCAGAATTGGCAAAAGCAGGAAATTAAAAGCCAGCTTTCACTGGCTCTGCTTAACTTTAGAATGGTCTTGCACCTGCCAAGCTGACACGTTTCAGCAAACGACGTTGCTCGGCAGGAAAAGCTGTACGTGAATGCAAGGTCAACTGATTATCCCAATAGACGATATCTCCAATTTCCCACTGGTGTTCATAACGATATTCAGGCTTGACGATATGCGCTCTTAAGCGTTCGATCAACGCGGCACCCTTTTGGTCATCATAGCCTACAACTTCAACTTCGGTCTGTGCGTCCAGATAAATACCACGTCGACCACTCTCAGAATGTGTACGAACCAATGGATGTGGAAACGCTGCACCTAATATCGGTTGATCAGAAAAGCGATACTTTGGAATCGGGCTTTTATCCTTCAAGCGCAAAAATGGATTATACGTAATCAACTGCAGCCCTTCGATTTCGTCTTTGGTTTCCTGATCAAGGTCTTCATACGCCTGAACGGTGTTATACCAACTGGTCGCACCACCATCTTTTGGAAGTTCAATTGCATAAAGCAAAGATCCACTAGAAGGCTGTGGGGTCCAGTGATGGTCACTATGCGGGGTGAGTTCGCCATGACCAGTATAATCCCCCTCTCCAACCGCATTGGATACAGGTACAATATCAGGCGGTGCGTTGGTATCATGACGTGTTGCCAATACAGGAATATCTGTTGGCGGACGGAAAATCCCGCCAAAATAACTCGCAAAGGCCAGTAAGTCGTTGTCTTCCAAGTCTTGTGACTTAAAAACCAGGATTAAATGTTCATGCAATGCCTTTTTCAGCTTGAGGATCACTTCCCCGCTCTGAGGTTTACTGGCATCCAATCCAGTCACAATCGCCCCCAATGCGCCTTCGATGGGTGTGATGTGCACGGTATCTAAACTATGCTTCTTGTATTCATGCCAACGCGGTGCACTTTCGATCGCGGCTGAAAGTTGTGTGAGTACGGTCATTTTCTTTCCTTTAAATCATTCATTATATTTTTTAAAGCATTCAGCTTTATTCACGATTCCCCAATCACATAATTAGTGATCTATTTAAATATATGCAAACCGTGAAATATAAGAACCAATATTTTTATATTAATTTATTTGTTTTTATGATTATAAATTTTAGTTCACTTGGGCTTACCAAGCGAACTGAAATTGATTAAAATCTTTAATTGGCGGGATAATTAAATGATCTTCAGTTGCATGACTAAAATCTGTCAAAATATCATTTCTAATCGCCGCAAGTCGAACGTCTTCTCGAACACGTGGGTGCGGTAAATGAACAGGAACAATTCGTTTAATTCGGCCAGGATTGGGTTGCATCACTACAACACGATCACCCAGAAAAACGGCTTCCTCGACATCATGGGTCACAATAATCATGGTAATTTTTTCAGTTTGCCAGATCCGTTGTAATTCCTTTTGTAGATTGGCACGTGTGAGTGCATCCAATGCGCCGAAAGGTTCATCCAACAACAAGATTTTAGGTCGATTAATCAGACTTCTTGCAATCGCAACACGTTGACTCATCCCCCCTGAAAGCTGTGCTGGATAAGCATCTTTAAACTTGCTCAAGCCGACCAATTCAATGTGTTCATCAATCAATTGATCCTGTTCAGCACGCGTTAATTTACTATTTAATAATGCAACCCGAATGTTATCTTGCACATTCAGCCAAGGAAATAATCGATGATCTTGGAAGACGATACCGCGCTCCAGACTGGTGCCTTGAATCGGTTGTCCATCGACCAGAATCTTACCTTCAAATTGATCATCCAAACCGACCAGTAAACGTAATAAAGTTGATTTTCCACAACCACTACTACCGACAATACTGACAAATTCCCCTGCTTTAATCTCTAAAGAAATATCATCCAATACAGTTAAGGCATGTTCTTGATACTGCCCATATGATTTATTGAGATGATTAATTTTTACTGAACCCACATTTAATAATGTCATTTTAGCCCCCCTAAAACAGAAATCAAAAATATAATAAAATCAATCTTTACTATATTTTTGATATGACGCTCTATAGTTTTGCCAAAGCAACTTCTGTAGACTTAATTAAAACAATGACTTCACTACCTAATTCTAAATTTAGGTTTTTCACTGATCGTGTGGTAATCACCGAAGTAAAAACTCCCGCAGGTGTTTCTACATCTACCTCAGAAACAACACTACCTTCAATAATTTCTTTAACGACACCACGAAACTGGTTACGCACATTAATTTGAGGAATACTCATCTTTCACCACTTTAGATCTGTTTATTAAGTTATGTTTAGCTATATTAGAAAATGTACAAATATTTAGAACTATTATTTTTGAATATTTTTTGATTAAAAAGTTATATTTATTTTAAATCATTGATTATTATTTTTTAAGAAAAGTGATTTTCAACCAATAAAAAGGTGAACGCTGTCACCTGATTATTGATTTCAATTAACCCAATAATTCTTCCAACATAATATTGACTACTTTATCGTTTCCCACCAAGCCATATTTGACCAATCTTGCACGCACGATGTTGCGACTAATTCCTAACAGCTTAGCTGTTTGGACCTGATTGCGATGGCAATATTCATAAGCAATCCGAATCGTTGCTTCTTCAATCAAGCGATCTAGATTTTCATTTTTCAAGGCATGCGACGATTCAAATAAATTCAGAAGCGCATGCTGCAACATTTGTTTAGGCAATAAATCTGTTCTTGGAATGGTGTGTGTGCTCTTCTCCAAATCAGAAATCTGTCGCAAATTCAAGCTACTGGATAAAGATGCAAAGCAAAAGTCAGTCGGCTGAATTTGATGATTCTTGCAGACCAGTAAGGCATGGTGAATGGCATTTTCCAGTTCACGAATATTACCAGGATAGCCATAGGTCAAGAGTTTCTGGACAGCACTTGGACTCATTGTCGCTATTGGATAGCCCAAACGTTTGCAATACTGGGCAATGAAAAAATTAGCCAATGGTAAAATATCGCCAGGGCGTTCTGCCAAAGGTGAAACTTTAAGCAAAGCGACATTCAGCCGATAAAATAAATCTTCTCTAAACTTGCCTGCTTGAACTGCCTCATCTAAATGGACATTGGTAGCCGCAATCACACGGACATTCAACTTAATTGGCTTGAGTGATCCGACTCGAACAATTTCACGCTCTTGCAGAACCCGTAATAATTTCACCTGCATTGCTGGAGATAAGTCACCGACTTCATCTAGAAACAACGTGCCATGATTGGCCGCTTCAAACCAACCCGCCTTGCTATTGATTGCACCTGTAAATGCGCCTTTTTCATGTCCAAATAACTCACTTTCAGCCAATGATTCTGTAAATGCGCCACAATTTACTGCCACAAAAGGACCACGACTGCGCTGGCTCATCATATGTACCTGACGTGCAACCAGTTCTTTACCCGTCCCGGTATTGCCAATAATCAGGACGCTCGCCTCACTAGGTGCAATCTGTTCAATGCGATCCAGCAAATCTCTTGATTTTTGATCTTCAAAAACCATCGCTGTCGCCCGCTCAGTTCGCGTTAAAGTCTGATTTTGTGGATAAGTAATGAATGACATGCATTTACTTCCCTATTGTTCTAAAAGAGAAGTTATCTTGCATGACTATTTGTTTAAATAGAAATCAATAATTCACCTTTGTTATTTCCATTTATTAAAATAGAAATAAACTCCAATTAATTAAACTACAAAGATGATTTAATTTGGGCTATATGCATTATATTGATTGCTATATATCTTTTTATAATCAATCTGATTTTGTTTTAACTGACCTTCAGAGATTAAATTATTAACCCATATTGTAAAATCATCATTTTTAAATTTCCCTGCATGACTAGGAATTCCCCATTGTGTCCAATATTTTAACATGGCACTATTTTCAGGTCGTTTACGTTTCTCCAAAATGTGTTCAAAACGCGCAATCACCTGATCTCTCGGTTGTTGTCTAGACCATTCAATTGCTTTGGCAATACCCGTTACCACTTTACGGGTAGTATTTGGATGTTCAGCAATATAGCGATTTGCCATGACATAAGTTCCAGTCGTCAGATCGCCAACCAGATCATAATCCCGATAAAGACGACGTACCCCACCCCGTTCGATTGATGGTCCTGTCAAAGGCGCTAAATCCACATGACCATTTCTTAGGGCTTGCTCTGAGGAACCTGGTGGCAAGACCACAAGCGTTACCTGATTAATTTCTTCAGGGCTAAGTCCTCCTTTTTTTAAATAGGTTTTGAGCATATATTCCACTTGTGCACCCAGAATATTGGTTCCAACTTTTTTACCAATTAAGTCTCTGGCTGAATGAATTGGGCTATTTTCCAGTACATAATAGCCAGCAAAAGGATCATCAAAAGTACCGTAGGCAGCAATGACGACGGTTCCCGGTACACCACTGGCCACCATTTTAACGGCTGAGCCCGCAAAACTTGGACTGCTTATATCACTATCACCTGACAAAGCCGATTGAATGCCCTGAGGTCCTCCTGTAGAAACACCCTGATAGCTTAATTTGATTGGTGCGAGATAACCTAAATCCTCAGCCAATTCCAATGGTGTCACCACGCCTGGTGAACCTAAATATTTAAATTCTAAAGATTCAAGTCCATCGACTGCGGTCAATTTCGATGCTGGTTTTGTACATCCCAACAAAATGAGCGACAATGTCACCACATAACTCAAATCAAATAGATGCTTTCCCCAGCCTTGCTTAAACATGTCGATGTACTCCTAACTACCTTTCAGTTTTCCACGCGGTCAAACGCTTTTCGATCGCAAGCAGACTGTAATTAAACAATAGACCAATCGTGGTAATACTAATGATGCCAAAGAACATTTCGGGAATCTGGAAGTTATATTGCGCATAATTAATCAGATAACCCAAACCGGCTTTCGCCCCAACCATTTCTGCGGCAATCAACATCAACACTGAGAATGAACCTGCCAAACGTACGCCCACGAAAATCGTTGGAATCGCAGCAGGTAAAATCACTTTACGGAACAACTGAATAGAACTCAGTCCCATGGTTCGTGCTGACTTGATCAACAATGGATCAACATTACGAACACCGCTGATGGTATTCAGCAAGATGGGCCAAGTGCAGGCATAAGTGACCAATGCAATTTTCGAACTCTCACCAATCCCAAGAAAAAGAATAAACACAGGCAATAAAGCTAATGCAGCCGTGTTTCGGAACACTTCCAATAAAGGGCTCAGAAATTCGGAAAAACGGGTGTACCAACCAATCGCCAAACCTAAAGGAATGGCAATAATGATCGCAAAAATAAAGCCACTGAGTGAACGAATCAAACTAGCTTGCAAATGTGTTAATAATTGACCATTTTGAATCAAGCCCCAACCACTCACCAGAACTGTAGAAAAAGTCGGTAAAAATGCTGAATCGACCAAGCCAATGCGCGGTACGATTTCCCAAATGGCCAAAAACAGTAAAATTGCAGCAGAACGCTTAAAACTACTGGAAAGCCAGCTTAGATTAAAACCATCCACCAATGAACTGATCTTAGATGGAGAAGAAATTGAACTGGACTGAATTGTTTTTGGAAACGTTAATGTCTCTTTTGTGCTCGACATAATCACCTCTGCTTCTTGTTAATCTTTAAAATACGCTGTGCTTAAGCGACCAACTGCTTTTGTTTTTCCTGCTCTTGGGCTTTTAATACTTCTTCACGTAACAAGCTCCAAATCTGATGACGCAGTTGGCTGAATTCGGGGCTGGAACGGACATCCTCCTGATCACTTCTTAGCTCAACTGGTACTTCAATCACCTGTTTGATGCGTCCGGGACGCGAGGTCATAATGGCAATGCGCTGTCCCAAATAAATCGCTTCATCAATACTATGTGTAATAAAAATGATGGTCTTCTGGGTCTGTTGCCAAATTTTGACCAGTTCAGCCTGTAAAGTTTCGCGGGTCTGTGCATCGAGTGCAGCAAAAGGTTCATCCATCAATAGAATGTCGGGGTCATAGGCCAAACTCCGTGCAATTGCGACGCGCTGCTTCATGCCACCCGAAAGTTCATTTGGATAATGATGTTCGAATTCCGCAAGCCCAACCAGATTTAAGAAATACTTTGCCGTTTGATAACGCTGTTGTTTATCAACACCTTTTGCATCCAATCCAAATTCAATGTTTTCTAAAGCCGTTAACCACGGAAATAAAGCATATTGCTGAAAGACGATACCGCGATCTAAACCCGGTTTCTTAATGGCTTGCCCATCAATGGTGATTTGACCTGAACTTGGTGTCGTTAAACCAGCCAAAAGATCGAGTAAGGTTGATTTTCCACAGCCACTGGGACCAACAATGGCAACAAATTCACCCGCCTTAACCTCTAAAGATAAATTTTCGACTGCCACAAAATCTTCGGCCTGGACTTTTGCACCTTTGACTTTTTTGGCAGCAAAAGACTTATAAACATTTTCAATTTTTAATTTTGTACTCATTGCTTCTGCTCCTTACTGTGCTGATCGTCAGCTACATTTTTGTTTACACTTACGTAGGGATTAAATTGATTGGTAAATAAAGCATCTGCCTTAACCTGATTGGGTTTGAACTCACCCCGTTTTTCAAATAGGTCAATCCAACGTTGATATTGTGCTGCATTTAACAACCCACCTTGACTGACTACCCCATAGCTGCGCCAGTACTGCATCAGCACATCGCTTTCATTGCGTTTTCTCTTTTCAATAATGCTTTTAAAACGGGCGAGCACTTGTTCTCGTGGTGTTTGCTTGGTCCATTCCACGGCTTTGGCAACACCTGTTACATATTGCTTGACCACTTCTGGGTGCTGCTGAATGAATTTTTCAGTAAAGACATAACTACCCGCGGTAAAACTGCCATACAGATCCGTGTCTGAGACCAGTTTTCTTAAACCACCACGTTCCAAGGCCTTATCTTGAAAAATAGAAACCAGCGCTGCGGCATCCACTTGTCCTGCACGTAAGGCTTGTTCTGTGTTGGTAGGCGGCAATACAACAAATTCCACTTGATTGATTTCGTCATTGCTTAAACCTTGACGTGCCAAATAGTCTTTCAAGACAAATTCGTAATGTGCACCCAATGTGTTTACAGCCACTTTTTTGCCGATCAAATCACGCGCTGAATGAATCTGACTATTATTCGGAACGTAATAACCGACCCAACTTTTATCATCACTGCCATAAGAGGCAACTACGGCCTTGATCTTAATCCCTGCTGCTGCAAGCTTGATGATTGCGCCATCAAAAGCCGTTGCAACATCCACATCGCCCGTCGTGAGTGCTTGTAAGTCCTGAGGACCACCTTGCACACTGCCAACATATTTCAGCTTTAAGTCACCTAAATAACCCAAGTCTTCAGCCAGTTCTGGTAATGAAACCACACTGGTTAAAGATTGATAACGAAGCTCATGTACCTGATTGGGAGGAATATCTGATTGTTTACTACATGCAATGAGACTGATTGCCATTAAACTCAATACGCTAATCTGCCCAAGCGATTTAAAATGCCGTTTGAAAAACTGCCGAAAATTCTGTTGTTTCATTTTATTATTCTCCTAACGTCGCCAAACCAAAATACGACGCTCAGTTAAGTTGGCTAAGCTATTCCACGCCACACCGATAAAACCAATCACGATTAAACCAAATACAATCAGACCAACATCTAAAGCAGCCCGTCCACGAATCACGATATTGCCCAGCCCGACACCATAGTTTGCCAATAAAAACTCTGCCCCGATGGTCGCTACCCAAGCGAAAATCAAACCCAGTTGTAAGCCCAAAAAGATTTGGCTGGCTGCCGCAGGTAAAATCAGTTTGCTCAAGGTCTGCCAAGCATTGAATTGATAGACTTTGGCAACTTCGTATTGATGCAATGGAATTTGTCTGACCCCATCAATGGTATGTAAAGCCACGGGATAAAAAACTGAGAGCACAATGAATAAAATTTTCGCGCTATTGCCATAATCCAAAAAGGTGGTGATTAACGGTAACCATGCAAACAAAGAAATCTGCCGCAATACATTAAAACTGGGCAAAAATAAATAATTGGCCCAACGTGAAACGCCAACGACAATGCCAAAAATAATGGCCAGAATGCTGCCTATGACAAAACCGGTCAGATCACGGAACAGGCTCGCGCCTAAACCTGTCCAAAACTCTTGCTGCTGAAATTGAAGAATTGCGATCTGCACCACCTCAAATGGTGCTGGAATGAGTTTAGGATTGACCCAATTCAACTTGGATGCGATCGCCCACAACACAATGAAAACAATCGGGAGGACCAAACCATAAACGTTTAAATAATTGAAATTAAATCTTGGTTTGGATGTAGACGTAATAGACATATTCAATCCCCTTAAAATGCACTGCGTTGCCAATGGCTAAACCAGCGTTCAACCCAACCCAAAATATGATCTAGAACAAAACCCACGATCCCAATCACAATAACAGCCATAAAAATAATGTCGGGTTGGATCAATTGCCGTCCCCACACAATCAGGTAACCAATTCCTTCACTACTGGCTAATAGTTCGACAAAAACCAGTGACAGCCACGCCTGCATAATCCCTTGACGTAAACCACTGACAATATTGGGCAAAGCAGAAGGCAAAATGACACGACGAAATCGCTGCCACGCACTAAAGCGATACACCTGCGAGACTTCTAATAAATGTGGAGGCACATTCAAAACACTGCGATAAGTCGCAACCAATACAGGCACAAATACCGCAAGTGAAATCGCTGCAATTTTTAAGCTTTCATCAATACCCAAAAAGATCATGAGTAATGGAATCCAGCCAATCACTGGAAATTGCGCAATCAGATTAAAAGTTGGGTAAATGAACTTGTGTGCGAGACGTGATAAACCGATCAGAAAACCCAATAACAACCCGATGCTGCCGCCCACCAAGACACTCCAAGCAACCCGTTTTAAGCTAATCCATAAATTATCCTGTAACTCATGCGTATCGATCAGTTCTAACGTGGTTTGCCAAACCAAGGCAGGACTAGGCAAAATTTGTTCAGGTAACCACTGCTTCTGAAAAGCATAATGCCAAACCGCCAAAGCGATCCCAGGTAAAACCAAAGCCAATAAAATACGAACTGCCCATATGCCGATTTGCTTGAAACAAGGGGATAAATTAATTCGCTGCCAAGTGTGTTCATTTTCTAATTGAGTTTCGATGCTACTCATTTTATTGACCCTCTATTTCTGAATACATTTCAATCTCTACGGGCGGTGCTGTAAAAACTTGTGTAAGTTGCTGGGCAAAGCCGATCAGCCCGCCAAATAAAACTGCTGAAATAAGAAACATCGACTGTAAGCCCCAGTAGTGACCTAGCCAGCCTCCTACTATGCTTCCTAGCAAAGCCCCCGCAGGTCCTGCCATTGCTGTTAATCCAGAAACCTTTGCCATTCCCAAGCGTTCACCCACATTGGCAAACATGGTGAAATTGACAATATGCAACATCGCAAGCCCCAAACCCAAAATCACAGCACCCATCCACAACAGCGCTGGAACTTTGGGAATACCCAAGGCCACAGATGCCACTGCAACACAGGCAAAACCCGTTTGATAAAAGCGTTTTATCCCCCAGCGTGCGAGTAAAGTACCTGTCGTAAATAAGGCCACAACAAACACCGCACCCTGTAGTGTCACCAAACTGGCAGCAATCGTTTCACTCAAACCAAAGTCTTTGATTGCAATAACAATGATGAAAAAACCGTAGTACGCCATCACGGCATTGCTCGCCATTTCAATTAGACTGGTACGTCGTAAAGCCTGATCTTGTTTTAATAAAACCAATTGCTTGGCAATTACGGCAAGGCTAAAGGCCTCGTTCTGTTGCGCTTGACTGATCTCTGTTGAGTTTGATCCAAAGGCCAATGGTGCAAACACTATCGGTAGCAAAAAAAGTACCGCAATCCACCAAAATGCGCCTGAGAATCCAGCCCCACTTACTAAACTCACGGCCAATAACGGACCAACCAGAAAGAAGCCCATCATATGCGTGCCTCTAAACCATCCCGCCCTAGCAGCACCTATACTTTTTAAATGCTGCATATACACTGTATTGAGCGAAACAAACCGCATTGGCATACATAGCCCAACAAGGAAAGTACATAAGATCAGATACCAAACCGCTGGATAAAACGGCACCGTGACATACACCACTGCTGCGAGAAAACTTCCTAACACAAACATTGTCTTAGGCCCGTGTCGCTGTACTAACAAACCAATTGGTAATCCGATCAGCAAAATACCTAAACTCTGTACTGCGGCAATCAATCCCATTTCAAACTCATTCGCAGCTAACTGCACCGCATATAACGAGGTCACGATTTTCGCAATACCAATGCCCAAGCCTGCACACAATGCCAAGCCAATAAAGCCCAATACAAAGTGCCACTGACCCAATTCAGCCTGAGCAACCGATTCCTGACGCATAGGTCATTCCTAAAATGGTGAACAAATAAACTGGCTTGCCAAAGGCATACACGCCCTTGGCTCAACCCAGATCACAATTACTTTTTACGGTTGCCATTCACATCAAATTTTGGCCAGAAGTTTTCCAGTCTCAGTTCTTGAATTGCCGTGTTGAGATACTTCGGTTCAATCCAAGAATCCACATCCACTGGACGTCGAATCAGTTTGTAATCAATCGACTGCTGAACTGATTTCTTTAAAGAGTTGACTGCGTAATCATCAAGGTATGGTGAGTTACGATCTTTCAGCGAGTAATCATCCCAGTCTTTTTTATAGTCAAGATAAGGCACACCGCTTTGAGCCCATAGCTTGTACTGCGTATCACGATTCTTTTCATCTGAGCTCCACACGTTATCCTTGATAAATGTGGTCACCACACGCTGTACAATTTGTGGATATTTCTTTTCAAAATCTTCGCTGACCCATGCCACCAACGGACCATTCAGGTTTGGATCTTTACGCACTTCTAAAATACGCTTTGCCACACCACGTGCTTCCAATGTCCACGGGCTGGTAATCAGACCATCAATATCACCTGTTGATAGTGAGGTTTGAGCTGAATAAAAGTCCTGACTAATTACACGGAAATCTTTTTCAGTGAATCCGTATTTACGGAATAAACGCCCTAAAATCAGCTGTTGGTTGGTGCCTTTAAATACAGAAATGGTTTTGCCTTTTAAATCTGCCAGACTTTTCGCACCTGAATCCGATGGCACTGCAAAGTAAACAGGTCCAAAACGCCCCGTCACAAATAACAGTTTGGATTTCAAACCTGTTGAACGTCCGACAATCGAAGGCAAATCACCATGCCCGATACCAAAATCAACTTTTTTGTTGGCTAATGCCTCATTTAATGCTGGACCTGCACCTGGGAAAAAGCTCCATTTCACCTTGATGCCGTCTTTGGCAAACTCTTTTTCCAAAATGCCACGTAAGTTCGCACTTGCATAAGCACTTCCCCCAACTTTGGGTTTTCCACCTACCCCTGCACCAGGAACCCCCAGTCGAATTTCTGTGGGATTGCTTTCAGCAAAAACTGAGAAACTGGTGGCAACCAGCAAACCTGCCGTTGCACCAATAAATAAATGTTTTGTCAAAAATTTCATTGTGTCATTACTCATATTGGAACATTAAAAGGTGTATTGGAATTGCGCTTGTACTTCCGAGAAGTCTTTTTGCGCAGCTGTCTCGTGGTCATAGCTCCAGCGATTCAGCCCTAATTGGAATTTTGTGGTTTGTGCAAAGAAGAAATTTAGGCCCAAAGTATGAATATCGACTTTGCCAAGTCCTTGCCCAGCAATGCCAATGACATCTGCACCTTTATTTGGGTTGTAGCTGTCATAGCGATAGAAGGTCTGGATTGATTTCGGCCAGAAGTCATCAAACTTCGCAACAGATTTCACACTGTTATAAAATTGATCGCCAAAGGTATAAAACAGGGTTGCGGTATGCCCTTCAGACTTTACTTCTGAGGTAGAGCCTGTGGCCGTTGCATAGTCACTGAGTCCTTTGACATATTCATAAGTCACGCCAAACGGTGCATGGTTGTAGTAAATATCGAAACCTAAACGATCATTGCGACCGTTACCATCGAGAACATTACTGCCTGCGATGACATTTTTACTGCCTTTGAGATACGAAGCACCAAATTTCAGCTCACGGAACCAACTGGCATAATCAACAGGTAAAGTGAAAGCGACCCGTCCGATATAATCTTTCTTGTCATTGTCATCGACTTTATTGGTCCCATTTCCATTAACCACACCCAAAGCATATTCAAATAATGGCGCTCGATAGTTTGATGAATAATCAACAAATGGTTTTACATCGCCACGCACAATCAGACCTGTCTGGCGATTGAATAAACCCAATTGCGCCAGTCCTGTTGCAACGTTGATGGTCGGCCGTAAATCCTCTGGAGATTGCGGGTCTAAGCCAAAGGGAATCAGTTGTTGTCCAAGCGTCACGTTTAAACGAGGGACTTCGGGACCACCATTGGTTGAAGTAAAGTTATAGCGTAAAAATGCATCGGCCAAATTCAAATCACTGGCACTACCCGCTGTACCTGTACGTTTGCCGTAGCTAAAAGACAATTGATAATCTAAGTTTTTGCCTTCTTTATAATCTCGATATAAATTTCCTCGTACGCCAAATAACGCCGTTGGGATATCAAACGTATTACGGCGTGGTGTAACCGGTGCAGGATTTCCAGCTGAGGTATCCCGACTTTGTGTTTGTGCACGGACTTGTACCGTTCCATACAAAGTCGTATCTCGAGTTGATTTCACCGAAGTACGCTCATATTGGCGTGATTGATCATACTTATAGTTTTCTAAATCACTCCGAAAACCAGCCAATTCGCTTTGAGTTGCAAAGCTATGTTCAGTATTTTCTTCCTGAGCATCAGCTGATGTTTCATCTTGAGCTGCAAGCTGTGCTGCCTCACCGACCTCGGTTGAAGCTTGTTTTTTTTGCTTTAACGCATTGACCTGTTGCTGTAATGCCGTCAATTGCACCTGTAATTGCGCTAATGTAGTATCAATATCTTCTGCTGCCTGAGCTGTGCCGCTTCCCAAAAGTGTTGCAATGCTCAAAGCAATCGATAAAGAGAGATGATGTTTTTTCACCAATAAAGCCCCTAAAACTAAAACAATAAAATTTGAGTAAAAAAATCCGATGTGTGACTGAATAAGCAAGCACACCGAAAAAAGATCCCAATGAAATGAATTAAAAAATGAGAGAGAAATTAACTTTCCATACAACAACGCAACATCTTCATCCTGTGCTCCTCAGCCTGCATAAAATCAATCTTTGATTCATATACCAAGATATTTGCAAGCAGCATGCCAATTATTAAATGTTTGTTTTTTATATAAATTTATAAAACCTCATCTCTATTTTTCTGTTGAAGCCATGTTGATTTTCCAACACCCTGCTTATACAAAAACAGCATATTTTCAGGTTTTTATTTCTTATTTTTAGATATTTGAATCGTACAGCGATATGCTTATCTGAAAATAAAAAAGGACAGCTGGAATGACTCAGCTGTCCTGAATAAAAGAAGAGATTAAATTGAACGATATTCCTTATGTTTTAAGGCGCAGGATTAGGATGCGCTTGATGAATTTGCTCAATCCCCTGAATGACCTCATCAGATAACTGTAGGTGAATACTCTCAATATTGGTTTTGAGCTGATGTAAATTGGTCGCTCCAATAATATTACTGGTCACAAAACGGCGGCTGTTCACATAGGCTAAAGCCAACTGGGCAGGATCTAAATCATATTGCTGCGCCAACGCAACATAACGACGGATTGCATCTTCAGATGCTTGACCTTTATAACGTGCAAAACGTTCCCATAAGGTTAAACGTGCTCCTGCTGGCTGCGCCCCATCTAAGTATTTACCCGTCAATGCACCAAATGCCAAAGGTGAATACGCCAGCAAACCCACCTGTTCTCGGATTGCAATTTCAGCATTACCGATTTCAAAACTACGGTTCAATAAATTATAGGGATTTTGGATAGACACAACCCGTGCTAAGCCCAAGGTTTCGGAATACTTCAAAAACTGACTCACGCCCCATGGGGTTTCATTGGATAAGCCAATATGTCGGATCTTGCCTGCTTGAATGAGTTCAGACAAAACAGTCAGCGTTTCTAAAATTGGAACGGTATCTTCATCTTCAACATGGTTATAGCCCAATTCACCGAAATGATTGGTACTTCGGTCTGGCCAATGAAGTTGATAAATATCAATATAGTCCGTCTGCAAACGTTGCAGGCTATCATGCAGTGCAGTTTCAATATTAGCGCGATCTAGCTTGGTTTGACCTGAACGAAAATGCGAAGCTTGGGTGAGTTTCCCTGAACGGCCTACCACTTTGCTGGCAATCAGGACTTGGTCCCGTTTCTGTGACTGCTTTAACCATGTCCCTATATATTTTTCAGTTAAGCCCTGTGTCTCAGGTTTCGGTGGTACTGGATACATTTCAGCGGTATCAATCAAATTTACGCCTTGCTCCACGGCATAATCCAACTGCTCATGTGCTTCGGATTCAGAATTCTGTTCACCCCAAGTCATCGTACCTAGCGCAATCACACTTACATCAATATCAGTTTGACCTAATTTTCTATATTGCATTTTTCACTCAATTCAATTGTGATGACACAAGAGCGACTGTTAATGGTCGCCCTTGTTTCTTTAATTTATGCTTCAGTTTTAACATGAATTTAACTGGCTTTGTTTTTTTCAACCTGTCGAGCAAGGACATATTGATTTTCTGGACGTGCCAGTCCCAAGTTTTCGCGCAACGTTGTTCCTTCATATTCGGTACGAAATAAACCACGACGCTGTAACTCTGGCACAATCAACTCGACAAAATCATTCAAGCCTGCTGGCGTGCTTGGTGGCAAAATATTGAAGCCATCGGCAGCTTCATTTTCAAACCATTGTTGTAATTGATCGACAATCTGTTCAGGTGTGCCAATCAGTTGCCAATGTCCACGTGCACCAGCAACCCACTCATAGAGCTGACGGATACTGAAATTGTTTTTCTTGGCAATATCTGCAATTAAAGCAGGACGACTCACCATTCCTTGCCCTTCACCTAACTCAGGGAATGGACCATCTAGATCATAGCCTGAAAAATCAAAGCCACCACTTAAACCACTCAGTAAAGCAAGCCCTGCTTCTGGTTGAATCAAGTCCGTAAGCTGTTGATATTTAGCGCGCGCTTCTTCTTCTGTACGCCCCACAAATGCAGAAACCCCGGGTAAAATTAAAAGTTCATCCGCTGAGCGTCCATATTTCGCTAAACGGCTTTTTACATCACGATAGAACTCTTGTGCATCTTCCAGTTTTTGATTGGCGGTAAAAATGACTTCTGCATAACGTGCTGCAAGATCACGCCCAGGCCCTGACTGTCCTGCCTGCACAATGACGGGGTAACCTTGAGGCGTACGCGGCACATTCAAAGCACCTTTTACGGCATAGTATTTGCCTTGATGATTCGGGTTATGAACTTTTTCGGGATTATAGAAAACACCTGATGCCTTATCATGAATAAAGGCATCATCTTCCCAGCTATCCCAAAGTTTTTTAATCAGCTCAACATATTCCTGTGCACGCTCGTAACGCTCTGCATGTGGAATTTGTTGTTCATAACCAAAGTTTGCGGCAGCAGCCTCCGAAGCAGAAGTCACCACGTTCCATCCAGCTCGACCATGACTGAGGTGATCGAGTGAAGCAAATTTACGCGCCAATAAGTACGGTTCTTCATACGTTGTCGACGCAGTTGCAATAAACCCGATATGTTTGGTTACTGTTGATAAAGCCGCAAATAGTGTGACGGGTTCAAAGCCAGCCACTTTATCACTATAGCCCGTTTTTTCTGCTTGTCCGAAATTCACAGCTAAACCATCAGCCAAGAAATAAGCATCAAATAAGCCTTTTTCAGCTAACTGTACCTGTTCTTTAATAAAATCAAAATCAACAGCTTTTGTCGGTTGCGATTCTGGATGTCGCCATGCAGCGATATGTTGTCCAGTTGCTGGAATAAATGCACCCAATCGAATTTTTCTACTCATGTTCTGCTCCAAATTTGTTGTTCAACACAATTCATCTTTCACTGTGATGAATACAAATTGGGTGCCATATTTTTATTTATAAATATCAAATAATTAAAAAATAGTCGTTTTAGCTATGCTTCAGCAACAGCATGATTCTGTTGAGGGGGTGGTGGAAAATCAACAATGCTCGTCGATAAAACTTCATTGAAGTAAATCTACTGTCATCCACATTTTGGATTTATTCTGAGGATGTCGTTATTGGTAACTTGATGCTAAACACACTATTCTGATTCGGATTGCTATATTCAATTGAACCTTTATGCGCAACCACAATCGCGTGGACAACGGCTAGACCTAAACCCGTGCCACCAAATTCTTTATTTCGTGACTGTTCCAGTCTAAAAAATGGATCAAATAGGTCTTGTTGATATTCTGGGGCAATACCTGGACCTTGATCCTCAATTTTCAGCACCCAATCATCTGCCACCCACTGCGTAGAAATTTTAAGTGTTCCTGCATTTGCATAGCGAATTGCATTTTCAATCAAGGCAATAAGTATCTGCTCAATACGCCGACTATCACAATGTATAAATGAGGCCCTGACATCCAGTACTGGGATAATTTGGGCTTTTGCCAAGCGATCTTCGAACAGTTTTAAAACTTTTTCCGCATGCAGTTTAAAATCAATCTTTTCATAATTTAATCTGAGTTGCTGATTTTCCACTAGACTCAGTGTCCGTAGGTCTTCAACCAAATGTGACAAACCTTCTACCTGACTTAATAAGCTTTTAAATAAGGCCTCATCGGGTTTAAAAACACCATCAAGAACCCCTTGTAAACGTCCCTGTAAAATCGTGATTGGTGTTCTCAACTCGTGTGCGATTGCAGCATTCCAGACCTGTGCATTTTCAACCGAGCTTTCTAGTTTTTTTGCCATATCGTTGAAATTATTCATCAGTTCAGCAATTTCAGTAGAATGAATCTTGCTGTCGTCTGCCCGTGCGGAAAGGTCACCGTGGCTAATTTTCTTTGCTGCTTCGGCCAAATAATTAATCGGTACGATAAACCGTTGTGCTAAATGCATACCAATAATCAATGAAATCACTGAACCACAAAACACCACCGTACCAAGCCAAATCCAATCGACAAAATGGAATTCCGTCCAATCTCCCTGTAAAGAACTTAACGTAATCCAACCAACATCAATGGCATAGTTATAAATGAAATAGCCTAGAAAAACTGAAAAAAGTGTCACGCTTAAGTTGACAATACTTAAGGCAATAAAGAGCTGTTTACTGATTCCTGAGCGACTTTTCATAACATTTTTTCCAGATAACTTGCCTGCTGATCTTTTGGCTACACTATATTTCCTGCGGATGATCGAGTCGATAACCCACACCTCGAACATTGATCAACATTTGCTGCAATCCATGCTCCTCTAATTTTTTTCTTAATTTACTGACATGACTATCTACAGTACGCTCCAAAGCGTCACTATCGGGTAAGCAGTGATTTAGCAACTCACTACGAGTAAATACTTTATGAGGATGATCAATCATTTGCAGTAAGATTTTATATTCAGTTAAGGTTAAATTTAGCATCACTTTTTTATGCTGCTGATGAATATAAACACTATGAATATCGGTATTAATTTCAATATTTTTATAACTTAGATTTCTATTAAGTACCTGCTGACTCTGCTGTGTTCGTCGCAGTACTGCTTGAACGCGAGCCACAACTTCATTCGGATTAAAAGGTTTGACTACAAAATCATCCGCACCAATTCTTAATGCCATGACCTTATCAATTTCCTGATCCAATGCCGTAAGCATAATGACGGGGGTTTGCGCCTTTTGACGAATTTTACTGAGGACGTCCCAGCCATTCAGTTCAGGCAATTTTATATCCAACACAATGAGATCAATTGTTTGTGCGGCATGGATTTCAATCGCCTGTTTACCATTCATTGCCCGAATAACACTCATCCCTTCACGCTTGAGATAGTGCTCAATAATATCGCCAATATCATACTCATCCTCTACCACAAGAATAAGTTTGTCGTGACAATCGAAAGAAAAGGAATGCTCAAACATAACGATCCAGATCAATAAAACAATCGATTCATCATACGCTGATTTATCTGTATATCTCCACACTTTTTCCACACTTCCCCGATGTTGGTTACACAAAGCTGGAAAATAATGTCAGCATCAAAAACTCCCAAGGTTTGGACAGAATGCAAAAGCATCTATTACTTCCACTATTTTTATCCATCGGGCTTGTATTACAGGGCTGTGGTTCTGATGAGGCAAAGCCAGCTGAAACGCCCCCTGCAAAAGTGAGTGTTTTAAATCTTCAACCTCAAGCGGTGAACTTTAGCGAAAACTTGCCAGCACGTGTACAGGCTTTCAGAACTGCTGAGATTCGCCCTCAGGTCGGCGGTATTATTGAAAAAGTGTTATTCCGACAAGGCAGTGAAGTCAAAGCTGGCCAAGCGCTATATAAAATTAACGCTGAAACCTTCCAAGCGGATGTGAACAGTAATCGCGCCTCACTGAATAAGGCTGAGGCTGAAGTGGTACGTTTAAAAGTTCAGTTAGAACGCTATGAACAACTATTGCCAAGCAATGCGATCAGTAAACAAGAAGTCAGTAATGCCCAAGCCGAATATCGTCAGGCCTTAGCCGATGTTGCCCAGATGAAAGCGCTACTTACCCGTCAAAACTTGAATCTGCAATATGCCACGGTACGTGCCCCGATCTCGGGTCGTATTGGACAATCTTTTGTGACCGAAGGTGCATTGGTCAGCCAAGGTGATGCCAATACCATGGCAACTGTACAACAGATCGACAAGGTTTATGTTGATGTAAAACAGTCGATTGGTGAATATGAACGATTACAGGCTGCGCTACAAAGTGGTGAACTATCTGCCAATAATGAAAAAACGGTACGTATTTCAAATAGCCATGGTCAAGCGTATAACGTCACCGCCAAAATGCTATTTGAAGACATTAATGTCGATCCAGAAACTGGCGATGTCACCATTCGGATCGAAGTTCAAAACCCTGAAAGAAAGTTACTTCCAGGTATGTACGTACGTGTGAATATTGACCGTGCTTCTGTTCCACAAGCTCTATTGATTCCAGCACAAGCGGTACAACGCAACATCAATGGCGAGCCACAAGTGTATGTGATCAATAGTAAAGGTGCAGCAGAGATTCGCCCAATTGAGTTGGGGCAACAGTATGATCAGTTCTATATCGCCAATAAAGGCCTTAAAACAGGCGATAAAGTGGTTGTAGAAGGTATTGATCGTATTCAGCCGAATCAAAAACTTGAAATCAGCAACTGGAAAGTCCCTGCAATACAAGGAGCTCAATGATGATGTCACAATTCTTCATTCGCCGCCCTGTGTTTGCCTGGGTGATTGCGATTTTCATTATTTTATTTGGGCTACTGAGTATTCCCAAATTACCGATTGCCCGCTTCCCAAGTGTGGCGCCACCTCAAGTCAACATTAGCGCGGTATATCCAGGAGCGACTCCAAAGACGATCAATGACAGCGTTGTGACTTTGATCGAACGAGAATTATCTGGGGTTAAAAACCTGCTTTACTATAGCGCGACTACGGATACCTCTGGTACGGCTCAGATTTCTGCGACCTTTAAACCGGGTACCGATGTTGAAATGGCACAGGTCGATGTACAAAACAAGATCAAGGCTGTTGAAGCACGTCTACCTCAAGTGGTTCGCCAGCAAGGTTTACAGGTTGAAGCTTCGTCATCAGGCTTCCTGATGTTGGTTGGAATCAACTCACCGAATGGGCAATATTCTGAAGTTGACTTGAGTGATTATCTGGTCCGTAACGTGGTCGAAGAACTGAAACGTGTTGAAGGCGTAGGTAAAGTTCAATCCTTCGGTGCAGAAAAAGCCATGCGTATCTGGGTTGACCCAAACAAACTGGTGTCTTACGGTCTGTCGATTAGTGATGTCAATAATGCGATCCGCGAAAATAACGTCGAGATCGCACCCGGTCGACTCGGTGATCTACCAGCAGTCAAAGGTCAATTAATCACGATCCCCTTGTCTGCTGAAGGTCAGTTGGGTGATGTTGAACAATTTAAAAATATCAGTCTCAAAAGTAAGACCAGTGGTAGTGTCATTAAACTATCTGACGTTGCCAATGTAGAAATGGGTTCACAGGCCTATAACTTTGCGATTTTAGAAGATGGCAAACCTGCAACGGCTGCTGCGATTCAGCTCAGTCCGGGTGCCAATGCGGTGAAAACAGCTGAAGGTGTCAGAGCAAAAATTGAAGAATTAAAACTCAATTTACCTGAAGGCATGCAATTCAGCATTCCTTATGACACTGCACCTTTCGTTAAAATTTCAATCGAAAAAGTAATTCATACCTTACTTGAAGCCATGGTTCTAGTGTTCATTGTGATGTATTTATTCTTGCATAATGTTCGCTATACCTTAATTCCAGCCATTGTTGCACCGATTGCGCTATTGGGTACCTTTGCAGTCATGCTGCTTGCAGGCTTCTCGATTAACGTACTGACCATGTTTGGTATGGTACTCGCCATCGGGATTATCGTCGATGATGCGATTGTGGTGGTGGAAAATGTCGAACGGATTATGGCAACTGAAGGCCTGCCACCGAAAGAAGCTACCTCCAAGGCGATGAAGGAAATCACCAGCCCGATTATAGGTATTACCTTGGTCTTGGCCGCAGTATTCTTACCGATGGCATTTGCCAGTGGTTCGGTTGGTATTATCTATCAACAATTTACCTTAACCATGTCAGTGTCCATTCTGTTCTCAGCATTATTAGCATTGATTTTGACCCCTGCACTATGTGCCACCATCCTCAAACCGATTGATGGACATCATCAAAAGAAAGGTTTCTTTGCATGGTTTGACCGTAGCTTCGATAAAGTCACTAAAAAGTATGAATTGATTCTGCTGAAAGTGATCAAACATAGCATTCCAATGATGGCGATTTTTGTGGTCATTACAGGCCTTACCTTTGCAGGCATGAAGTATTGGCCTACAGCATTTATGCCTGAGGAAGATCAAGGCTGGTTCCTGACTTCGTTCCAGTTACCTTCTGATGCCACTGCCGAAAGAACACGAAGCGTGGTCAATGAGTTTGAAAACAGTCTAAAAGACAATCCGGATGTCAAAAGTAACACTACCATTATGGGCTGGGGTTTCAGTGGTGCAGGTCAAAACGTAGGTATTGCCTTTACCACGCTCAAAGATTTTAAAGAGCGTACGTCAAGTGCAAGCGAAATGACCAATGCTGTCAATGAAACGATGGCACATAGTAAAGAAGGCGCAACCATGGCTGTGCTTCCGCCTGCCATTGATGAACTTGGGACTTTTTCAGGTTTCAGCTTACGCTTACAAGACCGTGCCAACTTAGGGATGCCTGCACTTTTAGCTGCACAAGACCAGTTAATGGAAATGGCAGCCAAGAATAAAAAGTTCTATATGGTCTGGAATGAGGGTCTACCGCAAGGTGACAATATTTCTTTAAAAATTGACCGTGCAAAATTGAATGTTCTTGGTGTGAAGTTCGCAGATGTTTCTGACATCATTTCTACTTCAATGGGTTCTATGTATATCAATGACTTCCCAAATCAGGGACGTATGCAACAAGTCATTGTACAGGTCGATGCCAAGTCACGGATGCAATTAAAAGATATTCTGAATCTGAAAGTCATGGGTTCAAATGGTCAATTGGTCTCGCTATCTGAAGTGGTCACACCGCAATGGAATAAAGCACCACAGCAATATAACCGCTATAACGGTCGCCCATCGTTGAGTATTGCAGGTATCCCAAACTTTGATACTTCATCAGGTGATGCGATGCGTGAAATGGAGAACCTGATTGCCAAATTGCCAAAAGGCATCGGCTATGAATGGACAGGTATTTCCTTGCAGGAAAAACAGTCTGAGTCACAAATGGCGTTCTTACTTGCACTCTCTATGCTGGTGGTATTCCTTGTTTTGGCTGCACTTTATGAAAGTTGGGCAATTCCGCTTTCGGTGATGCTAGTTGTACCTTTGGGTATCTTTGGTGCGGTGGTTGCGATTATGTCTCGAGGCTTGATGAATGATGTGTTCTTTAAAATTGGCCTGATTACCATTATTGGTTTATCCGCCAAGAACGCGATTCTGATTGTCGAATTTGCCAAGATGCTGAAAGAAGAAGGCATGAGTTTAGTCGAGGCTACCGTTGCTGCAGCTAAACTTCGTTTACGCCCGATTTTGATGACTTCGCTGGCCTTTACCTGTGGTGTGATTCCATTGGTGATCGCTTCTGGTGCCAGTTCGGAAACACAGCATGCCTTAGGTACAGGTGTATTTGGTGGCATGATTTCAGCGACAATTTTGGCAATCTTCTTTGTACCCGTGTTCTTCATTTTCATTCTGGGTGCAGTTGAAAAGCTGTTTTCTTCGAAGCAAAAAAATCCATCTTAACTGACATTGAGCAGAGGGAATCGAATGATTTTCTCTGACTCCTCCTCTGTATTTATCCTTATCTTATTTGGAGAAGACCATGTCTAATGTGACTGTCTTATCTCGTGGCCTGTTTGTCTCTACGCTTTCAATGGCCTTGACAGCGTGTATGAATATGCAGGCACCAAAACCTGTGATTAAATCCGATATTCCACAAAATTTTTCTCAAACCACAGTTGGAACTTCGATTGCCAACCAGGGTTATCAACAATTTTTTTCTGACTCACGTTTATTAAAAGTGATCGAAATCAGTTTAAATCACAATCGTGATTTACGTACTGCAACACTGAATATCCAACGTACACAACAACAATATCAAATCAGCAAGAATGACCAGTTACCGACCATCGGAGCAACTGGCAGTGCCGTACGACAAGTCAACCCTACTGTAAATCCAAATAATCCTTATTCCACCTTTCAGGTAGGACTTGGCGTAACTGCTTATGAGTTAGACTTTTGGGGCCGTGTACAAAGTTTAAAAGACGCAGCGCTGAATAATTACCTCGCCACCCAAAGTGCCAGAGATGCCACTCAAATTAGTTTAGTGAGTCAGGTCAGCCAAGCATGGTTGAATTATGCCTATGCAAAGGCCAATTTAAATCTGGCTGAGCAGACCTTAAAAGCACAACTCGATTCCTATAACCTCAACAAAAAACGCTTTGATGTCGGGATTGACAGTGAAGTTCCTTTACGTCAGGCGCAGATTTCGGTTGAAACAGCCCGAAATGATGTCGCGACTTATAAGACCCAAGTGTCACAAGCACAAAACCTACTGGATCTATTGGCTGGTCAAGCTGTTCCTCAAAATCTCCTGCCGAATCAAGCCGTGAAAAATATCAGTGCTGAAAGTAGTTTTGCAACGGGCTTAAGCAGTGATTTACTCAATCATCGTCCAGACCTAAAAGCTGCTGAATATCAGCTGCTTGCTGCTGGTGCAAATATTGGTGCAGCGAAAGCACGCATGTTCCCGACCATCAGTCTGACAGGTTCAGCGGGATATGCATCGACAGATCTCAAAGATTTATTTAAATCAGGGGGATTCTCTTGGTCAGTTGGGCCAAGTATTGATCTTCCAATCTTTGACTGGGGAACGCGTAAAGCCAATATTAAAATTTCTGAAACAGAGCAAAAAATTGCAGTTGCCGACTATGAAAAAGCCATTC
This sequence comes from Acinetobacter sp. ANC 3882, assembly GCF_022549545.1. Taxonomy (NCBI): domain Bacteria; kingdom Pseudomonadati; phylum Pseudomonadota; class Gammaproteobacteria; order Moraxellales; family Moraxellaceae; genus Acinetobacter; species Acinetobacter sp. ANC 3882. Next base: position 52,677 of record NZ_JAKZGB010000011.1, on the reverse strand, counting down.
AATCCGCTTTTCGAGAGGTTAATGATGCCCTTGCTGCCCGTGCCCATATTGAAGATCGCTTGAGTGCTCAACGCCGTTTGGTTTCAGCAACCGATACCACTTATAAATTATCTACGGCTCGCTTTAGAGCAGGCATTGACAGTTATCTGACCGTGTTGGATGCGCAACGTTCTGCTTATGCAGCTCAGCAAGGTCTATTGATGCTGGAACAAACCAAGTTAAATAATCAGATCGAACTCTATAAAGCTTTAGGTGGTGGATTATCTCGGGCTTCATAAACGCTTAAGTCGATTATTTGGGCTGATTTTTACAGACTCAGCCCTTATAGTATTTGGGTTTAAATGAGAAAATAACCATTGATCTATGTTTACACTTTCGATTACACCCAGATTTTATGAAACCGATGCTTTCGGACATATCAACAATACTGTCATCACAGGTTGGTTTGAAACTGCGCGTGAACCGGTTTTCCGCCTATTTAACCCAAGCATGGAAATCAAAAATCTGCCTTTGATTCTGGCACGGGTTGAAGTCGATTTTGTTGCCCAAATCTATTACGGCGCTGATATCGAAATCAAAACTTGGATTGAACAGATTGGAAATTCTTCATTCATCGTTGCGCATGAAGCTTGGCAAAATGATCACTGTGTGGCGCGTGGCAAAGCGGTTCAGGTGTATTTTGATTTCAGCACGCAAAAATCAGGTCGTATCCCAGATCAATTCCGTGTTCAGTTACAACAATACCTAATTAGCCAATAAATATTTCCCGCTGAAATAAACGTATTCATTTCAGCGGATCAAGCTTACTCGCCTAAATCTTCGAGAAAATCAAAGGTTGGAACGAAGAATAAGCTGCCTGAAACTGCGGTACTAAAATCGAGTAAACGATCGATATGCCCCGTTTCCTTGCCCAAGAACATATTCTCCAGCATGGTTTTGGTGATATTAAAAGAACGTGAATATCCGATAAAGAACGTGCCATATTCTCCTTCTGTTGGATTGGAAAATGGCATATTGGCTCTTAAGATTTTAAGCTCGTTCCCATCCGCATCATGTGCCTTACTTGCGACATTATGTGCGCTTTGTGGTTTGACATCATCGCCAAGCTCGACGTCATCATATTTCTTTCGACCAATCACCTTTTCTTGTTCTTCAGTGCTTAGGCCCTTCCACATTTCCATGTTATGTAAATACTTTTGAATAAACACATAACTACCGCCCAGAAACTCGGCATCTTCTTGACCGACATAAGCAATCTCTTTGGCAATTTCATGCTCAGGGTTCTCAGTCCCATCCACAAAGCCAATAATCGCGCGACCATCAAAGTATCTAAAACCCTTGGTCTCACTAATTGGATAGGTATCCTCTTTTAATTGCTCATGCAAAATTGAGGCAAGTTCATAACAAATTGCCATTTGATTGGCACGAATATGAAAGAATAAATCACCTGTTGTCGCGACCGCAGTATGTCTTGGCCCTTTGATCTCTTGAAATGGTGTCAATTCTTTCGGTTTATTTAGATCAGGGAAAAGTAAATCCCAAGCATTTGAGCCGATCCCCACCGAAGCACTGAAATTGCTGTTCGGAAAACGATTGGTCAGGCTGCGGACTAAGGCTGAAAAATTGGCGAGAAAATCAATCACCCCTGAATGATCTGGGTTGGTGTTGATGCCAAGTACGATAAATAAAGCATTTTCACCTGAAAGATTGTTGATCACAGGTTGAGGTCTTAAAGGTGTATTCATAATATTTGGGAATAAAAAAACTTAATGCTCATATCCTACACAAATCAATGCATTAGAGATCAAGCAAATCACAAATTTTTACTATTATTGCGTGTATAAAACAAAGCTATCTCCACGGCAAAAACTGGCCAAGGTCAGATTTAACTGTTTTGCCATCTCAATCGCCATACTGGTCGGTGCAGAAATTGTCGCCAATAGTCCAATATTGTATTGTGCGCATTTGCGAATCAGCTCATAACTGGCACGGCTGGTCATCACCACAAAACCCTCCGAAACATTCAACTTTTGCTCTGCCAGATGGCCGAGTAATTTATCTAAGGCATTGTGTCGCCCGACATCCTCAAAGAGCGCCACAATTTGTCCTTTCACCACCCAAGCCGCAGCATGTGCGCCACCGGTTAATTCACTAATTTTTTGTCTGGCTTTCAGTTGAGCAATGGCACTTGGAATTTGATTAAGCCACACAGATGGAACTTTACTACTGACCAACGGCAGCTCGGAATAGAGTTGTTTTAAACTCTCAATCCCACATAAACCACAGCCTGTACGTCCCACCATGATTCTGCGATGCTCTTTGAGCGCCATAAATGCACGAGAGGAAATCGTCATATCGACTTCAACCCCTAATGTATTGTGACGAATCTCAAGTGAATATAGCTCGCTTAGACTATGTAATATCCCTTCCGACAGGCTAAAACCTTTGGCAAATACCTCAAGGTCTGACGGTGTTGCCATCATCACGGCATGGGAAATTCCATTGTAAATCAGTGCAACAGGATACTCCTGAACAATATAATCCATTTCATTTTCAGAACTATCCTGATGAAAACGATGCACTTGCACCGTTTCATAGCCACGTGTTTTGGTATCCAAAATTGACCTCTTCGCTATCCGTGCAACTATGCGCCACTCACGCGTTCATTGGCGTGTTCAGGATCAACTGCAATCGCTAAGTTAAAATGTTCAGGTGCCTGACCCGCATGCAGGATTACAGGGATGCTTTTTGATGCCGGAATTTTGGCGTATTTATCATGACTGCCCAATGCTACCAATGGATTGGTTTCAGGATAATAAGCCGCCAGACTGCCTTGCGGGATGTTATAAGGCACGATACGGAAACTATGGACAATCCGTTTAACCCCATCCGAGAAGACACTTTCGATATCGACCCATTGATCAGCCTCAAAGCCTGCTGCATCAATATCTGCTTGATTCATAAATAACACTCGACGTTGCCCGAATACACCGCGATAGCGGTCGTCCAAACCATATAATGTAGTGTTGTATTGATCATGCGAACGTGTCGTCATCAATGTATAAACTTGTTGCTCACTATAAGCTGCGGCATACTGATTTTCTTTGTCTTCATATACTTCGGCCAATGGCGTCATCAAAAATTGTGCTTTGCCACTTGGTGTATTCCAGACATGCTGATTGGCAGGATGTTCTAAATGAAAACCACTCGGTTGATAGACCCGTTGATTGAAGTCATGAAACTCATCAAAAACATCGGCAATCGAATCACGAATACGGTCATAACTTTCAACATACCAACGCCATTTCACTTTACTGTCAGGTAAAGCTGCTTCTGCCATACGCGCTACAATATCGGGTTCAGATAAGATATTTTCAGAGATCGGTGGATTTCGTCCTGCTGAAAGATGCACATTACTCATCGAATCTTCTACTGAAATCGCTTGTGGTCCATGCACTTGCATATCCACTTCGGTACGTCCCAGACAAGGTAACATCAATGCATCCTGACCACACACCAGATGGCTACGATTCAACTTGGTGGTGATATTGACGGTTAAATTACAACGGCGTAAAGCTTCTTGGGTATAAGGTGTATCAGGCGTTGCGACCGCAAAATTACCGCCTAGACCAATAAAGACTTTTACATCGCCTTCGTACATCGCCTTGATGGTATCGACCACGCCAAAACCATGTTTACGCGGTGATTTAATTCCAAATACACGATCAATACTATCCAGCATTTTGTCACTTGGGTTTTCATTGATGCCCATGGTACGGTCACCTTGCACATTACTATGGCCACGTACTGGGCACAAACCTGCACCCGGGCGACCAATATGACCACGCGCCAGCATCAGATTCGCCAGCATATGAATATTGGCGGTGCCATGACGATGCTGAGTGATTCCCATCCCCCAACAGAAAATAGCCGTTTTTGCCTCTAGATACATCTTGGCAATTGATTCTAAATGCTCAGGTGAAAGCCCAGTATGTTTATGAATTTCAGACCAAGTAGTACGTTCAATCTCCGCCAACATTTCATCGAAACCCATAGTATTCATTTCAATAAAACTACGATCGAAAACGCTATGTTTCCCATTGGCAAGAGCCTTTTTATCCCACTCCAATAAATGTTTCATCACCCCGAACATCAGCGCATAGTCACCGCCAATTTTTGGTTGAAAATAGTAACGGCTGATTGGCGTACTGCCATTGGTCATCATTTCCAAAGGGGCTTGCGGATCTTGGAAGCGCTCTAAACCACGTTCTTTGATTGGATTAATCGCAACAATATTGCCTCCACGTCTGGACACCTCTCTCAAGGTTGCCAACATGCGAGGATGGTTGGTGCCTGGATTGTGGCCAAAACTAAATATGGCATCAGCCTGATCAAAGTCATCCAAAATAACCGTACCTTTGCCCAAGCCAATCGCATCTTTTAAACCGACACTGGTGGTTTCATGGCACATATTGGAACAGTCAGGAAAGTTATTGGTTCCAAAGCTTCTGACAAAAAGCTGGTATAAAAAAGCCGCTTCATTACTGGCACGACCAGAAGTATAGAATGCGGCTTGGTCAGGATGATCAAGCGCTTGTAAATGTTTGGCAATCAGTTGAAATGCATCATCCCAAGAAATCGGAACATATTTATCCGTGACGGGGTCATAGCGCATTGGATCGGTTAAACGTCCAAGGTCTTCCAAATAAAAATCACTCTGCTCGGATAACCAGCTAACCGTATGTTGGGCAAAAAATTCAGGCGTAACCGTCTTACTGGTGGCTTCAAATGCAACGGCTTTGGCACCGTTCTCGCAAAAGTTAAAGGCATGTGCATCCTTTTTCTCAGGCCATGCACAACCAGGACAATCAAAACCTGTTGGCTGATTGATATTGAGTAATGTGATTGAACCTTTTTTGAGGATATCTTGACGTTTGAGATTGCGTGCAACACTCAGTAATGCTCCCCAGCCACCTGCGGGCTGAGTATAAGGCTCAATTCTCGCGTAGCCATTATTCTCTTGCTTATGAATGGTTTGTTCTGAGTTATCCATTAGACTGCCCTCGTCTGAGCTATTTTTTCATTTATCACTCAGCTAGGATTAACATGATTTTTGCTTCTTTTCTATTCCTGATTTGTCTCATGGCATTAAATGTTCAGTAAAAAATAAAGCCCAGTTGAACTAGGCTTTATTCATCATTTGGTAAAAATAGCGACCCTTACTCGCCAGCTAAAGCACATTCAAAGTTGGCTTTATCCACTGAACAACGTGCTTTCTTTAATACAGACATCATGCCCGCATCGTAAATACCACGTTGAGTCAGTTCAATACGACCATCACGCATCATTTTTTGGTATTTCAATTTATCTTCTGGGGTTAAGTTCATTTTATATTTTGCAGGAATTTCAGCTTCCAAACGCTTAATCGTTGCAAATATTTTTGGCAATTGTTTTACCGACCAATCACGGGATTTTTGCCCAAAACCTGCGGGAAATTTCTCAGGACGGATCACTAGATTTGCAGTCACTTGTAATACAGGAAAATTATACATGACGCCATTGGTGCCTAAACCTTTGCTTAACTCCAAAGGTTTATATGCATAAGCTGGCGCGCCAATCATATCCACCTGACCATTGTTAAACTTAGCAGCAAAGTTGGAAATATCGGAAAGCACCGCTTGTGCGCCAACACGTTGTACAATCAGTTTTTGTGCATCGTCATACCCCAATACCGCAAACTTTTTACCTGCTGCTTTTTCTATTGAGTTAATGCTTTTATCGCGGACAAAGATATAAGCTGAGCCTAGTGGAGAAATGCCGACCACTTCATATTTATTACCACCCAAATTGGTGGTCATTTTCGCTGCATTACGAGGGTCAGATACGAAGGTAATGGCACGTTTCGCGATCTCATCACTCGGTACGCCACCTAAAGAATCAATTGAACCTACAAATTTATTATATGGACGGGCACGCATTGACGTCATTGCCACGCCAGCACATTTCCCTGCTTTAAAATTATTATCTGCCACCTGTTCATCGGTGATCGCCAAAAGGTTAATATCTGCGCCCCAGCCTTTGGCTGCCAGTGCCCAGTCTTGCATCATTTTATAAGCCTCACCAGACTTACCTAAAATATCAAAAACACAAACGTCAATCGCTGCTTGGGTCGAAGCAGAGACACTAAAAATTGAAGTTGTTGCGATAGCAAGTGCGATTTTTTTCATATTTTCTTCCTTCTACAAACTTGATGTTTGTTTTCCTCATAAGACACTCAATGTGTCTTTTATGTATAACGAATCCATATCATCGTTATTTTTATACTGAATTATAAAAAATTATAATTACAGTCCCTATTTTAAGGCTTGAACAGCAGGTGAACGTGCCAAATAATCTAAAGCTTGTTGCGTGTTTCCTTCCGTTTCTGGATGAAACTTCGGAGAAATCCAACGGATCGTTGCTTGAGTTAAAAACGTTAATGTTGGTCCATTGTCTGTCGCTTTGGCTTGTTTGTTATAGGTAGACAAAATGCCAAATAAGCTCTTATTCGCGATCTTTTTTACAGCTGGATCTGGATCTTGCTTACCTAAGTGTCGACCAACGTCTGCCAATACATAAATAAAAATCGGAAAAACCAAGGCCATCAAGAACTGGCGATAAAGATAAAAAAGAATCGGGTTAGGTAGCATTTCTTTAAATAAATCAAATGCAACACAACGATGCTCGACTTCTTCTGCCAAATGCCAACGGAACATATCGGCAATGACAGGATCAGCTTTGTCCCATGATTTATTGTCCATGCACCATTGTCCGAGTACGCCAGTAAAATGCTCAATAGCAGCAACCACACCCACTCGTGTAATTAACCAGAAATGCTCTAATGGCTTAACCTCTAATTGTTTAATGCCTAAAGGGCTTTCGCCTAACAAAATACCGAAGATCCAGTTAATTTTTTTAAACGCGGGGTCCAAATCATAATCATGCTGTTTCAGAAATTCCTGTGCCCCTTGATGTGCTCGTGCATGGGTTGCTTCTTGGCGAATGAAACCTTTGACGTCATCCATGAGAATCGGATCTTTTACATAAGGTAAAGCCTTGTTATATACACGACAGAACCAAAACTCACCTGCTGGTAAGATTAAATTAATCCCATTGATCAGATGAGAACACACTGGATCATTTGGAATCCATTGCACAGGAGAGTTAGAAAAATCAAACTTTACAGGTCGTGCAACCAGTTTATGATGATGAGTAATCGCATTCATATTGACCTCAACTTTACAACCTTCATTTATCACATCTTTAATCTTTGAATAAGCTCAGTGCATTACTGTGCTATTCACCACTCAATGAACACTCAAAATTGGTGCGTTCTACCGTACATCGTGCTCGCTTGAGCACACCCATCATGACAGGGTCATAAACACCCAATTTGGTTAACTCAATTCGTCCATCGCGTAGCATTTGTTGGTAACGACGCTTATCTTCATTGGACAGACTTTGTTTATATTTCACAGGGATTTCAGCTTCCAACCGTGCAATCGTGGCAAAGTTTTTGGGTAGTTGCTTGGTCGCCCAAGCACGTGATTTCAAACCAAAGCCCGCTGGAAATTTGCCAGGACGGATAATGATGTCGCCAGTTAAATTAATCACTGGAAAATTAAACATCGCCCCATTACTCCCTAAACCCTTCGCAATTTCTAATGGTCTATAAGCGTAGGCAGGCGCTGCAATCACATCGACTTGCTTGTTATTAAATTTCTTCGCAAAATCGGAAATTTCAGAAGGGACACCTACCAATTCCAGTCGATCGACAATCATTTTTTGGGCTTGGTCATAATGTAAATAGGCAAACTTCTTACCTTTACCCTTTTCAATGGTATTGATGGTTTTGTCTCTCACAAAGACATAAGCCAAACCAATCTGAGCGATAGCCGCCACTTCAAACTCATCATCATTGATACGTGTTACCAGACGGTGTTTATTACGCGGATCCAATACATAGGTAATGGCTTTTTGGGCAATCGAATTACTGGTGATTGCGCCTAATGCATCAATCGATCCAGCAAATTTATTGTATTTACGTGCTCGCATTGATGTCATGGATACCCCATCACATTTCCCAGCTTCAAAGTCATTTTGTGCTTTGGCTTCGTCTTGATACGGAATAAGATTTAAATCTGCATTCCAAGCTTTTGCAGCCAAAGCCCATTCTTCTACGATTTTGTAAGACTCTCCGGCCTTACCAAGTAAATCAAACACGCAGATATCAGCTTCTGCTCGTGTTGTAGTTGAAAATGCAGTGAGAAAGACTGTAATCAAAATTCCTTTTTTCATTACGGATCCTAGTACTATTTTTAAACGATCTGAACACTTTGATTCGCAGTGAATGCTGAAACATCAATCACCTGCCAAAGTGCGGATGCGCCTATTTTTAAATAAAAAAAAATGTTGTAATAGTTCCTAGCACGCCATTTTGGTATCATTTTCCGACGATCAAGGTTATGCCCTCAAACAAAGCATTAGAAAGAACAGTTCCTGGCACTTATATTGCGCTCATGGTTGATGTGGTATCGCGTTGGGATATTTCAGCGGATGAGCTACTCAGCGGCTCAGGCTTGACCCAAGAACAATTGGTACAACCTTTATGGAGAGCCGATGCCAAAATTGTGATGGGCATTCTGAGGCGTGCACTGGAGCTGACCCAAGTCCCTGCACTCGAATTCGGTTTTTATCTGGGCATGCAAATGACCATTACCTGTCATGGCTTGATGGGGATGGCAGCTATGCTCGCAAAAGATGTAAAGCAAGCACTCAATATTGCGCAGGAGTTTATTTCACTCCAATCCAGTATCCACACCATCAAGCTCAATGTCGTGGATGAGCATGCGATTATCTTATTTGAACAGACCGAAGCCTATTATCTGGATGAAGTCATTCAAATTGCGCTACTCCTCGGATTTGCACAGATGGGTAAAAACATCTCAGGGCAAGCACTAACAGGTTTCGCTGATGTTCAATTTAGTAAACCCGATTATTTTGATCAATTTCTACCCTTAATTCCCGGTGAAGTCCGATTTAATCGTGCTGCAACTCGTTTAGAATTTAAAAAAGAAATATTGGATCTTCCATTACTGCATTCTGATGCCATTGCTGAACGTCTGGCACGTGAAGAATGCAAGTCTCAGTTGCGTAAGTTATTAAAACAAAATAGCTTTAATAGCACGCTACAAGACCTGATCTATGATGAAGCCATGGGAATAAGCCCATTAACAGAAATCTTAAAGAAAGTTCAAATGTCTGAACGCGCCCTACAGCGAAAACTGGAAAGTGAAGGAACAAATTTTCGAGAACTGGTTGATAAAGTCAGATGTGAAAAAGCCATTCAACTCCTTAAAAATCCCAATTTATCACTTGAAAATATTGCAAGCCATTTGGGCTATACCAATACCAAAAACTTCTCGCGCGCTTTTAAACGTTGGACGGGAACCTCACCACGGCGTTATTAATTGTATAATGTGATCTAAATATTAAAAAAACTTACTGGTGAGTGCTCGGATCACCAGTAAGAGAGAAAAAATGTACTGCATTCGACCAAAAACTTATTTAGTTGGCTGAGCAGCTGTCTGTACTTGCGCTGCATTCTGCTTTTGTTGTGATGGCATATAATCTGGCTGATTACTCACCGCCAAAAAGAAAAACACCAAAAACAAACAACCAAGTAAAATACTGATTCCAACAGCAAGATAAGGAAATTTTGATTGCTCTTGAGACATAAGCTCTACTCCTATTTTCAAATACTAAAATTCAATTCGATATGATCTACACCATGGATAAAGCCTTAAAACTCGCGCCATTCTGGATACGGGTTTGCATGTATTCGGCATAAACCGATAACTTTTCAAAAATATGCTCTGAATAGAACATATCTTCAATTAAATGAGCCGCTTGTGCTTGGTTAAAGTGCCCAATATTCGCAATAAGGTTTGCATTGAGACTGGAAAATAAAGTACACACATTTTTGTGCCATTCATCTTTGTTTTTAAATAACAATTTGCGGGTATTTATATTGTCAGCAGTGATCTTGCTTGGAGATTGATCTGCCTCAATAACAAGAATTTTCACAGCAAAATAATCTTCAAGCGTTTGCAGTTGCTCATGATTGACAGCCAAATGGGTAATCAAGAAAAGATGCGAAACATCAGTCCGACATAAGGCTTTGACCAAGCTCCGGAACAAAAAATCTTCCTCGCTTTTTGGACCATCCACCAAATCGATATACAGTTTTAAACTATGAATAACATCTTCAATTTTTAAGTTGACACTTTTCTCGGCCTGAAAATATGTATTCAAAATCGATAATACTGGTGCAGCAATTGGTGTTGTATAAATCACAGGCTGATTCAGATTGGCGATAATAAATGGTGCAAATAAATAGCCCAGATTATTATCATTTTCAGCAATTGGTGCTTGTGCAATATAGGCAACTTTTTCTTTTGAAAAGTCTCTTAAAACTTTACCGCGCAATAAGGTTGCTTCAAGATTCACATATTCAAGCCGTAACTGTTCTTGTACTGATTGCGAAGGTTCTCTGCTTTGAAAAAGCTGAGTCATCGCATTAAGTTCTTTGGTTACAAACATAGTCATACGCCATTCAATCAGAATTATTGTCATTCAAACGACTTACAATGCTTGATCAAGATTTAACACACTGCATCGTTACGTATGTTATTTTGAATGAGGTACAAACAACTGAATAGCTACAGAGTTTCGCTAAAAAAATATAACAGATCATTTATCCATCTCGTATCTGTTATAAAAAAACAAGAAGAAATTGTATCTACTCATATACAGCAGAAGAATGGATGATAAATAAAACTTAAAGCGCTTTTAAATATTCAAGTAACGGTTTTCTCAGGTTCTGCTTATTTTCAATCGTTTAAGTCCATTCTTTCACATTTTCCTAGCGACTGCTCTGGTCTGTTATAGGAGAGGATATATGGATCTCGGTCTCACTGCTTTAGAATTAGCTCGAATACAGTTTGCCTTTACTGTGTCATTTCACATTATCTTTCCAGCCACTTCTATCGGCTTGGCCTGTTTTCTTACCATGCTGGAGTGGAAATGGCTGCGTACTCAAAACCCGATTTATAAAGATTTATTTAAGTTCTGGATCAAGATCTTTGCTGTTGCCTTTGGAATGGGCGTGGTTTCAGGCGTGGTGATGAGCTATCAGTTTGGAACCAACTGGAGTGAATTTTCCCGTATTGCAGGAAGCGTTACAGGTCCCTTACTTACTTATGAGGTCTTAAGTGCCTTCTTCTTGGAAGCTGGATTCCTTGGCATCATGTTGTTTGGTTGGGGACGTGTCAGTCCCAAAGCGCACTTCTTTGCCACGTTGATGGTTGCCATCGGCACCTGTATTTCCATGTTCTGGATTCTATCCTCAAATAGCTGGATGCAGACACCACAAGGCTTTACGATTGAAAATGGCATTATTATTCCAACAGATTGGTGGGCCATCGTCTTTAACCCATCCTTCCCTTATCGTTTTGCACATATGGCAGCCGCTGCTTTTTTAGTGTCTTCTCTACTTGTCGTTGGGACTGCCGCATGGCACTTAATTAAAGGCCGTCGTGATGAACTGGTCAAAAAATCATTTTCAATGGGACTTTGGATGGTGTTGGTCACCTCATGTCTGCAAGTGGTGATCGGTGATAATCATGGTTTAAATACCTTGCAACACCAACCAGCAAAACTTGCAGCCATTGAAGGTCATTGGGAAACCAACCACAATGAAGGCATGCCACTGCTGCTGTTTGCCATTCCGAACATGGACAAAGAAGAAAATCTCTATGAGGTCGGAATACCTCATCTCGGCAGTATGATTCTCACCCATTCTATGGAAGGCAAAGTTACAGGCTTAAAGGACTTTGCACCTGAAGACCGACCCAATGCCACCATTGTGTTTTGGAGCTTCCGTGTCATGGTGGGTCTGGGCATGTTAATGGTACTACTCTCTTTCATCGCATTATGGTTACGTAAAAAAGGCAAGCTTTATGGTTCATCTTGGTTCCATAAATTCGCTTTTGTGATGGGGCCAACAGGTTATATCGCGCTACTTGCAGGTTGGGTGACAACTGAAGTCGGTCGCCAACCTTGGGTGATTTATGGCGTGATGCGGACCAAAGATGGTTTATCACAGACCGTCACAGCCGACCAAGTGGGTATCAGCTTAATTATCTTTGTGGTGGTATATAGCATCGTATTCGGTAGCGGTATTTATTACATGTTAAAGCTACTGAAAAAAGGCCCTGAGTTTATCGAAGCGATTGATCTTGAACCCGCAGGTCATGGACATTTCAAAACACCGATGCGTCCTTTAAGCGCGGTTGATGAAACTATTGATACACAAAATCCAAATAAGGAGAAACACCATGATTGATCTCTCTCTGATTTGGGTTGGTATTATCGGACTTGGCGTATTGATTTATGTCATTCTGGATGGTTTCGATCTCGGTATTGGAATTCTATTTCCCTTCATTAAAAACAGCGAAGAACGTGATGTGATGATGAACACCGTTGCACCTGTCTGGGATGGTAATGAAACTTGGATGGTCCTCGGTGGTGCTGGCTTGTTCGCAGCTTTTCCGTTGGTCTATTCAACCGTCCTTTCAGCGTTGTACATGCCGATTACCTTGATGGTGATTGCACTGATTTTCCGTGGCGTTGCCTTTGAGTTTCGCTTTAAAGCCAATCGAACCAAACATTTATGGGATCAAGCCTTTATTTGGGGTTCAATTCTCTCTAGTTTCTTACAAGGTGTGATTCTGGGTGCTTATATTCAGGGCATTCAAACCACCAATGGCATTTTCTCAGGCTCAAGTCTAGATTGGTTAACACCTTTCGCACTCTTTACAGGGCTTGGTGTAGTGGCCATGTATGCAGCATTGGGTTGTGGCTGGCTGATTATGAAAACCGATCATGAGCTACAGGACAAAATGTACCGTTTGATGCCGAAGCTGATCATACTTCTGTTTGTGGTATTTGCAGGTGTCAGTCTGTATACCCCACTAACACATCCTGAAATCGCAGCTCGTTGGTTTGCTCTACCAAATCTGCTGTATTTTAGTCCTGTGCCTATTTTGGTGTTGTTATTTACGGCGTTGATTCTTCAAGCCTGCAAAACACGTCAAGACTTTAAGCCTTTTATCTATACCTTGGCCTTGGTATTCTTGGCTTTCACAGGTTTTGTGATCAGCCTGTGGCCGAATATCATTCCACCCTCAGTCACAATTTGGGAAGCGGCAGCACCGCATTCCAGTCAGAAATTCGCGCTTGTGGGTGCTGTGATTCTAATCCCGATTATCATTGCCTATACCATTGTTTCCTACTGGGTATTTCGAGATAAGGTCCGTGTCGGTGATGAAGGCTATCACTAGGAGCTTTGCATGAAAATAAAATCTCTGCATTTAAGCCAAACTCAATGGTTTATAATCTTATGGTTAGTTGGTTTTTTTGCACTCGCTATCATTGCTGGCCTATTTAGGCTGTTATTGATGTTTGCTTATTAAATGATGGATGGAATAGCTTGGCTTAAGTTATTCCATCTAAACGGATTCACTATACCTTATGTATAAATCAGAACAATTAGCACATAACCTGAAACTTCTCATTGAAAATGGGTCATGGAAACCACATACCAAGCTTCCTTCTTTACGTGAGCAGGTACAAAGGTCAGGTTTTAGCTTAATTACCGTGATGAACGCTTACCAAGAACTGGAAGCGCAAGGTTTGATTTATTCTAAAGAAAAGTCAGGTTATTTTGTGGCTGAGCAAAATAACATCCAGATTCCACAAGCCTATTCGGTGGTCTCTTTAAATCCGAAAATTGAAATCAACTCGTTGGTTTTTAAATATCTTAAATCAATTCAATCCAAACAAGTCAGTCCACTAGGCTCTGCTTTTCCCGATAGCCAATTGCTCTATCCACCCAAGCTGATTCAGATCATGGGGCAACTTTCCCGTAATCGACATAGTTATGACCAAACTTCTAATCTACCACCAGGTAATTTGGCACTTAGAAATTTAATTGCGCAACGCTATTGTATGCAAGGGATTCCAACAGATGCAGATGACATTGTCATTACATCTGGTGGCCTAGAGGCTCTCAATCTTTCGCTGCAAGCGATTACCCAACCAGGCGATTATATTTTATTGCAGCAAACCATTTTCTATGGTGCCTGGCAGGCTGCTGAGCGTTTGGGCTTAAAGGTTATTACGATTCCTGAGCACCCGCAACATGGTTTCGATATCGAAGCCTTTGAGCAAGTCATCAAAAACTATCCGATCAAAGTGTGTTGGTTTATGCTGAATGCGCATAACCCGATTGGCTTTACGGTCAGTGATGAGATCAAATATAAAATTGCCAAGCTCCTGCATGAGCATCAGATTCATTTAATCGAAGATGATGTCTATGAAGAATTGTTTTATGGCAATCAAAAACCGCTGCCAATGAAGTATTTTGATCAACAAAATCTGGTACTGCACTGCTCTTCTTTTTCTAAAACCTTAGGCTCGGGTTTCCGTATGGGTTGGGTGTATGCAGGTAAATTTTCAGAACATATTCAACATCTACAATTGATGAGTACCATTTCAGCCAATGCGCTGATTCAGAATGCGCTGGTTGAGTTTTTATCACATCATCATTATGAAAAACATTTAAGAACACTCAGACGTGCTTTGGAAAAGAATAAGAAACAGTTTTTCCACTATCTCAAGCAGCATCTACCCCAAGACTGCAAAGTGTATAATTACCCAAGTGGTTATTTTCTATGGATTCAGCTCCCTGACAAAGTCAGCAGCATGCAGGTTTATGAACAACTGATTCAGCAACAGGTAGGCGTTGCACCAAGCCCGTTATTTAATGTACTGCCTTCACATCAGCATTTTATTCGTATGAATTGCTCTTTTGAATGGACCGATCAGATTCAGCATTCACTGGAATCGTTTATTCAAACTGTTCAGCATGCTGCGTCGGATTAATCGACTTGAGTTAAACACCTTTTCCGATACTGGCTCGGTGTTTCCCCAAAAGTCTTTTTAAAGGCGCGAATAAAATTGGTGGCTTCTTCGTAACCGACCAAACCAGCAATATCTTGGATGCTGTATTGCTGCTGTTGCAGTAATTTCTTCGCTTGATTAAACCGAACCTCCGCCAAAATCTGTAAAAAGGTCGTTCCTTGCGCCTGTAAATGCCGTTTGATGGTTCGCTCAGACATATTCAAGCGTTGGGCAATCACAGACAACGTTGGATAAGCATTGCTTGAGTGATATAACAATTCAGATCGAATACTTTTTTGCAAATCACGAGCACCCTCTTTCACTAATTTGAGCTTGTCATTTTCACAATAAAGTACTGCTTGCTGAAAAGCGACTTGGTCTGCGTTTGGATTTTTACAATGCAGATATTGTTTTGGAAAGCGTAAACCATTGCGTGCTTGATTAAATTGAATCTTGACCTGAGATAAATCAATTTTTTTATAATTCTGGGCGCCCGCCCAATCCACAAATACCTCACAGTTTTCGGCAATACGTCCAGAAAACAAAGTCAGAAAATGAATCGCACCAAATAACAGACTTTCTAATAGGAAATGCCTTAATTGATCCGATTGTTCTGCATCACCCAATTTCACTGGATGTACATCATCCAGATAAACATAGACGAAGTCGTCATCGATGTACCATTCTGGCGTGAAATTCTGTATCCGCGTACAAAAATACTGCTGGCAAAGGCTTAAAGCAGTTTCTACATCTGTACAGCTGAGAAATGCAAATCCTAAAGGACCATGCGAAGTTGGACGTAATTTAAAACCATATTCAATCCCAAGCCGTGGATTGCCTGTCAAGCGTAAGGCATTGACGACCAGTTTCGACCATTGATGCGCACTCATTTTGGCATCAGTCTTTTTTATTTCAACCGAGTCAAGACCAGTACCATTGAAAATACTTTGAGTATCAACACCATAGTTATACACAATTTCTAATAAAATATGTGCATAAGATACGGAGATGGTTTCCTGAAACAACCCAAATGGATCTCGCATCACAGACATCCTGTCCTAAAATGATCATCAATATGGCATAGCCACACCTATTGTGCGAGTGTTTTATTCGAAATAATAGCTTCAATAATAAACAATGGCACAATGAGGATGTACTTAAATGGCAACCATGAAGCTTGATCAACAGCAGTCCATTTATGTTCTTACATTAACCAATGGCGATCAGGAAAATGTCTTAAATCAAGATGTACTGAATGAGTATATTGAAGTATTTAATGAAATTGAAAGTCATCAACACAATGCATGTTTGGTCATTCAAAGTGACCATCCAAAAACGTTTTGCAATGGCTTGGATTTAGCATGGCTAATGCAGCAATCCATAGAGGATAAGAAAGCCTTTACCCTACAACTAGAAAATATGCTGTTGCGTTTGGCCTTGCTCAACTTGCCTGTCATCGCTGAAATTAATGGCAATGCCTATGCTGGTGGTGCAATTTTAGCATCGGGTTGCGATTTTCGATTTATGCGTGCAGACAAAGGACGCTTTTGCTTTCCCGAAGTTAAACTAACCATTCCCTTTACCGATGCGATTGCAGAAATTGTGCAATTACTTCCCAATCAACATACGATCTGGGAAATGTCATTGACGGGCAAATCAATGACAGCGGTTGAATGTTTAGAGACGCAAGTAGTCAATCAAATTCATCCCGTAGAATCATTGCATTCCGAAGTCTTTAAATTTGCGGAAGACATGTCTCAAAAGCATCGTTTAACCTATGCTGTGATTAAACGCCAGTTACGCCATCGTATCGTCGACATTGCGAAACAGCGTCAACTGTACAATCCTGAAAAATTTGCACATCCCTTTATGGTTTAACTCAACTTTTATAAAAATTAAATATAGGCAGTCTTCATGAAAAATATGCAAGGAAAAACTATTTTTATTACGGGTGGCAGTCGAGGAATCGGCAGAGCAATTGCAATTAAAGCAGCACATGCGGGTGCCAACGTTATCATTGCAGCTAAAACCGAAGTCGAAACGGCTAAATTAACAGGTACGATTTATAGCGTGGCGGAAGAGATTGAAGCCGCAGGTGGTAAAGCATTGCCATTATTGCTTGATGTAAGAGACGAACAACAGATTCATGCTGCCATGCAACAAGCAGCCAAGAACTTTGGTGGTATTGATGTACTGATTAATAATGCAGGTGCCATTGCCCTAACAGGCGTAGAAGCAACCTCCTTAAAACAGTATGATCTGATTCAAAGTATTAATCATCGTTCCACTTTTATCTGCGCACAAGCTGCTCTCCCTTTTTTGAAACAGGCTGAGCATCCACATATCTTAAGCTTATCACCTCCTGTGAATATGTCGCCAAAATGGTTAGGCATGCTCTCGCCTTATGCCCTGTCTAAATACGGGATGACGATTTTGACTTTAGGCATGGCGGAAGAATTCCGTCAATATGGTATTTCCTGTAATACCCTCTGGCCTGAAACTTACATCGCAACAGCTGCGGTTTCAAAAAATTTAGGTGAAGAAAATACACAACAGCTCAGCCGAAAACCGGAAATCATGGCAGATGCAGCTTTTGCCATTTATAGCACAGCCAAAGGTGAACTTACTGGACAAAGCCTGACGGATGAACAAGCTTTGGCGCGTATGGGTATCACTGATTTTGCTCAATATGCTTGTATTGCAGGTAATCGCCAACTGCAAAAAGATTTCTTCTTAGATTAAATAAAGCATAAAAAAAACGACCTTAAAACATCAGTCTTAAGGTCGTTTCAAAAGCAAAGAAAATTAACCCGGGAAAATACCGCGCTCTTTACGTGCTTTTAAGATACGCTCACAGCCTAAAATGAAGGCAGCAGTACGTAAGGTACATTCTTTTTCGCTTGATTTATGCCATACATCATTAATGGCTTGAATCATTAACTTATCCAGTCTTTCGTTAATTTCTTCTTCAGACCAGAAGTAGCTCGACATATCTTGAACCCATTCGAAGTAAGATACAGTTACACCACCCGCATTACAGATGACGTCAGGTACAACAGTGATACCACGTTGAACAAGTACATCATCCGCTTCTGGGAAAGTTGGACCGTTGGCACCTTCAAGTACTAACTTGGCAGTTAACTTTTGCGCACGTTCAACTGTGATTTGGCTTTCCAATGCAGCAGGGATCAGAATATCCATCTCTACATTCCAAAACTCTTCATCACTGATCACTTGTGCACCAGCAAAACCGCCTACACCTTGGTGAGTTTGCATATGTGTTTTTAATGCAGCAACATCGATCCCTTCAGGGTTGTAAATCGTACCTGTGTGATCTTGGATGGTTACGATTTTAGCTTTTGACTCAACAAATAAATAAGCAGCTTCGCTACCTACGTTACCAAAACCTTGAACCGCAACTTTAGCGCCGTCTAAAGGTAATTTGATTTTTTCAGCAACTTGTTGACCCGTGATAAATACACCACGACCTGTTGCTTTAATACGACCTAAAGAGCCACCTAAATGGACTGGTTTACCAGTTACTACACCTGTAACAGTATGACCTTGACCAGATGAATAAGTATCCATGATCCAACCCATGACGTTTGGATTGGTACCCACGTCTGGTGCAGGGATATCTTTTTGTGGGCCAATAATATGGCTGATTTCACTGGTATAACGACGTGTTAAGCGTTCTAATTCACGTGGAGAAAGTTGACGCGGGTCAACACGGATACCACCTTTTGCACCGCCGAATGGTAGATTTACCACCGCAGTCTTAATTGTCATCCATGCTGAAAGTGCCATTACTTCATTTAAATCTACATCTGGGTGATAGCGAATACCGCCTTTACCCGGACCACGTGACAAGTTGTGTTGCACACGATAACCTTCAAAATGACGAATTGTGCCATCGTCCATAACAATTGGCACGTCAACGATCAAAGCACGTTTTGGGCGCTTCAATGTGTCCACATAATCTTCTAAACCTTCTAGATATGGAGCAACACGCTCGATCTGTTCAAGGTAAGTTGCCCATGGACCGTCATTTTGAGAGACATAAGATAAATTAGACATGTTTTAACCTTTTGATGAATTCACATGATCCATCAATCAAATATGTAGTTAAAAATTATATAAGCGGCCAATTTGGCAGTTCTACTATCCAAATCAAACCGTGGATTACATTCCGCCACATCAAAAACTTTAATCTTTCCGGTTTCCTTAATGGCCTCTAGTAATGGGTCAAAGACTGATAAATCAATTCCTTTTACCGCAGGTGCGCTTACACCTGGCGCAATGCTAGCACTAAATACATCAAGATCAACTGTAATATACAAATAGTCAACTTTTCCGATAAAAGCTGTGATTTTTTCGATTAAATTTTCAACATTTTGTTGCTGTAATTCATGGTCAAAAATATAAGTACAGTTCAGTCGATCTGCGGTTTCAAATAAAACCTTAGTATTTGAATGTTTCGCTACACCAATACACAAATAATGAAATGCTTGCTGATGCTGTTCAGACAATTTTGCAGCATTTAAAAATGGTGTCCCTGATGTCACTTGTTCCGCTTCACGCAGGTCGAAATGCGCATCAAAATTGATGATACCGATCTTCTTATCCGGTTCATTATTTTGTAGATATTGGAACAAGCCAGAGAAGCTACCAAACGCCACTTCATGGCCACCACCTAAAACAATGGGTTTCATCCCCTGTTTTAAGCTTCTTTCCACCTGTTCTGCCAACTCAGCCTGTGCCTGTTCTAGTTTTGAACCGTCACAGACCACGGTACCAATGTCTGTGATCGTGATGGGTTGATGTACAGGTAAATTGGCCAATTGCGCCCGAATGCTGTCGGGAGCATCTGCTGCACCCAAGCGTCCTTTATTGCGCTTTACACCTTCATCGGAACTAAAACCAATTAAGGCGTAATCCGCACGTGGACTAGTATTGATGACTTGATGAATGCGCAGATGTGCAGCACCCTCGCCATCTTTACGTCCCTGCCATGTAAATGAATGATTCATCCTGCAAACTCTTTTTAAATAAGTCTAAAACTAGATTGATATTTCATTGCCATGCCGAATAATTCGCTTTGACAAATCTCCACCCAACCAATAGACAATCTCAGAAGGATGCTCGATATCCCACGCAATAAAGTCAGCAACTTTACCTGTCTCCAAGGTCCCGTGAGTATCTTGTAAGCCCAGTGCATGCGCTGCATGAGTCGTCACACCTGCTAAGGTTTGCTCAGGGGTTAAACGGAATAAGGTACTGCCCATATTCATCATTAAGCGTAAAGATAAAGCTGGTGAAGTTCCTGGATTTAAATCACTGGATAAGGCAATCCGCACCCCATGTTGCTGCAAACTTTCTAACGGTGGGTATTTGGTTTCTCTCAGAAAATAAAATGCGCCAGGCAATAACACCGCCACCGTTCCAGCCGCCGCCATTGCCTTCACATCATCTTCAGTCATAAACTCTAAATGATCTGCCGATAAGGCTTGATAACGCGCAGCCAAGCTTGAACCGCCAAGTGAAGACAATTGTTCAGCATGCAGTTTAATGGGTAGATTTAAAGACTGGGCAGTTTTAAATAGACGTTCAACTTGAGCAGGAGAAAAGGCCAAATATTCACAAAATGCATCGACAGCATCGACCAGACCTTCTTGGTGTAATTTTGGCAGCATTTCATTGCAGATATGCTCGATATAAGCATCGCTTTGATCCTTATACTCAGGCGGTAAAGCATGGGCAGCCAAACAAGTACTGCGTACTGTTATTGGCAAGATGTCTGCAATTTGACGAATCACACGCAGCATTTTACGTTCATTGACATAGTCCAAGCCATAACCAGACTTAATTTCAATGGTGGTGACACCATCTTGAAGCAAACAACGAACGCGTTTCAATGCCGAAGCCAATAACTGTTCTTCACTGGCTTCGCGGGTGGCACGAACCGTACTGGCAATGCCACCACCGCTCGCTGCAATTTCAGCATAGCTAACACCTTGCAAGCGTTTTTCAAACTCAACACTTCGGTTGCCACCAAATACACTGTGGGTATGACAATCAATCAAACCCGGTGTGACCCATGCTCCATTCAGATCAATGGTTTCAGCATAAGCATCGGCAGGAAGGTCTTTAAATGCTCCAATCCAGTGAATATGCTGTCCCATAGTAACAATTCCAGCATTCTCAATACTGGAGTACTGTCCATCTTGCATGGTGGCGATATGACAGTTTTTCCAAAGCTTTTTCATTCAAAGTTCCTCTCACTGCTCAGGCATGGCTTACACCTGAGCAGTTTGATCATTAGCTTTCCATTTCGATATTTTGATGCTGCATAGTTTGATTTTCTTTGACTGTGTTTTGCTTCGGTTTGACCCAAATGGTATAAGCAATCCAAAGTAAAATTAACCATGTTGCACCGACATAAATCGCAGGGCGTGAGTCTGGGAAATATCCCATCATGGCCAAAATAAACAGCATGAATGCGATTGCAAATGCAGGTGCATATGGCCAACCAATCACAGGAAAATCTAGCTCTTTAATCTCCGCTTTAGACAATTTGCGACGCATCGCAACTTGAGAAAGCAAAATCATGAGCCACACCCAAACTGTTGCGAATGTTGCGATTGAAGCAATGATGATGAACACATTTTCTGGGATCATGTAGTTCAACACCACACCGATCATCAATACACCTGCCATCACCACAACAGTCATCCAAGGCACACCATTTTTAGAGATTTTTTGGAACACTTGAGGTGCTTGTCCACGACTCGACATGCCGTAAAGCATACGACCCGCACCAAATACATCACTATTGATTGCAGAAATGGCCGCAGTAATTACCACGATATTTAAAACAGTAGCGGCAGACTTAATGCCTAGATTTTCAAAGATTTGTACAAATGGGCTACCTTGGCTACCAATTTGATTCCATGGGAAAATCGACATCAGTACAAAAATCGTCATGACATAGAACAACAAGATACGTACCGGTACTGCATTAATCGCTTTAGGAATCGACGTTTTCGGGTCTTTAGACTCACCCGCAGTGATCCCAATAATTTCAATACCACCAAAAGCAAATACCACCACAGATAAACATGCAACTAAACCTGCAATCCCATTTGGCATAAAGCCATCATGAATCCATAAATTTTGAATGCCTGTGGTAAAACCACTGTGGTCAGCATGGAAACCATAGAACATCAGGCCTAAACCACCGACAATCATGGCCACAATCGCAGTGACTTTGACAATTGAAAGCCAGAATTCCAGTTCACCAAAGACTTTGACGTGAATCAGGTTGATTGCACCCAAGAACATGATCAACGACAAAATCCAGATCCAGCGTGGCACATCGGGATACCAGAATCCCATATAAATCCCAAAAGCCGTCACATCTGCCAACGCAACGATGATCATCTCAAACACATAAGTCCAACCCGTCGTAAATCCTGCGAGTGGACCAATATATTGCGAGGCATAATGGCTGAATGAACCCGACACTGGATTATGTACAGCCATTTCACCAAGCGCACGCATCACGATATAAATTGCAATCCCTGCAACGATATATGCGAGTAATACGGACGGACCTGCCATTTTGATGGCAGTTGCCGAACCGTAAAAGAGTCCTGTCCCAATGGCTGAACCCAATGCCAAAAAACGAATATGGCGGGTGTTTAACCCCCGCTGTAATGTGGAGTGTTGTGACATTATAATCTCCAATCCTTGAGGAAATTTAGTTAGATTCGGCCACTCCATGTGACCGTTTTATTGATCACACTTCAGACAAACTCGGTAATAGCTGTGGAATGAGTAATTCGTTCAGGCAGCCACTTGCAAGCAGTTCACTCGCCTGCTCGATATCGGGCGCAAAGAAACGATCTTCACTGTAATAAGGCACTTGGTCACGCAGCACTTTACGCGCGCGCTCAAGTTTTGGAGAACTCTTCAAACCTTCACGGAAATCAAGACCCTGACATGCACCTAACCACTCAACTGCAAGAATGCCGCGAACGTTGTCAGCCATGTACCACAAACGTTTGCCCGCATTCGGTGCCATAGAAACATGGTCTTCCTGATTTGCAGAGGTCGGTAAACTATCAACACTGGCAGGATGTGCAAGTGCTTTATTGTCACTTGCTAACGCAGCGGCTGTTACTTGAGCAATCATGAAGCCTGAATTGACCCCACCATTGGCAACCAAGAATGGCGGCAACTGTGACATATGACGGTCCATCATCATCGAAATACGGCGTTCAGACAGTGAACCAATTTCTGCAATGGCCAATGCCAAGTTATCCGCTGCCATGGCAACAGGTTCAGCATGGAAATTCCCCCCAGAAATCACATCACCTTCTGCTGCAAACACCAATGGGTTATCCGACACGGCATTTGATTCAATCGCTAGTACTTCTGCAGCTTGACGAATTTGAGTCAAGCACGCCCCCATCACCTGAGGTTGGCAACGCAGTGAGTATGGGTCTTGAACCTTGCTGCAATCTTCATGCGAATGTGAAATTTCACTCGATTCAGTCAATAAGTCACGATAGGCAGCAGCAACATCAATTTGACCACGTTGACCACGAACTTCATGAATACGAGCATCGAATGGCGCACGTGAACCCAACATGGCTTCAACACTTAAACCACCGCACACCGTTGCAGCTGCAAATAAATCTTCTGCTTCAAACAAACCACGTAAAGCATAAGCGGTTGAAACTTGCGTACCATTTAACAGTGCCAAGCCTTCTTTCGCCGCTAAAGAAATAGGTTCTAAACCTGCAATTTTAAGTGCTTCAACTGCTGGCAACCATTCACCTTTATAACGTGCTTTACTTTCGCCTAATAACACCAAAGACATATGTGCGAGCGGTGCCAAGTCACCAGAAGCACCAACAGAACCTTTTAATGGAATATGTGGATAAACTTCTGCATTGATCAACGCCAAAATCGCATCGATCACTTTACGGCGAATACCTGAAAAGCCACGTGCCAAGCTATTTGCTTTAAGCAACATGATCAGACGCACCATCGCATCATCAAGCGGCTCACCCACGCCAGCAGCGTGTGACAGCACTAAAGAACGCTGTAATTGCTCTAGGTCTTCTGGTGCAATTTTAGTTGATGCAAGTAATCCAAAACCCGTATTGATCCCGTAAGCCGTACGGCCTTCATTGACGATTTGTTCGACACAAGCAACACTTGCATTGATGCCAGCAGAAGCGCTGTCATCGAGTTTCACTTTGATTGGATTTAAATAAGCGTGGCGGAGATCTGCTAAGCTAAGTTTGCCGGGTTGAATTAGAAGTTCCATTATTGGCGTCCTGTTTTGCACTCTATTGTTCTCTTACGATGCTGCTTACACAATTGCAAAAAGCATCGTAATGTCCTTGTCTGTTTATTGTGTGATCATTGGCAAGTTCAAGCCTTGCTCTTTGGCACAATCAATCGCGATGTCATAACCCGCATCGGCATGACGCATTACCCCTGTTGCAGGGTCATTGGTCAGTACACGTGCAATTCGTGCTGCTGCTTCATCGGTACCATCACACACGATTACCACGCCTGAATGTTGAGAGAAGCCCATACCTACACCACCACCGTGATGCAATGACACCCAAGTCGCACCGCCAGCAGTATTGAGCAAGGCATTTAATAACGGCCAGTCTGATACGGCATCTGAACCATCTTTCATTGACTCGGTTTCACGGTTAGGACTAGAGACTGAACCTGAATCCAAGTGATCACGACCAATCACGATCGGTGCTGAAAGTTCGCCGCTACGAACCATTTCATTAAATGCCAAACCAAGTTTTGCACGTAAACCTAAACCCACCCAGCAAATACGTGCTGGCAAACCTTGGAAGCTGATGCGTTCACGCGCCATATCCAACCAGCGATGTAAATGTTCATCATCTGGGATTAACTCTTTTACTTTGGCATCTGTCTTATAGATATCTTCTGGATCGCCTGAAAGTGCAGCCCAACGGAATGGACCAACACCGCGACAGAACAATGGACGGATATAGGCAGGAACGAAGCCGGGGAAATCAAAGGCATTTTCTACGCCTTCATCTTGCGCCATTTGGCGGATGTTATTGCCATAGTCGAAAGTTGGAACACCCATTTTCTGGAAGTCCAGCATCGCTTGAACATGTTGCGCCATCGATTGTTTAGCTGCTTTCACCACGACTTCTGGTTCAGTTTTCGCACGTTGACGGTATTCTTCCCATGTCCAGCCAATGGGTAAATAACCATTCAACGGATCATGTGCGCTGGTTTGGTCAGTCACCATATCTGGATGTACACCACGGCGAACCAATTCAGGTAAAATCTCAGCAGCATTGCCATGCAGTGCAATCGAAACAGCCTTGCCTTCTTTAGTATATTTTTCAATACGCGCTAACGCATCATCCAAATCAGTTGCTTGCTCGTCGACGTAACGGGTACGTAAGCGGAAATCGATACTGGTTTGTTGGCATTCAATATTCAATGAACATGCGCCTGCCAGTGTTGCAGCCAAAGGTTGTGCACCGCCCATACCACCTAAACCAGCCGTTAAGACCCAACGACCTGTTAAATCGCCGTTGTAGTGTTGGCGACCTGCTTCAACGAAAGTTTCATAAGTACCTTGTACAATGCCTTGGCTACCAATATAAATCCAAGAACCTGCTGTCATTTGCCCATACATTGCCAAACCTTTGGCATCCAATTCATTGAAATGCTCCCAAGTTCCCCAATGAGGAACAAGATTCGAGTTTGCAATCAAAACACGCGGTGCATCTTTATGAGTTTTGAATACGCCCACTGGCTTACCAGATTGAACCAACAAGGTTTCATCAGTTTCTAAATTCTTCAGCGTTTCAACGATCTTGTCGAAACATTCCCAGTTACGTGCAGCACGACCGATACCACCGTACACAACGAGTTCTTTTGGATTTTCTGCAACATCAGGATCAAGATTATTCATCAACATACGCAATGGTGCTTCTGTTAACCAACTTTTGGCATTGAGCTGTGTACCACGCGGTGCGCGAATTTCTACATCACGAAATTTTGTTGTCGTTGTTGTCACAATCGGACTCCTTCCATTGAGTTTGAATCAGCAAATTAATCTGCTTTTACTGTATAGCAATGTATTAACTTGTATATACATCCATATACTACACAAAACTTTTATATTGAAAAGATGCTTTTCAAATATTTTATGAAAATAAATTACAAGCCAATGAAATAAATTGATTTATTTTTTATAAACAATAAAAAAACACATACAACCTAAGGCTGTATGTGTTCTCAAAAAAATAAGAAAACTAGATTTTTATCAGTTCAATTAGACAAGTTTGCTTTAAAATCTGTGGATTCAAAACAATATTTTTGAGTGATTTTTCATGCTCAATGTGAAGACTTTCATGATGCTGCAATTGAAAAACCTGCCCATCAATTTCAATATCTAACAGCTCTGTACTCTGATTAAATATAAAAATCAGATCGGCTGAGCTAAAAATCTCAGTCTTTGTCGGCTCAAAATACCACTGCAAACGCGCATGAAACTGCTTGGGATCATAAATCAGATTAAAATCCCGAATCGGCCCATCAATCAATTCACAACGGGTCGCACTTTCACCACTAAACTGCACCGATTGCAAAGTCGCTAGAGCTTCATGCTTGTCATCAATACTAAGCCCGATGCCATGACCTTCAAGCACGGTTAAGATACGCTGCATTCCGTTAAATCTGGAAAAACCACCTGAGCTTTTGACATCTGCCATGGAAATACGCCAAGCAAAGGTATCCAGATTTTCACCAGCACTACGCGCCAGTTCAACGGTATAACCTGCACCATTTTTCCACAGCATTTGTTGATAATCAGCACTGCTTAACTGCTTAATCATTGGGTAAATTTACCTTCCAGATAATAACGGCTACCTGGATAAATCAATCGCGCACTGGAAATCAGTTGTTTATTTGACCATGTTCTGCGACGAATCAACAGACAAGGTTCGGTCTTATTAATTTTCAGCCATTTACATTCTTGCGCTGAGGCTAAAATCGCTGTCACCACATGCTCACCTTCCGTCACAGGTGCTTTAGACATTAAATAAGCATTTGGCGTAATTGATTTAAAGTCTTGCGACAAATAATCAGGAATTAAAACAGGATCGACTAAACGGTCCTCAATCTGTACAGGCACATCATTTTCATAATGCACAATGATCGAATGAAATAGCTTTTGCCCTTCACGAATCTGCATCAACATGCTTTGTTCAGCATTGGCCTGAATCTGTTCAAGTACCAATACTTCGGCATGATGTTTATGATTCCGGGCAATGATTTCTTCAGCAATATTATTGACATGGAATAAAGCCGTTCGACCCTGTCCTTCTGCAACAAAAGAACCGACACCTTGTATACGCACCAACAAACCTTCGCTGGTGAGTTCACGCAAGGCACGATTCACGGTCATCCGACTACAACCGAGTAAATTGACCAATTCACTTTCAGAAGGAATTTTTTTATTAACGGTCCATGTACCCTCATAAATTTTTTGTGAAATCATCTGTTTCACACGCAGATACAAAGGAACAGGACTATCTTCTTCTAAGGACAAATCTAAATCGTTTTGCTTTGTCGCTCTTGACATTGGCTAAAACTCATACTAAATACTATAAGTCATTGTATATTGAATTGATGCAAATTGTATATACAAGCCTATACAAATAACCTATTTCGTGCAAAAGTCTCTTTTTCTCCAAATTTATATTTTAAAAATCCCTCTTCCACTTATACCGTATAGCGCTTACTTAAACCCCATTCTGCCAAAATACGACGGTACATGGTCGATGAGCGATCCGCTTCAAAATGTGCCTCCATACCAATATCTAAAGGCAATTCTTCTGGCTTTTGTGCCTCAACCATCTCTTGATCTTCTGCAAAAATCTGCGCATTAAAATCATAGACTGCCTGTAAATCCCCGGTAGTATCGAAATTACGCGTTAATGGTACAAATAAACGGGTCTTGTTATGTGAAATTGGGCAGCACGCATTTAAAATTTTGAGCATTCCATTATTAGGAAAATGAATCGTCAGTACCGCTGAAAATGGTGGATAAACATCAAAAATCCGTTCCCACACAAAATCATCAGGTGCTAAATGCTGCATCCCATGCGGATAATTACTGACATTGCTGGTGTAGTTGGTATGCAAACCATAATCAGTACGTTCAGTCGAGTATTTAGGCACAACAGGATTATCTCGATCGGCAAAGGCCTGATGATGCACCCAAGCAAAATGTGCGACATCAATAAAACCTTCTAATTGACGACCACTTGAACCTGCAATATCGACTGAAGGTGGCAAAATGGCTTGATGTTCATCATGTTCCCAAGTCTCTAGCACAGGAAAATTAGCCAAACTTTCATCTCTACCTAAAAGACTGGTCCAGACCAAGCCATATTTTAAAACTACAGGAAACTTGGTCAGAGAAAATCGATCTGAAATTTTAGTTAAATCAGGTTGAGCTGGGATTTTGGTACATTTACCCTCTTCATTAAAATGTAAGCCATGATAAGGACAAATAATGGTTTCACCCTCAACCCAGCCTTTACTCAACGGCACACCGCGATGCGGACAAATATCCCGCGCTAAATGAATCTGTCCTGTTTCGGTTTTATACAAGGCCAAATTCATATCCAATAAAGTGACTTGCTGTGGTTTGTGAGTTACGTCTTGAATGCGTGCGACTGGATACCAATGCTGCGCAAGAATCTGCCAATCCTGATCATCAAATTGGCTATGACATGGCTTATTTGGAAGATTGATGAATGGAATCGCGTTCATATCCTGTGCTCATTTTTTAATGTTTTCTCTGTGATTTGCAGTGTGTAATACAAGCTTAACTTCGTCTATTAAAATGATTTATATGCATCATTCTAAAAATTAGAACGCCACAGGCATTAAAATTGCTTTTGCATTTGGATCAGTTTTATCTTGAGAGCATGCGATGGCACTGCCATTTTCACGTTTTGCCGATTATTTTATGGCCGTTGCCAAAACAGGAAGCTTGAGAAAGGCAGCCGATCAACTTTTCATTTCTGTATCCGCAGTCCATCGGCAAATTGTTCTAGCGGAAGAAGAACTTGGAGTGAGCTTATTCGAACGACTTCCGAATGGGTTAAAACTGACTTTGGCTGGTGAATTGCTCTATGCCGATTTACGCACTTGGCAAAAAGACTTTCAAATCACACAAAAACGTTTGCATGAAATCCAAGGGTTGCAACGAGGCTCGATTGATTTTGGAATGATTTCAGCATTGAGCGAAAGCTTTGTCAGTACAGTAATTCAATCGATTCACCAGCAATATCCATGGATTAATTTTCAGATTCGTGTATTGGACAGTGACAGTGTCGCTGATCTGGTGATGGCTGCCGACCTCGACTTTGGCTTAATTCTCAATCCCAAACATCAGCATCAGTTACAGATCAGTGCATTTATTGAAATGCCCTTAGGCTTTGTGATTCCAAAGCAACATCATTTAGCGCATAAGGAAAAAATCTATTTCTCAGATACTTTGGAGTTCAATCATATTCTGCCCGCCGAACCTTTGATTATTCATGACCATGTCACGGCCTTGTATAAAAAACAGGACTTTCATCCACGGCATAAAATCGCATGTAATGATATTCGTATGATGATTTCCTTACTCAGACAAAATTTAGGGATTGGCCTCATGAGCTATCTGGATGCCGCACCATATATTGAAAGTGGAGAATTTGTATTTAGGGCAATTGACGACCATGGACTGCATCCAATTACCGTTGCGTTATGTGTTGCACCAAAACGGCAACTTTCTCGGATTGCTCAAATCATGATGAATCAAATTATTGCAGAAATGGAAGCACTAAAATCACGCATGTTAAAGCATATTTGCTAAATAAATTGTATTTTTGCACCAAAACAAATCACACAAGATATTGATTTTGATAAATATAATATTTGACACTCAATTATTCTATCGAGTAATTTGATGTGAAGATTCAATGATTTCACAATTCAGGCATCGCTATGGTTCGGTCCAGTACAGACTTTGATTTAACAGCAGATTACCCGCGAGACATGGTCGGTTATGCAGACCAGCCTCCACATGCTCAATGGCCAAATCAAGCAAAGATCGCTGTCCAGTTTGTGCTGAACTATGAAGAAGGCGGGGAAAAGCATATCCTGCATGGTGATGAAGGCTCGGAACAGTTTTTATCTGAAATCAGTGGTGCTGAGAGTTATCCTGCACGACACCTTTCGATGGATTCAATTTATGAATATGGCTCACGGGTAGGTTTCTGGCGTATTCAACAGGAATTTGCCAAACGCCAATTACCTATGACCATTTTTGCTGTGGCGATGGCACTGCAACGAAACCCTCTGGTGGTTGAAGCGATTAAACAGCACAACTATGATGTGGTCTCTCATGGCTTACGCTGGATTCATTATCAAAATATTGATCTTGAAACCGAGAAGCAACATATGGCTGAAGCCATGCAAATTTTCAAAGACCTATTTGGTGAAATGCCAACGGGTTGGTATACAGGTCGTGATAGTCCGAATACCCGTCAATTATTGGCTGAATATGATCATGTACAATATGACAGTGATTATTACGGCGATGACTTACCCTTTTGGACAACATTTAATAACCAAGCAGGCGAAATACGTCCGCATTTAATTATTCCCTATACGCTCGATACCAATGACATGAAGTTTGCTTCACCGACTGGCTTTAATCGCAGTGAGGATTTCTTTGAATATTTAAAAGATGCTTTCGATGTTCTTTATGCTGAAGGAACGACCTCACCCAAGATGCTTTCGATTGGCATGCATTGCCGAATTTTAGGACGTCCTGCCCGCTTTAAGGCGCTACAACGTTTCTTGGACTATGTGCAAAATCATGATCGCGTCTGGATTTGCACCCGTCAACAGATTGCAGAGCATTGGTATAAATATCATCCATATCAACATAAAACAAAAGCATGATGAAGTAATAGAGTATAAATTTGAAAAAAAAATTTAATAAACATGCAATCTCATAAAAACATCCTTGCTATTTAACCTTTTGTTTTATTTGAGCCTTCTTTCTCGATCTTTTTTGAGTTGTTTTGTGAGGTGCTTTTTGGGGAATAATAATTCTTCCAGTGCCTAATCCCCCTGAAAAAAAAGTTAAACAGATAAACGAATAAAAAACCAAAATAAAAAAAGGAAAGACCGTAATAGTACTAATACAGGCTTCCCAAAAAATTACGCCGATCCGATAATTATAACTTAATTGGATAAGTGCTCCCCTACGACTGCCATCCTGAAAGGAAATTTCATCATGGAGAAAATGTAGTATGCCGATTAAAAAACATAAGAGGAATATACCTGAAACAATCGTTTTTTTGATGAATGGCTTTTCAAGCCATGGATACGTTTTTGAAGTCTTAAATTCAGCTTGAAAGAACTTACTGTAAATATTTTCTTGGAATTCTTTGTTTATACCAACGCTCTTAATAAATGAAAAGCACATATAGCAACCAAAAATAGAAGTTACAACGCTATAATAAATACTTGCAAGAATCGTAAAAAAAGGCAACGGACCTTTGGTACCAACGATGATAAACATTTCCTCAGTGATATAACGATAAATATCATACTGCCACTGATTGTGTGGATATGCTGGAAATAAAAATAACGGTAAAGCAAATACAATAATAAAAAAAGTGATATGTACTTTCGCTTTTCTTTTTTCTTTAGCTTGTTGTTCAACTGCTAAACGTCTTTGTTCTAATTTCTCAAGCTTCTTTTGCTTGATATGCTGTTCAAGTAGGTCTCGTGCGACATAACGATTCTTAGACATATAAAATTAATATTTTTTGCAAACAGAAAATTTTCATTAGAAAATAATAAAGATACGAGATTATCTATATGTTTTCGAATTCTAAATTAAAATGATCGACCTTCCAATATTTTAAAGTATATATTTTCTTTCAATAGAATTTATATCGTCAGAGATTTACAATTTCAGATTGCATTAAAGCTTCAGTGATCCAATATGACTGAGATAAATGGTGTATATCACAATTACTACCGCTACCAATCCGATCAACCACTAAAAAATCACTATCTGCTTCTAAAGTAATTAATGGGTGGTGCCATACCCCTTGATGATAGGTAATTCCCTGCTGTCCATTGCTAATAAAAGCATAGATCTGTTGTTCATCTGGTTGTCTCTGATCCAAAGGCAATGCCACAACAATAATAAATTTCTGTTGCTGCAATGGAATAAAAGACTGAGAGCCATAAGGATGTCGTTCTAACATCTCAATCTGAAACGGAATCTGTGTTGCAAAAAGATTATGAAAAATACTCATCCCTACTGCTACATTCTCTCCTGAAACTTGTGCCAGTGATAACGCATGGTAACGTTCGGTAAGCCCTTGATTGATTGAAATCATATCATCACGATTCTTCTCAATCACATCACCAAAAGGTGCAAAATTAGTTTGAGTCAGAGGCTGAATCTGAATATTTTTTTCATTCACCATTGTATGCTCTTAAAGATATGATTAGCCTCATTGGATCACAATAAGGCTATCCAATTAGGAAACTATTTAACCACTTTGCCCCATAAACGAAGTCGACTAATTCCCCCATCTGGAATCATATTGAGGCGGATATAATTCACTTTTTGCTGCTCAAGCACTTCTGCAACGTATTCATGAATATTGTCCATCGTCAAAGGCTGCTGTTCCAATAAAAAGGGCCAAAACATACTCTGTGGAATCAGTTGTGCATCTGTTGCATTTTCAACATAAGCAGCCTGGATCGAACAAAATGCAGGAAAATTGCCTTTAAAATAGGCAGTATCCACTTCAATTTTTTCAATCTGCCCAGTTTGCCCCAAGGCAATAATGCACCAATCAAACCCTGGTGCACGACGGCGTTTGGTCTCCCAACCATCGCCCATATTTAAGCCACGGTCTGGGCTCAGTAGATTATTGGGATGCCCAAAATGCGCATCACTAAATGCCACAATACGACCACCATTTTTTAACCCAATCAGATCAATCTGCTGGGTGGTATCTACATGGTCGACCACGACTCGACCATAAACTCTTAAACGTGCAATCCCACCATCAGGAAAAATATTAAGTCGAATATGGGTAATTTTCTGTGCAACACAATCAAAGAAATGATGCTGATCTGGAGATAAAACTGAGTTTTCTAATAAAGACGTCCATTCCACATCATCCAGCTCATTATCTAGTGCATAACAACCCTCAATCAATGCAGATGCTGGATAGTTCCCTGTAAAAAATGAGGTATCAATATCAAATCCTGATACGTTTCCTGTTACACCTAAACGAACAATGCACCAGTCATAGCCAGCTTCTCGCTTACGCCGTGTTTCCCACCCATCCATCCATTTGCCATGGTCATCAAATTTTCCCTCAACAAACTGAGCTGGTGTGTTTTGCAGCATTCGCTCCGCTTTTGCAAAAAACTCATCAGAACAGCTCACAATACTTGCACCGATTCTGGCATCAGCGAGATTGGTTAATGTTTGCAAATGGGTCGGTAAAGTTACGGCTTTGGCAATATGCACTGTCATTGATCAATCCTGAAGGTTTCATTTCTAGTCTATTATGCAAGATCCAGTCCAACTGGTCTGACCTGTTGTTAAAAATATAGCTATTTTTAATCAAGAGCGCCAACAAAAAGATAAATTTTGTGTAGAATCAAACTGTTTATTTTTATATTTAGGCTGCGTTGTCTATGAGCCCACAAGCGATGCTCAATGGAAAATCATCTCAGGTGACTGAGCAAGCGGTGGAAATCATTCATCAACGCATTCAACAAAATACTTATGCGGTCGGCTCTGTCTTACCTTCACAACGGGATCTTGCTATTCAATTGGGAATCAGCCGTGCCTCTTTACGTGAAGCACTGACCCGTCTTGCTGCTTTAGGTTTATTGGAAATCAAGGCAGGTAAAGGCGTTTACGTGATTTCTCAGCACAGCCAAGCAGCAGAGCAATGGGATGGCGAGCATCGAGTTTCACTTAAAGATTTCTATCAATTGCGTTACGTACTGGAAGGTTTTTGTGCGCTGCTGGCGTGTGAATATTTAACCGAAACAGATAAGTTGAAACTGCAACAGCAGCATCAAGCACTTGCGACAGCAATTAAAGAACAAAACTGGCAAACAGCATCTGAATCGGATTATGCATTTCATCAACACCTCATTGATCTAAGTCATAATCAATCAATTATTCAAACACTTAAAATGCATACAGAATGGATTAAAAAGAGTCAAATCCTGCCTTTTGCTCAATCTAATCTGGCATTTAAAACAATTCAAGAACATGAGCTAATTTTGCAGGCATTGTTTAATCAGGATGCACAGGCTGCTGAAAAAGCCATGCATGCGCATATTATCGGTGCTGCACAACGTGCAGGTGTTTATTTTTCAAGACACAACAACTAAATATCCTCATTAATCTCAAATCCAATTGCCCAAAGCTTACACTTGCACGTTTTTGCAGCATACTTTGACCCACATCCATGCACCCTTTCTCGCTGTGCTTTTTATTAAAGCACAATATCTGGTATGACCAGTAAAACCAGTTCATTAAAATTGGCACACTTCTCGCTTAGAACAGCTTAGAAACTTTTGTAAATATCTAGGGTCTGAATGATGAATATTGCAATTATAGGTGCAGGTATGGGTGGTTTGACTGCTGGTATCGCTTTAAAAAAATTCGGCCATCAAGTCACAATCTATGAACAAGCAGCCGAAATCTTACCTGTCGGTGCCGCCATCTCACTTTGGTCCAATGGCGTCAAATGTCTCAATTATTTGGGGCTGACTGACCAAATTCAGGCGCTAGGCGGACAGATGGAATCTTTGGCCTATGTTGATGGCCTTAGTCAGCAAACCATGACCCAATTTAGTTTAGCTCCTTTATATAAAGAAGTCGGACAACGTGCCTATCCTGTGGCCAGAGCCGATCTACAACAACTGTTAATGCAACAATTTGGACTCAACGATATTCATTTAGGCATGAAAATGACAGCACTTGAAACACATCAAGATGAGGTCACGATTCATTTCCAAGATGATTCTCAAGTGACTGCTGATTTACTCATTGGTGCAGATGGTACACATTCGCTTACCCGAAAATTTGTACTTGGCTATCAGGCTGAACGTCGCTATGCAGGTTATGTCAACTGGAATGGATTGGTTGAAGTGGATGAAAGTATTGCCCCCGCTCTGCAATGGACGACATATATCGGCGAAGGAAAACGGGTATCTCTGATGCCAGTCGCTCAAAATCGCTTCTATTTCTTTTTCGATGTGCCCTTAGATGCTGGGCTACCAAATGATCGTAATTATTATAAACAAGAGCTCAAAGCTCATTTTAATGGTTGGTGTGAACCCGTACAGAAACTCATTGATCGTTTAGATGAACAAAAAACCAACCGCGTAGAAATTCATGATATTGAACCTTTTATGGATTTTTATAAAGGACGTGTCGTTTTATTAGGCGATGCGGCACATAGTACTACGCCAGATATCGGACAAGGTGGCTGCCAAGCCATGGAGGATGCGATTTATCTTGCCCGTGCATTGCAGATCAATACCTTTGGTTTAGAAGATGCATTAGCACGTTATCAAAACAAACGTAATGATCGTACTAGAGAAATGGTCTTAAGAGCGCGTAAACGTTGTGATGTTACCCATATGAAAGATCCCCAAGTGACCCAAGAATGGTATCAGTCACTTTATCAGGAACAAGGCTCGCATATTATGCAAGGAATCATTAGCAATATTATCGGGAATCCATTAGATTAATAACTGAAAGTTTAACTCCCCCCTGTATAGGGGGCTTTTTTTTACTTAATTTTTAGAAAATAAAAATGCATACCCACTTAATATGCATTTAGTTCTACCCTTTGCCTCATCAATGTCCTGAATTTAAAGGGAGTGTTGCGACCGCTACAGATTTGTTGCCAAATGGCAAATGGTTAAAAATAATATTCAGTAAAATCGCGGTGATACAGGCAGAACTGATACCTGAATGCAATAGCGTTTTTACCCATGTCGGGAATTGAGCATAGAATTCCTGATTCACAATCGGGATCATACCAATGGCCAGCGAGGTCGCCACAATAATCAGGTTTTTGTGGTCGTTATAATCGACTTTGGCGAGTGTTCTGATTCCACTGGCAGCAACTGTACCAAATAACACAATCCCTGCTCCACCCAAAACAGGCATCGGAATTGATGCAACCAAACGGCCTACGATCGGCAATAAACCCAGAATAATTAAAATCCCGCCTGCAGTTGCCACCACAAAACGGCTTTTAATTCCTGTAAT
Organism: Acinetobacter sp. ANC 3882; assembly: GCF_022549545.1. NCBI lineage: Bacteria > Pseudomonadati > Pseudomonadota > Gammaproteobacteria > Moraxellales > Moraxellaceae > Acinetobacter > Acinetobacter sp. ANC 3882. Next base: position 16,181 of record NZ_JAKZGB010000011.1, on the reverse strand, counting down.
TGCGACCAGACCTACATTTTGAGCAAACGCAGTTTGCATAAATGAACCAAAGATTGGAGAAATTGCACTGGATAACATGTCGGCCCGCAAACCATCACCAATACGTTTTGAATCGACCTTGCTTCCCACAATTTCACCAATCGCAATAATATCAGCTGTGGTTTCAGTCATAATCACTAAAGTCACAATCACCATGGAAAGAATGGCTGAAAATTCAAATACAGGCGAACCAAAATGGAAAAAACTTGGGAACGCAAAAATGGGGCCTGTACTTACTTTGGAAAAATCAGTAAATCCTGCAACATAGGCAAATACTGTGCCCAATATGATTGCCGCAAGAATCGCAAGTCGGCGCAGCACCTGACTACGCAACATATTAAAAACAATCACAATTGCCAGTGTCACAACCGCCAAACCGACATTGGCAGGATCACCCCAGTTTTCAGCTTTGGGATTGCCTCCCATCATCCAGCGAATCGCAACAGGCATCAGCGAAATACCAATCATAGTAATTACGCAGCCCGTCACTACAGGTGGGAAAAAACGAATAATCTTTGCAAAAAATGGCGTCAGCAATAAGCCAATTAAAGAAGCAACAATCACTGCACCAAAAGCAGATGCCAAACCTCCACCTGTACTCACAATTGCCAAAATGGTTGCAACACCAGCAAAAGAAACACCTTGTACAATTGGTAATTTTGCACCGAAATGCTTAAACCCAATGGTTTGCAAAACCGTTGCAATTCCGCCAACAAATAAGGCAGCTGCGACCAACAATCCTATCTCAGAAGCATCTAACCCAGCCGCCGCGCCAATAATTAAAGGCGGAGCAATAATGCCACCATACATGGTCAAGACATGCTGTAAGCCATATAGAATATTCTTATTCATTCCTAAATATTGATGTTCAGCGGTTCTATTGGCATCTTGCTCTAAATGTAAGTTATCTTGATGCATCGCTTATTCCTCTAATTAAATCATAATGTCCACATTGCTTGTACTGGTTTAGCTGCCACGATAAGTTGAGTATGAAAAAGGGCTAATTAATAAAGGGACGTGATAATGCTGCTGAATATCCACGACCTTAAAATCAATAGAAACCCGTGGATAAAAACTATCAGTATTTAAAGATTCAAAATAATCTGCCACTTCGAAAATTAACTGATAATTGGTTTGGATGAGTGCATCGATTTTAAATACTGGAATACGACCATCTGCGTCAGTGAATTGTTGATCCAGTAAAATATATTCATGGTCAATTTCTTGTCGTAGCTTGACCAAGACTTTTGCTGCGGGTTGCCCCAAAGAAGCATTTAAAATATGTGTGCTGATACCCACCATTATTGAATCTCCTGTTTTAAACGCATCAAGGCAATCTCCGCCAATTGTTGTTTTACTTCAGCTTGCTCTTGTTCAACCGTATTCAATAATCGACGTTGCAGCTCTGACAAAATTTGTTGGCCTGAGCGACCAGCAGCACGAATCAGATAGATATGTCCAAATTTACGCTCATAATCTAAATTGCCCTGATATAGCGCCAGTTGCACGACAGCATCGGTTTCAACTTGGCTTTGTTCATGTTGAGAAAATTGCTGTTCTTTTTCAGACAAAACCGCTGCTGCTTTTTTCTCGCCAATACGTGGATGTTGTGCCAAAGCTTCAGCAATATCAGACCATGACCATGTCTGGGCTTGTGCAACGGCAACTTGATAAAGCTGGTCTATAGACAAATAAGGACGTTGACCTACCAGTTTAGAAGTCCAAGTCGGGATATGTACGCAAGCTTGTAAAACAAGCCCTGCTTCCCCTGAATCCAGTTGATTAAATGTTTCTAGCTGCATAGCTGCTCCAATTTAACGCATTGTCTGACTGGTCAGACCAGATATGTTAAATTAAGCAATGACTATGCCAACTGTTCCCGAACATGCAGGATTCTTTATTGTTCTTTTAATTTATTTAACCAATCTAAATGCATTTATTTAAAATTGAATAATCTATTTTTATTTATAAGTTGTATTAATAAATAAAGTATTACCTTTCAATATAGAAAAATTGACTATAAAAAAATCATCTGCTAGTTTTTATCTGCTCGCACGATCTTATATATTTAGAGCATATACATAATAAATTAAGATCAAATAAAAACCAAAAACCATGCTTTATTTTAATAATCAAAAGAGAAAATAATATGTGTACCGAGTTTATTCTACCTCAAGCAACAAACTACCGTATTTCTGGACGTACAATGGATTTCGCTGCTACGTTTACATGGCAGTTGGCAGCAATTCCTTTGGCAACATCTTTAAAAGCAATCGGCACGCTAAGCTCGCATTCACCCGCCTATCATTGGACAGCTAAATATGGGTTTATGGGGATTGGGATTAAACTCCCTTTAAATCTGTTTGATACAAAACTATGTGATGCCATGAACACAGAAGGCTTTTCAGCAGCGGCCCTCTGGTTGCCACCTTCCCGTTATCCGAAAAAGGCAGATGCACCGCAAAATGCCAAACTTATTTCTGCATTGGATATTTGTGGTTGGGCTGCCTCGAATTACAACTCAGTCGAAACGTTGAAAAAGGATTTATACGCTATCCAGCAAGGTCAATCCACTTCACTCGGAGAAGTTTTGTATTTTTGGGATCCACTACAGTTCTCTGAACACAGTGAATTGAATCAAAGCGATGAACTGAAAAATCTCATTCCGATTCATTTCCAATTTCACGATAAAACTGGCGCAAGCTTGGTACTTGAGTTTCGTGATGGGCAATTGTCGATTACAGACAATACCGATATTGGTGTTATGACCAATACACCTTTTATTGAATGGCATCGTACCAATTTAGAAAATTATCTGGGCGTCACCAATGTTGAAACTGACAGCCAAACTATCATCGGTTTGAATGTGAATAAAGCAGGCAATGGTGGTGGTTCGATTGGACTTTCTTCATCTGCATTGCCTTCCGATCGGTTCCTACGAACAGCATTCACGCTAAATTATTCAATTCCTTGGTTAAACCAAGCACAACGCCCAAGTAATACCGCTGCTGTCGCCCATGTAATGAATGTGATTAAAGGTATTTATGTCACTCGCGAGCAATGCATTAATCAAAGTGGCAATATTAAAGGTGACTATACCCAATGGGAAATTGTCCGTGATCATAGCAATCTGGTTTTCTATATTTCAACAACTGCAAGCTTAGGGTTCTGGCAAGTTAACTTTTCAGATTACCAACTGGGTCAAAATGCCCAACCACAGTTTGCTGTCATTTCAGATGCAACTCAAATGCCGGTTTTAACTGCAACGGCTTAAAACAAATCAAAAAAACGGCAATCCCTAGGGATTGCCGTTTTTTAAGGTTGAATGAAAGGTTTAGTTCAAGCTATACGCAATCACATAATCCCCATGATCAGGCGATTGACGCGCGCCACCCGCAGTAATCAAAACATATTGCTTACCTGATTTTGGTGACACATAGCTGATTGGCGTACCTTGACTACCCACAGGTAAACGTGATTTCCAAAGCTCTTTGCCCGAAGATGAATCCAATGCACGCAAGTAATAATCTTGAGTTGCAGCAAAGAACACTAAACCACCTTGAGTAGCCATTGGACCACCAATAGTTGGCATGCCAATTGGAACAGGTAAACCCATTTTGATTCCCATCGGGCCAGTATCCTGTACTGTTCCCATGGGTACTTGCCACGCCACCTGACGAGTTTTCATATCCACTGCCGTCATGGTGCCATATGGCGGTTTTTGGCAAGGGATCATCAATTTCGACCAGAAACGATCTTTATTGACTTTGTACGGTGTTCCTTTCATTGGTACCGCGCCCATACCTGTATTGACTTTTTCACCACCATTGGCCTGAACAGCCAGATCTTCTGGGGTTTGTTCAATCAACTGAATCCATAGACCTAAGCGCATGTCATTGACGAACATATATTGATGGCTTGGATCGAAGGCAATACTGCCCCAGTTCATCCCGCCCAAAGAACCTGGGAAGCTCAATGACTTATCTGTACCTGGTGCAGTAAATAAGCCTTCATAACGCATTGATTTGAAGTTGATCCGGCACATCAGCTGGTCAAATGGTGTTGCACCCCACATATCCGATTCAGTGATGGTCTGGTTACCAATTTGTGGCATTTCTACCGAACGTGGTTGAGTTGGGCTGTATTGCTCTCCTTTGATATCGGCAGGTTTTACAGGCTGCTCAATCACTTTGGTGAGCGGTTGCCCTGTTACGCGATCCAAGACAAAGAACTGACCAGATTTGGTGCCAATCACCACAGCAGGTTTATTGCGACCATCCTTCATTGGGAAATCCACCAAGCTTGGCTGCATTGGCAAGTCAAAATCCCATAGATCATTATGAACTGTCTGATAGACCCACTTTTCCTTACCCGTGGTCGCATCTAAAGCAAGAACAGAGGAGTTGTATTTATGGTCCAATGGTTGACGGTTACCGCCCCATACATCGACAGATGAGCTCCCCATTGGCAAGAATACCGTGTTCATTTGCGGATCATAAGACATCGCTGCCCAAGAATTTGCTGAACTACGTTTATAGGTTTCTCTATCCTTTAACACATAGTTTGGATCAGGATTACGTGGATCAAAGGCCCAACGTAATTCACCTGTAATGACATCGTATGCACGAATCACACCACCAGGCATATCGGCAGCAAAGTTATCGGCAATACGACTACCCACCACAATCACTGTACCCGCAATAGTTGGCGCAGAAGTAACCTCAAAACGAGGTGCTGTTGTGCCCTCACCCAAACCTTTAAGTAGGTCAACGGTGCCTTCTACACCAAAGTCTTTACAACGTTCACCCGTATCTGCATTGACTGCGATTAAGCGACCATCTGGTGTATTGGTATAAACACGACGTGGGCATGAGGTATTGTTTGCCACCGCTTTTACTGGCGTCGCTCCTGCTAAAGTCGGCTGAACCAGTGCTTGCGTTGAGTCAAAATAAGCAACTCCACGGCAACGTTCCCATGCATCCGATTTAGAATTGACTTCGGCTTTCCAGAGTTGTTTACCTGAATCAGCTTGTAACGCAAAAATATTGTTATGCGGCGTACATAAGAAAATCTTATTACCAACCTGTAGCGGCGTCATCTGATCTTCTGCACCATTTCCCGAACCTGTGGTGAAATCACCCGTACGGAAACGCCAGACTTCTTTCAACTGGTGCACATTATCGCGTGTGATCTGATCCAGTGCAGCAAAACGGCTACCCCCTGAATCCTGACCATAATGCTGCCAGTTGGTTTGTTTCATGTCCGTTTTTACTGGAATCAGTGGTAATGCCTCACCAGAAGCCATCACGGTTGGATGTGGCTGGAACATCTGATAAAGACCAATCACCATACCAATAACCGTCAATATCCCGAGACCATAAGCAGGTAAATCTGCACTCGGTTGATATTGATAACGACGAATGGCAGGTAAAGTAAACATCAGGGCTGCAAATAAACCTGCGGGGAACATCAGTCTTGAAAATAGAGGCCAGAACTCCCAGCCTGCATCAAACAATGACCAAACAATCGTTCCTGCAAACACCAGTGTAAATAACCAAACACCCAACGCTTTTTTCTTAAAAATAAAAAGTGCTGCGATCAGGGTGAGTACACCTGAAATCAAGAAATACCAAGTACCACCAAGCGTTGCTAATTTGAACCCACCCACTGTAAAAAACAGGCCTGTGAGCAACAAAACTAACGCCAAAATAAAGCACCATATTTTTAGTATGGTATGTGAGCTAGAAGATTCAGACATCGCTCATCCTCCTGTATTAGAAATTCACACGCATGCTTAAACCTGCAACCCACGCATCATCGACCTCTTTAACACCCGCAGGTTGATGAATATATTGCAAGTTCGGTCTTAACATGACCGCAGGTGACCACTGATAGGTATAGTTCAGCTCAATATTGAGCTCATCACGCTGAACAGGTACATAATCCGCCGCAAGCGCATCATATTGGTCATAACCACGACTTTGGTTGATTTCAATCTGACGATCTTTATAACGATCATTGACGAGGTAATTGGCAATACCAAAACCAATTGAGTCATTTGGACGACTATCGAAAGGCCCTTTGTACCAAAGTGCCAGTTGCTGGGTACTGGTTACGGCTGTGGTGGCTTTATCGTTGACCACCGCATTGAAACTGACGTATAAGCCACGCTTTGGATCATTACCGATTTGGCTGAGTTGTTGTTGTGCATTGAGCCAGAAGCTATGTTTTCCATCATGTATCTTGCCCACTGTTGTAATATCATTGGCTTCAGCCGTTGAATATAGTGCCCCGAATTTATATTCACCTGACAAGCCATTGAAGGCAGCAAGTTTCGGTCGCCATGCCAGTTCTACAGGAATGGTCGCACCTTTGACATGGTCCATATCCAGATTAAAACCATCCCGATTTCGATCAGTTTTGATATTGTCTGGATTGACTTCGTAGACACCTACACCGAGTGTCCATTCAGGTGCGAATTGATATTTAACATTGGCGCCCCATAATCCAACAGGCAAGTTGTACCAGATTGAACCGATCGATTTTCCAAGCTGTCCGCCACACAGTAACAGATTCTGAAACTCACATTGCGAGCCATTAAAATCTTCTGACATTCCCATACGACCAATCTTGAACTGCACCGTATTATCAACGAAGCCCTTTTTCACCCACGCCTGACTCAAACGCCAGATTTTGCCGCGACCATAAATTTCCTGTGAATTACCAAGCGCACCGGAACGAGGATCTTTAATTCGATCCAACGACAAAGCATTACCATCGCGTTTAGTCACTAAAAGACTCGCGCTGGTATCTTTCCAGCCTGCAATTTTTTCTAAATCAAAATTGGCGCCTAGCGACAATTGCGCGGCATTTTTAAAGGCATTGTCATCGTTATAGCCACCATCCAAATTGGTCGCACTTTGACTCATGATCGAGGCAGTAAATTTATAGCCTTCTTTTTCCAGTTGCTGACGCTGTCCATTCCAATCATCCAGTAACCATTGATGATCCTGTAACCACGGTTGATCCGCAAAACTAGATTGAGCAGCACATACAGCAACTGCCAGACAGCTCATCTTGAGCAATAATGCATTCGACTTCATCTTCAGCCTCCTTGCCGTTTATTTCAGTTTCACAGCTGAACTAAGTTCAGATGTTGCACCAACGCGGTCAGTGATATTTGCTGTCACTGAAGCCACTTGCATTGTTGGTTTCCAAGCAAGCGTTGCTGTTCCTTGCGCATTGGTTGCAGCGACTGCTAAACCTAGATAGAACTCTGCTTCATTCGAGTTTGCCGATGAGTTTCCAAAAAATTCCACCTGATAGCGCTGATTCGGTTGTCCTTTGATCTCAGCCCTAATTTGTCCTTTAGCGAATGTTAATTTTGGTGCTTGAATATTCTGATTGGGCTGTGCATTACAGCCCTGTTCATTTGCTTGTTGGCAAGTTTTTTGTAGATTGGCAGGATCAATCTTGACACCATGACCACGTGAACCCACAAAATGTGAATGTTCCAATCCGGGAATATCAAAGATGATCGCACCGACGCGTTGATTCGGTACGCAACTTCCACCCGCTTCACAACGTTTAATATCTTTGCCGTTATTCCAGATTAAATTCTTGGTCAGGGTAATATGTGCATTGGCATCTTTTTCAGAGCGAATCGCAATCCCTACCCGATTACCATGCACTTTATTGCTGTCAAAAATATTGCCATCACCCGTCAGGTTAAAGCCATTGGAGTTATTGGTCAGCTCGTTATAGGCAATATAATTGCGCTTGCCCCAGTTGATCTGTAAACCATCTGAGTAATTCTCAAATTTATTGCCCACCACCGCATTGTCATTGCCCCATAATATCTCGATGCCTTGTGATGGTTCAGGATTGGCAGCAGTAGAAATAAAATGATTGTTGGCAACCAGATTAAATGCTGCGCCACGGGTCAGTTCAAGTCCATCGCCATTGTCCTGAAAATAGTTATTCAGCACTTTATTGTTATTGGTCGTGGTCGCTGTTGGATGGCCTTTGCCATCATCACCTGTCAGCATTACCCCTGCGCCACCATAGTTATGCATGATACGGTTATTTTGAATCAGGTTATTGCTGGCACGATTCATCAAAATCCCAATACAGAAATGACGGATTTCTAAGCCTTGGATGGTGACGCCATTGATGTCACGTAATACGATGCCAGGCAAAGTTGTGGTCCGAACATTGGTGCCGAATTGTCCCTCAACTGCACCCGGGCAGGCTTCAACGCCTGTGCCTTTAATATAATTTGATCCATCGACCGCAATAAACTCACCTGTTTTCGCCCATTGCGTACCAATAATTTTTACTGGGGCTTTAATTTCAGGTAATGGACTGTTGACCTGAATTGCATAAGGCGCTTTTCCTACAGCCTGAATCAGAATTTCGCTGGCCTCAGTTGGCTTGCTGTTGGCCTGTTCAATCGCCCAACGCAGTGAACCTTTTTCAACATCATCCTGATATCGGTCAACGATATAGGTTTCTGCTGTTGCTAATCCCGAAACTGCCATAGCGATGGCTAAAGTACTTAAGCGTACATAGATTGATTTCATGTGTTAAAAATCCTTTTATATTATTGTGTTGGTTGAACTGTTTTTAAAAACTGTTTTAGTTGAGTCACATCAATCTGCCCCGGTGCAGAAGCTTCACCAATCATGCCAAAACTAAAACTGCCGCCCATGTTGGCTGTCGCAATTCGGGAAATGGTGCCGAGTTTACCCATCGACATGGTGAGTAATGGCTTTTTAGATTGCTGACTGACGTTTAAGGTGGCATTCATTAAGGTGAATACATCCTGTTTGCTTTGCGGCATCACTGCAATTTTAAGAATATCGGCCCCTAACTCATCCTGCTTGAGTAAGCGCTTGATGATTTCGGCCTCAGGTGGTGTTTTTTGAAAATCATGACTGGACATCACAATCAGCACTTTTTTCGCATGTGCCAATTTGACGGTATTTTTTACAATTTGCTGATCACGGAACATTTCCACATCCAGCATATCCATAAATGGCTGCTGTAAATAAGCCTGATAGGTCTTGCTATAATCTGCATCACTAATGGTCAACTGCCCACCTTCGTTATGGGTACGAATGGTAGCAATCATCGGCTTAGCACCGAGAATCTGTTTTAATTCATGCCCCAAGGCAATCACTTGCTTGCTATCACTGGCAAAGTTCAGTAAATCAATCCGAAACTCGGCGAGATCCGCATCAGCATTGGCTGCAATCACTTTTGCCTGTGCAATCGCCTGCTCTTTGGTTTTGGCTGTAATTGGTACAATGGTTTTGACAGGCAGCTTTGCCAATTCAGCTAACTCAACCTGTTTTTGGACACTGTCCTGTGCTTGTACTGTTTGAACCAGCAATAGAGGGCTAACCAGCAGCATTAACGCTGCCAATGTTTTCATATCCATGAATATTTTCCTTAGTCAAAATTATTGTGTTGTTACACTGCGGCGTCTTACTAAGTTCTCACCCAATTTTCGGATAAGCTTTCAGCTGGACTTACTTTGGTTTCGCCCTGAGAAGCGCTTGAAGCTTCGTAAGGGCAAAAGCATTATCATCTGCAAAACCTGTTTTATTCTGTCAACGATCCTTTCTATCGCAGAAACAATATCTTATTGATCCCACGCAGGTTGCAGATGACATTCCCGAGTAGCTAATTTCTACATACGTTTCTTTAATATATTTAAATATCAAAAAACACCGTTTCATCATCACCTTGAATACGAATATCAAAGCGATAAACCACTTCGCCATCCACTTCACTGCGTTTGGCGATTAGCGTTTGCCGACGTACCGCCCACTCAATACTGTTTAAAACAGGATCGTTGGCATTGGCATCCACTTCATCTTCAAAATAAATACGGGTATGCAAACCAATATTGATGCCGCGTGCAAACACTGCCACAGCAATATGTGGTGCCTGAATTGAACCTTTACGCCCAGCAACCGCCCCTGGTTTTACCGTATTAAAGCTCCAGAAACCAGTTTCAAAGTTTGCACCAGTACGGCCCCAGCCCTGAAAATGTGGATCGACCATTTTACCTTGCGTATCAGCCTGACTTGGATAAACACCATTGGCATCCGCCTGCCAGATTTCCAGTAACACATCTCTTAATGGCAGACCAAGGCCGTCAAACACCTGACCTTCGAGACGAATACGTTGACCTTGGGTTTGCTCATTCACTAACTGATGATTGAAGTTATGCTCAAACACTTCAATATTGGCTTGTTGCGGTAATAAGCCAATATGAACATAAGGACCACCTGTTTGTGATGGGGTTTCCTTCAATTCCTGAAAATTCCATGCATTCATCGTTTGTCTCCCTTAAGTCAAATCATTTTCAAAATAAGTCGCACGACGACCACGAAGATGAATATCAAAGCGGTAACAACGACTGTCTGCTTCAATGAAATTATTTTTATCTTCCAATGCAATCAAGGCACGACGCTGATCTTCAGAGGGAATGGTTTTCAAAATCGGGCAAGTATCAATCAGCGTATCGCCTTCAAAATAGAACTGTGAAATCAGACGCTGTGCCCACCCATCTGCGATCAAGGAAAAGTGAATATGCGCTGGACGCCATTCATTGATACGGTTACGCCATGGATATGGACCTGGTTTAATCGTACGGAAAATATAGAAACCATTTTCATCGGTTAAAGTACGACCACAACCACCAAAGTTTGGATCCATCGCACCAATGAATTTGTCATTTGGATGACGATAACGGCCTGATGCATTGGCCTGCCATACTTCCAATAAAGCATTTTTCACAGGACGACCAAACTGATCACGCACATAACCATGCACAATGATACGTTCACCGACAGGTAGACCTTCTTTGGCATAATTCAGAATCAGGTCGTTGTCTTTCGGGCCAAAAATACTTGGTGAAAAATGCGGTGAAGTCACTTCAGTCAAAGTTTCATTAATTGAAATCAATGCATTCTTTGGAGAGCGTAATACACTGGTCTTATAACCGGGTGTATATGCTGGCGGATGATCATCAGTATTGCGTTGTGGATATGCACCCAATGTATGCTTTAACATGCTTGTCTCCTTAATCCTGTGGTTGTGCCGCAACGGGTTGCACGTCAATGCCAAGCTCTTTAAAGACTTCTTCGGCCATATGCATCGCCGCATTTGCTGCGGGTAATCCTGCATATAAAGAACTATGTAAAATCAGCTCTTTTAATTCGTCTTTCGTCACACCGTTGTTGAAGCAAGCACGTAAATGCATTCGAAGTTCATCTTCACGCCCCAAAGCCAATAGAATGGCAATGGTGACTAAACTGCGGGTATGACGTGGCAAGCCTTCACGTGACCACACTTCGCCCCAAGCAAAACGACTAATAAAGTTCTGGAAATCCTGATTGAAATCATTAAGGTTCGCCAAAGAGCGGCCGACATGTTGTTCACCCAGTACTTCGGTACGGACTTTCAGTCCTTGTTGATAACGTTGTTCATCATTCATGAACGTTGCTCCTCATCTTGAAAATATGAGCCTTAGGTTGCATCGGTGTGAGCAACTAGAGATTTAACAAAAATTGCGATGGCTGCTGCCGTAGCAGGAATCATCAACAAACTGAGAATGGCGGTAAATGACCAGTCATTGCCCAACAACACTGCGCCAATCCACGCACCAAACACGGCACCGAAACGGCCAATACCTGTCATCCATGCCACACCTGTTGCACGGCATTGGGTTGGATAGAAACGAGCACTTAACGCAGGCATTGACGATTGCGCCCCGTTAATCGCAACGCCTGCACAGAGCACAAGGATCGCCAATAAAGTTGGATTGCTGAGGCTTTGCCCAACCGCAACGGCAAATAGACCTGCGACAAAATAGAAACCTGAAATAATACGGTTTGGATTAAAGCGATCCATTGCCCAACCAATGAACAAGGCACTAAGCACACCACCAAATTGGAATAACCCACCAATGAAAGCAGCACGCTCCATAGTTGCCCCTGTTTCACGCATTAAGGTTGGTAACCAGCTGGTCAGTAAATAAATCACCACCAAACCCATGAAATATGTCGACCACAATAAAACCGTACCTTTGGCATATTGTTTGGAAAACAGCATGCCAAACACATTTTTCTTTTCTGCAACAGCAGACTGCTCTTCTGGAATATGGAATTCGGTGATTCCTTGAATTTCTTTAGGTGCAATATGAGCTAAAATTTTGCGTACTTTTTCAGGGTCACGGCCTTTAACAATCAAAAAGCGATAAGACTCAGGTAACAAGAAAATGACCAATAGCATTAAAATAAGTGGTGACCAGCCTCCCAATAAAAACAAGCTATGCCATCCAAATGCAGGAATCAGCCAACTACTGATAAAACCACCCGTTGCCATGCCCAAGTTATAACCACAAAACATACATGTGATGAGCAGTGAACGACTCCGTTGCGGGCAGTACTCTGAAAATAGTGTTGTCGCATTCGGCATCGCCGCACCAAGACCAATACCAGTTAAAAAACGCAATACCACTAAGCTATCGAGATTGGTGGCAAAAGCGGATGCCAAAGTGAAACCACCGAAAATCAGCATCGAAATGGTTAAAACAATTTTTCGTCCAAAACGGTCTGCTGTCGGTCCTGATACCAATGCACCAATGATCATGCCACCCAGTGCTGCACTCATGACGGGGCCAAGTTGAGAACGATCAACCCCCCAATCCTGAGCCAATGCAGGCGCAATAAATCCCATTGCCGCAGTATCGATACCATCTACAAATACAATGAGAAAACAAATAATTGCGATCATCCATTGATACTTGCTAATCGGTGCATTATTGATGAGTGCCTGCGCATCCATACTATTTTTTGGGGCAGCAAATTCCTGTGCCATAGTTGCCTCCTTGTCGGCGAATTCCTTTCTAACCCTTATGGTTATATATTTTGAATGAACTTGGACAATGCCTGATTGAACACTTGTGGTTGTTCAATATTGGACAAATGAGACGCTGCCAAGATTTCAAGCTGACTGGTTGGAATGAGTTGATGCATAAACTCTGCATCTTGAACCGTTGTGACAGGGTCGTACTGCCCCGCGATAATTAAAGTGGGAATTTGAATTTGGTATAGCTGATCTCGAACATCGGCATCGGCCAAAGTACGACATGCATTGGCATAGCCTTGCGCAGGTGTCACCGCGAGACTTTGAATGGTTTTCTGTGCCAAAACATCATGCCGATAATCAAAATATTCGCTGAACCACCGGGTATGCGTGGTTTTCACAATTTCAGCCAAACCATTTTGCTCCACGCTATCCGCACGGGTATTCCAAGCTTCGGCAGTGCCAATTTTTGCTGCCGAGTTTGCCACGGTGATGCTGTGAAAGCGTTCCGCGTGGTCAATCGCCAAAGCCAATGCAGTAATTCCGCCCATTGAAATACCGCAGAAATGAGCTTTTTCAACGGTTAAAGCATCAAGAATATCGACCACATCTTCTGCCAGATTTTGTAAGGTCGTATCAGCAATTACTGTGCTGGTCCCATGTCCACGTGTGTCATAGGTGATGACCTGATAATGCTCAGTCAAAGCTGTCACTTGCGCCTGCCACATACCATGATCTGTTCCCAAAGAATTAGAGAACATGATCACAGGTGCATCTTTGCGCCCTTGAACCTGAACAACAAGCGGATGTCCCTGACGATTATTGATATGAGTGACCATGTGCTTACTCTCCTTGTGCTGCATGTAATACCGCATCAATTTGTGCCTGAATATTGCCTAGGTAAGATGCAGGATTGAACAGCTCATCTAATGCTTGATCACTAAAATGGGCATTTACTTGATCCATATTGGATAACACAGTTTTTAAATGCTGATGTTGGGCAACGGCTTGCTGGCAAGCCTGCTCAACCAAATGATGTGCATTCAAACGTCCAAGTTTTGGTGCAAGCGCCATCATTACTGCTTCGGCCATAATGAGGCCATGCGTACATTCAAGATTACGTTGCATTGCTTCTGCACTAACTTGCATATGCTCAAGCACATCGCTAGTGCGTTCTAAAGCACCTGCACATAACTGGAAAATTTCTGGGATTGCGAGCCATTCTGCATGCCAAGCCCCTAGAGCACGTTCATGCTCTTGCACCATGCTTTGATAGACACTGGCCATTAAGGCGGGCACGCGATTCGCTGCTGCAAGAATTGAAGCTGCCGCAACAGGATTACGCTTATGTGGCATAGTTGATGAACCACCTCGCCCTTTTGCTGCAGGTTCGAAGACTTCTGCGATTTCAGTTTGCATCAACAATGACCAGTCTTTCGCCATCTTGCCAACATTCCCAACAATCAAAGCAAGCGTACTAGCAATCTCAACAATACGGTCGCGCTCACCATGCCATGTGCATTCAGGAACGGTTAAATCGAGTTGTGCGGCAAAAGCTTGAACGACAGTCGAACCTTGATCTTGTAAAGACGCCAGTGAACCAACTGCACCACCGAGTTGTGCAGTCAGCACGCGACTTTTCATGGCTTGTAAACGATCAAGATCACGCTTGAAAGCACTTGCCCAACGCGCGAATTTATGACCCAAAGTAATCGGTAAAGCTTGCTGTAGCCAAGTACGCCCTATCATGACCTGATCGCGATATTGCTGTGCTTGCCTTAAGCTCACTTGATAAGCCTGTTGCACTTGCTTTTCGATCAATGCCAAGGCATCACGACACTGTAAAATCGTTGCAGTATCAATAATATCCTGACTGGTCGCACCCCAATGCACATAACGTGAAGCATCTTCATCCTGCTGTTTCACCAAAGCAGTGAATTGCTTTACCAATGGAATTGCGATATTGCCAGCCAAACCCGTTGCTGTTGCAAGCGCATCCATATCGATTTTCGTTACGGCATTGTGTCCAACCTGTTCAATGATCGTTGCCGCTGAAGCAGGAATGACATTGACCTGTGCCTGAGCTTTGGCTAAAGCGACTTCGGCTTGGATCATATAACTCAATAAAGCATGATCACTAAAAATTGCAGTGACATCAGGCTGATAAAATAAGCTGGCGTATAACTGGCTCATGGCAGACCTCACTCAACACGTTGAATAATCAAAGCAATCCCTTGACCGACACCAATACACATCGAACACAAGGCATATTCACCCTTGATCTGTTCAAGTTGATTTAAAGCTGTGGTCACTAAACGTGCACCTGAAGCACCCAATGGATGACCTAAGGCAATTGCACCACCATTCGGGTTAATTCGTGCATCGTCATCCGCCAAAGCTAAATCACGAGTTACCGCTAAAGCTTGTGCTGCAAAGGCTTCGTTTAACTCAATCACATCCATCTGCGCTAAAGAGAGATTGGCTTGCTTAAGTAATTTCTTAATTGCAGGCGCAGGCGCAAAACCCATAATCCGTGGTTCAACACCCACTGTGGTGGCTGCAATGATTTTGGCACGTGGTTTGAGTTGATATTTTTCCACCACTTCGTCCGAAGCAATCAATAAGGCAGCAGCGCCATCGTTAATCCCAGAGGCATTGCCTGCGGTGACTGTGCCTTCGGCTTTGACCACGCCTTTAAGTTTGGTTAATGCTTCTATTGTGGTTGATGCACGTGGATGCTCATCACTATCCACCACAATGGCATCGCCCTTACGCTGTGGAATCGTCACAGGCACGATTTCGTTCGAGAAAAAGCCCTTGGCTTGTGCGATTGCAGTACGTTGTTGGCTGGTTAAAGCAAACTGATCTTGATCGGCACGGTTGATATTGAATTGTTCTGCCACGTTTTCCGCGGTTTGTGGCATGCTGTCCACGCCATACATTTCTTTGAGTTTTGGATTGATAAAACGCCAACCCATGGTGGTATCTTCAATCTTTTGACTACGTCCAAAGGCGCTGTCTGATTTACCCATCACATAAGGGGCACGGCTCATGCTTTCGACACCGCCTGCAATAATCAAATCTGCTTCATTGGCTTTAATGGCACGGGCAGCCATGGCAATTGCATCCAGTGACGAACCACATAAACGGTTTACGGTGGTGGCAGGCACTTGATAAGGTAAGCCTGCCAATAATGCTGACATACGTCCGACGTTACGGTTATCTTCACCTGCCTGATTGGCACAGCCATAGATCACATC
>NZ_JAKZGB010000010.1:0-101843 GCF_022549545.1 Acinetobacter sp. ANC 3882 | reverse complement strand
TGATGCTGCCCATCAATGCGCTGCAAGAAAACTTGAGTATTTAAATTTTGATTCGAAAATTGAATATGAATGGCACGTTTTTGTGCTGTAAGGCCTAAACTTTCCAAAGCCTGAAAAATATTACTCAACATTTTTTTTAGAACATTTCATTAAATTTTCTTTATTCTACTCAAAAAAACATTGCCATGACTAGACTGTTCTGTCCATTTGTGACGTTTTTTGTCTCATTTTTATTACAGCTTCACTTAATTCATTTAGATTATGACCATTTCAGGCCATTACCTTCAATCAGCAGCTCAATAAAAATGCCCTCAAAATTGAGAGCATTTTAAATATTTCAATTCATTTTAAACAAACCGAATCGGCTTAAATTCAGGTTCGTGTTTGTGATGATCATCATCACATTCCTCACCTTCTTCTTTGGTAGCACGATCAATATAACCACTACGCTGTTCTTTCGGCAAATTTTCCATTTCCCACGCATAAACAGCTTGCATGCAAATTTCACGTTGCTCTTTGGTTAAAACAATACCATTTGGCCATTTGCCAATTTCAACGGCAGTCCGAAGACGCTCAACAATTTCAGGATTTAAAATAGCGAGCATTTGTTCAATATTCATGAGTCATCCTGTTGAAAAGATTCAAAATCTTGATTCCAACCCAGTTTAGTACGGCAAGCCATATAAAAATCATAGCCAGGTGGATGTAATAAGCTTAGTTTAAACGGATGTTTGCGAATATGCACAGTATCACCGACATTTAATGCAACACTATGTTGTCCATCAGCACTGACCATAGGTAAAACACGATTTTCACGGATGGTAATCTTAATCTCACTTTGCCCACCCACCACGATTGGTCGTGATGATAACGTGTGAGGATGCATCGGAACCAGTGCAATAGCATCCATACTCGGATGCAGGATTGGCCCACCACCCGACAAAGAATAAGCAGTCGAGCCAGTTGGTGTAGAAACAATTAAACCATCACTATGCTGACGATAAACGTATTGCCCATCAATATTCAACTCAAAATCGATCATATGAACCGATTTACCTGAGTGTAAAACCACATCATTCAATGCAATCGCATCGTAAATCGTTTCACCATTGGTTCGAACTTCCATTTCCAATAAGAAACGGCGATCCAGCTGGAATTGACCTTGTAATACCTGATCAAGTTTAAAAATAGCTTCGGCAGGTTTGATATCCGTCAGAAAACCCAGTCGACCACGGTTAATGCCGATTACAGGCGTATTATGTCGTACCAAAGCACGAGCAGCATGAAGCAATGAACCATCACCGCCAACCACTATCACTAAATCGACAACTTCACCCAATAAATTTCGGCTTACCGTCTGCCCATGACCATATGGAACCAGTTTAGCTGTTTCCTGATCAAAAACGGGGTTTAGGCCTAAAGTGATCAAATGATCATGAATTAAACATAACGTTTCTACTACAGAATACTTGTCTGGTCGTCCAATTAGACCAATATTTCGAAAGGATTTATGTGAAATTTGCACGAATAATTCAGCTCCGTCGCGATTACTGACTATCATATCATTAACAACCAATGTTGCGTTGATGATTGATTAAAAAGTATAAAAATGTCTATCCGTTGTTTTTTTATACGATTAATGTCAACACATCCTTAAAGTTTTTATTGCATGTTGCTATTTATTCACAGTTTTATGATTGCAAAATGACAATAAGCTATCGCATCATTACCGACATTGTTTTGGTTTTAACGCAAATCTATGAAGTTTGAACGTGGTATTGGTTTTCTAGCACTCATTTTCTCAATGTTAGTGATAGGTGTCTTTGTTGCTTTTAGTATCTATCTGATCCGCTTGGATAATATTATTCGTGACAAATTTGAAGGTCAGCGTTGGGACATCCCTGCCAAGGTGTTTGCTCGCCCATTAGAAATCTATTCTAGTGCACCTATTACTCAAGAGAATTTTACCCAAGAGTTAAAATTACTCGGCTATAAAAACACGGCAAATTACGACAAGTCTGGTAGCTATGTAGTACAAGGCAACCAGATGTATGTACATACCCGTGGTTTTGACTATGGCGATAGCAATGAACCTGAGCAAGTGCTGGAACTTGCTTTTGCTGATGGTCAGGTGAGTGAAATCCGTTCCACCAAGCCTTCGAGCACAGGCGTCGCACGTTTAGAACCTTTATTGATTGGTGGTATTTATCCACAACATAATGAAGATCGCGTTCTGATCAAATTAAATAAAGTACCAAAAACGCTGATTGAAGCATTGATTTCGACAGAAGATCGTAACTTCTATCATCACCATGGTATTTCGATCCGTGGTACCGCACGTGCCTTGGTCAGTAATGCCACGGGTGGCCGTCGTCAAGGTGGTTCGACTTTAACGCAACAGTTAGTGAAAAACTTCTATCTTTCACCTGAAAAAACCTTGAAACGTAAGGTCAATGAAGCGCTGATGGCAGTGTTGATTGAACTGCATTACAGCAAAGATGAAATTCTTGAAGCTTATCTAAATGAAGTGAACTTAGGCCAAAATGGTAGCTACTCAATCAATGGCTATGGTCTAGCATCACAATTTTATTTTGGCTTGCCTTTACGTGAGCTGAATATCTCACAGCAGGCCTTCCTCGTTGGTTTAGTGCAAGGTCCATCACTGTATAACCCTTGGCGTAATCCAGAATCTGCGAAAAAGCGTCGTGATGTTGTGTTAAATAACATGAAAGTCATGGGCTATTTAACCGAAGCTGAATATCAAGATGAAATTGCACGTCCCTTAAATGTGGTCAGTAAACCAACCTTGGGCCCTGCAAAATTCCCAGATTTCTTGGATATCGTACGTCGTCAACTGCGTACCGAATATCAAGAAAGCGACATTACCAATCAAGGCTTAAGAATTTTCACCACACTTGATCCAATTGCACAAACACAAGTGCAAAATGCGTTTAAGAGTACTGTTGATCGTTTAGCCAAAGCCAACCCTGCCCGTCTGAAAAACTTACAAGGTGCAGTATTGGTTGCTCATCCTGAAAATGGTGAGCTGGTCGCAGCGGTTGGCTCAACTCAAGACTTTACTGGCTTTAACCGTGCCTTAGATGCAAAACGTCAAGTCGGTTCTCTGTTAAAACCAATCATCTACTTAAATGCAATCGAGTCTGGGCGTTATACTTGGGCAAGCCCAATTGAAGACAGTGCCGTCAATATTCCAATTGATGGTGACAAGAGCTGGACACCGAAGAACTATAGTGGCGGCGAACATGGTGTCGTGCCAATGCAACAAGCATTAGCCAACTCGTATAACCTCTCTACTGTTCGCTTGGCAAATGAGTTTGGTTTATCTGCCTTCAGCAATAAACTCAAACAGTTTGGCGTGAGTTCAGATATTCCGGCCTATCCATCGATTTACCTTGGTGCTGTAAATATGTCACCAATGGAAGTATTGAGCATTTACGGCAACTTTGCGACGGGTGGCTTTAAATACCCACCACGTTCGATTCGTACCGTGGTCGATGCCAAAGGACACTTACTTGAGCGTTATGGCTTGAATGTTCAACAAACCATTGACCCTGCTGCGGCATACATTATCAATTATGGTTTACAACAAGTGATGCGTTCTGGTACAGGTCGCTCTGCTTATAGCAGTTTACCTGAATCACTGAATTTAGCTGGTAAATCTGGAACAACGAATGACACGAGAGACTCATGGTTTGCAGGTTATTCAGGTAATCATGTTGCAGTGGTGTGGTTAGGTCTGGATGATAATAAAGTGACAGGCTTAACGGGTTCGTCAGGTGCATTGCCTGTGTGGACCAATGTGATGAAACAACTCCGCCAAGAACCAGTCAATTTACGTCAAACAGATAATGTTCAATGGCAATGGATTGATAGTGCCAGCGGTGACTTGTCTGCTCAAGGCTGTGATGGTGCGATGTATATTCCACTCCTCCGTCAAACAGTACCTCGTCGTGCAACGCTGTGTGGTCAATCTCACTACGAAGTTGAGCCAACCTACATTCCTCAATCCGATGAAACACCTGCTGATGATCATAATGATGGGATCAGCAACTATATTCGTGAAAGTGAAAATCAAATGGATACAGATTTATCCAATCACACCCCAACGCGCGTTATCTCTAGCGGCAGTTACAGCGGTGAGAATTAACTTTAATAAGGATGATTGGACATGATGAAAAAAATCACGGTTATGCTTGGCGTGTTGCTGCTTGCAGGTTGTACAGCAGCGCCCGAAAAAGTGGTCACTAAACCAACCACTAACATTCCACCAAAAAAGAAGGTAACCCAGCCTTCTTCTGGTGTGAAAATCACGCCTTATGACCAAAAAGAAATTAAGCGTCAGAGCGTTCCAGTGGTTGTGCCGCAACAAAAGGTTCAGCAAAAATTTAATGATGGCAGCCAGTTACCTGCTTTTAAAACCTTAATGCAAAAAACTCAAGTGGCATATAAACAACAGCAACTTGCAGAAGCAGAACGTTATGCACTGCAAGCACAACGTATTGCACCACAAGCCACAGAAACTTATTTGTATTTGGCAATGATTGCAGATCAGCGTAAAGAATATGCCAATGCTGAAGCTCTGGCACGTCGTGGCTTAAGTTATGCGCAAAGCAATGCCATGAAGAAGCAACTCTGGATGATTATTCTCAAAGCCAGCGAAGCACGCGGTCATACGATTAAGGCCCAAGAAGCACGAAGAACTATTCAGGCCCTTTAAGCTTAGTCGATTGAACTAAATTGACGAATCCCAGCAAGCCCATAAGCATGATGTTTTTGGGCTTGTTCTACATCTGCAGGTGCAACCCCACCTAAAGCAAATACCGGAATATCACTGTTCTGTGCCAATTCCTGAAAACGATCCCACCCCAGCACTTTGCTATCTGGGTGTGTTTCTGTCGCAAATACGGGGCTGAGAAATGCCGCATCACAGCCAATCTGCTGGGCATGTTGCAAAGAAACTGCATCATGACAGGCGGCGATAAAACGCTTGCCGACAATCAAGCCACCTTTACTTAGATTCATCAGCTGTGATTGCTTTAAATGGATCGTCTGTATCTTGTTTTGCAACTCTACAGTTAGTTTCTGCCAGAGATCGATATTGACAATCAATTTTTGCAATTGCTCATCATTGAAATTACCAAGTTGCTGCTCAACCTTCTCAAGATCATCAGTGTGTATACGCCAATACAAGAGCGCCTGTTGCTGAGGCAAAGTATCGATCTGATCACTGATCTTAATCAAATGCGGCCAGTTTAAACGTTGCAGAATTGCGGCATTCGCTTTCGGAAAATTTAAACCGATTAACTGATCACGGCTATACCAAGCCCACGGTTGATGAATAAGACCGAGCAACTCATCGGGAACATAAGCATGGAATAAATGTAAATTAACAATAATGTCTTCATATTCATGCTGAATCACATCAAAAGCGTGCCAATCTTTCAAGCCGATCCCAACTTCCTCATAAATTTCCCGACGACAAGCCTGTTCAGGTGTTTCACCTTGTTCAACTTTGCCACCTGGAAATTCATGTTTGTTGCCTTGGTGTTGGTTTGCCTGTCTCCAACCGACTAAAACTTTTGCTTTATGTAATAAAATTGCGATCGCAACGTCAACTGTAGCTTTTGCCATAACAGTTTAAATTCCCTCATTTTTCTATAGCCATTTTAAGGAAAATGTCACCGTATTCCCATGTCAAAAAACAAAATTAATGAATGATTTTGTAAATTCTTAAAATTTCCGTTGACAGGTCTATTCGATAATGATTATCATTTAAAACATTAAAAAACACACCACGGAGCATAACAAATGAACGCACCATTCAGCCTTTTCACTCGTAGTACAGATGCAGCTCAATCATTGCCAATGTTGCATTCAAATAACCTTTTTGCCTTAGGTCGCGAAATCCGCATCATGCATGCTGGTGAGGAGTATCGTTTACGTTTAACCCGCAATAACCGCCTTATTTTAACGAAGTAATATAATAATAATCGGACAACAATAAAAAACGTGGGAATAGCAGTATGTCAGCGCATACTGCTTTTTTAGTTTGCTTGTTTATTTAAAAATAGGCTCACATCTTGAAACTTATCCTAACCTGCAGCCCCCCATATTCAGACTGTGCAAACCTCATTTCACCATGATGCAATTCAATGATTTTTTTACAAATCGAGAGCCCTAAGCCAGAACCTTGTGTTTTAGTTCCCAAAGCACGATAGAAACGTTCACCCAGCCGTTCTAAAATTTCTGCACTGAGACCATTCCCATCATTTTCAATACTCAGCTCTAGCCCATGAGATCGCTGATTTAATGCAATATAGACCGTTCCATTTTCTGGTGTGTATCGAATTGCATTGTCTAAAATATTGCGTATGCAGGTAAAGATCAGCTGTTGATTGGCTAAAATCGTACTGTCAGGCAGACTTGACGTATGCTGGATTTGAATTGCCTTCTCATGTGCA
Source organism: Acinetobacter sp. ANC 3882 (assembly GCF_022549545.1). NCBI lineage: Bacteria > Pseudomonadati > Pseudomonadota > Gammaproteobacteria > Moraxellales > Moraxellaceae > Acinetobacter > Acinetobacter sp. ANC 3882. The sequence goes on along the minus strand of NZ_JAKZGB010000010.1, from coordinate 95,361 downwards.
AATAAATCCAATGCGTGGGTTGCTTCATCGACCACCAATTGCAATGCAAAATGAGTTTTGGGAAGATTGTCTGAATGCTCAGGATCCAATCGTGCCAATAGCAACAGATTTTCTAAAGTCTGAATTCCACGACTTACATCTTGCTGCATTTGAGAAAAATCGGCCACACGTTCTGGATATTTACGCTGCAACAACTGTAAACGCATCTGGATTGCGGACAATGGCGAGCGCAACTCATGCGATGCATCTGCAGTAAAGCGCTGCTCTGCCTGCAACGCATGATCTAGTCGATTTAATAATCGATTTAATTGACCCAGCATCGGTTGTAATTCCTTTAGCTCAACCTGACCCGTTTGAATCGGTGATAGATCATCAGCATTCTTTGCAGAAATCTCAGTAGATAATTGATGAATGACTTTAAATTGGCGTTTAATCAAAAAATGTAACATGATCCATTGCATCAACCACACCAAGATTAAAATCAGTGCATAGCCCGCAAAACTATTCAACAAGTCTTTAAAGCGTTCGCCTAAAGGCTGTAAAATCAACACCTGCATAGGTGCATGCTCACCTTCACCTGCATAGCTCCGCCATAGCTGACCTTTCTGCCAAATCAGGCCAAAGTCACCCTGTGTTGCATTCATCAAAGTGTAATACTGCGGATCAAGATGGAAATCTTCTGACTGAGTTAAAATCTGCTGTTGATTGCTCAATCGATATTGAATATCAAACTGTTCACTTAATTCATCAATCTGCTGCCCTGATGTTGTAGTCAAATCCGTAATCAGCAGCATGTCTGAAATCTCATCCATGATTTCATCTTGCACTTGCATGGTTTGATACACTGAAATCACAGCGAATAAAAGTAATGCCACACAACCAGCGACAACTGAACTGATCAAAGAGGTTTTCACCAACTTGGTTTGCAACGACACCACTTTCATTCTGTTATTCCTGATGCATGCGGTAGCCTAAACCACGAATGGTTTTAATATATTGCCCGCCAATTTTCTTTCGAATTTGATAAATAAATACTTCAATCGCATTACTTTCGATTTCATCGCCCCATGCATACAAAGACTCTTCGAGTTGCTCCCGTGTCAGAATATGATCTGGCTTTTGCATCAATTTATGTAAAATTTGAAACTCTTTAGCTGTCAGATTAATGGTTTGTCCTGCCTTGCTTAAGGTTTTTGCCTGTGGGTCCAGTTGTAAATCCAAGAAACTGAGATACTGACCCGCTTGAGCCTGATGCTGACGTAACTGTGAACGAACCCGTGCCGATAATTCCTCTAAATTAAATGGCTTGACCAAATAATCATTAGCACCAAGATCTAAACCTTCAACTCGGTCATGAATATGATCTTTAGCGGTAATAAAAATCACGGGAGTTTTGGAGTTCTGACGACGAATGGCCTTCAAAATCTCATCTCCAGAAGCTTGCGGCAGTCCACGATCAAGCAAGATACAATCGTATTGATGCTGTTCGACTGCTAGAATTGCATGATCACCGCGCTCCACCCAATCTACGCTATAACCATCCATCTCGAGCCAGTCTTTGATACTTTCTGCCTGAGATGCATCATCTTCAGCCAATAAAATTCGCATAGAACCCTACATCCATCAAACTACTAAGATTTATCATGCCTTTAAACGGTACAACAAGCAAAAAAACCACATGATTGATCATGTGGTTTTTTTAAGTCATACAGCTTAGAATTTAACTTGGTTTACATCAACTTCAACACGCTTGGCTGGTTTATAGTCGATGTCAATTTCACCAATAATCGTCACAGGTGTTTTTGCTGAAACTGGTTTGCCCATCCATAAATCATCATCAATATCGACCGTGATGCTACCTGTTTGATCACTAAACTGATATTTCTCATCACCAGTTGCTTTCACGACATAGCCTTTTAATTGTACTGGCGTATCATCTTTCAAGGTTAATGCTTGTTTCACCGTCGTGGTTTGTGTCGGAGCCAAAGCTTGCTGATTGACAGCACCTGTATTCGCGACGGCAAGTGTTGTTACGCCAACCAAACCAGCAATCACTGCAACTTTAGAAAATACGTTCATATTTATACCCTCATCGTGGTTCATCATTTCGATATAGTCATTAAAACAAATGAAGATGAGGTGAATCTGAAGATTAAAATTTTCTGTTTAACTCAAAGGAACCACACGTAATACTTCCTCTAATGTGGTCACACCTTCGATCACTTTACGTGCGCCTGCAATACGCAATGGCTCAATCCCTTCTTTCTTGGCCTGTGCTCTTAAATCATTCAGTGTGCCATGTGCGCTGATTAACGACTTTGACTCTAAACTGACTGGCATAAACTCATAAATACCGACACGACCTTTGTAGCCAGTATGACGGCAGGCTTCACAACCAACTGCTTTGTACATAGTGGTTGGCATATCCATCATATAGTCAAAGGTCAAATGCTCCCACTCATGTTCATTCATCTGTGTTTCTTGTTTGCAATGCGGGCAAAGTCTACGCACCAAGCGTTGCGCCAAAACACCGAGAATGGTTGCTGCTGTAAGGAATGGCTGTATACCCAAATCATGTAAGCGCGTTAAGCTCGATGGTGCATCATTGGTATGAAGTGTTGAAAGTACCAAATGCCCCGTTAATGCCGCTTGAATCGCCATATTCGCAGTATCGTGGTCACGAATCTCCCCCACCATAATAATATCGGGGTCTTGACGCATCAACGCGCGTACACCATCGGCAAAACCTAATTCAATATTTGGATTGACCTGCATTTGGTTAAAGCTTGGCTCTAACATCTCAATCGGGTCTTCAATGGTACACACATTGACTTGTTCTGTTGCCAATTGTTTTAACGATGAATACAGCGTGGTGGTTTTACCTGAACCCGTTGGGCCTGTGACCAAAATAATGCCGTGACTATGCTGCGTCAGCTGCTGCCAGCTCTGCAACAAATGCCCTTCAAAACCAAGTTGCTGGAAACTACGTACCAACACTTCTGGATCAAAGATACGCATCACCAGTTTTTCACCAAAGGCCGTCGGTAAAGTCGAAAGACGGAGTTCAGTTTCCTGACCTTTCGGTGTCCGCGTTTTTAAGCGGCCATCTTGCGGTTTGCGCTTTTCTGCCACATTCATACGACCAAGAATTTTAATCCGCGAAATCACGGCAGTGAGTGTATTTGCTGGCATGTTATAGATGGTATGTAAGACACCATCGATACGGAAACGCACCTTCCCTTTATCTTTACGCGGCTCCAAATGAATATCACTGGCACCTTGCTCGAAAGCAAATTGCAGTACCCAATCCACCAGTTTGACAATATGCTGATCATTGGCATCCGGATTTTGCGCATCACCCAACTGCAATAAAGCTTCAACACCCTTATTTTCACGGTCATAAACACTCGCATTCTGCGACGAGCTGACTGCACGGCTGACTTGGTAATATTCAACAAGATAACGTTGCAATTGTTCTGGATTTAACAGAACTTTTTCGATCTTCTTCGGCGCTAAGCTACGCTCTAGGTTATTCAGCCATTCTGTCGTAAATGGCTGATCGGTCCCAATCAAAATTCGATCCGCTTGTACATCGACCGCTAAAATGTGGTTGCGCACGGCAAATTCTTGTGACATGACACTGGTGAGCGCAGCTACATCCGCTTTGAGTGGGTCAATCACAAACAACGGCATTTCTGCTTTTTCAGCCAGCCACTGACACAAACGGTTAAGCGTCAATGTTGAGCTAGCATTGAGTTGATCTTTTAAATTAAAATTGGCAATCCATTGCAAAGGATGCCATTTCAATTGTTCTTTTTGACGATGAGTGGTTTGAACAAGTAATTTATCTCGTTCAGTAATACGACCATCTTTCAGTAGCTGCTCTAAGCACCACGTCACATCAATGGTAAAAGAAAAATTTGCAAATTTTGCCTGCGCTTGCATGACCGTCAGTTCCCCAAATTTTAAACTCAATTATATTTTTTAAAGTTTTAGCTTTGTTCTACAGCCACCACAGTGACGTTCCTATCATCCACTGTAAAACGAATATTCAATTCAGCAAAACACATTCCATAGACCCGTTCAGCATCCTGTTGATATGCAGGTCTTGGATCTAAAGATAACACTTGTTCCAGTTCATCGAATATCTTTTTGTCCAAAATCATTTGCTTTAATAGCTGTTGCTGCTGTGACTGTGCAGTTTCTGTCCAACGTACTATTTTGCGAATGGGTTGTTCATGTGCATAACCACTCTGTGAATCCGCAATCGCATCTGAATATTGAATATACGGTTTGATGTCTAAAATCGGTGTGCCATGCAATAAATCACTGCCTGTCACATACAAGCGAATAGATTTTCCATGTTTCTCCACCCGTAGAAAGCGAACCACTGATAACCCTATTGGAGATGGTCTATACATGCTTCGCGTTGCAAAAACACCAATTTTTTGATTCCCACCCAAGCGTGGCGGACGCACTTGTGGACGAAATTTAGACATTTGATTCAAAGAGTTATCTTGATTTTTATTTTCATGGAACTGCCAAAGCAACCACAAATGGCTAAAATCTTCGATCCCCTCAAATGCCAAAATATCGTTATAGGGTTCCGTCATCTCTATAAATGACTCGACTTGAACGAGGTTTGGCTGCCGTGGAATGCCAAATTTCTCACGATAAGGTGAATGCATATGGCCAATGATCGACATGACTACAGAGTTGCTCATCACTTTTTCTTATAAACACAATTAAATATATTCAGTTTATCGAGAATGATTTTAGATTAGAATAGCCATCTGTTTCTTTTAACTGTGATCGAGACCTTTAATGGCTGCTTTTAACGTTGAACGCATTACTCATGTTCACCACTGGAATGACACGCTTTTCAGTTTTAAAACGACACGCGACACCAGCTTACGTTTTAAAAATGGTCAGTTTGTGATGATCGGCCTTGAAGTGAATGGTAAGCCTTTAATGCGTGCTTATTCGATCGCGAGTGCGAATTATGAAGAAGAACTCGAATTCTTCTCTATTAAAGTACAAGACGGTCCATTAACTTCTATTTTACAAAAAGTACAAGTGGGCGACGAAATCCTGATTTCTAAAAAGCCTACAGGCACTTTAGTACACGACGACTTATTACCAGGTAAAAACTTATACCTTTTATCTTCTGGTACTGGCCTTGCTCCTTTCCTTTCACTGCTTCGTGACCCAGAAACTTACGAAAAATTTGAGAAAGTGATCATGGTTCACGGTACACGTTATGTATCTGAACTTGCTTACCAAGATTTAATCTTAAATGAGCTTCCAAGCCACGAGTTCTTTGAAGAATTGGGCATCAAAGACAAACTGGTTTACTACCCAACAGTGACACGTGAGCCGTTCCACACCCAAGGTCGTGTAACAACGGCTATTGAAACTGGCGAACTCTTTGAAAAGATTGGTTTACCTCGTTTCAACCGTGAAACTGACCGTGCCATGCTGTGTGGTAGCCCTGCGTTCTTAAAAGACGTTGCTGCATTGCTTGATGAACATGGTTTAGTCGAATCACCACGTATGGGCGTTATGGGTGATTATGTCATCGAACGCGCATTCGTTGAAAAATAATGCTGAATAAATAAGCAATAAAAAACCGAGGTATTATCCTCGGTTTTTTATTTTAATAATTTTAAGTTAGATTTAAGATTTTATTTATATTAATTTTAATAAAGCCACTATTTAATAAAACTAAATATATTATCTATTAAGCCGCTTCCAAATGAATTAATCGCTCAATATAATACCAACACTCTTCTATTTGAGCATGATCCTTATTTACTTTTGCATAAGCAGTCATACCATCTAATATATTGATATACATTGCTGTAAGTACGTGAGGTTGATATACCTTGGCTTTTTCAAATAGCGCTTCAACCAGTCCCATTAACCATTCGCGATATTCTACGATCGGTTTAATAATAGAGGGATATTGTTGTAATATTTCTAAAGAAGCTTTTTGAAACATACAACCATGAAAATCATCTGAGTTAAACCAGCCCAAGTGCCAAAAATAGACCGCCTTAATTTTCCCCAAATAATCATCTTCTTGCTTCGAATTAACTTCGTGTTCAATTGCCTCTTGAATACTCTTATTCCTTCGAGATAGACACTCTTCAATCAGGTTCTCTTTGGAAGGAAAGTATTTATAGAAAGTCATCTTCGCAACACCTGACTCACTAATAATTCGGTCCACACCCACAGAGCTGTAGTTATGGCGGTTAAAAAGGTCTAGAGCCGTTGCAATAATATCTTCTTTTTTTGACATTTTATTATCCTTTTAGAATTCTATCAAAAAACTTAATGCATTATTTAGACATAGTTTACATGCTGGAAAGTTCTGGCCACTATGTATGTTTATGTTATTTTAAGAGCATTATCGAAAAGTCGTATTTTCTTTATTGTCCCTCTTATAGGGTATGTAAAAATCTGTCTATACACAAGATCATTTGTAAAAAAATCTTTCTATTTTTAAAATAAAAAAATATAACGTGAATCAATTCTCCTTTTATTTAGAGTTAAGTTAATTGATAAACTTTCTAATTATTTTTTAGCCGTCTTAATAAATTGATTTCACAAAAAAATCATTTTATATTTAAATCATCCAATAAAAAGATGTTTGGTTGAACCAATAGTTATATTCATAAGCAACCAAAAAAAATCTAACTAAATAATTGGAAAAGCAATAATATTATTAATCCATCGAGTATAAAACTATGCCAAAAAAATTTGAAAACTTTAACAATCCAAGACAGAACGCTATTGAAGGAATGAAGAATAGTATTTCTGTTGAGCTATGGAACAAGAACCTGAACTTTCTGAATCAATTACGTACAGAGATTTCACATCATCCTGTTTCACGCCATCCAGCCATTCAACTTTTAAATGACGGCGTAATTGACAAAGAAACTTTAAAACACATTCACTTAGAATATCGTCATGCCATTGTACAGGTATTTACCGATGCATTGTTAATGGCGCAATTTCAAACCAAACAGTTAGAACCACGCTTACTTTCTGGTTCAAAAATGTTTCCGCGCTTTTTACTTAATCTTAATATTTTGGATGAGTTCGGATTCCGCCCTGGTCTTGATGAAGAAGGATACTATTCTGGCAATCCTGAATATGCGCACTACCCGCTGTTTGAAGATGTGCTAAATGACTTTGAACTGAGCCAATCGGAACGAAATGACTATCAACCGTCACTAATCTCGCAACGTGTTCGTAATTATCTGGAAAACTCATTTCACAGCTATCAAGCCGTTTCTGCTCTGCTAGCCGTGGCAGAAGAAGAAGTCATTTTATTTAGCCCTGCATTACGTCAAGCAACCAAGGCTGTCGGTTTTGATGTGGATAGCGGTTATTACTATGTGCATGGCGTGTCACATGATGCATCTGCTGAAGCGGCTGATGATGATCATGAAGATGATTTATGGTTCGTATTAGCGCAAGCATGTGTCGAATCTGAATATGCGTCTATTCGCCAAATTTGTCTTGAATATTGTGATTTGTGGGAACAATTCTGGGATGAACAAATTGCATATTACGGAACATTCAAAAAACTGGCTTAATTTCTCTAATACAAGGAGCCATCTTCAACGTTTCTGTTGAAAGATGGCTTTTTTATGGGTTGAGAAAAAGAATCTCTATACTCTAACCGTTCAGATGCTAATTTAATCAAAGTCAGCTGGCAATTTACGATATAATTCAACTTTCTTTCCCGCAAATATCCAGCGCATGTTTTCACAATTTGATGTCAACTTATTGGTTCTTCTTGTTTTATTAGGCTGTGGTGTCTTTAGTCAAAATACAGCGGTGACTGTGGCGGCAGCTTGTCTGATCTTGGTTAAGCTCACACCTTTAAATCAATTTTTCCCTTATATTCAAAATCATGGTTTGAATATCGGCATTATTATTTTAACCATTGGCGTACTTGCACCGATTGCGAGTGGCAAAATCAGTGGTGAAAGCATCCTAAAATCATTCATCAGTATCAAGTCCCTCGCTGCAATTGCTGTGGGCTTATTGGTCGCATGGCTAGGTGGACGCGGTGTGAAGCTGATGAGTAACCAACCTGATGTAGTTGCTGGATTATTGATTGGTACAGTGGCAGGTGTTGCGCTGTTGCGTGGCGTACCCGTGGGACCACTCATTGCCGCAGGAATCTTATCTCTGTTGATTGGCAAGTCTTAACGATAAAATAGATACCCCCACCCAAATCCCCATGATTACACTATTTTAGAACTAAAAGGTAGACGTTCATTTCCCTACCTTTTAAGCTTTAACAATTTGTCATTGCTCATAATAAACAGTTCGCATCTTGGAGAACTTTTCAAGTTGCTTAATAAATCCCTCAAAATAATTCTTTTCCTTATCCTCTGTTCGATAGCCTGCGTATAGGGTACGTCTTAAGCCTTGTGGCGAAACACAGGCTAAACGGCGACTCACCACCCAACCTTTTTGTTCATATTCATTGACCACCCAATCAGGTAAAGCCGCAATACCACGCCCACTGGCTACCAATTGAATTAACATCTGGGTCAGATCAGTGGTCCGAATATGCTTAGGTTGAATATTTTCAGGAATAAACAAATGCGCCATGATATCCAAGCGATGTTTATCAACAGGATAAGTGATCAGCGTTTCTTCCGCTAAATCTTGTACCGAAACGTGTTCCGCACGGGCCAAAGGATGCGTATTTGATAATACTAACCGCGATTCGTATTCAAAGATTGGGAAGTATTCAATCCCCTTTAATGCGATGGGATCAGCCGTAATCAATAAATCAAACTCGGCATTTTGCAAAAGTTCATGCGGATTGGATTCAAAGCCTGCTGCGAAATCCAGATCTACATCGGGATATTGTAGGCGATATTGATTTAACAACGGCATCAACCAGTCAAAACAACTATGACATTCAGATGAGAAAATAATGCGTCCCGTTTGCCCATGCACGATACGTGTAATATCAGTTTGCGCGATCTGAACTTGGGGTAACACATCATCTGCCAGTTTAAGCAAGCGTTCGCCGACATTGGAAAAGCTGACTGGACGGCTACGACGATTTACAACTTCGACCCCATACCAATGATCAAGTTCTTTTAATTGATGTGAAATTGCAGATGGCGTAAGACATAAATCTGTTGCGGCAGATACCAATGAACCGTGCTCTCTTAAAGCAATTAAAGTTTTTAAATGACGAAGTTCTAACATAGCAATGGCCTTGCGCTTAAATCCTTTAAATCCCCCTTTTTAAGAGAGATTTACCATCCCATAATCAGATTTTGATCCTGAGTTGCCCATCCTTGTTTAAAGGTTAGAAAGGATTTCTGTTGAATTTAATTCATCTTAGCATTAAATTAATTAGATTGTCTCACTATTAATTTTCTTTCATTATTTTCATATCACATGAAATTTACTTATCTTAGCCAATGAGAACATTCTGTTCTGGATCAAAAACAGCACTTGAGCCAAGAAAGGGATAGAAAAAGTAAAACTTTTCTGAATTTGGCAGTCATCATTATTAAAAAAATTTCAGCATGAGCTGAGAACATTTCATTGAATTCGACCACCATCGGCTTTTAAAACTTTTACAATGTAAGATTACCTGTTGCAGACCATGCCTACGATGACCCAACAAAGTCAAAAGACGCTTGAACGCCAAAAACTCAGCTTGCCCGAAGGACATGACAAACTATTGCTGCATTCATGCTGCGCACCCTGTTCTGGTGAAGTCATGGAAACTTTAATTGAATCTGGTATCGATTATTCAATCTTTTTCTATAATCCCAATATTCATCCAGTCAAAGAATATCTGATTCGTAAAGAAGAAAATATCCGTTTTGCCGAGAAGCATAATATTCCTTTTATCGACTGTGACTACGATACTGATAATTGGTTTGCACGTGCCAAGGGGATGGAGAATGAACCTGAGAAAGGCATTCGTTGCACCATGTGCTTCGATATGCGTTTTGAAAGAACAGCACTTTATGCCTATGAACACGGTTTTAGCTTGATCAGCAGTTCGCTCGGCATTTCCCGCTGGAAAAATATGCAGCAAATCAATGACTGCGGTCTACGTGCGGCGGCACATTATTCAGATATTCAATATTGGGACTATAACTGGCGTAAACACGGTGGCGCCGTCCGTATGCTGGAAATCAGCAAACGTGAAGAGTTTTATCAACAAGAGTATTGTGGTTGTGTTTATTCACTTAGAGATAGCAATCGCTGGCGTATGAGTAATGGTCGCGATCGAATTAAGCTGGGTGTTAAGTTCTATAGTAATGCGATGGACGATGAGTCCAATCAATAAAAATAAAATCAAAACAAAAAGGCTAATTCTGATGAATTAGCCTTTTATCATCTTAATTTACAGAAACACTGATAATGCTATAGAACTGATTGCTTGGCTTTTGCTTCACATCAACTGTTTCACTCACTTCAATCAAGTATTCCGCTGCTTTTGGAAATACTAAATCAGCACTGCCATCAGCCGCTGTTTTTAAGCTAACCCCTTGCTTATCCGTCGCACCTTTAGCACGAATCACCACATTGGCATTGGCAAGTGCCTGATTCGCTTTCGACACTTTAATTTTTACAGCTTGATTGGCTTTTAACTCATTTGGATGCGTTAAAAACTCAACTTGAATCGGTGCAGTGCTTGCTTGAATTGGCGTATTTTTTTCTTTACTTAAATATGTCAAAAATGTCCATTCACGCGTAATTTCGACTGGGGTAATTTTTTTCGTTTTTAGATCTGCTGGAATTGCAAAATCACGCTCAGCTTTTGCAGGTGCTTTGTCTGCAGGCATATCAAAAAACATTTTCCATTCTTTTTGATCTTGCACATATTTCAAAGGGTAGCTTGTGCTGGTCTTGACGGTATAAGTACCTGCTTCTGGTAATTTTAAATCAAATACTGTTGCCGAACCGAGCTTAGAATCTGGCTCAATCGTGGTTTTGGTGTTGTTTGGCGCTGTAATTTCAAATTTTGCATTTTTTAATGCATATTCGCTATTTAATGCTTCTTCTGCATAACCAGATATAACAGTCACTTGCGTTTGCTCAGTCGTATAAGCAATCGGCGCAACATAAGGTTCATGAGCAAAGCTATAACCTGAAACCACTACCAATGAACTGATTAATAATTTTTTCACTCTCATCCCACCCTTTTTAAAAATTCAGTTAAGAAAATATCTGTTTGCATTATACATAAATGAAAATAATTATCATTCAAAATTATGCTGTTTTCTTAGACTACAATTATTTTTGATTGAGATAAAAATTGTGTTCTGTTTCACTTTTCTGAAAGCGACTCGAATATAATACGGCGGTACTTTTAGACTTGAGATATTATGTCCTCACCAAGCTCTCCTTTGCATTCATCTCCCTCACACAACTATTCCTTATTTCTGGTTATTTTCTCATTGGCTGTCGGTAGTTTCTGCATCGGAACAACTGAATTTGTGGCTATGGGACTGATTCAGGAAATCGCTACTGACTTAAATGTCAGTGTGCCCCATGCAGGCTATTTCATTAGTGCTTATGCGCTTGGAGTCATGGTCGGTGCACCGATTATTGCCATCCTCGGAGCAAAGGTGCCGCGCAAGACTTTATTACTTGGTCTGATGCTTTTTTATGGTTTGGCCAATGCCGCCACAGCTTTTGCCACAACGCCAGAAGCGATGCTCATTTCTCGCTTTATTGCAGGTTTTCCGCATGGAGCTTACTTTGGGGTTGCGGCTTTGGTTGCAGCTGAACTGGCAGGTAAACAACGTCGCGCTACCGCGATTGCACAAGTCATGATGGGTTTAACCATTGCCAATGTGATTGGTGTGCCAATTGCCACGTGGCTTGGTCAGCAGTTCGGCTGGAAAGCAGGGTTTGAATTTTCTGCTGTGATTGCGTTTATTACGTTGATTGGGGTCAGTTTGTTTGTGCCCAATATCCCTCTGCAAAAGAGTGCAAGTATTCAAGCTGAATTGGCGGGTCTAAAAAATATCAATATGTGGCTGACACTTGCAGTAGGTGCAATTGGTTTTGGTGGCATGTTCTCGGTGTATAGCTATGTGTCTCCAATTCTGACGGAATATACCCACGCCAATATCAGTGTCGTGCCGATTGCTTTAGCAATTTGGGGTACAGGGATGGTCATCGGTGGTCTGGTTGCGGGTTGGCTCGCTGATAAAAACCTGTTTAAAACCATTATCGGGATTCTGATCAGCTCTGCGCTTGCCTTTGTCGCGGCCAGTTTTATGATGTCCAATCTTTATACAGCGATTGCAGCTTTATTCCTGATTGGTTTCACTGTGATTGGTTTAGGCGGTGCCTTACAGACACATCTCATGGACATTGCAGGCGATGCACAAACTCTGGCAGCGTCTCTCAATCATTCGGCATTTAACTTGGCCAATGCACTTGGCGCGTTCTTGGGCGGATGGGTACTGAGTCATAATATGGGTTGGTTAGCACCGATCTGGGTTGGTTTTGTTTTAAGCTTAGGTGGATTGGCTATTTTATTAATTGCACTGGCTTATGCCAAATATTCACAGAAAAATGAAACTGCTACATCTTAACGGCAGTTTCACCTACGGGTTTTAATCCATTAATTTTGCAATCTGTCGATCATGCCATTTTGATAACAATAATAAGGCCATGATCGACCCAATCAGGGCAAAAAACATATCCGATTGTGTATCCCACTCATCCCCTTGAGTTCCGAGGAATTCTTCAGCCCCTTGCCCCAATAACAATGCTGCGGCCCATTCAATCAATTCATAAGTCGCACTGATTGCCAACACAATACAAATCACAATAAAGCTCAGCATTTTGCCTTTGACTAAAATATAGTTTCGAATCAGGATCTCACGAGCAACCATTGCAGGTACAAAACCCTGCATAAAATGCCCAATCTTGTCGTAAGGATTACGATCCAAACCAAACCATTCTGCTATTTCAAAGCCCAAAGGTACACGCGCATAGCTATACGCTCCACCAACAATGAGCACAATGGCATGACAGAAAATAAGAACATACAACAAATCGGTAAGTGGAAACGTTTTATAGGTGACAAACAATAATGGGATCACAATCAGCACGGGCGTAACTTCAAGCCACCACGTGGTCCGATCAAAAGGTTGAATCCCTGAAACGACCAATAAAATGGCCAAAATCGTCGTCCCCAAGCACAACAAAGAAATACGCATCATTTTATAGAATCACTGATTTATTTATTCATACCATAATCTAAAAAACCGAAGTGCGTCCTTCGGTTTTTGTTTATAAATCGATAAATTGAATGTTATTTCACTGCATCTGCAACTTCTTTCAGCATCGTCTTCATGCCATCCAAACCATTATTCATTAAATACCAATTACTCGAGTCTAAGTAGACAATATTGCCGTTTTTCGCCGCTTTGGACTCATTAATAATCTTATTATTTAAGACCTGCTTTGCGCCTTGCTGATTTTCAGTAATTGCTGCACCACGATCAATGACAAACAGATAATCTGGATTTTTCTGGGCAATAAATTCATGCGATACCGCCATACCATGCAATCCCACCTTGATTGAAGGGTCTACTGGGGTAAACCCATATAGGTCATGAATATTACCAAAGCGCGAACCCGGGCCATACGCTGCAATCTTACTGTTATTCACCAAAATCACCAAAGCCGTTTTGCCTTCGGTCTTGGCTTTTAATGCAGCGATATCTTTTTCCAAAGCCTGTAATTGCTGTTCTGCTTCAGGCTTTTTCCCAACCATTTCAGCAATGTTCAAAGTTTGCTGCTTAAAAGAATTGAACTGATCATTGTAATCCACATCAACAAAGTAAGTCGGTGCGATCTGCTTGATTTGACCCACCAGATTTTCCATGCGACCACTCATCAAAATCAGTTCGGGCTGACTGGCTGCAATTTTTTCCAGATTCGGTTCTTTCACAGTCCCCACATCCAGATATTTACCTTCACTGAAATTTTGTAAAACTTTCGGTAACGGCGTTCCTTTTGGTAAGGCAACCACTTTATCATCCGCACCCAAGGCATGAATCGTATTTAAGGCACTGGTATCCAGTACAGCAATACGAGACAAATTCGCAGGAATAGTAATTTGCCCTGCTTTGCTATTAAAACTCAGCATGTCATGTGTAGCAGCAGTGTTACTGTCCTGACTTGTCGAAGGTGTGTTGGAATTGCCACATGCAGCCAATACCACACTCAGCATCATGACTGGCAATGTTCTTTTGAAACGCATAACGAACTCCTAACTAATAAAATACAAACCTAATTTATGTTGTTGAACCTGTTGGATCGGAATATGGAAATCAAAAATATCTTGCAGAATGCATTCATCCATCATCTGTTGTGGATGCCCCTGATACACCAACTCCCCCTCTTTCATGGCAATGATATGATCGGCATAGACGGAGGCAAAGTTAATGTCGTGAATCACCACGATGATCGATTTGCCATGATTCTCGGCCAAATCTTTTAAGACCCGCATAATCTGGGAAGAATTCTTCATATCCAGATTATTCAGCGGCTCATCGAGCAAGATATATTCGGTGTCTTGTGCCAAAATCATGGCGATATAGGCGCGTTGTCGCTGCCCACCTGACAATTCACTGATTTGACGCTGTCGTAAGGCTTCCAAATCCATATAGGCAATCGAGCGATCAATCACCTCACGGTCTTCCTGCGTTAGGCGACCTTTTGAATATGGGAAACGTCCGAAAGCAACCAGATCCTCAATACTGAGGCGCAGCTCGGTGTGGTTAGACTGTTTTAAAATCGCCAGTTTTTTGGCAATGTCGGCACTTTTCATCTGTTGCAGATCTTGCCCATCCAGCAAAACTTGACCTTGATCTGCTTCAATTAAGCGGCTCATCATCGAAAGCACTGTACTTTTACCCGCACCGTTTGGGCCAATAAACGCCGTAAACTGTCCTTTGGCAATCGTCAGGGAAAGTGCATTTACCACACACTGCTGTTGATAGCTTTTGCTTAAATTCTTGAGCTCTATTGCCACTTTTTATTTTCCTTCAATAAAATCCAGAAGAAATAAATTCCACCGACGAAATTAATAATCACACTGAGTGTTGTTTTGAAATTCAGTACATGCAGAACTATGAATTGTCCAAGCATTAGACAAAGAATGCTGACCAAGATAATGCCAAGTAATAAGATGTGATGTTGATGGGTCTTGAACAGTTCCAATGTAATGTTGAGGACCAACAAACCGAGGAACATCATTGGGCCAGCTAAAGCTGTAGCAGAAGCCAGTGCCAATACCACTAGGATCAACAGCAAACGACTAGTCTTGTCATAATCCAGTCCCAAGTTCAGCGCATGATCTCGTCCCAAAACCATCACATCGAGTGTGTGATAATGCTTCAGGCTGTAAAATAGAATCGGTACTATGGTCAGTAATGACAGAGCAACCGTTTCCATTTTCACGACATTAAAACTGGCAAAACCCGCATAAGCAGCGATCTGAAATTCATCTGGATCCAGCAAAACCTGAAAAAACGTGGTCATGTTGTCGAATAAGGTTGAGCAGATCAGACCAACAAGCAATAGGAAATAGATATTTTGCTGTGCGACTTTCTGGAAAATAAACCGATACAGCAGCAAGGCAAAGGTCACCATTAACAGCAAACTGATCAGATAATCAGTGACAAAGTTCAGCGACAATAAAGTACTGGCACCAAAGAAATAGATAATCGCCGTCTTGGAAAGTTCGTATAACTTATCTAATCCTAGCGCTTGTGGTGTCACCACCCGATTATTCACAATGGTATGAAAGACCAAAGTCGAAACACCAACCGCAACACCCGCCACGATAATGGCAGCAACTGTTTTTAAGCGCAGACTCAAGGCATATTGCCACGCCACACCCAAATTCCAGCTCAGGTATAAAGCAATGCTGAGAAGCATCAATAGCGCTAAAATAATTAGCTTGGTTTTATGAGGCATAGCGATATCTCCTGAGTAGTAACCACAGGAAAATCACACTCCCCACCACACCCATAATCAAACTGACAGAGACTTCATAAGGGAAAATTACCACCCTGCCAAATACATCACAGAGCAGAACCAGCAAAGCACCCAACAATGCCGTATGCGAAAGCGTTCTACGGATATTGTCACCCAGATACAGACTTACCAAATTCGGTACAATCAAACCAAGAAATGGAATCGCACCAACAGTGACAATCACCACACCGGTAATGACCGATACCAATAACAAACCAATAAAAAGAGTCTGTTTATAGTTCAGCCCCAGATTGGTGGCAAAATCCTGCCCTAATCCAGCCAAAACAAAACGATTGGCAAAGATATAAATCAGAATCAGAACGGGCACACTGAGATAGATCAGCTCATATTGACCATTTAAAATGGTGGAAAAGTCCCCTTGTAACCAGCCTGCCAAGTTCTGCAATAAGTCCAGTTGTAGCGCAATAAAAGTGGTAAATGCAGAAATAATGCTGCCAAAAATCATACCCACCAATGGAACAAAAACCGTATCGCGATGCTTTAAGGTTGCCAAAATACTCATGAATGTCATTGCACCCATGAGTGTCACAACAATGGCAAAGCCTGTTTTCGTAAAAATTGAAGCACTGGGCAGTAAAATAATCGAAACCAGTACACCCAAACGTGCGCAGTCATATAGACCTGCTGTGGTTGGGGATACAAAACGGTTTCGACTTAGAGACTGCATAATCAAACCACAGACACTTAGACCTGCGCCCGCCACAATAATTGCCATTAAACGGGGTAAGCGACTGGTCCAGAACAGTTGCCAGTCTTGAGGATTGCCAGCCCATAAGCCAGCAATACTCATCTCTCCCACACCGACAAATAGGGAAATAAATGCCAAGGGAATTAATAATGAAATCAGGTAACGCCGCTTAATCATGTTGGGAGAACTTCATAGGATGCGTAAACTTAAAATAAGCTTAAAAAAACAAAATATATAATAAGAAACTATCACAAATGATAAAGATTATTGTTAACTTTTTTAAACAAGACTGACTTGCTATGAAGTAAAACTTAATTTATTGAATCTTTTATATTGATATAAAACACCTAAGCCTCAGCAGTGCTGAGTGCCAGAGCATGATTTGGCCCATATCTGAAAATATAAATAACTTAGGATTGCTAATCTGTGCTTAAAGCTTGGTCTACATTTTTATAATAAATTTCAAATTATTCTGAAAGTTTTTCACCACAATGCGGGCAAAAACGGTACTGCTTCTTTTCCTGCTCCTGATCTTCAAGCAACTTTTCCCTGACCAGTTGCATAATAATTTCGTGGGTCTGCTCTTTGGGTAAACCGACCTTTTTGCGAATTCGTTCAATTTCCACTTGATCATGCAGTAGGTCCAAACCTTTGGCCTGTAAGACTTCACGAAACTCCTGTTCCAGTCGCTGATTCCGCATATTCAGTTCATTGGCTAAACCTGAAGCCAAGATACCCGCTGGTAAAGCAGCAATCCCCACACCGAGAATGGTAATAAATGCACCTAATATTCGTCCTAGGTTGGTCACGGGTGTGACATCGCCATAACCCACCGTGGTTAAGGTCACTACGGCCCACCACATCGCTTGCGGAATCGAGCTAAATGCTTCAGGTTGCGCTTTATTTTCAACGACATAAATCGCAGAAGCAGTCATCACAATCATAATGACCAAGATAAAAATAACCGCTTGGAACGAGCCTTTTTCTCGCTGAATCACCCGTAAAAGAATTTGTAATGACACAAAATAGCGCGTCAATTTGAGCAATCTTACCAACCGTAGCACACGTAGGAAACGTAAATCGATATGGACAAAGAAATTCAAATAAGCAGGTAAAATAGCCATTAAATCGATAATCGCTCCACCGCTTTTCATCCAACGAATACGCTGCTTCCATGCGGCTTGTTGTGGGTTTTGTTCAACAATACTCCAAAGCCTAAGCAGATATTCCCCACTAAAAATAATGATCGATAGATTTTCAAACAGATCAAAATAAGGCTGATACAGCTTATAGAACTCATTGACAGATTCAAGTAACACCGCAGCCACGTTGCCAATAATCAGGGCAATCAATACATAGTTGACGCAGCGACTAATAAGGCTTTTATAATCATCATTATGTAAATTGTTATAAACAAAGCGTCTTAATTGTTGCCATGAAAGTTGAGTCATACCGTACTTATTGTTCGATTCAGCAGTTAAAAATGTAGCACGTTGCTCTGCTGTTTGATAAGAGATTTTCACCAAAGCCTGTTTTTTGCTGAAAAATAAAATCATTTGCCAATTCATTGATCTATATCACGCTGTTTCAACAAAACTCTCTTTGAATTTCGATGCCTCATTCACCGATAATAAAAGCTTAGTGGTTATTTCTTTAACGATTCATTCATAAAGAACTATAAATTTTATTAAACCCGTGACAACAAGGGGAATTTACATGGGATTCAAAGCTCTCCCTACGCTTATCTCTTTATTTATTGCATTGCTGATTTGGTTCGTAATTCCTGTACCTGCTGGAGTTGATCCTGACGCATGGCATTTATTGGCGATGTTTGTCGGTGTCATTGCCGCGATTATTGGTAAAGCCATGCCGATTGGTGCAATTGCGATTATTGCGATTACCTTAGTCGCCGTGACAGGTGTCACCAATGACAGTCCAAGTGGCGCAATTCAAGATGCCCTCAGTAGCTTTGCCAATCCGCTGATCTGGTTGATCGGTATTTCAATTATGATTTCCAAAGGTTTACAAAAAACTGGATTGGGTGCACGCTTAGGCTATTTATTCATCGCG
The DNA here is from genome assembly GCF_022549545.1 of Acinetobacter sp. ANC 3882. Lineage (NCBI taxonomy): Bacteria > Pseudomonadati > Pseudomonadota > Gammaproteobacteria > Moraxellales > Moraxellaceae > Acinetobacter > Acinetobacter sp. ANC 3882. The sequence continues at coordinate 76,511 of NZ_JAKZGB010000010.1, read as the reverse complement.
GTGTGGGGCAAGAAAACCATTGGTATTGGTTATAGCATGGTGCTTTCCGAGCTGATTCTTGCACCTGTGACTCCAAGTAATACCGCACGTGGTGGTGGAATTATTCACCCGATTGTGCGTGCAATTTCCACTAGTTATGACTCTGACCCTGCTAAAGGTACTGAAGGTCGTATGGGGAAATATTTAGCTTTGGTGAACTATCAAGCTAACCCGATTACTTCTGCCATGTTTATTACCGCAACTGCCCCTAACCCATTGGTGGTCGATCTGGTGGCAAAAGCAACCAATAGTGAAATTTCATTGAGTTGGAGTACATGGGCGCTGGCGATGTTATTACCGGGTTTAATTGCCTTGATCATCATGCCACTGATTATGTATTGGATGTATCCACCTGAAGTGAAAGAAACCCCGAATGCTGCTCAGTTTGCTAAAACCAAATTACAGGAAATGGGTCCCGTCAGTAAAAATGAAATCATCATGCTCGGTGTGTTTGGTATTCTATTGCTACTATGGGCTGGTATCCCTGCCATGATTTTTGGCTCAGCTTGGGCGGTTGATCCAACCACAACTGCCTTTATTGGCCTAGGATTACTACTCATCACTGGCGTACTGACTTGGGAAGATATCCTGACGCAAAAAAGTGCGTGGGATACCATCACTTGGTTCGCAGCTTTGGTGATGATGGCGACTTATTTAAATAAACTCGGTTTAATCACGTGGTTCTCGGGTGTGCTTGAAACTGGAATTGGCCATTTAGGCTTGAGTTGGATGCCCGCCTGTTTGTTATTGATGCTCGCCTATCTATATGCACATTATATGTTTGCCAGTACCACGGCACATATCACTGCGATGTTTGCGGCCTTCTATACCGCGGGACTAGCGTTGGGCGCACCACCGATGTTATTTGCCTTAATGATGGCAGCAGCGTCAAGCATCATGATGACCTTAACCCACTACGCAACGGGTACATCGCCTGTGGTATTCGGTTCAGGTTACACCACACTCGGTGAATGGTGGAAAGCTGGCTTTGTCATGAGTGTCGTCAATATCATCATCTTTGTGGTGATTGGCGGACTGTGGTGGAAAGTGTTGGGTTATTGGTGATTTGAAAAGCTGAGGAACATTCTGTTCGGATAGGAATGTTCCTCTATCTCTAAAATCTGTTATTTCTAGCTTTCTTTTTATTTATTAAAAAAAGATTATTCAGGCAGTAATTCCAATAACTTTTTACGAGCAGCTAAAGCCGCTGATTTTCCTTTAATCGTAGATGGATGCTGTATTCTGTAACACAGAAATTTTTCATCATAAATAAACTTATAAAGCTGGTTCTTCTCTATACTCTCATCACTATAATCTTGACCTTTTGAATATAATTTAGGATTAAAAAACTCCCTTCTATAAATAGTATTCTGACTTCCATTCGCAAAAATAATAATATTAGGTTCAAAATACGCAATTTGCGCATCCAACAATTCAAACGAGATACTTTTTATTTGCTCAAAGTATTTTGATTTTATAGGGCTTTTTTCCTTCCAGGCAAAACAGAATAAGTTACAGTAAATTAATCCTTCTGAACCAGATTTATCGGCAACTGCCCGAGTGAAATCATGAAAAGTAATTTTTTTAGTTCTGGGTTCAACCATCATTTTTTGAAAAAAGTTTTTATTCTTTTCAATAGATTTGAGCATGTAATGATCTAGAGTATAGGCTTGATCCAACTTAATATTCCAACCTCTTGTTTCTGCTCCCATTATCATAATTTTATTTTTTGCAGTCCAATAATGATTTGGCTCACTTGCTAGAAAAAGACCTGATAAACCTTCTTTAAACTTGCTATATTCATGTACTGTATTAAAAAAAGACTCATCAACTTTAGAGAGTATTTTTAAATATTCTTGTTTTAAATCATTGAAGTCTTTCATTCTAATTGCTCAATAAATTAAGGCTGATTTCTCAGCCCTATTTTTAGCAAGAACAATCAATTACGTCAATTAAGTAACTTTAACTATAAGTCTAAATTTCCCGAACGACACGGAAACCCCACATGGTTGAACGTGCCTGAGACGAATAATAAGCATTGCGATAAGCAGTACGGACATTATGTACGTTATAAATCCATGCACCGCCACGCAATACAGAGAAATTACACAGACCATTATTTTCTGCACCCCAACGTACTTGTGTCGTTGGTGCACCTTGATAATTGGCATGCCAACAGTCATCTACCCATTCACGCGCATTTGCGAGTACGTCGTACAATCCAAAAGCGTTCGGTAAAAATGAGCCCACAGGTGCGGTATAAGCATAACCGTCATTACAGTTAAATGCTCGCCATGCCGAAGTATTGGTTTCTGTTGTGGTTGTAGCTACATCCAAAACGTTGGCATATTTGCAGGCTTGGTCGCGTTCAGGATCATTGCCCCAGAAAAAAGTCGTTGATGAGCCAGCTCTAGCTGCATACTCCCACTCAGCTTCAGTCGGTAACCGATAGGTTTTTCCTGTTTTTTGAGATAACCACTCAGCAAAAGCCTGACCATCTTCACGGCGTACGCATACTACGGGATCTTGAGCAGTTTGAGTAAATCCAGGATTACTTGGGTTTAAATCCTTTCGATACCACATATTAAACTCACCATCTCGTACCTCCCAACTTCGGCAGCCTTGCACCTCCCAACCTGTTTCCTTTTGGAACTGCTGAAACTGAGCGACAGTGGTTTCATAAGATGCCATCGCAAATGGCTGAGTAATATTGACACGATGTTGAGGCAATTCATAAGGTCTTGCCTGTGCGGGTACTCCTTCTCTGTCCTGTTCTTCCAATGTGCCACCCATTTGATAGCTTCCTGCGGGAATCACTGTCATCTCAGGGCAAAAGCCATCTGAACAATCTTTAAATTTGAAAGCTGCTGCTGTTCCCGTATTGATCTCTACATTGGTCAATCTTGCAGGTTGAATTGATACATTCATTTGTGGCGGCTTATTAAGCTGTTTCGTTAATAAATCAATGGTTCCCTGCCATTCGCTCAGCATTTCACGCAGCATTGCAGGACGCTCTATACTCACACCCGTGCCATCATAATCTGGCGCATTACAACGTTCACGGAGAAAAGCAGCCTCTGATTGCAGCTGGGTCAATTTAGGTAACATACGTTGATCAATAAAAGTAGCTAAATTATTTTCCTGTGTGGTGAGCACTGCTTTCAATTCTTGTAAGGCTGTTAATGCTTTATTATTTTGTTCTATCGCAACTCGATATACAGTATCACACTGATCATTTTTCCAAACGAGGCTCTGACTTAAGGCGGTTAAGGCCATGGTTGTGGTTTTCAGCTTTATTTCAGAATTTACTTTTTTGCTATCATCATTACAGGCTGCCAATAAGTATCCTGCAAGAACAATGCTTGCTACTTTCACATAAGCTTTGGGTAAAGTCTCCATCATCTCGCTCCTTTTATATAATTAAATAAAACCCTTTATGTTTAAGCTACAGCGCAGCGAACACCGGTCTTGAGCATAAATAGGAATATATTGTTCATCAATAATTAAAATTTATGGGTGATTTAATTAGCATAGAAAAAGAAGCGAACTTGAAATTACTCAAGAAAAAATACAGATTAAAGTTATTCCGAAAAGTAACTCTTCATTTTTAATACATTTACTTTGCCTAAATTGTTAAGTCTTATCTGGCATTTTTCTTATGTTACAGCATTAAAAAATAAGGGCTGATAAATCAGCCCTTATTTTTAGCTAATGAACAGATTAGGTTAATTGAGCTGCTTGGATTTTCTTAGTATCAACTTGATCAGCTTCTTTTGTATATTCGCTCATCTTGTCGAAGTTTAAGTATTTGTAGATGTCAGCAGAAGCGCTGTCGATTTGCGACGCGTACTGTTGATATTCTTCTGGGCTTGGTAATTTACCAAGAACCGCAGCTACAGATGCAAGCTCAGCAGAAGCTAAGTAAACATTTGCACCTTGACCTAAACGGTTCGGGAAGTTACGCGTAGATGTCGATACACACGTTGTGTTCGGTGCTACACGTGCTTGGTTACCCATACACAATGAACAGCCTGGCATCTCTGTACGCGCACCAGCACGGCCATAGATGTTATACAAGCCTTCTTCCATCAATTGATGCTCGTCCATACGAGTTGGTGGAGCCAACCATAAACGAGTAGACAATGAACCACTCGGTACTTTGTCAAGTAACTGACCAGCCGCACGGAAGTGACCAATGTTCGTCATACAAGAACCGATGAATACTTCATCAATCTTGTCACCTTGAACGTCAGAAAGAAGTTTCGCGTCATCTGGATCGTTCGGGCAGCAAAGAATTGGTTCTTTGATGTCAGCAAGATCGATTTCGTACACTTTTAAGTATTCTGCATCAGCATCAGCTTTTAACAAGCTTGGGTTGTCTAACCACTTCTGCATGTTTTCAGCACGACGCGCCATTGTACGAGCATCGCCATAACCTTCTGCGATCATCCACTTCAACATGGTGATGTTAGAACGTAAGTATTCAGCAACTTTCTCTTCAGAAAGTGTGATTGAACAGCCAGCAGCAGAACGCTCAGCAGATGCATCAGAAAGTTCGAACGCTTGCTCAACAGTCAAGTCATTTTCCATTTCTGATAAATCAATCTCAAGAATGTTACCAGAGAAGATGTTTTTCTTACCTTTCTTCTCTACAGTTAAGTCACCCGCTTGAATCGCGTAGTAAGGAATTGCATGTACAAGGTCACGTAAAGTGATACCAGGCTGCATTTTACCTTTGAACTTAACAAGTACAGACTCTGGCATATCAAGTGGCATAACGCCTGTTGCTGCTGCGAATGCAACAAGACCAGAACCCGCTGGGAATGAAATACCGATTGGGAAACGTGTATGTGAGTCACCACCAGTACCAACAGTATCTGGAAGTAACATACGGTTTAACCAAGAGTGGATAATACCGTCACCTGGACGTAGAGACACACCACCACGGTTCATGATGAAGTCAGGTAATGTATGGTGAGTTGTTACGTCAACTGGTTTTGGATACGCAGCAGTGTGACAGAAAGACTGCATCACTAAGTCAGCTGAGAAGCCCAAGCACGCCAAGTCTTTTAACTCGTCGCGAGTCATTGGACCAGTAGTATCTTGAGAACCAACAGTGGTCATCTTCGGTTCACAGTAAGTACCAGGACGGATACCTTGGCCTTCTGCTAAACCACATGCACGACCAACCATCTTCTGAGCTTGCGTGAAGCCTTTGCCTGTGTCAGCAGGTTGTACTGGAGTACGGAACAATGTAGATGGTGCAAGACCTAATTCTTCACGTGCTTTAGTAGTCAAACCACGACCGATGATCAAGTTAATACGACCACCAGCACGTACTTCGTCTAAAAGTACAGGGGTTTTAAGCTCAGCTTCTGCAATTTGTGCACCATCTTTGAATGCAGTTACTTTTGCAGCAGCGTGATCAATTTTCAATACAACTTCGTCGCCCATATTCATGTTAGCAACGTCGATTTCTACAGGTAATGCACCTGCATCTTCCATTGTATTGAAGAAAATTGGCGCGATTTTAGAACCTAAACACACACCACCATCTTTTTTGTTTGGAATGTGTGGAAGTTCGTCACCGAAGAACCAAAGAACAGAGTTCGTTGCAGACTTACGAGAAGAACCTGTACCAACAACGTCACCCACGTAAGCAACTTGGTTGCCTTTCGCGATTAAATCTTTGATTTGGTTTAATGGACCAACTTCACCTGGTTTTTCAGGGTTGATACCATCACGCTCGTTTTTCAACATTGCGTTTGCGTGTAATGGGATGTCTGGACGGCTCCAAGCGTCTTGCGCTGGAGACAAGTCATCGGTATTGGTCTCACCTGTTACTTTGAACACAGTGATTTTGATTTCTTCAGGAACGTCAGCACGGCTTGTAAACCATTCTGCATCAGCCCAAGATTGTAATACAGCTTTCGCAGCAGCATTGCCTGCTTTCGCTTTATCAGCTACGTCATGGAATGCATCAAATACAAGAAGTGTTTTCTTCAATGCTTCAGCAGCTAACTCTGCAAGCTCAACATTGTCTAGAAGTTCAACAAGTGGTGCTACGTTATAACCACCAAGCATTGTACCTAGTAAGTAAACTGCACGTTCTTTGCTTACGAGTGGAGAAGTTGCTTCGCCTTTTGCGACCGCAGCTAAGAAAGCAGCTTTTACATATGCAGCTTGGTCAACACCTGCTGGAACACGGTTTTCTAGCAAATCGACTAGATATGCTTCTTCACCTGCTGGTGGATTTTTTAATAAGGCTACGAGTTCAGCAGTTTGAGCATCATCAAGCGGCTTCGGTGGGACTCCGAGTGCGGCACGTTCTTCAACGTGTTGGCGGTAAGCTTCTAGCACAGTGTTATTCCTCTTTTTTAAAAAATTACTTGTAAGTTCCAGCTCTTTACAAGCTTCACAAGTAATGTGGATAGCAAAATTTTACTAGACTTCGCGTTAAATGTTAATGCAACTACCGTATTTCTACGTGATGCCCATTATTTTATAGCGAAATGTTCATCTGTTTGAAATACCGCTTTGGTCTTAGGTTAAATGCTAATAAAACAATAAATTACATGTATAAAAAAAGACAAACGGTGTTGTCTTTTTTATATACACATTAAAAAAGTTTATAGTTTGGCAACTTATCGTGTGGTGTTACCAAGCATTCTTCCATAAATTGTTTCTTTAATTTTTCACGTAATGCATCCGGATCTTTTTTCAGTTGATCGGCTGGAAGTGCATAAACCGTATCCAAAATTTTAAAGATAAATTTACGGGTGGTTTCATCTTCAATCTTAGTCGCATATTCCGTTGCTTGTTTTTGCTCAATTCCATTTTGACGATCCAAGGTGATCGAACGCGCAGCGTTACCCACACTGACGCAATAGCCATGCCATTGTTCTTCAGGGGTTAACGGCTTTTTCTCAGCACAACCAGCCAAAACTAAACCTACTGCAATAAACAAAACTTTTTTCATCATCATACTGCGGCTAATTTGATGCACACATCATACTGAAACTTGTTGATTTTGCAAAAGGAAGCCTTTAAAACTGTGCTTTCCGTAATAAAAACATACAAATCATTTGCTACAACGCATGTTATTGCCTAACTTTTGACATTTTCCACCATTGGCAGAGAGATAGGTTGTCCCTGCGACCAGACTATAATGTTTGCCCTTACTATCCCAACATCTGACACCATTGCAATTTTTGACAGGGATAAGAATCTCACTTGTTGCAGTAAGATTATTCGTGGTCGTTACCGTTATAGGTTTGGCTGTTACGGCAGGTGCAGTCACTGTTGTGATTTTTGCATCTTTCGATACAGTCAATGTTTGTGTGCTTGCTGGTTGGACTGCTGCGGTGTTGCTATTCTTTTTTACAGGATCGAGTTGAGGCTCTTGTTTTTGTGCAGGCGGTGGCGTTGCTGAATAAGTGGTGATCCCTTTGGCATCGACCCACTTATAGTATTCCTTTGCATGGACTTGGAGTGTAGAACTGAGTAGCACAAAGCCAAGTACTGCCCAAAGCTGACCAAAAGTGACAGATTTCATTTACTTCCTCCAAAAAATGTCATAAAGTCTTTTATTTTCAACAATTTATATTAATTCTATCACATTTTTTATTTTCAAGAATAAGCAGCAATAAAAAACCTGCTTTAAGTGTTTAAAGCAGGTTGTTGTTTTCTTTTGATTAGAATCGCCAGTTGTAGAAAACGTCAATTGCACGTTCTAAAGACTGACTCGCCTCAAGATATAAACGACGGTTCATCTGATAACGCAAGGTCAATTTATTCACTGGTGTAAATACGCCGATACCATAACGGATAAACAGATCTGGTGTGATATAACCCGTCAGGCTGACTTGCGTATCATCTCCCGTACCCTGTGCGTCGAGTGCTAAACCACTCAAACCAAAAGTTCGACCAATCTGATTGGTTAAGGCACGTGTACCGCCTAGACCCATACTAATACCCGCAGCAGCAATGGTATTGTTTACATCTGACTTAAAGCCTTCTGTATTACTTAAACCACTACTACCTTCATTGATACGTCCAGTGAGTAAAGCATTCAGCGCTTCTTGCTCAGATAAACCCGCATCATTGTAAATTTGAATATTCGGTACTGTTGCTGTCCCTGTGACACGTACCCCGACCATACTGCCTTGAACTGGTTTATTGGCATCGATATCCAGTGTCGGGTTTGCCAACGGCCCATTAAAACGTGCAATGGCACGGTTCAGATCAAGACTTTGACCATAGGCTTCAATCTTCACTTTTTGACTGACACCAATTGCACCATTGGCACGCATTGCAGTTTCTAAGCCACGTTGTGACAGGTGTAAACGTCCAACCAGCGGAATGGTACTTTCAAAGCCTTGGAAGATGACTTGATTGCCTAAGGTTACCGTCATATCTGCACGGATATCCCAAGGTTTTGCTGCTTTAAGTGTTGCAAGCAAGTCCTGTCCTTGTTGAACCACACGAACATCTGGCGATAAATTTACAACCGTTGCAGAACTTTCTGGCATCGAAATACGGGCCCGAGGCACATCAATCGAACCTTTTAAGCTTAAACGTTGATTAAACGGATAGACATCGAGTGTTAGGTCAGGTTCCACAATCGCTGTGATCATTGGTGCTTGACGAACCAATAAGTTGTCACCTTTTAAAGTCAGATTTAAATGTGGATCATTCTTCCAGTCAAAATTACCTTTTAAACGGCCAACACCTTGTCCACTATTGAAAGCACCATCAAGACTCGCAGACTGTTGGCGTATAGAAGAATAGAGCTGAATATTACTGAGGTTGACAGGCAATGAGATCATTGAAATTGCACCATTTTTCAAGCGCATCTCACCCACGAACTCAGGTTGCGTCAAAGTACCATTCATTTTACCTGCCAGTGCAAGCGTACCCGACATAGAACGTACATCTTTAATAAATGGCTTAAAGACTTTTAACTGTACATCATCAAAGGCCACTTCGCCGCGCATCGGTATATTGGCTTGGAACGGATTGATGATGACATTGGCATAGCCTGTCCCAATATCAGGCGTTTTCATATCCACTCGGAACAGTAAACCTTCACTGATACTCTTCGCGATAAGGCTTAATTCATCATAAGTTACCGTCGTAGCAGGATCTTGTGGATCATCTGCAGCTAGGCCGATCTCACCTTTGCGCGTTACTAAACGTGCATCCAGTTTTGGATGGCTGCCTTGCGCCCATGACGCTTTGGCATAGCCATTCAATTGACCTGTCACAGCCAATCCTTCTGGCATAAACGCAGTAAAGTCTTTCAAATCCAGGTTTTTGGTAATAAATGAGAAACTACCTTTTGCTTTGCTGATACGTGCAGGCTGATCCAAACATAATTGGCTATTTGCACTTTGCCAGCAATGTTGGCCTACATATAACTCTGTCTGTGCAGTCGAATAAATAATTGATGCATTTTGGTTCTGTACCAAATTGATATTGCGAGATTTAAAGTTGCCTTTTTGGATTTGTCCTAACCAATCATTTTTTGGATTAAAACCACCTGCAAGTTGCACATAAAAGTTAGATTGACGGTTTTTACTTTCCACCTTTAATACATGTGCTTTACGTGTACCTGCCAAATTCACCGTGGCATGTTCAATTTCACGGTTGCCATTACGAAGTTGATCCAAGGTTGCAGTTAACTGTGTTGGCATAGTTTCAGAGGTAGGTAATTCCCCCTGTACGCGCAATGAACGGATGCTAACTAGATCATTAAATGCAAAACCATCAACAATCATATTCGCGGTTGCTTTTATGCGTGGTTGTGACTGTACATTTAGGCTTCCGTAAGCACGACCTCGCAAACCAGGATAAAGCTCATACAATGCAGGTGCATTAAGCTTAATACGTAAGTTTTGCGCATTACCTGTTGCTTGAAGCTGATTCTGGGCGTATGAAAAAAATAAGTCATTAGCTTCAAATTGTTGTGGTAAGAACCCTTCTTGATTTGAGTCCAGCAGCAAGCTGAGATTGCCACGACCACGAATTGGCTTGTTATTGATAAAGCCTGCTGCATTGAGTTCACGAATATCAATACGTTTCAGCTTATCTGACCAAACACCTTGCGATTTAACTCGACCAGAAACCTCACCTTTTACACTCGAAACAAAATAGTGTGGCTTAAAACGCACCAACGAAGCATCAATATCCCAACCCAATTTATCTTTGAGATTGACAGCGCCCGTTGCATAAATTTTCCCAGCAACACCATCATGATTTAACTCATTGATCTTGATGTAATCAGGTGTACCTGCAACCTTGATTTTTAAAACGCCATTACCTTGGTTCAATGCATTTAAAGAGCCATCGTAATTGACCGCAAAACTTTTAAATCCACCACCTGCTTTTTCGTCATTAAACATCAACGCAGCAGTACTTTTGCCTTTTAAAGCAATGGTTTCTTTTTGATTCGCTTGCGCCAATTGACCTAATAAATCAATCTGTTCGAGCTGAATAATTTGTTGGTTTGGCTTAGCAAAACCAGTGGCCTTGATTTCCCCGTTCAATAAATTTACAGGTGCTGCAGCAGCTACAGTTTGCGGATTAAAATCCTGCGCTTTAAGCTGTGCTTGCCATGAAAGTTGTTGTTTTTCAGTTGGTAATTTAACTTTGGCTTGCCCCGACAAACTGCCTTTTTCTGCTTCATAACGGAAGTTTTCGACATTTAAGAGATTGCCTTTGACATCCAAACGCGCATCATACTTACCCGTTGGTAACAGTGCCTGTTCATGCGGACGTATCGTGGTGGTCAAATAAATATCTTGCTGACCTTCTTTTAAAGTCAGATTGGTATGACCTTCCTCACTGCTTAACCACCCAATGTAAGGCATGGCACGGTCAATGCCTTTCCAAGAGACATCTAATAACATCGGTTGTGCTTTATTATTTTTTTCTTCAGCTTGATTCAGCTTCACAGCCCATGTTTCATATTTATCAAATGCCAGTTGAGCATTGAGCACCAAACCTTTTTCCATTGAGCCTGTACTGCTTAAATTGGCATCAAGGTTTGGTGGTAAGAAATCTTGCGCGATTTGAGGTACCGTCTTATCTTTTGGATCTAAACGATCTAAACGACCTTTTACATCCCAAGACACATGGTCATGCCAATTTACAAAACCCAGCAGGCTCACGGCTCCACCCATCAATTGGCCATTCAATTCGCGAATATTCAATTGATGCGTTAAATCGGTATCCATCAGCGCCGTATATTTACCTTCTGGAACTTGTTCGCCTTTCAAATCAGTATCTAAACTCAAGACCAGTTTTTGAATATCGCCACTGAACTTTGCCACACCATCTTTAGCAAAAAGTTTTTGTTCTTTTAATAACGGTAAATGATAGTTTCTTAAATATAGCTCACCATTCATTGGTACGTGTTCACGTACTGGATGAACAACTGCCCAGCCTGTCAGCAAGTCTGGCGTCCGTGTTGCCACACCGACTCTCAAGGTATCTAGACTACCTCTCGCTGCAACTTTAATTGTCTCAATGTCTAAACTTTTTAATGATGGAATGATTAGGTCTGCATTGGCATTTAAGGGATATTTACCATTGAAGTCCATCTCTCCCGTTGCATTTTGCACCGATAGAAATTCCATCTTCATACGAGAGTCTTCAAACTTTAATTTGGTTTCTGACCACAGCGCATCTTTCAGATAAATATCACTAAAATCGACTTTTGATGTTGTGGTTTGAAGTTGTAGATAATCTAGACTTGCTTCATCCACACGCAGTACAAAAGGCAATTTGATCGGGTCAAAACCAAACGGCTTGCCAGAAGGTGGTTTCTTATCAATAATTTTTAGATTACGTACATCGGCATGGCTCAGATGCACTTCTTTTTTAAGGATCGCTCTCCAACCCAGTGACACGTCGGCACGGTCTAAAGAAACATCAACCCCAGTTAATCTCACCAAAACATTTTTGAGGATAATGCCTGAGATCAGATTACCACTTTCATATTCATATTTAATGGTTTTTTGGCTTTGAAGTACACGATCTAATAGAAAACGGCTACCCTTGTCAGTTGACATCATCACAGCGAGAGAACTAACCAATAATAAAATAATGATCAGCACGATCAACAGAGTATTCCGTAGGATACGCCGCTGCTGTCTTGGTCCAGTTGGAGGGGTAAGTTGCTGTTCTTCTACTTCCGTCATAATCAACCCGAGATAGTTTTGCCCTTATAATGTAAAGGGCTCAATAAAGTTTTTAAAGCTGTGGACCAATAAAGAAATGCAAGCGAATTGGATTGTTGTCATTAGAGATACCTGATGCGATATCTAATCGAATTGGTCCAATTGGTGATCTCCAGCGGATACCAACCCCCACGCTATATTCTGTTGGGTTACTAAATTGTTTGTCATAGGCATTACCGAAGTCCGAAAACACAGCAGCACGCCAGCCATCTTTAAATTGATAGTTATATTCTAATGAGCCAACCCCTAAAGCTTGACCACCTAATTTATAGCCATTTTCCTCAGGTGATAAACTTTTATAGTCGAATCCACGTAAAGACTGATCACCACCGGTAAAGAAGCGTAAGTTATAAGGTACTTTATTAAAGTCATCGGTAAAGATATAGCTTGCATCACCACGACCAACAAATTGATGGTTATCGTTTTCACCCAATGAATAAATGAAACGCCAACCTGCACTGACAATCGCCATATTGGCATCTGAGAGTAAAGACTCAGTACCCAATTCAACTTTATAAGTCTGTTTAAAACCTCGGGTTGGGTTCAAGCGGGTATTAGCATTGGTCTTCGATGCTTCATAACCCAACAGTAATGATTCCTGCTCAGAGTCAATTCCAGAGACCTTAAAGGCATCTGGAAGTTCATCGATATCAACATCACCTTTTTTGGTTAAACGATCTAAACGATAGCGCAAACCAAAAGTATGCTGCCAATCACCGAGTGGGTTTTTAATGACACGCTCACCACCGATGACCGCTGACTCAACCAATAAGTTAACATCAGGACCAATGTCATCACGTGTTTCACGTTCATAACCACCCACAAGGTTAAAGTAGTCATTTAATGGATGTTTATAAGGAATACTATAGCGGCCATCGATCGATTGACGAATTTCCGAAACCTCAACGTTGGCATCGAAAGAATGACCATATTTATTCACAATCGCACGACGATACTGGGTACGAATACGTGCTCCAGTATCCGTTCCATAACCAATACCTGTCTCTAAACTATTCAGACGATCTGCATTGAGTGTCACCACTACAGGAATTTTTCGTTCTGTACGTGCTTGTTCTTCCAGTTTTTGACGTTCTTCATCATCATCGTCATGTGCGGGAGGCATCGGCATTGAACGCGCCAAAGCTGGCTGTGCAGGCTCAGCGCCCGAGAATTGTGACTCATCCACCACGTCCTGCGTGACCTCTTGAGCAGAGGTAATTTTTGCGCGCGCAAGATCTGCTTGTTGTTGACTACTCATCAATTGTGATTCTTGCACACGTTGCTGATCGACCAAAGCCTGCAAATCGGGTGGCAAATCCAAAGGTGGCTGAATCGCATCTGGTTTAATCGTATCAACCAAGGTGTAGTTAAAATAACGCGAGTTGGTTAAGTTATTCGCCAAAACATTGACACGCCAGAAGGCATAATCATCGCCTTCTTTCCACGGAGCCAAGCTATCTAAAACTTTCTGAGTGAGTGGCAACGGCTTACTCGGATCACTCATCCGATACTCAACTTGCTTTAACTTATAACGCTCGCCTGTTTCATAATTTAAATTAATCTCAGCTGTTTTTTCAGGCTGGCTAATTTTGACATCATGCAAACGCCAAAAAGCATCAAAATAACCATTGTCAGAGGCAACCGTGGTGATTTTAGTTTTGGTCGCTTCATATAAACCATGATTAAAAATATCGCCTTCATCTTGTTCTGGAATTAAGCGAATCACTTGAAATTGTGGTGTATTTGCACCTGCACCTGTAAATTCAATATTTTGTTCTTTGATTTTGACAGGTTCATTTGGAACCACAATGACCTTAACCTTACTTTCACTCTCTTTTACAAAGGTATAGGTTGCATTGTAATAACCAACTGCCTGTGCGGCCTGATTGGTCAATGCACGAAGTTGAGGTAAAGCGACATTAAATTCTTCAAACGATTCTTGAGTGAAACTTGATAGCTTAGCCTTGATATTTAATGCAAGGATAGGTGGTGCACCGCTTACATCCGCAGTAATGCGCGGAATTTTATCTGTAGCTAGTAAGTTTCCTGGACGCAAACGATTTACCATTCGCTTAAAGAATCCAACCTTTTCCTGCGGTTGATCAGACTTAGGCTGCAAATCGGCTAATGTTTTACCAGCTTCATTGGCCTCAACCACGATTTTACTGTCTGCTTGGATCTCACCCATCAACTGGTCAATATTCAGCGGTGCCTGCTTAATTTCAGTCAACTCTGTCTGTGACGCATCAGTAATGATTGGTTCAGGATTCCTTGCCGTGTTTTCACGATAAGCCTGTGCTTCATTTTTTGCATCTTCAGCCACACGGAAGATTTCATTTGCCATACTTTGATCCACTGGAATCACTGGCAAATTTTCTAAATTATCGTCAAGCTGAATTGGTTTTAATTCATTAATCTGATGCGTTGATTGTTCTTGCTCTTTTAACGCAGCCAAACTGTCCTGTCCTGGCAATATCCCATCAACAGCAGTATTCTGCACTTGCTGAGTTGGCGCAGCAGCAACAGCGAGTTCGGTAGGCTGTTCAGCCTGTTCAATTGCTTGATTTTCAGGCACGATTGGATTTTGTTCCTGAGCATAAGCAACTGATATGCAAGAACTAATTAAAAAACCACTACAAATAAGTTTAGGAAAACCCTGCATTTTAAAAATTAAATGCATAGAATGAACCAGTGTCGACTGTTTAAACTTCGTTTTAGATGGCATGTAAAACTCTAAATTTGTTTTTTAATTTATCGTTTTTGATGGGTGAAATAACTTCAAATCTTTGATTTTTCATCCAATCAGACAGAGCTATCATACATGCATTTCATCACATTTTTACAGTTCGTCACATTTTTTTATAAATCACAATGAAGTGAACACACGATGAAACAAGACGAGCACTTAATGACATCACGTCGGTTCGCCCCGATGTTTTTCACTCAGTTCTTTGGCGCACTTAATGATAATGTTTATAAGCAAGCGCTGCTTTTGGTTATTACTTATGGGTGGATTCAACAACAAACTGCGCCAGTCAGCACGTTAAATAATTTAGCTGCATTATTGTTTATTTTGCCTTACTTCTTCTTTTCTGCAACTGCAGGTCAAATTGCAGACAAGTACGAACGTTCTCAGCTGATTCGCTTCATTAAAATATTAGAAATCGTGATCATGTTGATTGGTACTGCAGGCTTTCTACTTGGAAATTTGTGGTTACTGCTGTTCGCCTTATTTTTAATGGGTACCCATTCGACCTGTTTTGGTCCAATCAAATACGCCATTTTACCTGAGATCCTCAAGCCACAAGAACTCATGTCAGGTAATGCTTTATTCCAGTCTGGAACATCGATTGCAATTTTATTGGGGATGATTTTGGGTGGTGCAGTTATTGCCACTTCAGAAGGTAACCTAATTTGGATTAGTGTGACTGTTGTCACTATTGCATGCTTAGGCTATTTATGCAGTCGTTTTATCCTTCCTCAGAAAGTTGCAGCACCTGACTTAAAGATTGATTGGAACTTCCTGCGTACCAGTCATCAAACCATTAAATACGCGAAAAGTATTCCAATCGTGTTCGTCATTTTGTTGGGTAACTCTTGGTATTGGTTCTATGGTGCAACCTATTTAACCCAAATTCCACAACTGACCCAGCAAAATTTACATGCTTCTGAAAATGTGGTGAGTCTCCTACTCACCTTCTTTTCGGTTGGGATTGGTGTCGGTTCTTTGCTTTGCCGACGAATTGGCGGTTCAGACATCAATATCAAAATGGTGCCATATGGCGCAATTGGCTTAACTGTTTTTGCCCTATATTTGGCAGCAAGTCTGGCCTTTGTACCTGAGCGCACGGGTGAATTACTCAGCTTAAAAGATATGTTTACGCTCGGTGCAGTCTATTACCATGTCATGCTTGCGGTGACTTTACTGGGGATTAGTGGTGGTTTTTATATCGTGCCACTCTATGCCATGATGCAAGCTTATTCGCCACGTTCACATCGTGCACGTGTAGTTGCTGCAAATAACATTTTAAATGCTGTCTTTATGGTCTCTTCCGCAATTTTCTCAATTTTAATCTTAAGCATTTTGAAAATTGATATTAAAATCTTATTTACGATTACCGCTGTTTTAAGTGCAATTTTTTCATTTTGGCTATTAAAACGCCTAAAACCTTTATTAGAAAATGCACCCAATACTTTAGAGGATTGATATATGCGTCATTACACAGGTCTCGATAAAGTTATTCATTCTTTTGATCAAGCCTTACGTAGTTTGGTGCCAGGTGCAACCAGTGCACAACGCAGCAACCCCGCCAATGATGAACCGTCACAACTCTGCGTGAGTGATGCTCGTCATGTTGCGGGCTTGATGCGCGTGAATCATAGCGGTGAAGTCTGCGCTCAAGCGCTCTATCATGGTCAGGCATTGACTGCAAAACTGCCACATGTACGTGAAGAAATGCAACAAGCTGCGATCGAAGAACAAGACCATTTGGCTTGGTGTGAAGATCGCTTAAAAGAATTAGACAGCCATACCAGTGTATTAAACCCAATTTGGTACGGTTTATCGTATGGCATGGGCGCAATTGCAGGTATTGCAGGTGACAAATACAGTTTAGGCTTTGTGGCTGAAACTGAACGCCAAGTCAGCCAACACTTACAAGAGCATATTCAGCAACTTCCTGCACATGATGACCGCTCACGTAAAATTTTGGTACAAATGAATGAAGATGAATTACATCATCGCGATACAGCCCTAGAAGCAGGAGGCGTTGATTTACCAGCGCCTGTACGTATCACCATGACGGCCATATCAAAATTAATGACCAAGACCAGCTATTATCTCTAAGCCACACAAGGGAATTGCAGCAAAGTAATTCCCTTTTCTTTTTGAAGCGGATGATGTGATTTAACGAAAAATGATTTTGCCTTTATCTGTTGAATAACGATCGCTCCAAAAACTCTGCGACTGCTTGTCTAAATCTGTAAAAATAGTGTAATCGATTTTACCCTGTCTAAAACTTAGCTGATCATTCTTCTTTACTGCAATAACACGCGTGTCATTCACCCAAACCCGCTGCTGTTGATCAATCTTGATCAATGCAAGTGGACTTCCGTCAGACCTCTCTGCAATCCATTGAGGCGCTGGTGTCGATGCAGTTGGACTGGGTGTTTCAATCTCTTGCTCAACTAAACCTGCATTGCTATTTTCCTGTTTAGTCTTATTGATATCACAGCCTTGCATTTCACTGACTTGTGTACAGCCTGATTGTTCTAATTGTTGTCTATATTTGGCGTCAATAGCATAAGCCGTATTCATGCTGCCATAAGCAATAAAACCTAAAATAATAAGTAATTTGGTCTGCATTAATCCTTCCTTCACGCTTCCTTGATGAAGTATTTAAACATCCCGCTATGTTTGAGTATGTAATTCAAATGTTTTAATAAAAAAACCCATGATCGAGATCATAAGTTTTTGGCATCTAGGGATTTTTAAAAATTAATTCAGGCCATGTTCTGCTTTAAAACGCTCTAAGTTTCGTACTGCATCCTGATAATGAGACTGCACTCGACTACTATTAATGCGCAAATCGTATAGACGCTTTTTATAGTCATCACGATCTTTAATCGACAGATCTTTGCGCTCTAATTCTTTTAAATAATGATTCATATCAGTTTGCGAACGATTAAACTCTGAATCCGCTTGGTAATAGTCATTGGCAACTTGATAATAGTTACTTAAAGATTCACGCTTTTCAATGGGGCAAACACGGAAATCCCCACGTCCTTCCAAGGCTTCATTAAAAATAGTTTCAGGGCGACAATAATAGCCCAAACCTTTTTGATAGCCTTGTTCGTACAGCTTTTGATTTGGCACGATGTTGGCTTTTTGACATGAGGAATAGTACTTATCTAAACGTGAATCATATCCAGCAGAACCATCTTTCTCGCCCACGTTGAACCAATTTGCAGTTTTACATTGCTCGACACTCATGGCCGCGCAGCCCGAAAGTAAAACCGTTAAAGTTGATAAAAGTAAAATCATTTTCATGAAAAATTCTTCCTATTATTATCGTGTTACGCGATTAAAGAATTACATTGTAATGACAGGATAGTGCGTACTTTGGTGTACTAAATCTGTGTGCTGCCATAAATCGTATAACGGAATTTTAACATCCAAGGCCAATGGTAACTTTTTTGGATTAAATTGCATATGCGCCAAAGTTGCTCCCCAAGCAATCACATCTATATCCAAACTGATATGATGCGAAGGACGAACACGACCAGATTGTGCTTCTAATTTTTTGAGGATATCTGATACTTCATCAACACTAAGTCGGCTTTTTAATAAGCAAGCCGAATTCCAGTAGTCTGCACCGATTCCATCTCGACAAGGAATTTCATAAATTGGAGAAAATTCCACTGCGCCCAAACTTGCAATTTGTTGATAAGCGAAAGTGAAATTTTGTTGCTGCTGGACATTACTCGCCAGTGCGAGCGCAAAAATTGTTTCTGTTGCGTTCAAGGCGAATTCCTACTGCATTGGCTTGTGCAATGATGGCGGGTTTGCGGATTGTAATACTGATCGATTCTACTGAAGGAAATGTCGTAAATAGGCACTCTAAAACCAACTGAGCTGCATGCTCAATCAATTTTGGTTTTGCTGCTTGAATGACTTGAGCTGCCAGCTCGCAGATTTGTGCATAATTAAGCGTATCTGCCAGCTCATCTGAGCCAGCCGCTTGAGAAAGGTCATTATGAATGGTGAGATCTAGCATTAAAGGTTGAATAATTTGGCGTTCCCAGTTGAAACAACCAACCACAGTATCAACCTTTAGCCCTTCAATAATAATGGCATCCATAATGACCTAATGAACCGATAAATAAATTAATGCTTTAAAAACGAAGCAGGTTCAATATTGTGAACCATTTTTAAACGTTGGTCAGCATAAATATCGGTATATGGCGCAAGAACACGCATGAAACGATCAAAATATAACATTTGCTTGAATAATAACGCGAAGTCACGTGGGAATTTGATCCCATGACGCTCACCTACAGCCACCATATCCATCATGATGTCATTCAAATCTGCTGGATTCGAGCTCAGAATTTCTTGCGGATCTGCCAGTAACACACCACTAAACAAACGCTCTAAATCATCAGCCAAAACCTGAGTATCAATTTTCTGATGGGTCATCCCCATTTTCAGCATGTTCTCAGCCATCGCGATATAATTGGTGTGCTGTAATGCATCCATAAATGCCATACACGCAGTCCAAACCTCAGGTTTTAACTGACCAACGATACCAAAATCAATAAAGCCAATACGACCATCTTCCAGCAACATCAGATTGCCCGCATGTAAATCTGCATGGAAACTCTTACACAACATTAAACTACCAAACCAAGTATTCATGGCCGTAATCAATACTTGTGTTGGGTCTTTGGCATATTGTTTAACCACATCAAAGTCAGTCAATGACACCCCATACAAACGCTGCATGGTCAGGACGCGACGGGTCGAAAACTGGTGATACACCTTCGGTGCAGTTGCCGCTTGATTTCCTGAAATATTCAGATATTGAATAAAGTCATCAAGATTCTGTGCTTCTTCAATGAAATCAACTTCACGCACCATACGTGTTTTGATCTCGTCCACAATATCAGACAAAGATGCAAATTTGATTTTCGGTACTGCTTTTTCTAAAAGCTTGGTTGCCCAATGCACCACATTTAAGTCGGTATATAAAATGGTTTCAACGCCTGGTTTTTGTACCTTCAATACGACATCTTCGCCAGTCACCAATCTTGCAGCATGGACTTGGGCGATTGAAGCAGAACCTAATGGCTTTTCATCAATAAAGCTAAAAATGTCATTGAGATTTTTACCTTCAAATTCATCAGCCAAAACTTGTTGAATATAGCTAAATGGTAAGCTAGGAGTTTGATCTAAACAGCCTTGGAATTCTTGAACATATTCACGAGGGAATAAAGACGGCGTACTCGCAATGAATTGCCCCAATTTGATATAAGTCGAACCAAGCGACTCAAATGTCTCACGCATAAGCTTGGCATTGCTTGGTTTTTCAGTTGCATATTTCACACCTGCTTGTGCTGCAACCACCACTGTTTCGCCAATACGTGCAACAGAACGTAATCCATCGAATAAAATATTTCTTTTCATAATCTTTCTTGCCTCACAGATGGCATTAGTTTAGCAAATTTTGCTCAATTTACCGATCAAGTTGCCTGACAAATCGGACAATTTACATCTTTTTCAAATTTAAGAATACGTTGCGATAAATTTAAGCCATTCCAAAGCAGTAGTTTTTGCTTGAGTGGCGTCAAACCAAGCCCTAAAAACAGTAATGTGTGATGTGCTTGTAATGACGCCATCATTACAGGCGTGGTCGCCAATACGCCTGACTCCGCACAACGCAGCCCTTCATTGGCATGATCTTCTTTCGGAAACAAGCATTCATAACAAGCTGAGTCTGCATCCACCATAAACATCTGCCCTTCAAAACCAATCGCTGAAGCACTGATGAGTGGCACTTGATGCTTTCTAGATACAGCATTGACTAAATAACGGGTGCTAAAGTTATCACAACCATCCAACACTACATCTTGATGCTGTATTAAGTCATCAGCATTCGTTTCATCAAATCGTATATTTTGATAGCTGACTTGTATATGCGGATTAATCTCTCGCAAACGTTTCGCCAATATTTCAGCTTTATAGCGCCCAAGATCATTTGCAGTAAAAGCAATCTGTCTTTGCAGGTTGCTTATTTCAATGGTATCGGCATCAACAATGGTAATTTTACCCACGCCAGCACGAGCCAGTAGTTCTGCACTGGTACAGCCTATTCCACCTGCTCCAATAATCAGTACATTGGCGAGTTTTAATTTTTCTTGTGCTTCGATATCCCAACCATCTAATAAAATCTGACGACTATAGAGATGCATTTCCTCATTACTTAGCTCAAATTCGTTTTCAAAATGGTCTGACACGTGAATTGCTTCTTTATCTTCAAGGGTATTGCTGATTTTAAGTCGATGTGGGATTGGAGGAAAGAGAAATTCCACTATAATCGCCTTTGTTTTAACAACCTTCTCCTTTCAATCAATACCTTATCTTATAATTTCTTTAATGACTTACGACCTGTCGTAAAGACTTTACGACAGGCCTGACTGATCACACGATTTCTCTACTTCCGATCATGTATCATTTCATACGACTGTGCTCTTAATAAATCTTCTTTGCTGCCAAAAGACTGATTGCGTAGCTGATTGATTGACTGCTGTTTACTTTCATTACTCGCCTCACTTTTTAAGATCTGATCACGTGCGGCTAAGTAACCATTGACCTGTGTTTGCCATCCAGCTTCTTCTTGATCAACTTTTTCTAAACGATCTGCTGCTTCAGGTCCTAATAAACTTTCACGCATATTCCGTAGCTCTTGAGCAGAACCACCCTTTTCTCGCACCTCTTGCGTTAACTGCTGCAATTCGGCAAATTGCATCGATACTCGGACACCATCTGCCAAGGTCGAAGGCAATTGATCTATTAATTTCGCCAATTCAGCTGCCTTTTGCTGCGCAGTCAAAGTTTTATTGGCATGAATACGCATTTGATCAATATTAAACTGGTTCAGGTTACGTTCATTGCCAAATAAAGCATTGATCTCTGCTGCATTAAAAAACTGCTGTTGTACTTTATACATTTGATCAATCACTTTCTGAAAACCGTCAATATCACCTGTTTTGAAATTACCACTCGGTTTAATATTTTTTAAAGCATGGGTATAAGCCACATATTGATCTAGTAGATAAATCGCATAACGAGATGCGGTGTCAGGTAAAGTCGCGGTGAGGTACTGGCGAATATCAGCAACCAATTCAGTTTCAGTTTTTTCACCCAAACTGGAAAAGAAATAATCAAAACAACTTCGAATACCAACCGTTAAAATTAATTTGCCATTGGAATCGACCTGAATTGGGCAGTCAATCTCTGTACCTTGTAATGAAGCAGCCAATACAGGCATTTTCCCTTTCTGATTATTCTGCTGACTGGCCTCTGATGTGTTGCCCATAATCTGAGATTGCGTCTGTTGATTGAGCGGATGCTCTGTATTTTGAGCATCTGGTTTAAATATCCAATAGATTAAAGCCAACAAGAGCAATAAACACACGATTAAAATTAAACTGATGGTTTTATTATTCAAAAATTTACCGTTCATAATCCCTTGCTCTATTTATCATTCTTTGTTTGAACCGTTAAAAGCCAAAGGAGCAACGTATTGCCCCTTCAGCAAAAGAATTATAGACCTTGATTTTTTAGACGATTTGCTTGAGTACGATACGGTGTCACTGGGTTCTGTAAGAATCCAACCAAACCAAGAATTTGATTCACCTCATCCAGATGGTTAAATGCATAATTGTCACGAATCACTGTTCCCAAGTGGCTCGAACAACGTGGCACTAAGCCATCATTTTCCCCAGAAATCAGCAGTGATGTTGCTGTTAATGCATAATCCATCGGATCTAAAGCATTGGTAAATGGGCTAGTTCCACTCCATGAATAGTAGCGAACTCCATTCACCAGCTCTGCTCCTGAACCACAAGCCGTCGTTGGTACACCAGCTGGAAAACGTTGGTTAAAATTGGCAGACCCTTTGGTGGTGAGTGAGTTTAAACCCGCAATTGCATCTTGATCATAATAGTGTCCAGAACCAATACCCACGAGTGAGAAGAACGCATTTACACCCGCTGCAATAATAGGTGCAAGTGCTGGGCCAACAGGTGATTTCACCACTGAGTCAACCACGTCTGCCACATCTGAACCTTTGGTTGGACCACCGACTGCTGTAACCGATGCAATTTTATTCGGCAACAAACTTGCAACATAACGAACCGATTGAGAGCCATGACTATGGCCAATTAAATTGATTTTTTCTGCACCTGTAATTGCTAAAACTTGTTTCGCTTGCAGCAATAATTGTTCGCCACGTACTTCTGATGAATTAAACGAAGCTTGCTGTGCGACAAAGACATTTGCACCATTACCCACCAAATCTTCCGTAATACCATTCCAGTATTGCAAAGGACCAACAGCAGAGAAACCTGCCATCCCATGCGCTAAAAGAATTGGATACTTGGTTTTTGCATAGCTTGATGTAACGCTGGTGCTACCGCCGACTGAACAAGAGTTCACATTACAGTTTTGCCATGATGCTTTGGGTGCAAAAAAATCAAACAAACCTGCATGTACCACAGATCCGCTACTCACCACCATGCCTGCCATCAGCGCCATGACATTTAAATATTTTTTCTTCACGTTGTTGCTCCTAGCATTTTTCATTTTTATTACAATGATTTAGTCTTTTATATTTGTATATGGAGTCATTCCAAATATACAAACGACTGGCAGAATTATACTCCTTCGAAATATTGCGTGATTTTTAGACTAAAACAAACTGTGCCAAAATCATAACAATACATGCCAAAATTACGATTGATTCAAAAAATTCCGATGAATGCACATTTTCAAATCCTTCTCACTGCTTTAATTTCGGAATGAATTGGTTCAGCTTTAAAATGGAATTTGCTTCACACTATGAGTATTCCCCGTCTTCATAATCAGCATTTTATTAGCAGCTCGTATGCTCACTTACTTAGTGAAGTGGTTTCACAATGGAATGTCTCTGTTGAAACATTATTTTGGGGTACAGGCGTTGATATCGATCAACTACATGATTTGAATTATAAAATTAGTCTCAACTCCTTTAAAAAAGTCATTGCCCGAACCATTGAACTGACACAAGAACAAGGTGTTGGTTTTTATGCAGGGACACAATTAAAAATTAGCTCTCATGGTCTGTTGGGTTTTACCGTTGCCATTTCAAAAAATGCATTGGAAGCGATAGAAACAATTAATCAATTTGTAAGCTTGCAATGCTCGTTCGTCGAATTAAATTTTAAAGTTGAAGCGGATCTCGCCTATTACAGTATTGCCTATGACAGTTCGCTGCTTAATTTTAACGATGATTTAGATACGCAAGCCTATGAGTTTAGCTGTATTTTCTTTTTAACAGGCTTTGTCCATTTGGTCAGATTTTTTATTCCAGATTTCAAGCCAAGTGTGGATCTACAATGTCAACGTCCGGATTACTTTGTCCGCTTTAATGACATTTTGTCTTCAACTTTTACAGAAATACGGTACCAACAGCCTTATACTCGCTTGATTGCCGCTGCAACTTTCTTAGATGCACCACTCAGCATGGCCGATCCCCTCACAGCAGAAAAGTTTAAATTACTGTGCCAAAAAGAAATGGATGAATTGGTTGCTACACAAGACATTTTGCAACGTATTAAATATTTAATTGACGATAAAACAGAAGGTTTACTCAGTATTGATCAAGTCGCACAAAGACTCAATCTGACTAAAAGAACGTTGCAGCGGATGCTACAAGAAAAAAATATCAGCTTTCAAACTCTATATGATGAAGTTCGCAGAGAAAAAGCCAAAAAATTACTACTTAACCCGTTTATGACCAAAGATGAAGTTGCAAAAAAACTGGGGTATTCATCCCTTTCAAGTTTTAATCGTGCCTTTAAGCGCTGGGAAATTGAATAAAACTTTGCACAAGTTTATGCAACAATAATCTGATATATCAATCTTTCGGATGTTGTATGCACACACAAGATATTACTGCTGTTGAGCTTTCCAAAGCTTATCGTCTACTCAATCATGGTCCAACCGTTTTAGTCTCTGCACAGCATGAACAAGAAACCAATGTCATGGCAGCTGCTTGGGCATGTGCTTTAGAATTAACACCCGCTAAAGTCACGGTGGTGTTGGATAAAAGTACCAAGACCCGACAACTGGTTGAGCAAAGTGGCTATTTTGCTTTGCAAGTACCCTGCTATGCTCAGATTGATATGGTGCATCAACTGGGAACGATCAGTCAGTTTGATCAGCCAAACAAATTGCAAGATTGTAAAACTGAACTATTTTATCAAGATGATTTTCCTATTCCACTGGTTGCAGGCAGTCTGGCTTGGCTGATCTGTAAGGTGATTCCTGAGCCACATAATCAACAGACCCATGATTTATTTATTGGTTCAGTGGTTGGCGCTTGGGCCGATTCACGTGTATTCCGCGATGGACACTGGCACTTCCAAGAAACCAACAAAGAGTTGCGCAGTCTTCATTACATTGCAGGTGGTACATTCTATTTGATTGGTGAAGAAGTCAAAGCAAAATAGGCTTGGATATGAGGCAAGGCCAAATAAGCTTTGCCTTTTTATTCATCATTAATCTTCATCAGCTCACTGTACATGCTATCTAAAAACTGCTGCTGCTCTTTATCATTTTTAAAGTAACGTTGATAAAGGACACTACAACTTTGAACATCAGCAATATTGGCTTTATTAAATGACCAATCCTTTCGATCTTTAATGCTAATCCCTAGATCATCATCACAACTTTGCCATAGCTGAGAAAATCTGGTTCGTTTATTTACATCCAATTTTTTAAAGTCGGCATATACAGAATAGCCACGCATAGATGAATTAAAAAACTGAGAAATCATGGTGACAGGCACACCACCCCAATTGATGGTTTGATCTTTAGGCAGCAAAATATCCGTCAATTTATTTTCAGACATGATCTGTGCTTGCTCACCTTGTTTGAAATGATGCTTTTCATAAACCAAGGTCGTTCCAGTTGGAACATGGATCTTTTTGACCAACATCGGTTGTTGCGTGATGTAATACGGATAGTTCGGTCTTGAGTTTCCCCCTGTTGGATTCATACTCCCAACACAGCCCGATAAAAACAAGAGTGAAACAACAGATAAACAAGTGATAAATTTCATTGATCAATTCCTTTTTGTTCAATCATTTTTATTATCAATTTCAAGGTTCTTACTCGACCTTAAAACGAAATTGATCTAGAAACAATATCAAATAGCAAACTACGCCAAAGTCAAAATTTAAAAAACCGTTGAGGAGCTTTCTCAACAACGGTTTAACTAAAATACAGTTCTGAGCATTCTAATGAACTTATTTCGCTGCCATACGAATTGCACCATCCAAACGGATTACTTCACCATTCAAATATGAGTTTTCAGCAATATGAACGACCAAACGACCAAATTCTTCTGGGCGACCTAAACGTGATGGATAAGGTACCATTTGTCCCAATGCATCTTGTACGTTTTGAGGCAAACCTTTTAGCATGGGTGTTTCCATAATCCCTGGGGCAATGGTCATAACACGGATATTATGACGAGCCAGTTCTCGTGCAATTGGCAATGTCATCGCGACAACAGCACCTTTTGATGCAGAGTAAGCAGCCTGCCCAATCTGACCATCAAAAGCTGCAACCGAAGCGGTATTCACAATCACACCACGATCTTCATCACCTTCTACTACGATATTTTTACTCATGGCATCTGCTGCAAAACGCAGCATGTTAAATGTACCTGTCACATTGATATGCAAGGTTTTAGAAAACATTGCCAAATCATGCACAGCATCTTTTCCAACCACTTTTGCCGATGGGCCAATCCCTGCACAATTGACTAAACCGTATAAACCACCATGTTGAGCAACAACATCTTTAAAAAATTGTTCTGCGGCTTGTTCATCAGTCACATCAAGTTTTACAAAATCAGCTTGAGCACCCAATGCTTGGGCCTGCTGTTCTCCTGCTTCAACATTCATATCCACTAAAGTGACGGAAGCACCCTTTGCAACTAAGCACTCAGCTGTTGCAGCTCCCAAACCTGAACCACCGCCTGTAATAACAAAATGTTTTCCCTGAATTTTCATTTACGTTTCCTATCAAATTAAAGATATAAATTTTTATAACTAAGCGTAATGGCAACTTTTTTCCGATACAATTTCAAAAAGTAGCAAATTTGATGCAGCTTTTGAGCATTCGGCCTATTTATTCTCCTGTATTTCATTGGTATATGAACAAAAACTTTAACCTCGATCTTACTTCGGCAAAAGATACTATTTCAAATGCTTTAATCCGCGAAGCATTGAGTGTAGCTGCGAGTCGCGGTTTAAATATTGTCAATATTGCAAATCGTGCAGGTATTTCTGCAGAGTTGCTCACTTCGACCAAGGCGCGCGTTCCTGTTACGCAATGTGCGCAGTTATGGGTTGAACTTGCTGAAAGCATGAATGATGAGTTCTTGGGTATGGATAGTCATCCAATGCGTCGGGGAAGTTATAAATTATTAGCAAAACTTGCATTTGGTACCGAAACTTTAGAGCAAGCAATTCAAGAGATTTTAAAATTTTTAAGTTTGGTTCTCGATGACATCCGCGGTGAACTAGTGCAACAAGGTTCCAAAGCTTATCTGATCTTGCATGATCGTGAACAACCAAAGCGGATGTTTACCTATTCAACCTATTTAATGTTAGTGCATAGTTTAATGTGCTGGTTGAGTGATCAACGCATTAGTTTTCATAAAATGACCTTTAGATGCCATCCTCCTGTAGAAATACAGGATTATCGGGTGCGTTTTTGTGAAAATATTCACTTCAATGCAGAACAAAATCAGATCGAATTTGATGCCCATTACCTTAAACATAAAATCAAGAAAGACAAACATGCCCTCAATGATTTTCTAAGAAATACACCTTATAACCTGATTGTCCGTTTTAAAAATGAAAACTCTTTGAGCTTGCAAATTCGTCGGCAATTACTTTTACAACCTCCCTCACACTGGGATGAACTGAAAGAAATAGCTCAACAGTTAAATATGTCGACTGCAACCATTCAACGGCGTTTAAAACAAGAAGGTGTCAGTTATCAGCAACTGAAAAATGATATTCGCTGTGATATTGCCATCGAACGACTGAGTAAAAGCAATGATTCGATTCAAACGATTAGTGACGATCTGCATTTCCATGATCCGAGCGCGTTCCATCGTGCTTTTAAAAAATGGACAGGCGTGAGCCCAGGTGCTTATCGTGCAAAAACACTTAAGCGAACGATCCACAGCGCGTTATAAAAAAATGTATGGTTAGTTTAAATCCATTTTTGCACGATTTAAACATCGTGATCGACTGTTAAACGCAATGACCAACAGCACAATTCCGATGTTACTCATCAATGGGAAGAATGATCCGAATTCAGGGCGACACTTGGCTACACCTTATAAAGCTTTGATTCCAAATCCAAAGGTGATCGAACTTGATGACTGTGGGTACTAGAGGCTTTGGGTACAACCGAACATGGTAAAAAAAGAAATCCTTCGGTTTTTGGCAATCTCCTCTTAAAACAACAACAGAAAAAATGATATAGATTTGGAGTTATTGGTATTGAATAAGCAAAGACAGATGGTTTCAATCAACGTATGCTGACTTTAGTTTCCATGATCTGTGTATATTTGCATACAGCATTGAAAATAAATGTGGATTTCCCCCTGTGCTTCTCAAGGATTACGACAAATGTATACTCCTGAAATATTTGAAGAAACAGATCTTGAAAAACTATATCAGCTCATTCAAGATTTCCCCTTTGCAAGCTTGATCACTCAGAATAATGCGGGTTTAGATGCAAATCATCTGCCTTTTCAATTATTACGTGATGAGGAAAACCAAACAGCAACACTGGTCGCTCACATTGCAAAAAATAATATGCTACATACGCAAGTAGAAAATGGCACGGAAGTTTTGATTATTTTTCAGGGCGAGCAAGGTTATATTTCACCCAATTGGTATCCAAGCAAGCAGCAACACCATAAGGATGTCCCGACATGGAATTACCAAGTGGTTCATGTAAAAGGAAAAATAAATTTCCTGCATGATGAAAAATCTTTACGTGGTATCTTGGCCAGACTCACACGCACCCATGAAGCAAAACAAGCCAGTCCATGGAAAATGTCGGATGCACCCAGCGCCTATATTGCACAGAAAATTGAAGCTATTGTTGGGATAGAAATTCCAATCACTCAGATCATAGGCAAATTTAAACTTAGTCAAAATCGGGAAAAAGCGGATGCATTAGGCGTTGTCGATGGACTTGAAAAACAAGGAAATCAGAATTTGGCAAAAGCAGTGCAGCAATATATTAAAGATTAGGCTTGTGATATGTGCCATTTTTGATTCACTAGATAAGTGGCATATTTTTCACATATAAAATTAGGACTTATATTTAGTTTGGTGTTTATCTTCTATCCTGATTTATAAATCGAAATAACTCGGTTTGGAACCTAGATCGCTCATGTAAAGATTGCCTATTGTTTTTTTATGCGGCTCTATTTACATCATGTCATTCACATCAAAACTTGCTTTATCTAAAATCATCCTGAGTTCTGCGTTGGGGTTTGTATTTGTCTCATCAACCTTTGCGGCTGTTCCTACAACACTTAAACTTGACTATGCTTACTATGCCCCCACAAGTTTGGTGGTTAAAGATCAAAAACTTTTAGAAAAAGCACTGCCAAACACACAAATCAAATGGGTGTTTAGCCAAGGTAGTAATCGTTCGCTTGAATATCTGAATAGTAACAGTATTGATTTTGCCTCGACCGCTGGACTGGCTGCTGTACTCAGTCGTGCCAATGGCAGCCCGATTAAAACGGTCTATGTGCAAAGCCAACCCGAATGGACTGCCTTGGTGGTTTCTCAAAACTCAAGTATTAAGACATTAAAAGACCTTAAAGGGAAAAAAATTGCTGCGACAAAAGGAACAGATCCTTTTCTTTTCACTTTACAAGCACTGGATACCGTCGGACTCAGTAAACGCGACGTACAATTAGTACACTTACAACACCCAGATGG
This sequence comes from Acinetobacter sp. ANC 3882, assembly GCF_022549545.1. Taxonomy (NCBI): domain Bacteria; kingdom Pseudomonadati; phylum Pseudomonadota; class Gammaproteobacteria; order Moraxellales; family Moraxellaceae; genus Acinetobacter; species Acinetobacter sp. ANC 3882. The sequence goes on along the minus strand of NZ_JAKZGB010000010.1, from coordinate 46,419 downwards.
AAAAACTGCCTTGGAACGTGGTCAAGTTGATGCTTGGGCGGGGCTTGATCCGTTAATGGCAGCGGCCCAAATTCAATCTGGTGCTAAACTGCTTTATCGTAATGTGGGATTTAATAGCTATAGTGTCTTGAGTATCAAAGAAGAATTTGGCAAGCAAAGTCCTGAAGCTGTTGACGCCGTGATTAAAGCATATGAGCAAGCACGAAAATGGGCCAAAGCCAATCCTGATAAAGTCGCAGCACTGTTAGCGCGTGAATCTAAACTTCCTTTACCAGTTGCCCAATTACAGTTGAGCCGTACCAACTTTGAACAAAACATTCCTTCGGCTACGCATGCCCAGGCATTGAAACGCTCAGGAAAAATCTTAACCGAAGAAGACTTGGTCAGAAAAGGCACTGATGTCAATCAAGTGGTGGATCAACTGCTAGACCCACGTTTTGCTCAAAAAGCTGTGAAATAACCCATGAGCAACTCAAGCAACAAAGCTGAGTTAACAGGTTTTCTAACTCAGCAAAACGCACAGCCAAATAAAAAACGTTTTCACCCAAACCTCGGCCTTTGGTTCAAAGCCCTGCTACTGCCAATCCTGTTGTTAATACTTTGTGAGTTTTTAGTCAGAAATGGCTATATCGAAGCCTATTTACTGCCAGCACCGAGTAGCTTGTGGCAATCCTTTTGGGAGTTGGCTCAAGGTGATTTACTGCAGCATATTTATATCAGTACTTGGCGGGTTTTCGTCGGTTTTGCGCTGGGAAGTGGTTTGGGCTTAATTTTTGCAATTTGGGTCGGTTTAAGCAAAGAAGTAGAAGCTTATTTAGAGCCAACATTTTCGGCGCTCAAATCAATTCCAAGCCTTGCTTGGATTCCGTTATTGTTACTTTGGCTAGGAATTGATGAATCGTCTAAAATTACGCTTATTGCAATTGGTGCATTTTTTCCGACCTATACCAATACAGTTGCTGCCATACACAATGTAGATCGGAAGCTCATAGAAGTTGGAAAAGTTTACAATTTAAATGCATTGCAACGGGTGATATCGATTGTGTTACCTGCTGCATCTTCAGGCATCCTGACGGGTTTACGTAATAGCTTAAGTCTCTCTTGGATGTTTATGATTGCGGCTGAACTCATTGCGGCCACACAAGGGATTGGCTATTTACTCAGTGATGGACGAGAAACTTCACGCCCAGATATTGTGATCATTGCGATTATTCTATTGGCTTTGCTTGGCAAAGTATCTGACAGTTTAATGAAATTGCTGGAAAATCGATTATTACGCTGGCGTGATACCATTCACAAACAAACTTAAGCCCAACAAGCCAAAGTCACGCGATCATTACTACCATAATCCTTGATGGTCTGAATTTGCCCAAAACCTTGTTGCTCAAACATATCTCGTACTGCTTGACCTTGGTCATAACCATGCTCAAGCACAATCCAACCCTGTGAATTAAGCCAGTCTTTCCCTTGGGTGATAATGGTTTCAATATCCGCCATGCCCTGCTTGTCGGCAATCAATGCGCGCTCAGGTTCCGACTTGAGCTTTTGCATATGCACATCGTCAGGATCAATATATGGCGGATTAGAAACAATCAAATCAAATTGTTGTCGCTCTAAAGCTTCAAACCAAGCGCCACAGGCAAACTTGACCTGCATAAGACCATGCCGAACAGCATTGTCCTGAGCCACTTCTAAAGTTGGGGCATAAATATCCGTTGCCGTGACTTGCCACTGTGGACGTTCACTTGCAAGCGCCAAGGCAATTGCACCCGTTCCTGTCCCTAAATCCACAATATTGGCTTGAGGATTTAACGGCAGTTTCAGCACCATTTCCACCAGTATTTCAGTATCGGGGCGCGGTACTAAAGTGTCATGTGTGACTTTTAAATCGAGCGTCCAAAAAGGTTGTGAACCCGTGATATAGGCCAAAGGTTCGCCATGTTCAATACGAGCCAGCCCATCTAAATAGGCCTGCTCCTGTATTTCTGTCAATTCTTGCTCAAGCCGAAATTTAAGTTCCAAGGCATTCACACCTAAAAGATGCTCGAGTAGCCATGCCGCCTCTTGACGTTCATAGCTATCAATTTCGCCTTTGATTTCTAAAGCTTGAGCAATATTCATTAGCCGCCATTTTCCTGTGCAAGCATCGCCAACTGATCCGCCTGATATTCACGATGTAAGCTATCCAGTAATTCTGTTAAATCACCTTCCATAACCGCATCTAGCTTATATAAAGTCAGGTTGATACGATGATCAGTCATACGACCTTGCGGATAGTTATAAGTGCGGATGCGCTCGGAACGGTCACCTGAACCAACCAAGTCACGGCGCATTTCAGAGGTTGCCGCATCAGCTGCCGCACGTTTCGCATTTTCTAAACGAGAGACTAGCAAAGCCATCGCTTTGGCTTTGTTCTTATGCTGTGAACGTTCTTCCTGACATTCCACTACGACACCAGATGGAATATGGGTAATACGTACCGCAGAGTCAGTTTTGTTAATGTGCTGACCACCTGCACCTGATGCACGATACGTATCAATACGCAAATCGGCAGGGTTAATTTCAACTGTGGTATCAACATCGACTTCTGGAAGAATTGCAACGGTACACGCTGAAGTGTGTACACGGCCTTGTGATTCTGTCGCAGGAACACGTTGTACACGGTGCGCGCCGCTCTCAAATTTCAGGCGACCATAGACACCTTCACCATCAATACGACAAATGATCTCTTTATAGCCGCCATGCTCACCTTCATTTTCAGAAAGGACTTCAATACGCCAGCCTTGTGTTTCGGCATATTTACTATACATACGGAATAAATCACCCGAGAAGATCGCAGCTTCATCACCACCCGTTCCAGCACGGACTTCAAGATAAGCTGAATTGGCATCATTGGGATCTTTTGGAATCATCAACACATTCAATTGCTCTTCCAGTGCAACCAAAAGCGCTTTGTTTTCTTTGATTTCCTCTTCTGCCATATCTTTGAAATCAGGATCTGACTTCATCATTTCAGCAGTTTCGATATCAGCTTCAGCTTGACGATATTTGCCCCAAACCTCGGTGATCTCAGTTAGGTCATTATGTTCACGAGACAATTTACGGAAACGTTTATTGTCTGAAATCACTTCTACATCAGCGAGTAATGCAGTCAGCTCTTCGTGACGATCACAAAGTTGATCGAGTCTTAAACGGAGTGATGCTTTCATGGGCGGAATATCTCAAAACTAAAGACTCAGTGCGATCAAAAAAATAATGAAGCACGAGTAAAATCAAAAAATTGCGCATAGTTTACAGACTCTACCGATTAAAAGACATAGACAATCCAGCCAACTTACTCATCCATACTCATTTCATCACAAATTGTTCAGTTTTAGTTTTTACGACTTGTTCTCTTAGGTCGGCTTATATATAAATAATGGAGGATAAATAGAAAGATAAAACAATAGGATAATCTATGAATAATTTTATAAATCGCCCAACCTCGGCCTTTATTGCAGCAAGTTGGGTCGCCTTACTCGCTGGCGCTGTAGGCTTTATGATTGGTTTGTGGAATGCCAATATGCCGCTGCATGAAAAAGGCTATTATTTTGTGATCATGCTCTATGGACTTTTCTCAGCAGCCTCTTTACAGAAAACTGTCCGCGATCAACTTGAAGAAATACCAGTCACTGCTATTTATTACGGTTTATGTTGGGCTTCGATGGCCGTGTGTATCGTTCTTTTATTGATTAGCTTATGGAATGCCGATCTGACCATGAGTGAGAAAGGCTTTTATATCATGTCATTTCTATTAAGCCTATTTGGTGTAGTCGCAACGCAAAAGAATATTCGTGACTTAAATTATTTACGTCTGCAAACTGAACTGAATCCTCGACAACTAAAACTCGAAGATCAATCGATAAAAGATGATCAATTAGATTAATTAAAAAATGAATGGAACCTTAAAATAAGGTTTCATTTTTTTGTGCGTCGATTAACTATCTTATTGTTTAATTGAACTTATCTCTCATTGTTCATTCTTACTAGCAACAAAACACTACAATCCAGACACTAAAGAATAATAATTCAGGAAAGCTTCTCCATATTTTCATACTCAAACTTTGTTACATTTGCTGCCATTAGAAAGAGGTCCGCTTTATTTCGGACACGGAGTCAAAAATGAAATTAAATGCTTGGTTATGTGCTGCAATCTTTGCAAGTTCATCACTCGTTACTACTGCTCATGCTGATAATGCAACGCGTGTTGCTGCAACTTCTGCGCTTGGTAGTGTAGTTGGTACTGCACTGGGTAAAGAGATCGGTGGTAATAACGGCGCAATGATTGGCTCTGCCCTAGGTGGTGCTGGTGGTGCAGCTGCTGCAAGTAGCAAACGTACTCGTACTGAAGCTGCTATTGGTGGTGGTTTAGGTGGTGTTGGTGGCTATACTGTGGGTAAAAACCTTGGTGGTACAACAGGTGGTTATATCGGTGCTGCTGCTGGTGCCGCAGGTGGTTCAGCTTTAGGTCGTAAAGTAGGTCAAGACCGTGACTATGACAACTACCAGTCTAAAAAATACAAGAAAAAAAGAAAGCATCGTCATCACTAATTCAAAAAAGCACCTTCGGGTGCTTTTTTATTATCTTCAGGTTATGACAATTTTTCAGTTATTAAATCCCCTATTTAGCTTAAAGATCGTTCCCAACCTTGTTACAGTGCTTAAAGATTTTAAATCCACAAAAATAAAAAAAGCGCCTTACGGCGCTTTTTTTAGATATACAAATTAGTTTGCATATACTGGGAATTTTGCACAAACAGCTTCAACTTTTGCTTTCACGTCAGCGATAACTTTCTCATCACCTTTGCTGTCGATCACATCAGCGATCCAACCTGCAAGTTCACGTACTTCAGCCTCACCGAAACCGCGAGTCGTCACAGCTGGTGTACCAATACGGATACCAGAAGTCACAAACGGAGAACGTGGGTCATTTGGAACCGCATTTTTGTTTACTGTGATATGTGCTGAGCCTAACCAAGCATCAACTTCTTTACCCGTTACGTCTTGTTTGATCAAAGACAATAGGAATAAATGGTTTTCTGTACCACCAGAAACAACATCAAAACCACGTGAAATTAATACTTCAGCCATAGCTTGAGCATTTTTCACCACTTGTTGTTGGTAAGTTTTGAACTCATCAGACATTGCTTCTTTGAAACAGATTGCTTTAGCAGCAATTGCATGCATCAAAGGACCACCTTGGTTGCCTGGGAATACAGCGGATTGAAGTTTCTTCTCGATTTCTTCATTTGCTTTAGCAAGGATTAAACCTGAACGTGGACCACGAAGTGTTTTGTGCGTTGTTGTCGTTGTTACGTCTGCAATTTGAACTGGGTTAGGATAAACACCCGCAGCAACCAAACCAGCAACATGCGCCATATCAACAAAAAGGTACGCACCTACTTTGTCTGCGATGTCACGGAAACGCTGCCAATCAACGATTTGGCTATATGCAGAGAAACCAGCAACGATCATACGTGGCTTGTGTTCCAACGCTAAACGTTCTACTTCTTCATAATCAATTTCGCCAGTTTCAGTATTTAAACCATACTGAATCGCGTTATATGTTTTACCAGAGAAACTTACTTTAGCACCGTGAGTCAAGTGACCACCGTGAGCCAAGCTCATACCTAAAACGGTATCACCTGGGTTAAGAAGCGCTAAGTAAACCGCAGAGTTTGCTTGTGAACCTGCATGTGGTTGAACGTTTGCATAGTCTGCACCGAACAACGCTTTAGCGCGGTCAATCGCAAGTTGTTCAATCACGTCCACATATTCACAACCGCCATAGTAGCGTTTGCCAGGATAGCCTTCTGCGTATTTGTTAGTAAGTTTTGATCCTTGTGCTTCCATAACAGCTGGTGAGCAATAGTTTTCAGATGCGATTAACTCGATGTGCGCTTCTTGGCGTACGCCTTCAGAAGCAATCGCTTGAGCTAATTCTGGATCAAATTCAGCAATAGAAATATTGGCAAACATTAGCGGAGGGTCCTATAAATTAGGGCTTTTAAGCCGTGCTAAAGATTGGCACATATTGTAGCATGAAGTTTGTAATTAAGCAGAATGAAGTTTATTCATTTCTCAATAAAAGTTACTTATATTTATCAAAATTTAGCTTTTAGTTGATTAAGATTTTTTCTTAAGCTTATCATTGGGCTTTATAGTTAATTAGCTAGATAGAATGATACGGATTAACGGGAACATTCAGCATTTACAGATATATGATTTTTACTGTATTAGAAATCGAAATTATGAAACCCAGATAGAACAAGAGCAAGCTCTATTGGCACAGATACTTATAGAAAATTTGTTTGATTTTGATGCTCGTGCCTTAGCATATAAAATAAATAAGCATTATAAAATATACAGCTTTATGATTGACCAACACACGGTTATGGGAGTTGCTCAACATATTTTTTTTCAAGAAGGCGATGAATTATATGCCGTTATCAATGCAGAGAGCTTTACTGACATAAGCCCTGTCTATGCAATCTATCACCCAGAACAAAATTTAATTTATTCGCTTCCTCAACATGGCTTCACTCTAGAAGGTTTAAAAAGACGGCAAAAAACAATTGGACTGGCATTTCTTATAATAAGTCTTTTAGTAAATGCTTTCTTTTTATTTAACAGGGAATCTAATGGAGAAATATTTATAGAAGCGATCTCCTCTATTCTTATAAGTGGTGGTTTAGCCTTACTTGCGTATGTTTCAGTTGGCCTGTTATACAAAAAAGCTGCCCACGAAAGTATGCAAATCTATAAAGCTTTCGGTTTCAATGAACCTGAAAAAATTGATTTTAGGTCAAAGCTTTATGAACACAAGCCAACCAGAACAGTATGCCCAGATATTGCTTATCTAGAAAGAAAAATTCGGGAATAATTTAAGCGTAAATTATTCCCAGTGAATTAATTATTTGCAGGCATGGCCGCTTTTACATCATTCACAATATTAACGATATTATCTGAATATGCTGTTCCATGATCCCAATTTGGATTAGTCATATACTGTAGTTTAGAACCTTTACTTTGCGCCAAAGCAACTAATGCATCAGTTGCATCTTTAGGAACAGTCGTATCTTTTGCACCTTGATAAATCACTACAGGTTGATTCAACTTTACTTGCGCAGGTTGAGAATCAGTTTCTAAGAACGTTTTTACCACCGAAAGCCCCATAAAATTAGTCTGCGTTCTAGGATAACCATCTAGACTATTATTATGGCTTGCAGCATAAATCCCCATTCCTTGGACAAAGGCTTGACCTAAACCCTGGTTACCTCCGGCACATAAACTTTCAGCTTTACTTGCAATATCATCAGTTGGAACTTTAAACACATCTCGATAAGTTAAAACAGATGTACTATTTCTAAGCCCAGCTGTGATCAGTGCTGTATATGTATCCAACTGCGCATACATTGCAATTTTTTGCTCGAGTGGCGCATTCTCCACAGCTTTCTCACCATTCACTAAGATTGCAGCTAAATTAGAAGCAGGTGCAACAGCAACCGTGCCTTTATAATCAAGCTTGGCGCGACTTTCATATTGTGCTGCCCCCAATGCTGCTTGCCCACCTTGAGAATGCCCGACCGTCATCCATTGACGTGATACAAACTTACCTTGTCCCATCAAGTATGATCGTGCAGCAACTACTGCATCGGTAATAGAATAGGCTTCACTTTTTAGGTTCAAGAATGGGTGTAGCTCTCTCCCACTTGGTTCACCCAACCCTTCATAATCAGGCGCAACCACAACATAACCTGCTGTCAAAAGTTGACTGATCATGCTCTGAATATCAAAATTGGTTGCATTACGGCTTGGCGCACATTGATCAGCAACACCCGTTGTTCCATGTGCCCAAACAACAATTTTCCAACCACCTACTGGTACTGGTCCACCTGGCACAAATAGCAGGCTCGTTGCCATGGTTTCTTTGCCATTCTGCCCCAACATTTTATAAGTCATTACTGAGCTTTCAGCAGCAACAGCACTGAAGTCAGTCTTGGTATAGGCAACAGGAATACCAACCACAGGATTCTTAATATTATTTTCTGGAATACCTGGCTTCGGTACAAAAGAAATATCGTCATCACCATCACCACAAGCTGTTAGCAACAAGCTTGAACTTAACAATGTAACCGTTAATAATTTCATATTCATGTCATGTTTCCCTGATTTTTATCATTTTCATTTTAATACTTAGCATTTCTTTTACTAAGGCAATTACTTCCATAAGAATGCGCTTAATATCAAATTGTTCAAGTATTTTTTTATTTTGCTGCTTATTTATTCAAACTTATGACCAAATTTATAAAAAAATAAAACTGATGCGATCTCATTCAACACAGCTTGCTGTTGATTTCTTGTAAGATAGTCAAACTCTCAACTCAAGCTAGGTCAACTTTATGCAAGCAATCATCTTAGATACTGAAACACATACGCTAAATGGTTTGCCAATTGAAATTGCTTATGCCCCAATTGAAATTGAAAACGGAAAATTAAGTCTCGATAAAAAACAAATTTTTGATCAGCTTTATCAAGTGGGGCAACCCATCTCTTTCGCTGCAATGGCGGTACATCATATTTTAGAGTCAGATCTCATTGATCAACCTTTTTATAATGAGTTTCAGCTTCCTTCTAAGACCACTTATATCATTGGACATAATGTTGACTACGATATTGCAGCTATTGCGCGTTGTGGTGTTGACACCTCCAAATTAAAACCAATTTGTACCTTGGCTTTAGCACGTCGTGTTTGGGAAGATGCCGAAGCGCATAACATTTCAGCCTTGATTTACTTGATTTCAAAAGGCAGTGACAAAGCACGTGAAATGCTCAAAGGTGCACATCGTGCAGATGCAGATATTATCCTGACTGCGAATATCTTGATGCACATCATCCATCAACTTAACATTCAAGATATTGAACAACTTTATATTGCTTCAGAAGAAGCGCGTATTCCCAAAACGATTACCTTTGGCAAACACAAAGGTACAGCCATTCAAGACCTCCCTGCTGACTATATTCAATGGCTGATGCGTCAGGATGATCTTGACCCATATTTACGCAAAGCCTTAGAAGCAAAACTAGTAAAATAAAGGATTAAGTTCTCAGTTTGTAAGTTATTTGCCAGTTACTTTAAACAAGGCGATGATATTTAATAATTTGTTAACATAATTGTCATTTTTTAACCTTATCTTAATCTCCGTCTAGATCTTGATTGGGGGAGATTAAGAGATGTCACATTTTTTTAAAACAGAGCTGGGGCAAACTGCCTTACAAGAACGTAGTATTGCACTGACTGCGCGTCAACGTCGTTTATTGCTTTTAATTGATCATGAAGACTTCAAAGAACTGGATCAAGACTATAAGGAAAGGATTGCACCCACGGAGTTGGTTCAGCAACTGATTGATATGGGATTGTTAGCAAAACAAGTAACGCCTATCCTTAGTAAAGAAAGTATAGAGCCAGAACAAAAAAATAATGATTCCAAAACTGCATCAACACCTGCTGCTGTACAAGAAACTGCAGCCTTTGCACCAATATCTATTAATCCTGAAGTGCAAATCGAGCCTGAAATCATTGAGCTAGAGAAACTTCCTTTTGTAGAAATTCAACAAGTGATGATTCAAACACTCACCACGTATTGTGGTCTAATGGCTCGCCCTTTAGTACAAAAGATTCAATCGATTAGCTCGCTACAACAACTTAAAGCCTGTCAAATGCAATGGATTACTTCATTACAAGAATCACGAATTCCGCCAAGCCAATTGAACCAAACGCTGAAATTAATCAATTATTCAGTGCAGCATTTATAAGGAAAACTCACTGCTAAATAAATGTTGAACTATTTTTTTATAAAATTGAGCTGGAATAAAATATAATTTTGCTAAGTACAAACACATCTCGTTAAATTATCGCTTCACGCTTATGAGAATTTAAATACTGTAAGAATAGCAATACAATATCATCATGGTTTATCAAAGTTATGTGATAAGTGACTTATAACAAGCAAAAAGCATGCTATATTTATCTTTTATTGAATGAACATATCAAAGCGAATGTTCTTAACATCTTTAACAGAAAGTAAATTTTATGATCGAAATACGCGAAGTTGATAAAGACAATTGCTTCGATGTCTGTGAATTAACCAGCAATAAAGATGGCGTGGGAACAATCTTTGAAGATTTTATATGCTGTAATGCAATTTCTCTTACTGAATCTAAATTTTATCCAGAATGTAAACCTAAAGCTTTATATGATAATGAAACTTTAATTGGCTTTCTTATGTATAAGCAATTTCCATCTTGTGCAACTGAAATAGAAGTATGTCGTTTTATGATTGACCATAAATTTCTAGGTAAAGGATATGGTCGAAAAGCTTTTGCATCTATCTTAGAGTTTTTCACGCGTGAAGGAATTGAAACGGTAAATATTATGATTGATGATCACAATATCATTGCCAAAAAACTATATGTATCTTTCGGCTTTACCTTCACGGGCAAAGTCCTAAAAGATGAATATTATTATCAACTCAGGTTTTAACTAAAGGCATGAAAAAAGTTGATGATTTCATTCATGCTGAATTGATCCAGCAACAAATACCTGGGATTGCCATTGGTATCTTTCACAATGGACAGCCATTGCATTTACAAGGATATGGTTCAGCCAATATTGAACATCATATCCCTGTCACAATAAAAACCGTTTTTCAATCTGCCTCTATTGGAAAAATGTTTACTGCTATGGCGGTGATGTTGCTCGTTGAAGATAAAAAGATCATGCTTGATCAATCAATCACATCCTATCTGCCTTCAGCTCCTCACAACTGGCAAGCAATTACGATTCGACATTTACTTACCCATACATCTGGTATGGGTGCAGTTGAGATAGATACACAACAAGAATTTACTGATGATGAATATCTAGATCAATACTATGCAGCAACAATGGAGTTTTTGCCCGGTGAACGCTGGTCATATAGTAATTCAGGCTATTCAACCTTGGGCTTTATCCTGAATAAAGTTGCAGAAAAACACTATGGGGATATCTTAAAAGAACGTGTTTTTATTCCAGCAGGTATGAACAGCGCTCGTATAATCAGTGATGCTGATATTGTTTTACACCGATCAGCAGGTTATGAATATCTTCATGGAGAATTAAAAAATCAACCATGGGTTTCTAAATCTGCCAATACCCTAGCAGAAGGTTCACTCTATTTATCTTTGGAAGACTACTTAAAATGGGATCGTATTGTAGCCACTAGAGCTCTTCTATCTAAAGATTCTTGGGAACAAATCTTAAGTCCTGTAGAGTTGATTAATGGTCAATGCTACCCCTATGGTTTTGGTTGGGACTTAAACCACACTCAAGAAAACACGTTATTGATTGGTCATGAAGGTTCATGGCAAGGGTTTCGAACAGCACTGCTTCGTTATGATCATGAGGGAATTACCTTCGTAGTATTAGCAAATGCAAGTCATGCAAATGTAGGAAACATATTAAAGGGTATAGCGGAGCGATTCGCCCCCTCTTTTAAGCAGAATAAGGATGAAATAATTTTCGATGAATATCCCTCACTAACATCAGCATTAGTAAATGAGCTACATCTCATCACAAATCAAAAAAAAATTGAAAAAGTAGAAACCAATATCACACTACATGCCTTAATAGATTTGCTACAAACAATCATCAAAGTAAAAGTAATAAAACAACTCTATTTAATTCATGATCAACCCAATGGTGATCATTTAGACCGTGTTTATAAAATCAAATTTAAAACTAAGGTACTGACGCTATATTCAAGTTTTAACATGACTAGAATGAGTCTTCATTCCATTTTTATTTATATTGAAGAGTAAACTTTATAAGAGAGAATAAAGGCGTTTAAATTCTAATCATCTCTCCATATTTCTACATCTTAGTCTTAGGTAATTTTTTTAAATCTAACTTCCCAAAAAATGCAGACCACCAATCAATGATTTACTTCCTTTAAATTAAGTAAATCAGCTATCTGATTGTTTTAATGTGAATTTAATTACGTTATTGGTTAAGAAAAGTAAGTTGTTAGGGCATTTCTACGGTAACTTTTTTGAGTAATTTAAAGCTTACCGCAAGTTATACCGCATTGAATGCGGTAACCAATGAGAAAGCGAGAGAGGACTTGATAATAAATTAAAAAAAGAATTGTTGTATTGCAATGGTTTTGAGATGTTATGAGAAACAATGATAATAGTTCTGGTGCGCTCAGCGGGACTCGAACCCACGCCACAGGCTTCGGAGACCTGTACTCTATCCAGTTGAGCTATGAGCGCATGCGAGCCACATCATAGGCAAAAAACACATATAGGTAAATACATCTCAGCAAACAAAAATGTTTCTTGTCTATTAAAACAACAATTTTCATCCTATAAAACTATCTAATTACTTTTGAACAGAATAATCGTAGAAAAGTTGAGTTGCTGACTTTAAAAGACAGCTGAAGATTCAACGTTCTGTTTTTAACACGCCATAAACCTATTTTTCTACTTGGTTTATTTTTTCATATCGCTCAAAATACGCGTTCTATTTAACAACGTGAGACGTTTATGACTGATGCTTTGGTGTTGAGCGATTTGTCCAAAACCTATCGTAATGGTTTTCAGGCGTTAAAAGGGATTGACCTTACCGTTCCTGAAGGCGAATTCTATGCATTGTTAGGACCTAATGGTGCAGGCAAATCAACCACGATCAGTATCATTAGCTCTTTAACCAAAAAAACATCTGGTTCAGTTGAAATTTTTGGGCATAACTTAGATACCCATCCTTCACATGCAAAACAATGTCTTGGCGTTGTTCCTCAAGAATTTAACTTTGGTCAATTCGAAAAAACTTTCGATATTCTAGTAACTCAAGCGGGTTATTACGGCATTCCCAAAAAACTGGCTGAGCAACGTGCTGAGCATTATCTAGAAAAATTAGGTTTATGGGAAAAACGTAATATTCAATCACGCATGCTTTCTGGTGGTATGAAACGCCGTTTAATGATTGCCCGTGCCATGATGCATGAACCGAAGTTGCTGATTCTAGATGAACCGACTGCAGGCGTAGATATCGAACTCCGTCGTTCGATGTGGGACTTCCTGACAGAAATGAATGAGAACGGTACGTCCATTATTTTGACTACACACTATCTAGAAGAAGCAGAAATGCTGTGTCGTCGTATTGCAATTATTGACCGTGGCGTGATTAAAGAAGATACCTCCATGAAAGGTTTCCTCAATCAACTGAATGAAGAATCATTTATTTGTGATTTAGCTGAACCAATCGACTCATTTGACCTGAATATCATTGGTTTCAAATTTAATTTGATTGACCCAGTAACATTGGAAGTCACAATGGATAAAGCGCATAGCATGAATGACCTATTCTTGTTATTACAGTCGCAGAATATCCAAGTCAGCAGTATGCGTAATAAATCCAATCGCTTAGAAGAATTATTCGTGAAAATGGTCGAAAAAAACCTTGCAGGAGCGAATGAATGAACTTCAGTCAATTAAAAACTGCCCTTTGGACTTTAGTTATTAAAGAAATTCGTCGTTTTATGCGAATCTGGCCACAAACCTTGCTTCCACCTGCCATTACCATGAGTTTGTATTTTGTGATCTTCGGGAATCTGGTGGGTTCACGCATTGGCGAAATGGGTGGCTTTAGCTATATGCAATTCATTGTGCCAGGCTTGATCATGATGGCAGTCATTACCAACAGTTATGCCAACGTTTCTTCAAGTTTCTTTAGTGCAAAATTCCAGAAAAGTATTGAAGAATTGATTATGAGTCCCGTGCCATTACATTTAATCCTGTGGGGTTACGTAATTGGTGGTGTGAGCCGTGGTGTACTGGTTGGCTTAATTGTGACCATAATGAGCTTATTCTTTACCCATTTAGAAATTTATAATTTATTTGTGACGATATATACCGTCATTATTACGTCATTATTATTTTCTCTGGGTGGCTTTATTAATGCCGTGTATGCGAAGTCATTCGATGATATTTCAATTATCCCGACTTTCGTATTGACCCCACTCACCTATTTAGGTGGTGTGTTCTATGCTATCAGTGCACTCAGCCCTTTTTGGCAAAATGTCTCTTTAGTTAACCCAATTGTATATATGGTCAATGCCTTCCGTTTTGGTATTTTAGGTCATAGCGATGTCAATGTTTCTTTGTCACTTGGCATTGTGACCATGTGCTGTGTTGTCCTCTATGCAATTGCATATCATTTATTAGCTCGTGGTTCAGGAATGCGTGAATGAGTGTTGAACATTCTTTATTGGGTAAAGATACCCAATACCCTACCCAATATCAGCCAGAAGTTTTATTTCCAATTGCCCGTGCTGAATCTCGTCAACAATATGCACATATTGAAGGGATTACTCAGGGCAAAGACTGGTGGCATGTTTTTGAAATTTCATGGTTGAATTCAATTGGTTTACCACAAGTTGCGATTGGCCGTTTAACACTACCAGCCAGCTCGCCAAACTTAATTGAATCGAAGTCACTTAAACTCTATTTCAATGGTATGAATTTCACCCAATTTGAATCTCAGCAGAGCTTTGTTGAAACCGTTGAACGTGATTTATCGAATGCTGCGGGTGCAAAGGTTGAACTGCAACTGTTCCAAGTCGATGATTTAGCGATTTCTAAACCTCAAGGAATTTGTATCGATGATCTAATTCCTGAGCGTTTATCAGAGCACCCTGACTCAACTTTGTTGCAATTAGATGCAACAGTCGAAGATGAGGCTGAAATCGAGCTGTACTCGCATTTATTGAGAAGTAATTGTCCTGTGACTGGGCAACCCGATTGGGGCACGGTTTTTATTCGTTTACAAGGTAAAAAACCTTGTTATCGCAGCGTTTTAGCTTATATTATCTCGTACCGTCAGCATAATGGTTTCCATGAACAATGTGTTGAGCAAATATTTGCAGATATTTGGCAACTGCTGAAACCAGAAAAACTGATGGTCTATGCAACTTATACTCGTCGTGGGGGCTTGGATATTAACCCGTGCCGAGTATCTGATTTGTCATGGATGCCCGAGCCAATTCGCTTGGCACGACAATAAAACGAATAAATTTGATATAGAGGACGTTCTTCAATGACCAGTTATTTCGGGATTCTTCCGTCAGCAAGTTTGAGTCAGGACATTCAACTTGCACAAGCCAATCGTGACAGTAAAGAGCCACAATACCCTTTACGTGACAAAATTTCTCTACAGCTTACTGATGAGTTAATTGACACCATGTTGGTTCACTTGGTTCAACAATTTCCACCAAGTGACAAACGAGATACCACCGAAGGACTTGCGATTAAAATTCGCGGCATTGTTGAAACCTTAATGAAGCAACTATTAGGCAAGGCTTCAAACGAGCAAGTACTTGAATCATTAGCATTCATGGAAAAAAGCCTGTTTATAGATAATGAAGGTAAACAACGTATTGGTACAGCGTTACCCGACAGCCTTGTAAACGATATGAAAAAGAGCTTTGCTGAAGTTGCAGCTGGAAATGGTAAAGAACAACGTGATGCTTTGACAAAACAGTTCAAATCATTTGCTGATGCATTGACTCACCACTTTATGACTGAATACAACAAGACCCTTGGTCTAGGTATGGTCAAACGTGGCGTTGCCAGTGTTGCAACCAGTGGCGTTGAAACAGCAGTTCATATCGTCATTAAGAAATTGATTCCGAGCTTGAGCCAAGTTGAACTCGAAGTATTTACTAAGCACTTCGATCAGTTATTGGTACAAAAATAAGTTTTATCTCATGCGAAAGCGACGATTGCAAAATCGTCGCTTTTTTTATGCCAAATTAATCCCTTATAAATGTCACAATTTCTAAATTTGCATTGTCTAAATCAGCGTTTATGTTAGCATTCGCGAAGCGTTGATTTACCTGATTTAGAATCGCATGTCTCCAAGCCCACAATACAAATTTTTACGTCAAGCACCTCGGGATGGCTTAAGCACAGCCAATCACCCTTCTCGTTGGCAACAACTACACCTTGATCCTTGGCTGTGCCTATTTTTAGTGCTCAATGCCACACTGGGTTTGACTGTTTTATACAGCGCTTCAGCACAAGATGTAGGACTCGTGACCAAACAAGCCATCAGCTTTGGAATTGGTTTTGTGGTGATGTTCAGTTTGGCTCAGATTCCACCCAAAGTTTATCAGGCATTTTCACCCTACTTTTATGTGTTTGGTGTGTTATCACTGCTTGCTGTTGTGGTTTTTGGTGAAGTTCGTATGGGTGCACAGCGTTGGATCGATATTCCAGGCTTTGGTAGTGTGCAGCCCAGTGAGTTTATGAA
Organism: Acinetobacter sp. ANC 3882; assembly: GCF_022549545.1. Lineage (NCBI taxonomy): Bacteria > Pseudomonadati > Pseudomonadota > Gammaproteobacteria > Moraxellales > Moraxellaceae > Acinetobacter > Acinetobacter sp. ANC 3882. The sequence goes on along the minus strand of NZ_JAKZGB010000010.1, from coordinate 30,029 downwards.
AATCGGTATGCCAATGATGGTGGCTTGGTTCCTGTCACGCAAGGCATTACCACCAAGCTTCTCTCAAGTCATTCTATCCTTAATGCTGATTGTGGTGCCTTTTCTACTCATTGCAGAACAACCTGACTTAGGTACTTCCTTACTGGTACTTGCGAGCGGTATTTTTGTACTTTTCCTGAGTGGCCTCTCTTGGAAATTGATCGCAGGTGCAGCAGGCGTTGCAGGGATTATTATTCCAATTGCATGGGAGTTCTTACTACACGACTATCAACGTCAACGTGTTTTAACTTTATTTAACCCAGAAGCGGATGCGCTAGGAACAGGCTGGAACATTATTCAATCTAAGACAGCGATTGGCTCTGGCGGTTTTTCAGGTAAAGGCTTTTTAGAGGGAACCCAATCCCATCTACACTTTTTACCCGAAGGTCATACTGACTTTATTATTGCCGCCTATTCGGAAGAATTTGGCTTGATTGGTGTCACCCTACTGATCCTACTTTATTGTGCAATTATTTTCAGAACATTCCAAATTGGCCTACAAAGCTTCCATAACTATGGTCGTTTGGTTGCAGGCGCCTTTGGTTTGTCATTTTTTGTTTATGTATTTGTAAATGCAGGCATGGTCAGTGGTATTTTACCTGTGGTAGGTGTGCCTTTGCCGTTCATGAGTTATGGTGGAACTGCAATTATTACTCTTATGTCAACTTTTGGACTGGTTATGTCTATTCATACACATCGATAATGAGGAATTTTATAAACTTATGTTTCTTCCTACTTTAAATAAAACTTTTAAATTTTTAACTTTAAGCGCTGGTTTATTCTTGAGCAGTAATTGGGCACAAGCAAATGAATTTTATAACCATCCTAATTACTTTGCGTTTAAACAAAAAGCAATGACGACCTATGGCTTAAGCAGCGAGCAAATTGATGCAGCCATGAGCGGTGCACGCAATTTACCCAATATCTTGAACATCATGACACGTCCTGGTGAAAGCAAGCCTTGGTATCAATATCGCTCGATGTTTTTAGTCGAAGGCACCATTCAACGTGGTGCACGTTTTAAAAGTCAGTATGAAGATGTACTGAATCGCGCTGAGCAGCAATATGGTGTCCCTAAATCTGTGATTCTCGGCATTTTAGGCGTAGAGACTGGCTATGGCGCCAATAAAGGTTCATTCATCACTAGAGATGCCTTAGCAACGCTTGCATTCGGTTACCCTCGTCGTGCTGACTATTTTAGTGACGAATTAGCAGCTTTGATTTCGTGGACGTATAAAGAAGGTTATCCAACCAACAGTATTGTCGGTTCATATGCGGGTGCCATTGGTTATCCTCAATTTATGCCAAGTAATATTCAAAAACTTGGTGTGGACTATGATGGCAATGGTCATATCGATTTAAGAAACTCTGCAGCTGATGCCATTGGTTCAATTGCTAACTATTTAGCTCAACATGGTTGGGAACGTGATCGCCCAATTGGCTTCCTTGCTCGCTATTTAGGTAATAACCCAGATAGCATCATTGCGAAAGATTTGACCCAGCCAGTTCCTTATGGTGAATTGAAAAAATTGGGAGTGGCACCAATTGACCCATTGGTAAAAATTGATGACCTAGATTTAGTCAATGTCATTCAATTACAAGATCAATTTGGTCCAATTTACTATATTACTTATCCAAATTTCCAAGTCATTACGACCTACAACAAAAGCCGCATGTATGCGACAGCTGTATGGTTATTGGGTACAGAAGTGGCTAGCCGATAGGCTAGCTTTTTTACAACATTATGAAAAGTCAATAAATTTTTTATTTAAAAAGTACATATATTCAGCAAAACTCATAAATTGTTACAATATTGATTATTTTTTAACCTGAAACTGTAAGTTTTTGCCCTTTTTGTAACTATTTATCGTTAAAGACTAGACACACTTCGTAAGCGATGAATATTATCGCCCCAAGTTAAAAGTAATTGCAAAAGTGAATAATTAGACATGTGCACTATATTTCAAGGTTTTATTGAAATAGAAAAGCATGTTCTCTAGGAGTTTATACAATGCAGTTTTCGCTAAAATATATTCTAGCGCTGACGGCAGGCTTAAGTTTAAGCCCGTTACATGCTGAAATGGTACAGTCTTCATCATTAACCAATGATGTGGAAGGTTCTAATTTGGCTGCCCGCGTACTAAGCAAAGATTCTCAAAATTTTAATTCTCGTTTTTCAAACGTTAATAGTCTTTCAATCACTGAGAGTTCTGGTGACAAAGTACGTCGCCAAACGATCGCTGCGAAGATCGATATCCCAGCAGAAGAGCCTTCAGTGATTGAAAAACTGAATACTGTTGCTTCGAACACCGTTCGTAAATTCAGCCAAAATGGCGTTGCATCGTGGTATGGTCGTCAATTCCATGGTCGCAAAACAGCAAGCGGTGAAACATTCGATATGAATGCTATGACTGCTGCACACCGTAGCCTTCCTTTGAACTGTTATATCCGTGTGACAAACAAAGACAATGGTAAAAGTGTTGTTGTAAAAGTTAATGATCGTGGTCCATTCCATGGTAACCGTGTTCTAGACTTATCTTATGGTGCTGCAAAGCAACTGGGTATGTCTAACTCAGGTACAGGTAACGTGAGCATTGAACGTGTTGATGGTCCTAACTCTTAATCGTTAAGACGTCACACTCAAAAAAGTCGCCTAGTGCGGCTTTTTTTATTTTTGTCGGTTCCAGTTTTTAATCCTTTACGCCCTATTCTTTTCTTCGGTATATTGAAGCAAGAAAAATGAATATCGCAAGGAGAGCAATGTGAAATCGATTGATGAATGGTTTGATGAATATAGTGACAGTCACCAGAACCAAACCAATAAAAAAATCCATTGGGTCTGCGTCCCAGCTATCCTTTTTTCAATTATCGGTATTCTGGCTCACTTTAGTACCTTGCTGACTGCATTGCTTCTAGTATTAACCCTTGTCTTTTATGCCCGTTTAGATATTGTTTTAGCCGTGGCGATGGCAGCGTTATTAGCAGTAATGGCGTGGTTAATTGTGATCTTGCCAGTAGGCGTTGGATTTTATATCGGTGTTTTTGTGATTGCGTGGATTGGGCAATTTTATGGGCATAAAGTTGAAGGCAAGAAACCTTCTTTCTTTAAAGATCTACAATTCCTCCTAATTGGCCCTGTATGGTGCATGGACGCTTATTTGGCTAAAGTCCTACCTAAATGGAAAATTCGTCAAAAATTGGCGATTACAGGCTAATTTAGCGCATATCATGCAAGTAACTGACCAAGGGGAAATGTTATTGATACATTTTCCCTTTATATTTGAGCCACCCATCAATATGTTTTCCACGCGGATCATGATGAGTCCAATGAATGACACCGCCCTTTTGGCTGTATTCATATTCACCATAAAACTCAACGGTCTCGCCTTTTTTAAGCCCCTCAATTCTTGGTGCCAAATCGATATTGTGTGCAATCAGAACGGTTAAACCATTCTCTAGTTTAAGAATCATTTTCTGGTGTCTTGAGCCTTCATTGTCATCCGGCAAAATTGCTTTCACAACACCTTGCGCTTGGACTTGCACATTACTGCGTTGTTGTTGATAAGCTTGCATGATCTTATGTTGATCATCAACAGCTACACTGCGACTCGTATTCGACGTTTGAGAATTACTGCTTGTATTTTGTTTTTGCTTAAAATCAAAACCTAAATAAGCAGCAACCAGCAAGACGATAGCAACAATCATCAGATTATTTTTTTGATTTTTCATACTTACCTATTATTTAGTCCAAGATAGCAAAATGCCAATCGAGTTGATTGGCATTTTGATCATACAATGTCTCTATGGCTTAGAACAAACGATTCATACCATTTAAAGCCGCAACACGATACGCTTCAGCCATCGTTGGATAGTTGAATGTAGTTTCTACGAAATACTTCAAGGTATTGTTTGGACTGTGCATGACCACTTGCCCAATGTGAATAATCTCTGCCGCATTGTTACCAAAACAGTGAATCCCCAACACCTCTAAAGTATCACGATTGAACAGGATCTTTAATTCACCGACGGTATCACCCGTAATCTGTGCACGAGCCAAATGACGGAAAGATGCTTGTCCCACTTCGTAAGGTACTTTTTCTTCAGTCAGTTCTTGCTCAGTCTTACCAATCGAAGAAATCTCTGGAATGGTATAAATCCCTGTTGGTACATCACGGATTGGCTTCACATTTTTCTCACCAACCATATTTGCACCCGCGCAACGACCTTGGTCATACGCAGCCGAAGCAAGTGAAGGCCAACCAATCACATCGCCAGCAGCAAAAATATTTTCTGCTTCGGTTTGATATTGATCATTCACCATCAATTGGCCACGACCATTCGGTACTAAGCCCACATTTTCTAAACCAAGTCCATCAGTATTCCCTGAACGACCATTACACCATAAGATCGCATCTGCTTTGATTTTCTTACCACTGAGCAAATGTAAAACCACATGATCATCAAAGGTCTCTAAACGATCAATTTGCTCATTGTGACGAATCAACACACCTTGCTCGCGTAAGTGATAAGACAAGGCATCTGCAATTTCATCATCAAGATAGCTTAAAAGCTTTTGCTGAGTGTTGATCAAATCAACTTTATGATCCAGACCGATGAAAATAGAAGCATATTCGCAACCAATAACACCTGCACCATAAATAATGATTTTCTGGATTGAATAATCAAGATCAAGAATCTTGTCTGAATCGAACACACGTGGGTGATTAAAATCTAAACCTTTGGGTTGATACGGACGACTACCCGTTGCAATCACAATTTGCTTGCAAATAATGGTGTCTTTAATACCATCCTGACCGAAAATCAATACAGTGTTTTTATCTTGGATATATGCGCGACCGTGAAAAACTTCGATCTTATTGCGATCGTAAAAACGTGTATGCGTATCAACTTGCTGTTGAATGACTTTGTGTGCATTACGTAGTACCTGTTTCATGGTGAATTGTTTCCACTCACCTACTTTTTGAAACATTGGGTCACGTTGATAACGAATGATACTTGAAACTGTTTGACGTAAAGCTTTACTTGGAATTGTTCCTACGTGCGCGCAGTTACCACCGAGTTGATCACGAACATCAACGATTGCAACACGTTTACCTGCTTTTGCAAGCTTCATTGCCGCGCCTTCGCCAGCTGGGCCAGAACCGAGAATTACTGCATCATATTTAACAATATTCCCACCAACGACCTCTTTCTTACGTGGCATTCAAAGCTCCTTTGTCTCTTAACCGTTTTTGCTTTATCTATGATAACCAATATGCAGCCAGATGATGTATTTCACAACTATATATTTTTATATATTTACATTTTCAAAATGAATACCACTTTTCATGCTTTCAAGCGTTAAATTTGACTATAATAACGGGATATCTCAAGTCAAAGGCTGTAGAACTTATATGTCTGAACACCGTAAACCTGAACAGGGTATAAAACTTCGTGGCGCGGAAAAAGTCGCGAGAATTCCTGTAAAAGTTATCCCTACGGTTGAAGTACCTCGCAAACCCGACTGGATTCGAGTCAAGATGACCGCTCCAGAAGAAGTTCAGCGTATCAAAACAACCTTGCGCTCGCAAAAACTACACACCGTATGTGAAGAAGCCGCTTGTCCTAACCTACCTGAATGTTTCGGTGGTGGTACAGCAACCTTCATGATTATGGGCGATATCTGTACACGTCGCTGTCCATTCTGTGACGTCGCACACGGCCGCCCAAATGCATTGGACCCAGACGAACCACGTCACATGGCAGAAACCATTTCAAATCTTGGTTTAAAATACGCCGTCATTACCTCGGTTGACCGTGATGACTTGTTAGATGGTGGTGCGCAACACTTTGTTGATTGTATCAAAGAAGCCCGTGTATTAAGTCCAAAAACATTGTTGGAAATTCTAGTACCCGACTTCCGTGGTCGTATGGATATTGCCTTACGCATCATGACTGAATGTCCACCAGATGTGTTCAACCACAACATTGAAACCGTACCGCGTTTATATAAAGCGATGCGCCCAGGTTCAGATTATCAGCATTCTTTAACTCTGTTAAAAATGTTTAAAGAATACTGCCCAGATGTACCGACTAAATGTGGTTTGATGGTGGGTATCGGTGAAACTGAAGAAGAAGTGATTGCCCTACTCGATGACCTTAGAGCTCATGATGTTGATTACATCACGATTGGTCAGTATTTACAGCCATCTAAACAACATGCACCAATTGACCGCTTTGTTACACCAGAAGAATTCGAGCGTTATGCAGAACATGGTCGTAAACTTGGTTTTAGAAATATCTGGTCTGCCCCAATGGTTCGCTCAAGCTACTTTGCTGATCGCCAATACCATGGTGAACCAGTACCAGCTGTACGTCGTAAAGTCGATCCTGCCAAGAAAATTGCCGTTCAAGCGATTGAAGCTTAACGTTTAACAGGCAATAAAAAACACCACAATTGTGGTGTTTTTTATTTATGAATTCAAAAGCTTAAGCAATATGTTTTTGCACGATAATCGAACCGACAGAATAGCCAGCACCGAATGACGAAATCACAGCATACTCACCATCATTCACTTGTTCGCCTGTACGATGCATTGCGATAATCACACCAGCAGAAGAAGTATTAGCAAACTCATCAAGAATGATTGGTGCACGTTCCAAATCAGCCTCTTTGCCGACAACCAATTTCAAAATTAGTTCATTCATATTGGCATTGGCTTGGTGTAACCAGAAACGTTTGATTTGTTCAGCAGTTAATTCCAATTTTTCCAATTGAGCCGTAATGATTTTAGCGACTAGAGGACATACTTCCTTAAAGACTTTACGGCCGTCTTGACGGAACAATTTATCATCCACAACTGCATCTTCACTACGGTTTAAGAAACCGAAGTTATTACGGATATTATTTGAAAACTGAGTAAACAAATGAATGTCTAAGATTTCATAACCCGATTTAGTTTCTGTCTCTTCAATAATCGATGCCGTTGCAACATCACCAAAGATAAAGTGTGCATCACGGGTGCGATAATCTAAATGACCCGAGGTAATCTCAACATTGAGCAATAACACACGACGCGCCCCGCATTTCACTGCATCATAGGCTTGTTTCAAACCAAATGTCGCAGCAGAACATGCCACATTCATATCATAGGCATAGCCTTGAATACCCAATGCAGACTGGATTTCAATCGCAACAGCAGGATATGCACGTTGCATATTTGAACATGCCAAAATCACAACATCAATGTCTTCAGCTGTTACACCTGCATTTTCCATCGCTTGTTTTGCAGCAATCACACCCCACTCCGCTTGAAGTGAAAGTTCATCATTGCTGCGTTCTTGCAAACGTGGACGCAAACGTGTCGGATCAAGAATACCTGATTTTTCGACCACATAACGGCGTTGAATACCTGATGCTTTTTCAATGAATTCAGGGCTTGAGCCACGAAGAGCTTCAATTTCGCCTGCTTCGATTTGCGCCGCATTATCTTGGTTATACTGTTCTACATAAGCATTTAAACTTTCAACCAACTCTTCATTGGAAATAGATTCAGTTGGATGGAATAAACCTGTACCTGTTATACGGATGCCCATGTAAAACTCCTGTAAAGAATGGTTCTAGCTATCATATTTCTCAGTTTAACCGATTGCTAATCGATCCCATAGTTTTTGTAATCTAGTTGGTGAAATAGGCAGCTTTGTTTTCATTGGCTGAGAAAACAAAGAAATCCTGAACTCTTCCAACTTCAGATACAATTCTTTGATTTTAGGATCATTTTTAAATTTAAATACTTTGTCCATCCATGGATCGACATCATCAATCGCAGCAAGGTCTCGTTGTAGATTATTTGGCAAACGATCTAAACGCAATAGCAGTGCTTTTAAATAACGCGGGTATTCCTGCCAAATTTCAGCAGGACAGCTATACACAAAGTTTGCCAGTGACATTAAATCGAGTTGATCTTCAATATCATCTACACTTCGACCAAAGATCGTCTGATCCAACACCAACAACTCACGGCGGATCTGCTGCCATTGGGTAAATATTTCAGTTAAATCATTTAATGTCTGTTGACCATTTGCTAAAAACTGCTTTTTCGTTTCATTCAATAGCTGTTGAAACTCATCCGCATTCTTAGGTAATTCTTGAATCGACACCTGTAAAGTTGCATAGACCAGCATTTGTTCCAGTTTCGCTCGATCACCTAGTGGAGAATAGGCCAAAGCCAAAGGCTTGGAAATTTGTTTTTTCAATTGACGGATTAAATCACCCAATTGCATATGCACCAGACGAATCACCCCTTCTCGATGTTGCTTAATGGCTTCATCTTGATCATTAAAGGTTTGAATCACCACACCCGATTCATCTTTTGCTTCAAGCTCTGCAAATACTTTCGTTGGTACCAAAGCCTGATATTGCTTGATCACAACACCTGTTACTTTTTGCGATGCTTCAAATACAAAATTTTCAGGGAAGGTCTGGAACTCACCTTGTTGCTGTTTCACTGGACGGTGGGTTTCGACACGACAACGCGCTTTCAACTCATCCAGATCACGCCCTTGTGCGATTAACTTGCCTTTTTCATCAACAACTTTAATAAACGGGATCAGATACTGATCAATTCGCTCAAAAGAAAAATCTCTTTCCGTAATCTGCTCACCACGTAAAGCAAATGCCAAGTAGCTAAATAAATGTTCGCGCAAATGAACAGCATCAATTCCCTGCATCAGCTTTTTTGCAGTATCGGGAATCGGGACCAAATTACGGCGCTTGTCTTTTGGCAAGGCTTTTAATAAAGCTTCGATTAAATCCTGACGCCAGCCCGGAATCCCCCACGACCACTGCTTTTCATCCACTTGTGGTAAAGCCTGCACAGGAATCTTAACTGTCGCACCATCTTCATCGTGACTTGGATCAAAACGATAGCTGGCAGCAAGTCGCAGCTGCCCATTATGTAAATAATCTGGGAATTGCTGTGTGGTTGGGCGATCATTCATCCACAACGCATCATCTTCTACAAATAAATAACGTGGCTGCTCTGACTCAATGGTTGCGCGCCAATCTTCAAAACTACTGCGACTGGCGATTTCTTCAGGCACTTTTGCTGCATAGAACTGGTAAATGGTCTCTTCATCCACCACCAAATCACGACGACGCAGCTTATCTTCAACCCGTTCAACTTCTTCAAGTTTGAGCAAGTTATGTTTTAAAAATGGTGGAGTAATGCCTAAATGACCTGTCGTTAATGCATCACGTAAAAAGATTTCATGTGCCGCAGGTTGGTCTACTTTCTCAAAATTGATTAATCTTTTTGGCTCGATAATCAAACCAAATAAAGAGATTTGAGCATAAGCATTGACGATACCTGCTTTTTTCGACCAATGTGGTTCGAAATAGTGGTACTTCAATAAATCACGCGCAGCCAATAAAATCCATTCCGGATCAATTTTCGCCAAAGTCCGTAAATACACTTGAGAGGTTTCCACCATCTCAAATGCCATGACCCAAGCCGTATTGGTTTTGTGCAAAGTACTTGCAGGAAAAACTTTAGCCTTTTGTTGGCGCACCGCCATAAAAGTATTACGTTCATCGGTCTTATTGGCGATAAATGAAAGTAAACCCGTGAGTAAGGCACGATGCAGGTTTTCATAATTGGCTGATTTTTCATTAAAACTCAGCTTTAAACCTTCTGCCAATTCAACCAATTGCTGATGAGTTTGCTTCCATTCACGCAGACGTAACCAACTTAAAAAGTGCTGACGTGCAAATTGACGACGCTTATTCTCAGTTTGTGTTTCAGGACTGGTTTGCAGCGTATTCCAGAGTTTTAAATAGAATAAAAAGTCTGAGTCTGCTTCTTTGAATAATGCATGCTTTTGATCAGCCTGCATTTGCTTGTCGGCAGGACGTTCTCGAGGATCTTGAATGGCTAAGGCACTAACAATAATCAAGGTTTCTTTGAGCACACCAAAATGTGCCCCGCCAATCAACATACGTGCTAAACGCGGGTCAATTGGCATACGCGCCATCATTTGACCGACTTTGGTTAAATCATTCTTACGTTCATTTAATGCGCCTAACTCTACCAAGAGCTTACGTCCATCATTCACCAAGCGGAAATCAGGCGGCTCAATAAAATCAAAGTCTTCTAAATTACCTAGGCCTAAGCTTTGCATTTGCAAAATAACAGAGGCCAAGTTGGTCCGCTTAATTTCAGGTTCAGTAAATTCAGGACGGCTTAAAAAATCATCTTCGCTATATAGACGAATACAAACACCCGCAGCAATACGGCCACAACGCCCTTTACGCTGATTGGCTGCAGCCTGAGAAATTGCTTCAATCGGTAAACGCTGTACACGCGAACGATAGTTATAACGTGAAATACGAGCAAAGCCACTATCAATCACATAACGAATGTTTGGCACTGTTAAGGCAGTTTCAGCAACGTTGGTGGCAATAATAATTCGTCGCCCTTTGCCGCTCGGACTAAAGATTTTTTGTTGTTCTGCGAGTGCCAAACGCGCATATAAAGGCAATACCTCAGTATGACGAGGACCATATTTTTGCAGCGTTTCCTGTAATTCACGAATCTCTTGTTCAGTACTGGCAAATATTAAAATATCTGCATATTCAGGATGACCTTTTGCTTCGGCATCGGCAAAACATTCTTCTACCGCTTGTACCACAGCACGCGGTAAATTTTCTTCAAAATCATCAAATTCGTCGTCATCACTGCCCACGATACTCAGTTCAGAAATTGGACGATAACGCAGCTCGACAGGAAAACTACGACCTTCTACTTCAAAAATTGGTGCATCATAGAAATATTGGCTAAAACGATTTACATCTAGCGTCGCCGACGTCACGATCACTTTTAAATCAGGGCGTTTTGGCAAAAGCTGCTTGAGATAACCCATGATAAAATCGATATTGAGTGAGCGTTCATGCGCTTCATCAATAATGATCGTATCGTATTTTGATAAAAAACGGTCATTGGTCAGTTCAGCCAGCAAAATACCATCGGTCATTAACCTAACAATTGAGTCTTGCGAACCTTGCTCATTAAAACGGATTTTAAAGCCAATCGATTCACCAAGTTTCTCACCGACTTCTTCTGCAATACGTTGCGAGACACTACGCGCAGCTAGACGGCGTGGTTGAGTATGGCCAATCATCCCTGTAAGTCCACGACCTGCCAGCATGGCAATTTGTGGAAGCTGTGTGGTTTTACCAGAACCTGTTTCACCTGCAACAATGATGACCTGATGCTTTTGAATCGCCTCAATTAAACGGTCTGCATATTGGGTAACGGGTAAATCTTGGTTCAGCTTAATTTTGGGGACACGTGCTAAGCGTTGTTGTACCTTATGATTCGATTGTTCAATGAGTTTTTCGATTTCTGCTGTTTCTGTTTTTTTATCTTTGCGCAGTCGATTTAAACGGTGACGGTCACGTGCCATAACCAATTGATCTACATTTAAATGACTCTGCACTGAACAGCTTTCCTGAAAAAATAAAATAATCGGCTATTTTACGCTTTAAGCCCTTGCTATGCAAAGAAACCTTTTCATTCACTTGGCGACAGAATGCAAAACTTAGCTTATTTACCTCATTGCACTTTTTATTCCCCGATCATTTTATACATTCATGTGATGTAGAAAATTTAATCGTATATCTTGGTTTTTTATATATTTTTATCTTTTTTCAATTTTACCCTTGAATTTTGATGGCGTAGACTTCATGTTGTTATGCACGTTAGTTTTCAGATATTTTGTCATTTTTGCTTCATCTGCATGGAGTCAAATAGAAGAAATATCTTTGGGTGAAAGTCGTTTTTGATTGAGTTATTCAATTTTCCGATTTTAGTAATGTAAAAATACTATTTCCCCAATAACTAAAAATTATTTATTCTTGACCTCGTAAACAAGTAAGGCGTTAGCCTCTCAATAAAACCTCAATCATGGAGACAATGATGAGCTTAATTAATACTGAAGTTAAACCATTTAAAGCAACTGCATACCACAACGGTCAATTTGTTGACGTATCTGAAGCAGATCTTAAAGGCAAATGGTCTGTTGTATTCTTCTACCCAGCTGACTTCACTTTCGTATGTCCAACTGAGTTAGGCGACCTTGCTGACAACTATGCTGAATTCCAAAAATTAGGCGTTGAAATCTATGGCGTGTCTACTGACACTCACTTCACGCACAAAGCTTGGCACGACACTTCAGAAGTTATTGGTAAAATCCAATACCCATTAATCGGTGACCCAACGTGGACTCTTTCTAAAAACTTCGACGTATTAATCGAAGCTGCTGGTCTTGCTGACCGTGGTACTTTCGTAATCGATCCAGAAGGCAAAATCCAAATCGTTGAAATCAACGCTGGTGGTATTGGCCGTGATGCATCTGAACTTCTTCGTAAAGTTAAAGCTGCTCAATATGTTCACGCTCACCCAGGTGAAGTTTGCCCAGCTAAATGGAAAGAAGGCGAAGCAACTCTTGCTCCATCTATCGACTTAGTTGGTAAAATCTAATTTTTTTAGATTAGACCGATAGGTTTGAAACCACCCTTTTTAGGGTGGTTTTTTTATTGATTATTTTTATCAATCCAAGCCCTATCCCACAGCGAAAATTTATAGCTAATTTTTTACAATTCTTATACTTATAAATTTATAGCAACATTCATTTATGAATTGTCAGCCTGCTCAAGTTGGAGTACTGTCAAATTATGAAACAAAAGAGTTTTTAGATATGTACTAAAAGATCAAACAAAAGTAGGAGTCGTTATATGGAAAAATCTGTTGTTGTAACCTCTTGGAAATATGATGTTTCTTCACGCTATTTAAAAATCTTCTATAGCAATGGCTCAGGTGAGCTCTATCATCCCGTTCCAGAGTTTATTTACAATAATTTGTTACGTACCACTGATAAAACTGCCTTTGTTCACAAATATCTTGAGTTTGATCTGCACTTTAAAAGGCTCTGTATTTCTGCTTAATCATAAAAAATCAGCCCGCTTGGGCTGATCTGCTTTATGTCTTTCGATTATTTAAGCTGCTTCATTTTGCTCTATATATTTCTCTCGCATTTTTTCCTTCACATCCTCATGCATATTGATTCTGTTGAGGTCACCTTTATAGTGCGCTACAACGCGATCATCCATAATTTTTGACCACCAAGATGGAATAAATGCAGGCAAAATCATTGCACCATATCCTGCTGGTAGCTGTGGTGCATCTTCAAAGTGACGTAAGGTTTGAAAGCTTCGGGTCGGATTGGCGTGATGATCTGAATGACGCTGTAATTGATACAAGAACAAATTGGTCACCACATTATTATTGTTCCAGCTGTGCTCTGGCAAAGTACGTTCATATTGACCATTTTCTTTCTTTGCACGCTTTAAACCATAATGTTCGATGTAATTTACCGATTCAAACAAGGTAATCGCATAAGCCGCTTGTGTGAGTTGGAACGGTACTGAACGCAGACCAAACTTGCTGAACATCGCAGCATGATACATAGCAGACATTGCCCAGCCATGAATTAACTCATTTTCCTTACAAAAGAAAGGTAGTTTCTTACGTTCTAAACGACTCTTTTCAATCTCGATCGCTGATTTAAAGCTGCCAATGACGGTACGCGGTAAAAACTTCCAAAAGCTTTCACCGAATTGTGACGATGCTGGATCTTCGGGTGTTGCAACACGACGGTGATGTCCATAAGGATGTTCGATTCGGAAATGGTTATAGCCTGATGGTGCTAACGCTAAATGCGATAAATAATGTTCAAGTTGTCCATTTTTGTGGCTAAGTTCATGTGCAGTATTAATCGCGATTCCATTGACCATGCCCACCAAAGTTCCCAGTAAAACCTGATCAGCAACTGGTGTATTTTTACGACTGGCTAAATATGCCCCGTAGATATTGGTCGCGTATTGCAAAGGAATAAAAAGTTTAACGATACGAGCGTAATACGGATCAGCTTCTAAATCCGCGATTGCATCTAAGGGTGGATTTTCTGTGTCTTCACCAATGAGTTTATCCAATGCGGGAATGACACCATGAATAAATAATGGTCCAAATGAAGCAAAAAACTTTTTCGTTTTTTTAGGACCAAATTGATAGCCCGCCAAGCCACCCATAGCAATGGTTGGTACCGCCAAACCTAAAAGCCATAAATGACGTTTTTTATCCTTAAATTTTGTTGTCGCTTGCTCGACATCCAGTTGAGTATGCATATTCATTAGAAACTCCTCAATCAAACACAAAATGTTTTGCTTGAATTGATTGTGTTCCTTCATCACCGCTCTATATTATCATTTTAAGACTTGCTATTATCATTTTAAGACTTTAATGAGTTTTTATTGTGCAGAAGCAACAGATCCCAGTTATTCCATCACGTTATTATTTACGACTGATTGAAATATTGATGGGTACCCATCAATACGATAATGAGTTATTGATGGCAGTGCAGCAAGAGCTGGCAAAAACAGAATTCTTGTCGATTCAACAAATTGAACAATTCATTGAAATTGGTTTAAGTCTACCCAACACCCAAGATCTGGCCTTTGAACTTGGTAAAAATATAAAACTCAGCTCACATAGCTTGGTGGGCTATGCGCTCATGACCAGTCCTAATTTGGAACATGCACTTAGGCTGATTGCGCAATATTTTAGACTGATTATGCCGAGTTTTAAGCTGAGTATTCAGTTTCCGCCCCATCAACAAAAGGTTGAACTGTTATTTGAACCAATTTTGCAGATGAATAAGCAGTGTTTGGCCTTTCATATTGAAGCGATTGCGGTGGCGTTTTACTACAGCCTGTTAGAATTGGCAGGTCAGCAATTACAACGCTACCAAGTGTATTTGAGTGTTCCAGAGCCAAGTTATCAAGAACGTTATTTATCTTTAGTGAAAGCCAATTTCCACTTTAACTATACTTGGCTTTCAGGTATCCGTGTGGTGATTGATCAGCAACAATTGGCGCTACCCTTGCCTTTGGCAGATGCACATAGTTTAAAAATAGTCGAGCAACGCTGTCAGGAACAAATCCAGAAAATCTATCATCAAGGTGAAATTGTGGAATGGGTCAGCATGATGTTGCGACAAGCCAATCAAGTTCCAACGCTCATGGAATGTGCCAAAGTATTAAACATTTCTACTAAAACCTTACAACGCTATTTGCAGCAACAAAGTGTTGAATTTCAAGCTCTAAAACAGCAGATCAGTACAGAGCGTGCCATTGATTTATTAGAAAATTCCACGTTTACCATTACCCATATTGCCTATGAGCTGGGTTATTCCAATCCTGCCAATTTTACCCGTGCATTTAATAAGGTACTGGGCTGTAGCCCTCAAGCGTATCGATTACAACATCAAGGCAAAACCGATTCACTTCAACACCACCATACATAAACCCGCACCGATCGGCAGGATGGTGCTCATATAATCTTCATCATCCTTAATCAGTTCAAGAAATGTCTTCACTTCTGCCGCATGGGAAATGACATTATCAACAATTAAAGTGCTGCCTGAAGATTGCAATAAGCGCTTTAAGTCTTCCCAATACCCCGCATAACTACCACGCTCGGCATCAAGTAAAATTAAGTCGAAAGGCTCAGTCCCATCAGCCAAATAATCAGCCGCATCCCCGACCCAAAAATCGATCCAAGATTCCAAGCCAAACTCTTCCGCATATTTTTTTGCTTGAGCACTACGAAATGCATTGATTTCTAGTGTCTGTACCTTGCCTCCCACCACTTTCGCAGCTTCCGCCAGCCAAAGTGTGGAATAACCGGTAGAAGTACCAATTTCTAAAATTCGTTTTGATCGTTGAGTCCGAACCAACATCGCAAGTAGCTTGGCAGACTCAGCTTCAATATTTCGGTACCGTCTTAAACGATCAGACTGTCGAGCATCATGTTGTTTAAACTCATCATATAAATCAGAGATACGTTGTAAAAATACAGTGCTGGTCATGTCTGATCCCTCAAGTGCTTAAATGAAAAGCGCATTGAATTTAAGTCGTTTGTATCAGTTTAAAGCGCGGTAAAATTTGACCATCGTCAAGCTGAACGGTTTCGGTAAACATCGTCAATGGGCGTACCCACATCGAATAATCACCATATAAGCATTGATAGACGACCAATTCTTCTTCGGTTTCACTATGTCGTGCAACATTAAACACTTGATATAGCTGACCTTTATAGTGCTGATAGATACCACGTTGTAACGCCATGTTACTTACCCTTTATTTATGCCACGAAATGATTGCAGTTATATAACAACTTTGATTGTACTCAAATTTTTATGACACTATCTGCACATATAACGGCCAACACACTTAAAATTCAAAAAACCGATCAAACTAATAAAAACATACTGTTTTACCTATTTATTACTTTTGCGTACTATAGCTTCATTGAATGAATTTAGCCGATTTGCACGTCTTAGAATTTGGAGTCATACATGTTAGATCAAAATATTAAAACTCAATTAAAAGCTTACTTAGAACGTTTAGAAAGTCCAATCGAGTTGGTTGCTGCTTTAGATGACTCGGACAAAGCTGCAAAAATTAAAGAACTCGTAACGGAAATTGCTGAACTTTCTGACCAAGTTACGGCGCGTTTTGACGGTTCAAACGCTCGCCGTCCTAGTTTTGGTGTGGCCAAAGCAGGTGAACAACCGCGTGTGTTCTTTGCTGGCTTACCTATGGGACATGAGTTTACCTCTTTGATCTTGGCATTATTGCAAGTATCGGGTTATGCACCGAAAGTCTCTGATGAAGTCTTGACTCAGATCAAAGGCCTAAACTTAAGCGCAAACTTTGATGTGTTTGTCTCGCTCAGCTGCCATAACTGTCCAGATGTGGTGCAAGCGCTTAACTTAATTGCGATTAACAACCCAAATACCACGGCAACCATGATTGATGGTGCTTTCTTCCAAGACGAAGTTGAAGAACGTAAAATCTTGGCGGTACCGATGGTGTTCCAAGACAATCAACATATTGGCCAAGGTCGTATGACTTTGGAAGAAATCGTTGCCAAGTTAGATAGCAACTCGGCTGAAAAAGATGCAGCGGCAATCAATGCCAAAGATGCATTTGATGTGTTGGTGATTGGTGGTGGTCCTGCTGGTGGTACCGCAGCGATCTATGCGGCACGTAAAGGCATCAAAACCGGTATTGTGGCTGAACGCTTTGGCGGTCAGGTGATGGATACCATGGATATTGAGAACTTTACCACAGTTCAAAAAACGGTAGGTCCTCAGTTCGCCCAAGACATGGAAGCACATGTACGTGAATACGGTGTCGATATCATGAACTTGCAACGTGTCAGCAAGATCACAGGTGCTGATCAAACAGCTAATGGTCTGGTCGAAGTGGTATTAGAAAATGGTGCCAAGCTTGAATCGAAAACCATCATTCTTTCAACTGGCGCACGCTGGAGAGAAATGAATGTACCGGGTGAAGCAGAATATCGTACCCGTGGTGTTGCGTACTGCCCACACTGTGATGGTCCATTGTTTAAAGGTAAACGTGTTGCGGTCATTGGTGGTGGTAACTCAGGTGTAGAAGCAGCGATTGACCTAGCTGGGATTGTTGAGCATGTGACTTTGGTTGAGTTTGATACCAAACTACGTGCTGACCAAGTATTGCAAGACAAATTGAACAGCTTGCCGAATACCACGGTGATCTTGAATGCACTCAGTACTGAAGTGGTCGGTGATGGTGCTCAAGTGACGGCATTGAAATATAAAGATCGTGCCACTGATGCTGAACACAGTGTTGAACTTGCAGGGATCTTTGTGCAAATTGGTTTATTGCCAAACACAGACTTCTTAAAGAACAGTGCAGTTGAACTCAGTAACCGTGGTGAGATCATGATCAATGATCGTAACGAAACCAATGTCAAAGGTGTATTTGCTGCGGGTGATTGTACCACTGTGCCATACAAGCAAATCATCATTGCGACTGGTGAAGGTGCCAAAGCATCACTATCTGCCTTTGATTATATGATCCGTTCTGGTGTATAAGCTGATCTCAAACATGTGCACGCACTTGCATTTTCCGATGTAAGTGCGTGTTTTTACAAGTTATCAACAAATTTTCAACTTTATTATTCATCAAGTTTATGTTTATATTTTCGGTATCCATATCCTATTGGATGCCACAAAGAAAAGGAAATAGACAATGAATAAATTACTTGTTGCATTAGGTCTTGCTGCTACTGTTGCGCTTGTAGGCTGTAATAAAGATAAAGCGCCTGAAACAGGTGCAACCACGGGTGAACATTTAGAACACGCTGCTAGCCAAGCTGGTGCTGATGTTCAAAATGCTGCTGATTCTGCTGCTAATAATGTTGCAACTGCTGTAGATACAGCGGGTGATCAAATTGATGCTGCTGCTGATCACACTGCGACTGCAACTGCTGAAGCTGCTGCAAAAACTGAAGCTGCTGCACGTGATGCAACCGCTAAAGTTGCTGGTGCTGTAGAATCAACTGCTGCTGATGTGAAAGAAAAAGCTCAACAATAATTTAGTTGAAATAAAAAAGCCTCTGTAAACAGAGGCTTTTTTATTTGTCTCATTTAGCTTAATAGACCTTCATCACGCATTGCAATTTGCACTGACTGACGTTCAGCGACTTTATTACGCAATGCGATTACGTTGATATAAGGTGTTAAATCATGTTCGATATGGTTTGACCAATTGGTGAGAACAAATAAATACGCATCCGCAGGACCAAAGTTGTCATCGACTAAATAATCACAATCTGATTCAGCTAAGTAGTTGTCGATATATTTAAGCAAACGATCAACTTCTGCATAGGCTTTGGTTTTTTCATCATCAGTGAGTTTGCCGCCAAAGAATACTGAATAAGCATCATGTAGTTCTGAATTCAAATATCCTAACCATTCCAACACTTTGGCACGTCCCATCCCTGACGGTGGAATCAAATCCTGTTTAGGATCATGCTGTGCCAAAAACGGTAAAATCGCCACATTCTCAGTTAAAATCAAACCTGGATTAATTTCCAATGCAGGCACATAGCCCTTTGGATTAATCTCGTAATAATCTGCACCTTTAGAAGTTTTATGTGTTTTTAGATCAACTCGTTCTAAATCAAAATCGACGTTTATTTCATTTAAAATAATATGGGCAGCCAATGAGCAAGCACCTGGGGAATAATACAACTTCATAATTGATCCTTGTTATCTAACAACTTATGCTCTAGGACGTTCCTACGAAACTCGAGAACAGAAATAACTAAAATTTATAATAGCTTTCATGCTAAGAACATCTACACCACTACTATTAATGAATTTTTTTCTGCCTTGCAAGTTATATTCCGTGACGATTGATTAATTTATGAAAAAACAAACTAAACAAGGTCACGGAAAGCGGATTACGCTCTGCCAAAAAGTTTGCCTAACCATTCAAATAATGAGTTTAAAAATTCAACGATGATATTCTTTGGATTGTTTGGTTCAAGTTGAGAATCCGAGCTTTTCATATCCAAATCTACAATGACTGGGTCATGATCTGAAGAACGATAAGCATCCGCAGCAAAGAACAAAGCCTTTTGCTCATCAGTTTTATATTCTTCATTATAATCCAGCACCGTCGGCTCATCAGCATTGATATGCCATGCAAAGGTTTTGATCACACGCTTATACAAATTGGCATCGGCAATGGCATGATCAAGGTTACCTGCACCGCCATAACCATCTGCATCGCTGGCGACACCAAAGACATAACTATATCCCTGACTACCCTCACCCACTTTGCTGTCATTCAGTAAGACTTTATAGTTGGCTTTTTCAAAGCTGAGGATTGGATCTTCTTTGGCATAACTGTTCATATCGCCTAAGAGCAAGATATTCGGATTTTTCACTTGAGTAGGATTTTTGGCAATCCATTGAGTGAGTTGCTCAACTGCTTTAACGCGAGTTGGATTCCAACAACCTTGTCCATCACGTTGATCTGCATCAAGCGAGTTTTCATCAACACCTTTACAACTCTTCGATTTAAGATGATTTGGGATCACAGTGAAGATCTGTCCGCCCTGTACAGGTTTGAATGATTGAGCAATAGTGGAACGGCTTTTATCGCCTAAGTCCAATACCGCAGGTTTATTGACAGCTTGGACACGTTTACTGTTATAAATAATCGCAACTGCAATCACATCTGTACCGAGCTGATTTAATCCTTCAGGAATCACATATTTCCAGTCTGGCCCTAAAGCTTTGGTGAGGTTGGCAACTGCGCTGTCACTGCCATAACCATTATTGGCAATCTCCATCAGTCCATAAACATCTGCATCAATTGATTTTAATGCATTGACGATTTTGGCATGTTGCTTGTCAAATTCAGCCTGACTATTGGCACCACGTTCAGTTGGGAAACCATTTTTGCCATTATCATAGTTCAGCACGTTAAATGCTGCAGCACGAATATGTTTACTTTGCTTAGCTGCAATGGTTGGACGCGGATTGGCCGTGGTGACCACTTCTGGTAAGTTCGCGCCTACAATCGGCTGTACACGCCACGCATTAAAACGATATTCTAAAATACCTTGTGTATTCTTTAGCTGATAGCCAGAACGCAGTGTATTTAAGGCACTAAAATTTTGTGGCAACCACGGTGCACGGTTTTGATTGTTATAGCCATCATCAAAAATAATTTTTGAAAGTAGATTTTTCTGCGCTAAGGCTTTCGCTTCATTCGACAATGCAGGATAAAGATTGGTTGGAATAAATAAGCGACCAAGACTCAGTGACAGCTCACCATAACGACCAAAATTATAGTTTTCGCTGATCGTCAAAGTTTGCGGTAACTTCACCAACATCCCTTGATATCGTTTCGGTGAATTACCTGCTGTGTCAGTTAAACTGCTAAAGGGTAGATTCAAATCCAATGGTTGAATGAGAGAAGCCATATTTTGATTACAGCTTTGAACGTCTTGCTGTAACTGATCAATTTGAAGTTGGTTTTGGTAGCTGGTGAGACGGCCACGCAGGATCACCTCCTCACCCACTTGCCCACCTTTTACTGTACTGCTTGCAGGAATATAAACGAAGATAGCATTACTGACATTCGGTGTGGCTTTACTATCTGGGGTTTGCACATAGAAACCAGAGAAACCGTTGCTATAACGATAGTCCGCTGTGATTACACCACGAATGGTATAGTTTTGATTCTGAGTCGATTCTGCCAAACTAGCAATCGGTGTATCACTGCTGCTACAACTGACTGCGTCTACAGGCGGCGTCGTGGTTGAGCCAGTCAAATTCGAAAAATCATTGCGATCTGTCCATGCCTGCCAAGATGAGTCGAGATCAAATGGGCTGGTCGAATCAACACTGACCACAGGATTATCTGTTTGAATGCGCTTAAAGCTATTGCCCATACTCTGTACTGTAGTGCCCCAACCATTCGTTGGGCGTTCACCAATACGACCAAAGCGGTCTACAGGTGTCCCACGATAGAGCAACACAATCGCATCATCGCCATTAAAGGAGAGTCCAGCGACTTGATTGACCTTCCCACCTAGTTGTGTCTGTAATTCAGAACGACCAATCAGGAATTTTTGTTTACTGGCTAAACTGCCTTGTAATGGAAAAGCTACGGTTTTGACCGTGCCGCCATTATTAAACTGCTGGATTTCATAATCTGTCAAATTAACAGTCGTAGCGTCTGGGTTATAGATTTCCAACCCTTTTTTATTGCTGCTGCCATCCACATATTGGCTAAACATGAGTTGTGCATGTGCGGCAGAAAAAATTGAAGAAGCACCTAACAGGCCTAAACAAATAGCGATCGAATGGTATTTAAAATTGTTCATGGTTTTTTACTTAGTGTTAAAATTGTAATTAGGCTATGCAATTTCTGTGACAGCTACATGAAGATTTTTTGACAAATTTTAAGCAATTTTAGAAATGATCGGCTAAATAAAATCACTTAAAGTTTGACTTGACCACCTGAACACTTAAAATACGGCATTTCTATATTTATATCTCCAGAATCATGTCAAACGATCAGTTAGAAACGCAAATTACGGAACTCGACAATTTGCCAGAGCACCGTGAAATTGTGACGTTTATGCGTCGTTCAGCTCCGCTCAATACTTCACAACGTACTGCTTTAGAAGATTATCGTGATTTAATTTTGGAATACCCTGTTGGTGATTTACGTCAACACTTTGAACATCCTGAACGCCCATTAACCGTTGAAATCGGTTTTGGTATGGGTCGTTCTTTGGTGTTAATGGCAAAAGCCAATCCTGAACGTAACTTTGTCGGGATTGAAGTGCATGTACCTGGGATCGCACAGTGTGTCTATGAAGCGGGTATGGCGGGCTTAAAGAACCTGTTTGTACTGGATGCCGATGCAATCCAAGTGCTACGTGAAATGCCAGACAACAGCATTAACTGTGTACAGCTTTACTTCCCAGATCCATGGCAGAAGAAACGTCACTTTAAACGCCGCTTTGTTATTCATGAACGTATGCAACTGGTTGAACAAAAGCTTGAGTTAGGTGGTACTTTCCACTCAGCGACAGACTGGGAACCGTATGCAGAATGGATGCTTGATATACTAGACAATCGTCCTGATATGGAAAACTTGGCAGGTAAAGGCAATAGTTACCCTCGTCCAGAATGGCGTCCAGTGACTAAATTTGAGCGTCGCGGTCTAGAATCTGGCCATAAGATTAATGACTTTATCTTTAAGAAAATAAAGTAAGCTGATTTTATTTTTTTAAAGAAAGCCACTAATTGTTTAGTGGCTTTTTTTAGGTCTAAACTTTAAATAAGGCTTCTATTGAACTTCTTGTTTTAGAACACTATAAGGCAAATACATTTTTATCCCCATATTATATAAAGCAAAAATTGAGATAAAGAAAAAAACACCTGGCATAATATAGAATTCATAAGGAGCTGAAATTTCAAATATTTCTTTCAGAACAGCGATCAAGATCATTTGAACTAAAAAGAAACCGACAAATATCTTCCACCCATTGATCTTATACGCATGCCCAGTCAATGAAAACATAAAATCATATAAAAAAAAACCTCTTTTTGATTAAAATTATGAATCAAAACTTGTATATATTTTTTATTCTTCAGAATATCTCTCATTTCAAGTCGAATAAAAATATTAAATAAGATATAAAATACGATATAGCTCCAAAAATATACTTCACCAACATACAAAGAAATTGACAGAGCGATCAATAGGAAAGAAACTGATGTCAAATAGCTCCCCAAAAAACGATGCTGTGCATATAAAAGTGCATCAGGTTTAGCCCTGACCCTTATATAGAGGAAAATACAAAACCAGAAATAAAAGATATAAGAAAGAATAAAGAAAACTCTTATAAGGCATGTACTTAAACTAAAAATCGTAATAAATCCCAGAAAAGCAAGAGTACCTAGAGCGAAATTCAGTACAAAATGTTTTTTCACAAAATACTGATAGTCAAATTCTGAGATTTTTATCGACATTTAAATCACTTTTATAAAATACATTTAAATTTTATATATAAATAACTTTCATCAATAAGCAGTTATATCTATAAACTATATTAATAACTTCTAAATTAAGACTATCTTTACTGATACGCTTACTACCAAAAAAATAGTGCTTTTAACAATCCAGAGTTTTCACCTTTGACTAAAGATAATAAATCAATAAACCCAAGAAAAATAATGATAGAAATAAGTAACAGCGCTATATAAATAACATATTCAAATGGCTTGATCGGTTCACTTTGTAGCTTGGGTTTCGGGTTCTGCTCAAAGTCATAAGGGTCATTGACTTCGATTTGACATTCTTGTTCTACCCAATCTGGAAATTTTGGAATCTTACTAGTTTTGACAGATAGCATACGCCCAACTAGAAAAATAAATGATATTGGGAAAAGTCCCCAAAATATCAGTCGTTGTATTCTATTTACAGGTTGATCACTACCTGTAGCTGCAATCATCACACGTTCTACAGTCTCTCTAAAGTACTCTTTACGATGATGGATAGGAAAAACTCCATGGACTGCAGTATAGCTTGCTTTTGCTGAATCATCTTCCATATAACGACATACAAATTCCCAATGTGCTAATAAAAAAGAATCATATTGACTATGGCCTGTATAAGGTAAAGCAAAAGTTTCTGTCACTTTTTCCTGTTCATCTAGTAAAGAAAATCTTACATCCCAACCTCTACGACTATATTGTTGCAAACTAATATTAAAGTCATCCCAATTAGCAACCAATAACTTTCTATTTGGCTGAATAACATAGACTTTTTTTAATTTTCTATTAAAACGGATAGGATAATAGGTATAACTAAAACATTCACGTTTTAACATATGGGAAAAGATTATAATTCCCCCAAAGAATACTAAAATAAAAAAAATGTCTATCATATTTTCTACTATACTGGTGCTATATGATGGGTTATAAAATCCATAATAAAATAGCCCACCTATACCAACAGTCATAATGGCTATAAAACATAAACTTGCTATAGAGATTAATCCTCTCCAGAAATTCCAGCGATCTATCAACTCTAAATAGGTACTATTAATCTGAATCACTGCTCGATGTGGATTTAGTTTTTCACTTTCAGATTGTCTTCTATTTAAAGTTTCAGTTTTATGCGGTTTAAGCTTTTTACCCACCGTTTCATAGTTAATAAATAAACCTACCCAATCGCTCATATTTAATTTCCTAACTTTATGACGATACTAGTGCTGCTAAAGCAATTCTGATCATCAGAGTAGGTAAAACATTCCTGTGATGAATCATCAAAAAGTCAAAATAAAATATAAAGGCTAAATGTGCCAAACAGGCACACTTACCACCAAAAGAATAGAGCTTTTAACAGTCCTGAGTTTTCACCTTTAGCCAATGACAATAGATCAATAAATCCAAGAAAGATGATGATAGAAATAAGTAGCAGTACTATATAAATCACATATTCAAATGGTTTGATCGGTTCACTTTGTAGCTTAGGTTTCGGATATTGTTCAAAGTCATAAGGATCATTGGCTTCGATTTGGCATTCCTGCTCAACCCAGTCTGGGAACTTTGGAATTTTACTCGTTTTTATAGACAGAGTACGACCAACAATTTCAATGAATCTAAATGGAAAAGTTGCCCAAAATATTAATCGTTGAGTTCTGTTTATAGGTTGATCACTACCTGTTGTTGCAATCATCACGCGCTCAAAACTTTTTTTTAAGGTTTCTTTGCGTTGATGTATTGGAAAAACTTCTGTAACCGCATCATAGCTAGCTTGAGCTGTATCATCTTCCATATAGCGACGAACGAACTCCCAGTGTTCTAATAATTCAGAACTATACTGACTAAAACCCGTATATGGTAAGGCAAAAGTTTCTGTCACTTTTTCCTGTTCGTCTAACAAAGAAAACCTTACATCCCAACCTCTGCGGCTGTATTGTTGTAAACCAATATGAAAATCTTCCCAATTAGCAACCAGTAATTTTTTATTAGGCTGAATTACATAGACTTTTTTTAGTTTTCGATTAAAACGGATAGGATAATGAGTATAGCTAAAACATTCTCTTCTAAAAAAATGCCAACCAACCCCAAGCAGCCCTACACCACATAGCACTAGGAAAATAAACATTACTAACTCACCACCTGTCAAACCAGGTGTGGGTTTAAAAAAAACAAAATAGACTATCATAAAAACAAGACAAGACATAAACCCCATTATAAACAAAGCAAAAATTGAGGTGAATCCTCGCAAAAAGTTCCAACGATCAAATAACTCTAAATAGGTACTATTAATCTGAATCACAGCTAGATGTGAATTTAGTTTTTCACTTTCAGATCGTCTTATATTTAAAGTTTCGGTTTTATGCGGTTTAAGCTTTTTACCCACCGTCTCATAGTTAAAAAATAAACCTACCCAATCACTCATATTTAATTTCCTAACTTTATGACGATGCTAGTGCTGCCAATGCTTCTTGCTGTTTTTTGAGCTCAGTACTTAAAGTCCAATTTGCTTTTCTCTTACCAAAGTAGCCTTGTCTGATCCAGTCCTGTAAAGCATTACTACTGAAGTAATTGATAGCAAACGCAACAGCAATCATGGCAATCACCAAAACTATACCAACACCAGTCATCAATGCACCACCAATCAAAAATGCAACTGTTGAAGCTACGCCAAGAATGCCTGATGCAGCATACAACCCTGTTAATTGATAATTACCTTTCTGAAACTCTTTATATGCGTTAACACCATCCCATGCCGCAAACACAAGAGCAGCAACTACCAGACCTCGTGTTTTCAGGAATCCACAAATTTTCATCCTCAAGCCATTTTTTGCTTTTGTCGCCTGATCCAAAGCTGTCTTCATCACTGCTTCAAACCGTCGCTCTATGACATCTAACACACTTGCAACACCAGCTACGATACCTGCCACAAATTTAGTCGATGTTTCCAATAATTGTGTTGGTGTTGTTTTCATCATGTCCTGATACATACTAAAAATTGCAATCCCTTGTAAAGTTGCAGCAAAAAGTCCTGCACCAAATGACATTTTTTTGTTGGTACTCACCGCCTTACTGTAGTCTTTAAAACGTAATTCACTTACATCTTGAGCACTACGAACGCTGGAGGCCATTGCAGGTGTACGTTGGCTGTTCGGGGTATTGTAATTAACGTTACTTAGTTCATTAATATCCACGACCAAAGCAAATGCACTACGGTTACGGCTCTTTAAATCAACTACACCAGCAGCCTCAAGTTGCAAAAGTTGTAATTTAACAGCACGTTTTAAATCATCTGAATTAATTTTTTTACCCGAAGCCTTTAAAATTTCTTGTGTAATAAACTTGGCATATTCTAATTTCGTTCCATTGACCTCTACACGAACTACAGGTCTTTGATAATGCGCTCCAAGCAACAAAGGTACTTTATAAGCTGCGCTTGCCCCATCTACAGCTTCTTTGATAACTTGCGAAACAGGAGCACTGATTGCCTTGACAAAACCTTCGAGTATTGTTGCTCGACCCACTATAGCCAAGTCAATGGATTGCGTTACACCAAAAATAAGCCCTGACCAAGCATGTTTAGTTGAACCCGACATAAAATCAAAATCAGCTAATTTACTTTGAACCTGATTCAAAGCTGCTTGTTGGTTAAAGAGAAGCCCGCGACAAAGATAATTAGCTGCATGCTTAATATCACCTTTTAACAATTGGCAATAATAAGTGAAATTTTCAGGGAGCATCTGAGTATTACCCACCAAAACCATGACCGTCGTTGAATATTCCATGCCTGATTGGATCAAGCTACTATCAAAGTTCGCTCGCATATAGTAAAACAAGGTATTACTCTTAAACCACGCGAGATGTGCTTTCGCTAAAGGCTCAATAAATCTTTTCTGATAATCAACTGCTTTTGCATCAAAATCTTTTTTCCAATTATCTGGTGCTGTTGGACTACTAAATTCTCGCTGATATCTTGCCCAAGCACTTTGCTGACTGGCACTTATCCTATTGCGTAATTGCTGTAGTTGTTGCGGAGTCAGCGGGGGTAAATCTTGTTTATCACGGTATCCTGTCACTGCAATCGTTGGTGTATCGATATAGCTTCCCAATGCAGGAACAAATATTTGCTCGGTTGTTTCCTCTGTAATTGCAGAACGTGCTTGGTCAAAATTTAAAGCAGCATTATTAGCAGCATCCATTTGTACAGCCGTTTTTAAACTTTCAATCTCTCCATAGACTGTCAAAGGATGTCGATGTGCCTGTTGCCAGATTCGACCAAGCTCATCTAGCAAAGCACTAATATCACTCATTAAAGCAACGGGATCATTGATCGCAATCACTAACCCTTTTCCCGGCGCTAACCGATTTGCTTCATTAATAATTTTTGGTGCATTGCCTTTTAATTCTAAAAAACCGCGAGTCGACCATGCAAAAGACTGCTGCCCCTGAGCATTGGTTAAACTATACTCATTAACACTATTTTGTAGACGTTGTATAGGTATACTGCCCGTAGTATTCCCTCCAATCTTAACTTCAGTCATATGCCTACGCTTCTCAACTGCCACAGCAGAAGCTCCCTTATGCGCATTCAGTACCGCCTGTGTCCACTTATATTCGGAATAGCCAATAAATATTGATCGCGCAACAGTTGGTCTTGGGACAGTAATTAAAGCAGCATTGGCAAATTTCTGTCCTTGTTGCATACATGCAACGTGTTGTGTTTTAAATGCTTCTGTTGTTGCTTGCGGTTCATTTGCATTAATTAACGTTGCTAAGCCTCCAGATGTTAAACTATAGACTTTGATACTATTGTCTAAGCTATCGTAAATATATAA
Organism: Acinetobacter sp. ANC 3882; assembly: GCF_022549545.1. Classification (NCBI taxonomy): domain Bacteria; kingdom Pseudomonadati; phylum Pseudomonadota; class Gammaproteobacteria; order Moraxellales; family Moraxellaceae; genus Acinetobacter; species Acinetobacter sp. ANC 3882. Next base: position 1,629 of record NZ_JAKZGB010000010.1, on the reverse strand, counting down.
ATAACCTGAACGTAAATTCCTAAGTGCGTAATAACAACTACTTGCTGGTAATTCTGGGTAACCTGCTGGCACAGCAATAGGTGAACGAATTGCACTTCCTCTACCTACAGAAAAACGACTGATAAATAAAGGTAGGCCTTCTTTCTGACAACGTTTACAATTAGAAGCTGTCATTTATTTTTCTCCCAAAATATTTTTATATTCACGATGCAACAGCTCTTCAAATGGCAAAGTAGAATCTAATTCTCCCTCTACAACATCCATATTTGGTGTCATTAATACTCTTAATTTTTCAGTAATCTGCATCATGTCATCAAAACTAAATGTCTTAGGATATAACTGATCAGAAAAGAGATTGGGAACATTCAAAGTAAAATATTGTCCAGCAACAGATATGATCCACTCATCTATATAGTCTTGCCATAATTGGAATTTTTCGATTTGACTAGTTGCTGTATGATTATAAAAACTAAATAATAAATGAAAGTGAATCATTGCTCTAGAATCGAACATCCGGAATAAAAAATTCTTTTTTTGAACTGTTACTTTCATCATTTTAGCTAGAAACTCTTTTATTTCATAAATATTTTTCTTTGAAATTATATAGTTCTGAAACATACTCATTTGGTCAAATTGACTAAATGCATCAACATAAAAATATGAACCTATTTCCTCCCACAATTGTCTTCTCAGTTCATCATCAATCAAACTAAGATCAACCAAGGTAGGTGTCATACTTTCATTTTCAAATAAGTTAGACCCAATTAGTTCATATTTCACACCAAGTTGCTTAAGAACATAATGTGCATCCATCCACAATAAAGGATCAAAAAATATATAATTTGCTTTAAAAATAATATCTTCAGAAGTCGATATTTTTTCTATTAAAAAATCTTTATTTTCCACAACTTAATCCACTGCTATTACAGGTGAGCCTTTGGCAGATGCTTCTATTGCCTTAAGATCACATTCCAATTGTTTTAATGCGATAGGTTGCATATCGACCTTCGCTCCCCCCATAAACAAATGTTGCCCCGCCTTCACCTCAAACTTACCACCTGTGGTTGGGAAAATACCCGAACCATCTAGTTTGATCTGAGAACCACCTGCGGTAATCACAATCTCTTTCGGACTAGTAATCTCAATACGATCTTCGGTCGAGATAATCTGAATCCCTTGCTTGGCAAGTAAATCCATCCCATCTGACTGTGCTTGAACCTCAAACTTCCCCTTTGCAGCAACTTGCTTAATACCATTTTGCGCAGCAAACAGGCTGGCTTTACCACTTACATGTGCAATCAGATTTTTTTGGGTGCTCAAGTTGATGCTGTCGCCTGCAAACTGATTAATCTGTCCATCCGCGGATAGGTGAATATCTTCATTGCTACTCAGGCCAATGCCAGCGGGTGAGTTGAGCAACAACATCGCCTTGTTAAACTTTGCAATATCAGACTCAATTTCTTCGGCAAAGGCTTTTAATTGCTCCAGTGATTCAATCTCATCAGTCTGCTGATTCTTGGCCACTTCACTTAAGGCTTTGGCGTTGCTTTGGTTGCCTTCAAGTTGTTGCTTGGCAGGCTGCGCATCAAGATGCTCGCCTTGGGCTTGATCTTGTTTGTGCGTAGAAAG
>NZ_JAKZGB010000009.1:0-168208 GCF_022549545.1 Acinetobacter sp. ANC 3882 | reverse complement strand
TTATGCGCGGAAGAAAAGGAAATATAAGTCAATATTTAAAGAGTTGTGCTATTTTATCCTGATTAAATGTAAATAAGAAATAATATTAGGACTGATATAATTATGCTACATTTGTTTTTTATTATGTGTATATCTAAGTATAGAGAATAAATAATGATTGACTTTAAGAAGGATTGGGGGAAGTTACTAGCTTTTGTGGTTCTATTATTAGCATCAATAGGTCTAGTATTAGTTCAAGTATTTAATCTCTCGACTCCAACTAAACTTGAAATTGCTTTAGTTAGCGCTCTCCAATATATTTGTTCAATTGGTTTTACATGGTTATTATCCATTATTGTATTTAATAACAGTTATAAGGATAAACAAAAGAAATTTGCTATAGGCGCATTTCGTAGAGTAAAAGAGATTGAAAGGAATATTAAGAGAACTCAAGCCCATATTGATCATTCACTGAAGAATGGAAATGATTTAAAAAGTTGTTTGGCTGTAGCAAAGTTTAGTCTCATAAATGCTCAGGATACTATTAACTCATCAATTTCAGATTGGGCTGATATTATTGAAGATGAGCTAGAAATTTCTGCACAAATTGAAAAGCTGGAGTCTTCTTCTACGAAGAATATTAAAGATGAGGCTGAAAATGATAGTGCGAAACAGGAGATAGAATCTTTAACTAAAAAGCTTCCTCCAGAACTTAGACATAAAATATCAGCAGAAAGGAGTAAACAAGATCAAATAGAAGAGGCTGTTATATATCTTGGTAAGAAGATCATAAAGGATGAGTTCATTGAATTAAGAGGGTTTTGGGAGCCAAGAAACGGATTCATGACGGATTTAACGGGAATAATTGTCGGTAGTAAAATTTATATTGCAAGAGGGATTACAGATACAAGGACAGGGGCTATATTAATGTATAATGAAGCTGGTGAAAGTTTGGCTGTGGTTACTAATTGTTGTAGTGAATTAAGAGCTCCGTATGATGTTTTCGCAGAGGCAATCGATAATGTTTTTGGTAGAACTTTAAGGCCAAAAATGTTTGGTGGGCATCCTGTTCAGGCAGAAGTTATAAAAATTGAGGATTTTGACCCTAAGCTAGAACGGCAATATTTATATGTGAGAGTATTTAAAGGCTTGGATGATTCTATTAGATATAAATACAAAGAACTAAAATTGTATAACAAATCTTCCATCGAAGTGCTGACGTGATATGAATTTAAGCAACGTTAAGGATAAATATGCATATTTATTAAATAAAAAAAGAAGCCCCATCATCCTGATGGGGCTTCTTCATATTCAGTTTATGTCGTTGATATCCTATTAACGACCACGTCCTGTGTGTTTTATTATTCTCAATGAGACTTCCTGTCTCTCTATGATTGATATATTAGCGATTAACTCGGAAGTGGAACAGACGTCAATCTCCCTGATCAATGTACGCTTAGACGTACAATTAGACGAGATTATATTTCTGTAGTTTGCCAATCAGCGCTGCTAATCCTTTCACTTCAAACTCATTGGCGTCAAAATTCTCATCTTTGTTGCGTTTAAAAATATCTCGAATTTCAATGACGGCATTTGGATCAACAAGGCCCAAGCTAGAGGTCACTTGGCGAATTTGGCTAATTGAACGTGAACCATTGGTGGAGCCGTAGCCGATAAAGGCCGCGGGTTTGCCTTGCCATTCTTTACCGACATAATCCAAGGCATTCTTCAGCGCTGGACTATAGCCATGGTTATATTCAGGGCTAATGAAGATAAATGCTTCGGCAACCGCAATTTTATCTGCCCACTGCTGTTGTTTAGGTTGATCATAGATGCCTGTCGCAGGTGGGTGAGAACCTGCAAATAAAGGTAAGTCCCACTCTTTAAGGTCGACGATTTCGGTTTGAATATCTTTTAATGCGAGTTCAGTCGTTGCTTGTTGTACCCAATTGGCCACTTTAATTGCCGTTCGGCCTTCGCGAACACTACCAACAATAATATAAATCAGCATAGTAAAATTCCTGTGTTATTGCTTTGATTTTAAAAATGAATAGTTATTCATGATCTTATACTTTTCTTCAGCGTAAAAAAAAGCTCTCATTTGAGAGCTTTTTTGTTACATCAATTTGATGCCTTGCTGACCCGCAGGGGTGACTTTGAAGATTTCCACTTCAAAGGTAATATTTTTTCCTGCAAGTGGATGGTTAAAATCGATTTCTGTGGTGTCATCATTGACCGATTTTACAATCCCAAATAAGGTTGCTTTAGCTTTATCTTCGAACTCAATCATATGACCCACGATTGGACGTTGTTCAAATTTAACCGTATCGAAGATTTGGATATTCTCAGCGTTCCAAGGTCCAAACGCATCTTCAGGTGGTAAATGTACAGTACGACGATCGCCTGCACGTAAACCAAATAAAGCCTTTTCAAACCCAGGTAACAGGTTACCATCACCAATCACAAGACTGACGGGTTCTTCACGACCACGGGTATTGTCGATTTCAACACCATTTTCAACCGATACAGAAAAATGTAAGTCGACTTTTGAGCCTTCTTGAATACGGATTTCTTCGTTTGGTTGGATAATTTCGTTCATCTTATGCATCCGCATTTTGGTTGCGTTTCTTCTCTAAGAAGAAAGTATCGATCAGCAGCAAAATAGTCCCTAAGGTGATGGCACTATCCGCAAGATTGAAGGCTGGAAAATGGCTGTTTTGATAATAAACATGAATAAAATCGACTACATAGCCTAAACTAACACGGTCAATCAAATTGCCAATTGCTCCGCCAAGAATCAACGCAATTGCCATCGGTAATACAATCATTTTCTTAGGCATGCGCATGAGCCAGAAAACAAAAATCACCGAAACAAAACCTGCTAATGAGGTGAAAAAGTAGCGTTGCCAGCCGCCTGCATCAGACAAAAAGCTGAATGCTGCGCCATAATTATGCAGCAGTGTCCAATTTAAAAAAGGCAGCACCGGAACGGGGTCCGCATAGTTTAAATGCGAACTTGCTATCCATTTGGTCCATTGATCCAATACAATGGCAAGGACAGAAAGTCCCAGCCAGAGCAGGTTGTGCGGGTAAAACTGGAATAAGCCTTTTTTTGCTGGGCTTGTTTGCACAGAATTATGCATATTTTCTCACTTCGCCACTGCCAGTGACATTGATAATACAACGAGCGCATAAACCAGCATGACCAACGTGTGTATTTACGTCAGGCAATACATGCCAGCAACGTACACATTTTTCACCGTCTGCCGCTGAAACTTGGACACGCAGACCTTCGAGGTCTGTGCTTTCGCCTTGTTCTGCATATGGGTGAACGATGACTTGAGAAGTAATCAAGACAAAACGTAATTCATCAGCCAATTGGTTTAACAATGTTTGTAATGCTTCATCTGCCCAAAGTTCAACTTTAGCAGACAGGTTACTACCAATCAGTTTAGCGTTACGTGCTGCTTCAATCTGTTTATTTACTGCTGATTTTACGCTAATCAATGTTTGCCAATCTGCTTCAGACAACAAGTTTGCTGTTGATGCAGTTGGAATGTCATACCATTCAGCGGTAAATACATATTTTCCAGTTTGTTCTGGAATCAATGGCCAAGCTTCCTGTGCTGTAAAGCTGAGGATTGGTGACATCCAACGAACAAAAGCTTGTACGATATGATACAACGCAGTTTGTGCAGAATGACGTGCTTGTGAGTCTGCTTTGGTGGTGTACTGACGATCTTTGATGATGTCGAGATAGAAGCCACCTAAGTCATTGATACAGAAGCTGGTCAATGCATTGGTCACAATATGGAAGTTCATCTCTTCATAGGCTTGCTGGATGGTTTTTTGAACCTCAGCAGCACGTTGCAAGATGTATTGATCCAATGCAATCAGTTGGTCGACTGGTAACGCATCTGTTGATGGTTTGAAGCCATTCAAGTTGGCCAACAAGAAACGCAAAGTGTTACGGATACGACGATAACCATCTGATGCGCGGCTAAAGATTTCTTTACCAGCCGTCATTTCATAGCGATAGTCCGCTGATGCGATCCAGAAACGTAAGCCATCAGCACCCATATCTTTGATAATGTCTTGTGGGGTAATGATGTTGCCTAACGATTTAGACATCTTACGACCTTTCTCATCGACCACAAAACCGTGGGTGAGTAGGCCTTTATATGGCGCACGTTCATTGATTGCAATTGAGGTTAACAATGAAGATTGGAACCAACCACGGTGTTGATCTGAACCTTCAAGATATAAGTCTGCTGGATCTTGTAGATCATCACGTTCACGCAGTACTGCATAGTGCGTAGTGCCTGAGTCAAACCAAACGTCCAAGGTATCACGTACTGCATTGTACTGCTCTGCATCAGCACCGATGAATTCACTTGCTTCACGATTGTACCAACCGTCAATGCCTTCTTGCTCGATCAGTTTAGCGACTTCTTCGATCAATTCAGGCGTACGAGGATGCAATGCATTGGTATCTTTGTGCACAAAAAATGGAATTGGCACGCCCCAAGTTCGTTGGCGTGAAATACACCAGTCAGGACGTCCTTCAATCATGGATTGAATACGGTTTTTACCCCAATCTGGCACGAAGTCGATGTCATTTTCAATCGCATTTAGTGCGGTTTGACGTAGGCCTTTTGCATCCATGCTGATAAACCATTGTGGTGTCGCACGGAAGATAATTGGAGTTTTGTGACGCCAGCAGTGTGGATAGCTATGTTTAATTGGTTGATGTGCCCATAATCGACCCACTGCACCTAAAGCCTCAATGATTTTTGGATTGGCTTTATAGATGTGCTCACCCGCAAAAATCGGAGAAGTTGGTAAATAAACACCATTACCACCGACTGGGTTTTCAACTTTTAAGTTGTATTGTAAGCCGACCTTATAGTCATCCACACCATGGCCTGGAGCGGTATGAACAGCACCCGTACCACTGGTGGCAATGACGTGCTCGCCTAAAATTACAGGGACTTGGCGGTCTGTGAGCAGTGGATGTTGCAATAATAGATTTTCGATTGCTGAGCCTGTGAAGTCAGCAAGTACCACTGGATTTTCAAGCTTATAGCGTTCAACTGCGGATGCAACTAAGTCTTTTGCAAGGATAAAGTTTTGCGTACCACGTTCAGTCGTAACTTGTACTAGCTGATATTCAATATCAGCATGTAAGGCAACGGCTTGGTTGGCAGGCAGTGTCCATGGTGTCGTTGTCCAGATTACAATATCAGTCACATCTTGGACATCAACACCAAGACGAGCACTTAAATCTTTGAGATCTACAACGGTAAAGCCAACGTCAATCGCGTCAGATTTTTTATCTTCGTATTCAACTTCCGCTTCTGCGAGTGCAGAACCACAATCCAAACACCAGTTCACAGGTTTTAAACCTGGTTCAATATGACCTGCTTTCGCAATGGCACCCAGTGAACGCACGATGTCTGCTTCTTGTTTGAAATTCATGGTGAGATAAGGACGATCCCAATCCCCAAACACGCCCATACGCACGAAGTCTTTCTTCTGTAACTCAACCTGCGTGTATGCGTATTCACGGCATGCTTTACGGAAGGTCGATGCGTCAACTTTAACACCAACTTTACCGACTTTTTCTTCAACTTTGAGTTCAATTGGTAAGCCATGACAGTCCCAGCCTGGCACATATGGTGCGTCAAAACCATCCATGACACGGCTTTTAACAATGATGTCTTTTAATACTTTATTGACAGCATGGCCTAAATGGATTTGACCATTGGCATATGGAGGGCCGTCATGCAGTACATATTTTTTCTTGCCAATACGCGCTTCACGAATCTGCTGATAAATGTTGTCGGCATACCACTCTTCTAACCATTTGGCTTCACGCACAGCCAAGTTTGCCTTCATGGCAAAATCAGTCGCTGGCAAATTGAGTGTGGCTTTATAATCCACTGCATTTTCAGGAGTTTGCTTATCGCTCATGCAAGTTTTCTTCCAGTTTGATCAGTTTGTAAACTGACATGTATTACAAATGAAAATTAAATTTAAAAAGGAAATTCTGTTGTGTCGGTACGATAGTCTCGTAACTTCTGCACATCATCGTGAATTCCAGCTTTGAGGGCTTCAAGCGAAGGGTAATTCAGCTCACCATGTAAATAGTGAAGGAAGGTTACCCGCATCAATAAGCCATACAGATTAGCAGAAACATCAGGGAAATGTACCTCTAATCGCCATTCTGGGTGGTCTTGTTTGATGGCTGGGCGTGTCCCCACATGGCCTGCGCCAAATAAACTGTCAGCTTGGTATCCTGTGATGCCGTTGAGGGCAGGATCTGCATGTTTTACTTTTACTGTCAGTGAGGCATTTTCACAGACCACATCCACCGCATAAATCCCATTTAAACAGGGTTTATGACGATTCAAACGGACATTAATGGTTGGGAAATCAAGGGTGCGACCAATCTGATCGCCATATTGCACGCGACCTGTGATGCTATAAGGACGGCCTAATAATTTTGCCGCCAAAGCCAAATCACCTGCTTGTAAGACTTGACGAATACGGGTTGAACTGACGCGTTCATCATTTAAAGCAATAGTATTTAAATTGATGACATCAAAACCATAATCACGTAAGAATTCGCTATTACCTTGGCGGTCTTTACCAAAATGGAAATCATCACCGAGCACCAAGCTTTGTGCATTGAGTTTTAATTTGAGTAGGTCTGCAAATTCGGTGGCATTTAAGCTTCTAAAATACTGATCGAATTTCGCGACAGCAATGTAGTCCACACCCAGCTCTGTTAAATATTCTACTTTTTCTCTGAGCGAGCTAATACGCGGTGGAGCATCATAACCTTTAAAGAATTCAAGTGGTTGTGGCTCAAAAATCATCACCAATGTTTTTAAGCCTTGCGCTTCAGCCAACGTTTTGAGCTGAGCAATCATCGCTTGATGACCGAGATGGACACCATCAAAATTGCCAATCGTTACCGCAGTTGGAGGTAACTGAAAATCTGGCGATAATGCGTTGAGACGAAGCAACTTCATGGGCGTTAAATACAGTGATTTTTGCAAAGGCTATATATTGCCATATTCTCAGCGTTTCGTCTTGTTGTTGTGTTTTTACACAGAAAAATTTCAATAATTAATCGGCTTATATCAATTTAATTGATTCATTAAATAAAAATAAATCAATTTTTCTTATTTAAGGGTTCTATTAGAATAACAACATTGTCGCTTTAGATAGAAATAGAGATGAAAAAGCCATTTTACCAACTAGAACAGAGCACAGATGTGATTCGTCATTTTACCCCGAACTGGTTCACTGCAACCATGGGAACGGGTGTTGTGGCGATGATCTTAGCACAGTTGCCTTTCGCCTCATCTCTGTTATTTATGCTGGCGACCAAATTATGGCAATTTAATATTCTGCTATTTAGTACGTTTAGTGTGCTTTATCTCTTACGCTGGATTTTATTTCCAGCTGAAGCTAAGCAGATTTTTACGCACCCCAATATGAGCCTATTTCTCGGTGCGATTCCGATGGGGCTTGCTACCATTGCCAATGGTTTTCTCAGTTTTGGTATACATTTATATGGTGATATTGCCATTCAAATAGCCGAATATCTTTGGTACATCGATGTCGTTCTTGCTGTTTTGATCGCGTGGGTGGTGCCATTTTGTATGTTCAGCTGCCAAGATCACCAGTTACATCGCATGACTGCGGTTTGGTTGTTGCCGATTGTGGCATGTGAGGTTGCTGCAAGTTCAGCAGGGCTGTTATTGCAACATTTAGCGGCGAATCAACATGCACTGTATATCTTGATCACGGGTTATGTGTTGTGGGGCATTTCAGTTTTACCTGCTTTTGCGATCTTAACCATTTTGATGCTACGTTTGGCATTGCACCAATTGCCTGAGAAAGAGGTCGCGATTTCTAGTTGGTTATGCTTAGGGCCGATAGGAACAGGTGCGTTAGCGTTATTACTATTGGGTGAGCAAGCACCACGGATCATGCAAGCGATGGGGTTTGAAGGATTAGCAATGTTACTTCCAGCTCTAGGTATTGTGGCAAGTTTGGTACTATTGGGCTTTGGTGTCTGGTGGTTCGGTATCGCGATCTTGACTACACTACGCCACGTGCGTACAGGCATTCCATTCAACTTAGGCTGGTGGGGGCTGACTTTCCCATTCGGTGTGTTTATCTTGGCGATCTTTAATCTAGCACACCAATTAAATATGGACGCTTTACACTACATTGCGGTTGTACTCAGCCTACTCTTGGTTGCTTTATGGGTTTTGGTGATGAAAAAAACCGTAGTAGGGGCGTATAGCGGCCAATTATTTTTCTCTCCTTGTTTGATCGCCTTACAGCAGAAGATGCAATAATATCTAAGGTGTGCTTGAGCACACCTTTTTTATATATGCGTCTACTTTGATCTGAACGAGTCTTTTTTATGAATGCTGATGTTGCTCTGATTATGGCTTTGCCGAATGAATCTAAAGGTCTATTTGAGCAAGCTGGTATTGACGTTCATTACAGTGGAATCGGCAAAATTAATGCAGCATTTAAAGCCTTTGAGGTGATTCAAAAAACGGGCTGTAAGACACTAATCAACTTAGGAAGTGCAGGAAGTTCTCACTTTGATGCGCACAGTCTGGTTGAAGTCATTACTTTCGTGCAACGTGATATGGACGTGTCTCCCTTAGGTTTTGATGTGGGTGTGACACCGATGGATGATGAGATTCCTGCGGAGATTCATATCCAGCCACATTTTGAGCTTTTACCCAAAGGGATCTGTGGCACGGGTGACTCCTTCGAAACAGGCATGCCGAAAGTGAGCTGTAATTTGGTGGATATGGAGCCTATGCTTTAGCCAAAGTCTGTCAAAAGCTAGGGGTACGTTTGATTTCAGTGAAATATATTACTGATGGTGCCAATGATACGGCGCATCTGGATTGGGAAGAAAACCTGTTACTTGGGGCACAAAAGTTACTGGCGCTGTATCAAGCGCATTTTTAAATGTAAAGGTTTAATGCTGTAGTATGCATGGGTAGACTTTTTTGTTGTTATGTTTTTGAAATTAAAATATTATTTTGTGTTTGGTTCGTATAGCGCCCATTATGTTAAATGGATACTTTTTATCCTCAAATTTTGAAATGATTGTCCAGCCTATTTATATAGTTCCAATACATTATTTCCAACTAGCCTTTTTAGGCGTCATTTTATGTCGTAAAGAACTTTAACAAGCTTGATTTTTAATCATATAAGTTGAATTATTAAAGTCATAACTTATTGATGATGGAAGAAATAATTATGGCTGTTTATGGTAATGGAAAAGTTTTAAAGCATATCCCTGGTTGGGACGGGTGGGATAATATATATAAACCAAGTGATCAAGTACCACATTCTGGTATTTACAAATGTACTGGATGTAATAAGGAAATTACATCAAATAAGGGAGATAAATTTCCACCTCAAAACCATCATCAACATGGCTCTGTATTAAGCAGTATTCAATGGAAAATTATTGTTTTTACTGATACCGCAGGTGAATATACTTATTAAAAACTTTAAGTATTTCTAAAATTAACATAATACACCTTATGCGAATTTTTTGAAGTTTTCTACTTATTATCAGAATCTTAAAATAATCCGTTCTAGGGTTCAGCGCACTGGAACGGCTTTTTCATGACTATTCATGTTCCACGTATGTTTCTTAATCAATGTTCCACATTTTTGATTAGTTCAGTTGAATAATCACCTTAACCATTTGGCAAGAAAAAAGCGACTCACAAAGTCGCTTTTTAGTTTATTTCAATTGCTAAAATTAAGGCTTATGAAGAGAATTTAGCGTGGTAATACGCCGTACAACATTACATGAATGGTATGTTCGATGGTACGTTGATACATGCTACGGTTACGTAAGGTTTTACCTGTCACCATTTCCATTTGCGTCGAAAAATCAGCATAATTTTGCGTGATCGCCCAAATGTTGAGAATCAATAGTTCTGGATCGACCTCTGCCGACAATTTGCCTTGTTCTTGCCAAGTTTGAATCACTTTGGTTTTACGCTTAAATAGCTTTTTCAAAGGGCCTTTTAAGATCGGTAAAATATGCGGGGCACCTTGAATAATTTCGAGGGCAAATAAACGTGAGGCTTTTGGCTGATCACGTGAGCTTTCAATTTTTTGAATCAAATAGTGAGTGAGTGCTTCAGTTGGCTCAAGCTCAGACTCTAGGGTTTGTAAGGGTGCAAGCCACTTTTGCAACACCGTGGTAAGCACTTCGACATAAAGCGATTCTTTATTTTCATAGTAATAGAAAATATTCGATTTATGCATATTTGCAAGTTGCGCAATCTCATCGAGGCTGGCACCACTAAACCCATAGACGGAAAAAACATCTAGGGCAGCATTCAGCAGTTGATTGCGCTTTTGTGTACTTTTCTTCTGTTCCATCTGCGAGCTTGATTCAAAAAATGTCATTGACATTGTAAGATAAATTGTCCGATTTGTGCACAATTACGCAATTTTTTTATCGAAAAAAATATACTTTTTAGGCCAGTGCTAACGATGTATTTGATAATTATTGAAATCTAAAAAAATGCATACATATTTTGTAAATAATTTTTTTCTTATCAGGGGAAATGAGTGCCATATTTTTATTATTTTGGTCACATTTTAGTGCACATTAATGCGGCTTTAGGTGGCTAAAACCGCATCGAGAACTTGTTGTTCGAGTTGGGCGAACGCGATACTTTTTTTACGAGGGCGTGGTAGGTTGACCTGAAAGCTATGGGCAATATGCCCTTGATCTAACAGGATAATCCGGTCGGCAAGTTGGACTGCTTCACTGACATCATGCGTAACCAATATGGCGGTAAAACCTTGTTCTTTCCAGAGGCGCTCAATCAAGTTCTGCATTTCTAAACGAGTCAGTGCATCTAATGCACCAAGCGGTTCATCTAACAGCAAAATACGGGGTGTATGGGAAAGAGCCCGTGCAAGCGCAGCGCGTTGACGTTGTCCACCTGAAAGCTGAGCTGGCCATTGCGTGGCTTTATCTTTTAGCCCTACTTTTTCTAGCAATGCTTCTGCAAGCTGATGCTGATTTTTAGGCAAACCCAATTGTACGTTTTGTATAATACTTTTCCATGGGAGCAGGCGTGGATCTTGGAACATGACACGAATATCGTGGTTGGTAATGCCTTCACGGAAATGACGTGCTGACTGGAATTTAATTTCACCGTAGCTGGCTTTTTCCAGTTGGGCAATCAAACGGAGCAGGGTGCTTTTACCGCAACCGCTACGCCCAACGATGGCGACAAACTCACCAGCTTGGATATTTAGATCGAGGTCTTCGAGGACTTTCACTTCACCATAAAATTTATACAATTGCTCAATCAGAATATGCGCACCATTGTCTGGCGAGGTTGTGGTTTCTGGTTCAGTAACAGGCTGAATCAGGTTGTTATCGTAGAAGTTTAAATTTAAGTTACTCATCGTGATGTCCTTATTATTTTTGATAACCTGCATGCCAGCGCAGTAGATAGCGTTCCAGAACTTGAGCCAATACATCCGCTAATTTCCCGAGCAGGGCATAGAGTAAAATACCCACCAAGACGATATCCGTTTGTAAAAACTCACGTGCATTCATGGTCATATAACCAATTCCCGCTTGCGCAGAAATGGTTTCTGCCACGATTAACAGCACCCAAACCAGACCTAAAGAGAAACGTAGTCCGACCAGAATAGAGGGCATTGCACCAGGCAAAATAATGTCTTTATACAGTTGCCAACGATTGAGCCCGTAACTTTTTCCCATTTCGATCAATTGTGGGTCGACAGAGCGAATACCGTGATAGGTGTTGATATAGATTGGGAAAAATACACCGACAGCGACTAAAAAGAGTTTGGCTGTTTCATCAATCCCAAACCATAAAATCACCAGTGGAATTAGTGCTAATGCAGGGATGTTACGGATCATTTGCAAGGTGGTATCGAGTAAAGTCGAGGCAATACGAGATGAACCATTCAATAGTCCCAAGACCAAACCTAGACCACCACCAATCAATAAACCAAGCAAAGCACGGCCTGCGCTGACTTTGACATGTTGCCAAAGCTCCCCACTGATCAGTAAGTGCCAAAAGGCACTCACGACAGCAGTTGGGGCTGGCAATACTCTGCTTTGCAATAAGCCAGAGCTCGAAGCTGCTTGCCATATCAGAACCAGCAGAATTGGAAATAGCCAAGGCAGCAGCCCTTTAGCTATTTTTTTTGTTCCACGTGAAACATCATTTAAAACAACCTTTGCATTCATACAGTCTCCTTGATCAAGGTTTTTGCTTCCTTGGTCTCTGGGACATAATTATTGGCAATGATTTCCCCGAAAGGACCAGTTAAATGTGGTTGCGCTAGTTTTTCACGTGTTTTAAGCGGCAACAATGGGAACACCAGTTCCGCAAAACGGATCGATTCTTCCAGATGTGGGTAACCTGAGAAAATAAAGGTATCAATGCCTAAATCTGCATATTCTTGAATTCGTGCAGCAACGGTTTCTGGGTCACCCACCAAAGCAGTTCCTGCGCCACCCCGGACTAAGCCGATGCCCGCCCATAAGTTTGGTGATACTTCCAGCTGATCTTTACGCCCGCCATGCAATGCGGCCATACGTTGCTGACCGACTGAGTCCATTTGTGCAAATTTTTTCTGTGCTGCGGCAATGGTTGCATCATCCAGATATTGAATCAGTTCATCCGCAGCTGCCCAAGCCTGCTCATTGGTTTCGCGCACAATCACGTGTAAGCGAATGCCATAATTCAGGGTACGACCTTTGGCTGCGGCTTTGCCACGTAAATGCTCAATCTTTTCTTTCACTGCTGCTGGAGGTTCACCCCAAGTCAAATAGGTGTCGACTTGCTCAGCTGCCAGTTCAGTTGCGGCTTCTGATGAGCCACCAAACCACAGCGGTGGATAAGGTTTTTGTACGGGTGGATACAGCAGTTTGGCATCATCGACACTGAGACGTTCGCCGTGAAAGCTAAACGGTTCACCTGTATGTGAGCGAGTGAGAATTTCACGCCAGATTTTGACATACTCAGAAGCAGTTTGATAACGGGTACTATGATCTTCATAGAGTCCATCACCTTTTAATTCTTGTTCATCGCCACCTGTGACAAGGTTGAGCAGAATACGGCCGTTGGAGAGCCGATCAAAAGTTGCTGCCATGCGTGCAGCCAGTGCTGGTGTGGTCAGTCCTGGACGGAGTGCCACTAAAAATTTAAGTTGTGTAGTTGCATCAATCAAACTGGCAGCCGTGATCCAAGGGTCTTCGCAAGAACGTCCAGTGGGAATAAGTACGCCTGCATAACCCAGATTGTCTACGGCAACTGCAATTTGTTTCATATAAGCATGATCGACCTGACGCGCGCCCTTGCTGGTGCCTAAGTAGCGACTGTCACCATGAGTGGGGATAAACCAGAAAATATTCATGTCGATGTTCCTTATGAAAATGAAATCAATGTTTATTGGGCAGACCAGACACTGTGCTGAATATCAATCTGCACAGGGATGAGCTGATCTTGTTTAAATAAATCGGCGATTTGTTGCTGACTCTGTATCACCTCAGGTGTAAGGATGTGTACAGGCGATGGTTTTGGTCGTTTGTCTAAAACACGTTGCGCCACGGGCAGGCTTAAACCCGTACTTTGTGCGTAAATCTGTAGTGACTGATCTTGATGTTGCACAATCCACTGATCAGCAATGTTGATACTCTTGATCAGCTTTGATGCAGAATCAGGATGCTTTTTAATAAAGTCAGGATTACCAATATAAAAAGAATAAGTGGTTGGAAAAGCAGAGCCATCTACTAAGGTTTTGGTATGGCCTTGGAGTTCGGCTGTGCCTAAGTAGGGCTCCCAAATTGCCCATGCATCAACGGCCTGCTTGTCAAATGCTGCGCGTGCGTCGGCAGGAGGTAACCAGATGGGCTGAATGTCCTGCCAAGAAAGACCTGCTTTCTGCAAGATTTTTGCCAATAATTCGTGTGCACTTGAACCTTTTTGTACTGCAATACGTTTGCCTTTTAAATTTTGAAGGGTACTGATTTTGCCGTTGGCATGTACTAAAACAGCCTGTCCCGTTGGTGGAACCACTTCATAAGCCACGTAACTCAACGGTTTAGCCGCAGCTTGGGCAAAGATTGGAGGGGTATTGCCGACATAACCAAAATCAACTGCTCCGACGGCAAGTGCTTCGAGCATCTGTGGGCCAGCAGGGAATTCGCGCCATTCAATTTTGGCATTCGGAAATTCTTGCTCAAATAGCTTTTGTTGTTTGGCAACCAATAAATTGAGCGAGGATTTCTGGAAACCGATAGACAGCGTTTTGACCGCCGTATTTTCAGTTGCTGAAGTTGTTTTCTCCGTCTTCTGTTCGGGCTTCTGGCAAGCACTGAGTGAGAATGTGGAGATCAGCAAACCCAAAACAGAAACTTTAGATAACAACTTCATAGTGATCCTCAATTATTTAACTTGGTTCTTTAATACGGCATCTTGGATCACAAGCTGCTTCGGAATTAGTTTCTGGGCAAAGAAAGCATCAGCTACATATTGCTGCTCTTTTGCCACTTTTTCAGAAATCGGTTGAACCCCAAAACCCATGCGTGAAATTGAACTTTTTAGGACATCAAACTCAAGTGCGGTTGGCTTTTCCAATAATTTTGCTGCATCGTCAGGATGGGCTTTGACCCATTCCGTCGTTTGATTGAGTGTCGTGACCAAGGTGGTTAAAACCTGAGGATGGCTTTCAGCAAATTGGCGATCGGCCAAATAGAATTGGTGATTGCTGACCAAATGTTCACCCGTAGCGATTACACGCGCATGGATTTGATGCTCTGCTGCGGCGAAGAATGGATCCCAGATCACCCAAGCATCCACAGCACCCTTTTCAAAGGCAGCACGTGCATCTGACGGTGGTAGGTAAACAGGTTGAATATCTTTTAGGCTGAGATTGTTTGCTTCTAATAGTTTGAGCAATAGATAGTGAACATTTGAGCCTTTATTCAACGCGACCCGTTTGCCTTTGAGATCTTGGATGGATTGAATCGGAGAATCTTTTTGTACAATTAAAGCTTCTGCGGTCGGCGCAGGCGGTTGGTTGGCGACATAAACCAAGTTCGGATTGGCAGCTTGAGCAAAGATGGGTGGTGCTTCACCTGCTTCACCAAAGACCACACTGCCGACATTTAAGCCTTCTAGCAACTGTGGACCTGCAGGGAATTCGACCCATTTAACATTTACACCTTGAGCAGCAAGATTTTTTTCTAATTCACCTTTTGCTTTGAGAATCGGCAAGATGCCATACTTTTGAAAGCCGATATTTAATGTTGTGGTTTCTTGTTTTGTTGTCTCTTGCTGCTCTGGTTTTTTTGCACAACCTGCAACACCCATCAGGCTGGCAAGACTTGCTGCGATGATGGTATATGTTGCCCATGAACGATTGATTGAAATAGCCATGTTGGTTGTGCTCCCCGACAAATCAAAAGATTTAAATAAGATGAGCAACTAAACTAAAACTTTTTTTATTGCATAAAAAATAAGTAATCGGGCTTTGCTTATGATGAAAAGTGCAAAATAGAAAATTGCATAATCTTATCTATAGGTTGAATAAGTACAGAACGCTTTAATTTGAATAAGATATTGTTTTTAATTGGATTAATTTTTATTTTATCGCTTGGTTAATTTCTTCTTCACACTGACTTAAGCAGAGATCATGATGATGAGGAGATATCTTTATCAAAAATAAAAATATCTCCTGCAATGTGAGCTGTGATTAGCGTAACGCTTTTTTAAAGACCAGCGAATTACGCTGATAGTTATACAGGGCTTGGCGTGCATTAGGTAAATCATCTACGCTGGCGGGAGTAAAGCCTTGCTCTAAGAACCAATGTGCAGTTCGAGTGGTGAGCACAAACAGTCGTTGAATCCCTTGCTGTTTGGCCTTGCTTTCCAAGAATTGCAAAATTTGGCTGCCACGATTTGATTTGCGATAGCTTGAATCCACTGCGACACAGGCAATTTCAGCAGAACGAATTTCATCTGATCCTGCGGGAATTGGGTACAAGGCTGCACAAGCCAAAATCATACCGTCGCGCTCAATCACTGCAAAGTGCTCAATCTCACTTTCAAGACGTTCGCGAGAGCGATAAACCAGAATGCCTTCTTGTTCCAGCGGACGCAGAAGATTAATTAAGCCACCGACATCGTGAATATTGGCGATACGAACTTCTTCATAGTGGGCATCGGTGATCAAAGTACCAATACCATCGCGAGTGAATAGCTCTTCAATCAGTGCGCCGTCATAGGCATAAGAAATCAGATGCACGCGATGCACACCCGATAGTGATGCTTGTTGAGCTTGTTTGAGATGTAAGGCAAATTCTGGATATTGTTGTTGGTTCTGTTGAATATACGGTTCCAGCTGGTGAGGGTTTAACTCGCGCAATAACTGCTGTTGCTTGTTCATCAAACCTTGTTTTTCACCCAAGAAGATCAGTTTATCTGCTTTTAGGGCTGTCGCTGTTTTGGTGGCCACGTCTTCAGCCAGCAAATTAAAGACTTCACCTGTGGTTGAATAACCTGTTGGTCCAAGCAAAACAATATTGTGATTGTCTAAATGACGTTGAATGGCGTCTGTGTCAATAGAACGTACTTCGCCTGTCAGCTGGAAGTCGATGCCATCACGAATGCCATAAGGTTTTGCTGTGACAAAATTACCCGACACCACATCAATGCGAGCACCATACATCGGTGAATTGGCCAAACCCATGGAGAGTAGGGCTTCAATTTCTAGACGAATAGAACCCACCGCATTCATGACACCGCGTAAAGACTCGCGTGTTGTAATGCGACGACTTTGATGGAAGGGCGTTTCGATATTGCGTTCGAGCAGATTTTGATTAATTTGCGGACGTGCGCCGTAGACCAAAATTAACCGAATCCCTAAAGAATGTAATAGGGCAATATCGTGGATAATATGTTGGAAATTTTCATGTTGAACGGCTTCGCCAGAGAACATCAAAACAAAGGTTTTATCACGGTGTGCATTGATATAGGGTGCGGAGTGGCGAAACCAATGCACATAATCTTTTGTTGTACTATGTGAATTTTCAGTCATTTGCTTCGCCATGGTGATCTCAGATATGCAGCACTTGCTCTGATTCTAACGAAAAAAATCAAAATATAAATCTATTCCTAAACCAACCATTCAACTTTCATGCTGTTGAATGATCAAAAAGGACTTAGAAGCCCATGATTCGGATAATACTGTTGTCATCAGAGTTGACTAAAATATAGTCATTGTTGATTTTGTACCACTGTTCGTTACGACCAGGGCGAGGTAGGTTACTGTCTTTATAATCTACTTTATAGCCGTTGCCACGATAGTGTTGTGGCATCACATAGCCTTCCTGCCAACGGTGCTGCTTCAAACGTTCTACACCACGCTCTTCACGCATACGACGTTCACGTTGACGATTCTCACCATCTGGGCGATCAAAGTTACGACCACCTTGCCAGCCGCCACCGCGCGAATCATCGTCACGATCATGCGGGCCCGCAAAACTTCCCATACTACTAAACAGGACTGTCGAACCTAAAACCAAGATAATGAAAAAATTTTTCATGATGCACCTTATTGACTTCGGATGTCTCTCATGTGAAAACTGTACCTTAAAAATGCAGAGAAACTGTGAAGATCGATTCATTATTCCATTAAAAAAATGAAGATACACCACACATTTCTCTCAAAAAAACAGTTTTAAGGTCAGTGTCCAATGTTATTTAGAATTATTGTAATGACTAAATTAAGCTTGTGCGTCAATACTTTGTCCATTCATATCTAAACTGTCATCACCCATCAGATAAAGGTAAGCAGGCATAATACTGTCTGGCGTCGGCAAGACTTTTGGATCTTCTTGTGGATAGGCTTTGGCACGCATCGCAGTCCGGGTACCACCTGGGTTGATGCAGTTGAAGCGGATGTTTGGATAAGTATTTTCTGCCGCAAAAATTTTGCTCATCGCTTCAGTTGCAACTTTAGACACCGAATAAGCACCCCAAAGCGCACGCGCTTCACGACCCACGCTTGAACTGGTAAAGACCACGGATGCATGCTCAGATTTCTCCAGCAATGGTAACAGGGCTTGAGTCAGTGCAAATGGAGCGCGTAGATTCACGGCTAAAACATCATCCCAGACATCAACAGGATAGTGAGCCAGTTCTACACGATCACCCAACATGCCTGCATTATGCAAAATGCCATCAAGACGACCAAATTGTTGCTCCAATGTACTCACTAACAGCTCATAGTCATGGCTTGATGCTGTAGACAGCTGTAACGGTAAAATTGCAGGTTGTGGTGCGCCTAGACCTTCAATTTCATCATAAATGACTTCAAGTTTGTTTAGGGTACGACCATGCAACACCACTGTTGCACCGTGAAGGGCATAACTCATGGCAGCAGCGCGCCCAATTCCATCGCCAGCGCCTGTGATCAGAATGATACGATCTTTCAATAAATCTGGGCGAGGTTGATATTCTGAGTATTTCATTGTTATGCCTCCTATTCTTATCTTACAAATTTAATTCATCATACCCTGATTTTCTGACAATACAGTGATTTTCTGTTTGATCAGTTGATGCAGTTCAGGAATGGTTTGAATAATGGCATCGGCTTGCCAAGCAGCAAGATCATCACGTGATTCTACTGGCAAATAACCGTAAGCAGCCAAGATGGTATACATATCTGCATGACGGCCTGCGTCAATATCTCGTGGATGATCACCGACATAGATAATCTCTTTGGCATCGATATCGAGTTGCTTTGCCGCCAAATACATCGGTTCTGGATCAGGTTTGGTTTTGCTGACATCTTCTGGGCAAACCAAGACTGCACAGCGTTCAGTCAGATCCAGCTTTGCCAATAGAGATTCACTTAGACCACGAGGTTTGTTGGTGACAATTCCCCATGGAATTTGATGTGCTTCCAGCTCTTCAAGTAATGGATACATGCCGACAAACAGGTCGGTATCGACCACAATATTGTCACCATATACATCTAAAAAGCGTTGCCGATGTGCCAAAAAGACAGGGTCTGTCACTTCTAATTCAGGATAAACTAGCTTCACCATGGCGCGCGCACCTTCCGAGACTTGAGTACGGATGGTATCGGCATCGACGACAGGACGTTGTTCATCGCGACACATTTGTTGGATGATACGAATGAAGTCTGCAGCAGTGTCAATCAATGTGCCATCTAGATCAAATAAAACCGCTTTCATTAGGCACCTGTATTGGTGGTATGCACCATGTAATTCACTTCAACATTGGGTGCTAACCAATAGTGTTTGGTGATTGGATTGTAATGGAGGCCAATCATTTCTTTCAGCGTTAAACCTGCATTGCGAATATCGTGTGCCATTTCAGAAGGACGAATGAATTTATGATAATCATGGGTGCCTTTTGGCAGCAAGCGCAGGATGTATTCAGCCCCAATAATCGCAAATAGATACGATTTAGGATTACGGTTAATGGTTGAGAAAAACACATGACCGCCTGGTTTAACTAAGCTTTGGCAGGCTTTCACGATTGAAGCTGGATCTGGGACGTGTTCCATCATTTCCATACAGGTCACCACATCATATTGACCTGCTTGTTCGAGTGCCAACTGTTCAACGGGGATTTGACGATATTCAATGTTTTGTACATTGTCTTGCTCTGCATGCAAACGACCCACTGCAAGGGGTGCTTCGCCCATATCGATGCCGAGTACATCAGCTCCACGGCGTGCCATGCTTTCAGCCAAGATGCCACCTCCACAGCCGACATCAAGTACTTTTTTGCCAGCCAAGCCACCCACGCGCTCATCGACCCAGTTTAAACGTAAGGGATTGATTTGATGCAGCGGGCGGAATTCTGAATGTTGATCCCACCATTTGGCAGCCAATGCTTCAAATTTTGCGATTTCTTGTGGGTCAACATTCAATTGCGACATGGTGTCACCTCTATATTAGGATGATTATTTCGGTTTAATCTGTTGGTAGTGTAGCGATTCTGGCAAAAAAAGCGATAAATCCAATAAAAAACTTCACAGAAGCAAAACGAATTGCTCGTGTTTGTTTTATATTTAGCATATAAACTTACGAAAAATGCTTAGAGGAAAAGCAAAGCCAATGAAAAAGTTAGTATTAAGTGGTTTGAGTGTAGCTGCGTTGGCATTCTCAATGAATGCAATGGCAGCAGATTTTGTGGCGGGTAAAGACTATACCGTGATTGCCAATCCAGGTAAGACATCAGCACCTGCGGGACAACTCGAAGTGCGTGAGTTCTTCTGGTACGGTTGCCCTCACTGTTTCAAGCTTGAGCCACATATGCAAACGTGGTTAAAACAAATTCCAAAAGACGTTTATTTCCTGCGTACGCCTGCAGCAATGAATAAAGTATGGGAACAAGGTGCGCGTGGATATTATGTTTCTGAAGCACTCGGTGTGCGCAAGAAAACGCATATCCCACTCTTCCATGCCATTCATGACGGTGGTCAGCAAATCTTTGATCAAGCCTCTCAAGCAAAATTCTTTGCGCGTTATGGCGTACCTGAACAGAAATTTAACAGCATGTTTAATTCATTCCCAATCACGGCAAAAATTGCTGAGTCAAATAAATTGGCGCAGCAGTATCAGTTGACTGGTGTGCCAGCAGTTGTGGTGAATGGTAAATATGTGGTGCAGGGTGAAGATGGAAAAGTAACCCAAGTGGTTGATTATTTGCTAGAAAAAGAGCGTAAAGCGAAATAATTTACGCATTTTCAAATTGAGAATGCCATACTCTTTTAGTGGGCATTCTCTTGAAAGGTCGAGTGTAAATAAAATAATGAGGTTCGTGATTAATCCATTCCACGGAGTAGGTCCTATCATTTTGGGAAGTAGTGTCGCAAATATAAAAAAGTTATTTGGTACAGAATTGTATTATGAAGATTGGATGGGTGGAAATTTAGAAAACTTTCTCTTTTATCAAGGTTTATTGATAGGCTTTCATAATGAAGGCTCTGATAATCTTACTGATATTTCAAAAGTAAGTAGTGTAATTATCAAGCCTACCCATGAATTAATATTATGGAATGAGGATATATCTAATTTTTCTAAACAACAGATAACGAATCTCCTAAAAAAGCAGAAAATGAATTTTAAAGAGATAAATAAAAGCTTTATAGAATGTAAACAGATAAAAATAAGATTTGGTTTCAATTCAGATATGTTTTTAGAGCAGCTTGAGATTACTCAATGAAGTTTAGTATCTCACAGAGTATCTTTAGCTAACTATTTAAAAAATTTTATATGAAATTGATTTTTATAAAAAATCATTCATATCAATCTGAACTTTCTGTGTCGGTAGAGACAAGGCTTGATTGACATAGAGATTAATCAACTTCTCACGCGAACCAATCGAGCGCTGGTAATAGCTTGAGTTCAACAGTAATGCCGCACCGTAGGTCAGAGACCAGATATAAGACAGGTAGTCACGAATCGACATATCGTAATTCTGTGATTTTAAATATTTTTCAGTCATATCTTTCAATGAAACAATGCGTTGCTGGCGAATCGCATACAGCTCATCAAACAAATGCTTTAACTTCGACTCAGTCATGGTGAGGTGTTCTTCTAACTGATGCAGCAGAATGGTACGACTTGGTGAAGTTAAATGATAAAGCATATAACGCGGTGCATATTCTTTGACATCGGTGTTGTATTTGTCTGAAATTTTTAAAATTTCTTTTTCATTTTGAATAATCAGTTCCAGCAACAGTTCATTCTTGCTACGGAAATGTTTGTATAACGTACCTTTGGCAATATCCAGTTCAGCAACCAGTTCATCTAAGGTCATTTCTTGGTTGTTTTCTAATAATAGCTTTTCCGCAACCTGCAAAATTTTTTCTTTACGAATTAAGAACTGAGTATGACGATCAGGATTCATGATGCTTATAAGCTCCTCATAGTGTTCTACACTGCATTTGCATTAGTGTCTAATGCATCATAACGCTAAGCAATGCTTTTATATATCAAACTTTGGTTTGGATATGATCAAGCGTTTTGTGGTTCCCAATTGGAGATGCCACTGAATAATAAACGGACTTGAGTCGCTGCATTGTCAATGAACAGGTTTTGTTGTTCGAGTAAATGATCAATCGTAAATTGTTTGGGTAAATTGATCCACGTCATTGCCCATGTAAACGACATATTAATTAAAATCGTAGATAAGACTTGCAAGTCTTTGGCTTCTTTAATGTGTTTGAAGGTTTCGAGTTTGCACAGATCAATGGCGAGATCTTCAATCAGAAACTCAATTTCACGTGCAATCGCGATGCGTACTGTTTCTGAGCCCCCCCAGCGTTCTGCAATCATAAACTGCCATTGTTGCGGGCTATGATTCACTGCCTGTACAAACAGTTCAATACTGGTACGGGTTTTGGCACTGCCACTGTGTTTCAAATAGCTTTGTCCTAATTGATGAATCAAGCTTTTTAAATGCAAAGAGACTTGATCAACCAGTTCTTGACCCAGTGTATCCATATCTTGGAAATGACGATAAAACGCCGTTGGTACTAAACCAACTTCGCGAGCAACTTCACGCAAACTAATACTACTAAATGAGCGCCCAGCGGTGCTGAGATGAAGTGCCGCATCCAGTAGAGCCTGCCGACTCTGTTGTTTTCGTTCATCTCTAATCGACATGAATACGTTCCATTAAAACTATACGATAGAGTCTAGCAAAAAAAACAGAAGATTTTTAGTCTTTGTCCATTGCTAAATGCAAGTGTTTTAGATCTTTCATCCATTCTCACATGGATAGTGTGAGCTGAATGTATAAGACAATTTCTTAATTTTGTCCTCATTTTTAAAGGCTTATAAAAAAGTATAAAAATTATTCAAAAAATTAGTGAACAAGTGTTGACTCAGTGAACACAAATAAATATAGTGTACACATGTTCACTATACGAACATTTGTTCACTCAAAATAAATAGCCAGATACAAAACGAGGAACGTATGAACGCAGAGTTAAGTTATCAGCCACATTGGATTCGAGAAGATTTTGTTGATTTTATTTTGCAAAAAATAAAACCAACCTTTGCTTGGAAACGTATTCTTGCAGAAGTGACCGCCGTACAGCCACTCAGCTCGGATATGGTGTTATTGACTGTAAAGCCAAATCATAATTTTGATTTTAGCCAAGTCAAAGCAGGTCAGAGCGTTTTGATTACCTTGATGATCAATGGGGTATATCAACAACGTAGTTATTCAATTATCGATGTCACGCCACAGGGTGAAATCCGCTTTGGGATTAAAGTTCAGGGTGTGGTGTCTAAAGCAGCACAACACTTGCGCGTTGGGGACAGCTTCGAGATTTCACAGGCACAAGGTGACTTTGTATTACATCAAGGTCAGCAACCTGCATTACTGATTGCCTCAGGTTCAGGTATTACTGCCATTTATTCTTTATTGAAACAAGCAGTAGAACAGCAGCTTGAACAAATTCATGTGGTTTATTTTAACCGTGCAGAGGTGTTGCATCAGGACATCTTGGCCTTGGCTGAACAATATCCACAGTTAAATTATCATTTCTTTAATACGGCAGAGCAAAAACAGCATTTAGATGCCGCATTGTTAGAGAAATTAGTACCCAATTATAAAGATGTGCAGGCTTATGCCTGTGGTCACCACAGCATGATGCGCCAAGCGCAAAAGATATATACGCAACAGGATGCAGCTGGAAATTTTCATCAAGAGTTTTTCCAACCGATCCAGATTGAGCATTCAAATACAGCTCAACCGATTAGTTTCCGTCGTGCGCAACAGAATTTTATTGCAACGACCAATCTACTCAGCAGTGCAGAACAAGCAGGTCTACGTCCACAACATGGTTGTCGTATGGGCGTGTGTAACCGCTGTAGCTGTACCAAGGTCAGTGGTGTGACTCAGAACGTTATCACTGGCGAAATTGATGATCAACCGAATCGTCCAATCAAGTTATGTGTGAGCCAGGCCTTAAGCCCAGTCACGATTGACCTATAAAAACAAAGATATTTGAGGATCAACACAATGAATATGGCATTAGAATTTAAAACCGTATCAAAGTCAGCACATTTAACCCCAGAACAAGTCGAAGAGTTTGGTCGTCGTGTCGAGCAAATACGCCTAGACGTGATGCAAAACCTCGGTGAGCAGGATTCAAAATATATTTATAAAGTGCGTAATTTTGTACGTTATACCGAAATCGCATCACGTGGCATGTTGATGTTCGGTGGTTGGATTCCACCCGTATGGTTGTTGGGAACCGCGATGCTGGGTGTGTCTAAAATCGTCGAGAATATGGAGCTTGGACATAATGTCATGCATGGTCAGTTTGACTGGTTAAATGACCCAAGCTTACGTGGCGAAGACTACGATTGGGATAACACCTGTTCAGGCAATGATTGGCGCTTTACACACAATTATATGCATCACACCTATACCAATATTGTTGGTAAAGACCATGATGTCGGTTATGGCATTTTACGGGTGACAGAAGACCAAAAATGGGAAGTACGCCATTTGGCCAATATCCCGTTGGCTTTACAGTTGATGTTCTTTTTCCAATGGTATGTCGGGGTACAAAACCTGCATTTGGAAGATGCATTGGTTTATAAAACCAAAACTTGGAAACAGGTTTGGGCGGATGCGTCTGATTTCCGTAAAAAAGCGACGCGCCAGGTGTTAAAGGACTATGTATTTTTCCCTGCAATTGCAACGATTAACTTTATTCCTGTTTTAGCGGGAAATGCAGTTGCAAACATCATGCGTAATTTATGGTCGTCAGCGGTGATTTTTAATGGTCACTTTACTGAAGATGCGGAAACCTTTGAAGCAGACAATACTGAGAACGAGACCAAAGCACAGTGGTATCTGCGTCAGATTCGTGGTTCGAGTAACTTTACAGGTGGGAAGTGGATGCACTTCATGAGCGGTAATTTGAGCCATCAGATTGAGCATCATTTATTCCCAGACATGCCTGCCAATCGTTATGAACAAGTTGCACCACAAATCAGAGCCTTATGTGCCGAATATGGTGTGAATTATAACGAAGCCAACTTTATGAGGCAGTTCTGGACGGTTTGGGTTCGTTTAGCAAGATGTTCTTTGCCAAATGATATGGCAGCACAAGTGACTCAAACTTGGACGAATTTCAAATCGAAGTTTAAGTTTGCTTAAGCGATGACTAATTCTGTGAATTGTAACGAATAAGTAAAACTGGAAGCACGTGTAATTGAGATATACTATGGCGCAATGATATTTGTGCCATAGTTTTAAGGAATCGTTATGCGTATTGACCAAAGAACATTAGACCAATTACGTGAGGTCAAAATTACCCGTAACTATACCCGTTACGCAGAAGGCTCAGTTTTGGTTGAGTTTGGTCATACTAAAGTGTTGTGTACCGCAAGTATTGAGAACTCAGTACCACGGTTCTTGAAAGGTCAGGGACAAGGCTGGGTAACTGCTGAATATGGCATGTTACCGCGTTCAACCCATACTCGTAGTGATCGTGAAGCAGCACGTGGAAAGCAAACGGGACGTACGCAAGAAATTCAGCGTTTAATTGGTCGTAGCTTACGTGCCATGGTGGATTTGAAGAAATTAGGCGAAAACACCATCACGATTGACTGTGATGTGATTCAGGCAGATGGCGGTACCCGTACAGCAGCGATTACAGGTGCAGCGGTGGCTTTGGTTGATGCGATGAATGTGTTGCTCAGCAACAAGAAAATTAAACAGGATCCATTAAAAAGCTTAGTCGCAGCAATTTCAGTCGGGATGTATCAGGACGAAGTGCTACTCGATTTATGCTACGAAGAAGATTCAAATTGCCAAACCGATTTAAACGTGGTGATGACACAGGCTGGCGAATTTATTGAAATTCAAGGAACGGCAGAAGATAAACCGTTTACCCGTCAGCAGTGCAATGCCATGTTAGAGCTTGCAGAAAAAGGAATCGCGGAATTGATTCAGAAGCAACAGCAGGCACTCGGTTGGTAAGTTCCAGTTGATAGTGCGGGCGGTCTGGTTTTTTTAGACCGCCTTTTTTTTATCCATTTTTTGTCATTGAATTGCGATCAAATCATCATTCAATTGTCATTTATATTGTATTGACTATCTGCACTGATATTTAACGGATAGTAAAATGCGAAATTTCCTTTTAGCGTTGCTTAGCAGCAGTTGCTTGTTACTCAGTGCCTGTAACGACAGTGATGGCGATAACAATAATAATCCTACGCCAAATCCAAAGCCGCCAACATCTACCTGCAAAATCCACTGCGCGCCATAAACATAATAATAAGGAAATAAACCAATGAATCGTCGCGATTTTTTATTAAATTCAACCAAAACCTTGTTTGGTACAGCTGCACTGACCAGTTTCCCTATGAGTATTCAAAAAGCTCTTGCAATTGATGCCAAGGTAGAAACAGGCACCATCAAAGACGTTAAACATGTGGTGATTCTGACTCAAGAGAATCGTTCTTTTGATAATTATTTCGGGACTTTGAAGGGAGTGCGTGGTTTTGGTGACCGTTTTACTATTCCTTTAAGCCAAGGGCGTAAAGTATGGGAGCAGTATGATGCCAATAAGAATAAGGTCTATCCCTATCATTTAGACAGCAGCCGCGGCAATGCGCAGCGTGTCAGTGGTACGCCACATTCATGGACAGATGGTCAATATGCTTGGGATCATGGACGGATGGGCAGTTGGGTGCAATACAAGCAACCGCAATCGATGGGCTATTACAAGCAACAGGAAGTGGAATTCCAGTTTGCCTTAGCCAATGCTTTTACCCTGTGCGATGCTTATCACTGCGCCATGCACACGGGTACCAACTCAAACCGTATGTTTATCTGGACAGGGACCAATGGTCCAACAGGGGCGAACGTTGCCAGTGTAGTTAACGATCTGGATGCGATTGGCCCATCGACCACAGGCTATGACTGGATCACCTATCCTGAACGCTTACAACAAGCAGGCATAAGCTGGAAAGTTTATCAAAACATGCCAGATAACTTTACCGATAATCCATTAGCGGGTTTTAAAAAGTATCGCCGTGCCAATGAGTTATCAGGAAAACCCGTCAATAACAGTACCATTTGCCCAGCATATGACCCCGCTATTGATGCAACCCAGCCACTCTATAAAGGCATTGCCAATACCATGCCAGATGGTGGCTTTTTGGGAACATTTAAAGAAGACATTGCCAAAGGACAATTGCCACAAGTGAGCTGGCTGGTTGCACCTGCAACCTATAGTGAACATCCAGGGCCATCAAGCCCAGTGCAAGGGGCATGGTATATCCAAGAAGTTCTCAATGCGCTGACTGAGCGTCCAGAGCTGTGGAGCCAAACCGTTTTCTTAATCAATTTTGATGAAAATGATGGTTTCTTTGATCATGTGCCTTCACCAAGTGCACCTACAATGGATGCATCTGGCATGGTATATGGTAAATCGACGCTCAGTAAAGAACAGATGTCTTATGAATATGCAACACATGCTAAAGCTTCGAATGGACAGCCGAACTTTACCGATCCTAAAGTGAGTAATGGAGTTGGGGTCTATGGGCCAGGGATCCGTGTGCCGATGTATATTATTTCACCGTGGAGTCGCGGTGGTTGGGTTAATTCACAAGTATTCGATCATTCTTCGGTAATTCGCTTCTTGGAACAATGTTTTGGTGTACAAGAGCCAAATATCAGTCCGTATCGTCGAGCGGTGTGTGGTGATTTAACCACCGCCTTTAATTTTAAAACACCGAATGTTTTACCTTTGCAGGATTTATCTGGCAAGAAAACGAAAACAGAGGCGGATGCCATTCGTAAAGCACAGGAAGGATTGGCACAGGTCAGCCGTCCGCTCAGTCAGACTGATCCAGTTCAGGAAATGGGGATTCGTCCATCGCGTGCACTGCCTTATATCCTGCATACCAGTGCCAAAGTCGATGCCACCGCGAAAACGGTCAAATTGATGTTCTCAAATACGGGTAGTCATGCTGCGGTTTTTCATGTCTATGACAAATTGAATTTAGATGCTGTGCCGCGCCGTTATATGGTGGAAGCAGGTAAGCAACTGGATGATGTTTGGCAAAGCAAAGACAATCAATATGATTTATGGGTACTGGGGCCAAATGGTTTCCATCGCGGTTTTAAGGGAAATCTGGCTCAGACAGCACAAATTCAAGCACTGCCAGAAGTTCGTGTCTGTATGGAAGAGTGTGATCCAAAAATTTTCCTAAAAGTTCGTAATGACGCTGCACAAACAGCTAAACTGGTGGTGAAGGCCAATGCCTATTTACCGAATAAGAGCTGGCAAATTGAAACAGCAGCGACTGAAACAGAACTCAGTTGGGATATGAGTCAGTTTGGTGGTTGGTATGATTTTACCGTCACTATTGAAAATGATCCAAGTTATAGCCGCCGTTTTGCAGGTCGTATTGAGACCAATGAGGACTCCATTTCTGATCCTTATATGGGCTTTTCGGGCAGCTAACGCTTTTCATACAGAAGTTAAATTAGCAGTTTAAGTGAACGCTTAAACTGCTTTTTATGGACTGAAAATTATCGTAGTAAAAACCAGTAGATACAGAGAAAAATCAACATGAGCAGCGTGATAAAACCGACAATAAATACTTCAGTACTGTCAAAATCTACCCGCTGCCCAAGGCGATAGCCACGTACAACCGCATAGCCAATGCTACGAACCACACCTTCAATAATAATCTCAAAAATCAGGTCAATGATTAGAAAACGGAACAGCTTAAACAGCACATGAAACACGGCTTCGAATACGGTATCCATACTTATTATTTTAATAAATTGAGCTGCTTAGCATTTTAAGCTTACATAGATTGAAATGAAAGTAGACACAAACACATCATCGTCAACAAATAGCTCACTGAGCATTTGCATGTTGTAACAAAGCCCTCAGATTTGGCTCATGTTGCTTTGATAGATTGAACACAAATTGAAATTAAGCGTTTTTAGGGGATAACGATGTTACAAGTTTTTCTAGTTTTACTGACCGCAGTAACTTTTGTCTTGATGGCGGCAGATCCACGACCCACTGATTCAACCGAAGCCAAATCAGCGTGGAGTAAACAAATTGAAACGGCTCAGATGGCAACCAAAACAGAGATTCCCGCTGCACAAAAATCTCGAGGTCTGGACAATGAGTCCGATCAGACTTAGCCGTTAAAACGCATAGATAAATCAACCGCTCTCACATCTTTGGTCAACACACCCATTGAGATGTAATCCACGCCAGTGGTAGCCACTTCACGTAAATTCTCAATGGTAATGTTACCTGAGGCTTCTAATTTACAACGACCAGCCACATGTTTGACCGCATCGATCATTTGTTGTTGGCTAAAATTGTCCAGCATCACAATATCAGCACCCGCTTCAAGTGCTTGATTCAGTTCATCCCAGGTCTCTACTTCAACCTCTACAGGTTTGCCGGGTGCAATGGTATGTGCCTTGGCAATTGCTTGAGCAATTCCACCTGCTGCCATGATGTGATTTTCTTTAATCAAAAATGCATCAAATAGACCTAAGCGATGATTTTGACCGCCGCCGATAGCAACCGCGTATTTCTGTGCAATACGTAGGCCGGGCAAGGTTTTACGGGTATCGAGTAGTTTAGTATGTAAACCATCAAGCTGTTGCACATAGCTAGCCGTTTTAGTTGCGACTGCTGAGAGTGTTTGCACAAAGTTTAAAGCAGGACGCTCTACGGTGAGTAAACTACGTGCAGAGCCAGCAAGTTTTAAAAATGCTTCATTTGCTGCAACATGCTCACCTTCTTGTTTGAGCCATGTGATTTGAACAGAACTGTCATAGGCTTGAATTAAGGCATTGACCCAAGGCTGGCCCGCCAACACCATATCTTCGCGTGTAATAATGGTTGCAGTGGCTTGTTCATCTTCAAGTGTGAGCATGGCGGTAATATCGCCGTCCCCAATATCTTCTTGTAATGCTTGTTGAATATTGATTTGAATAGATTGTTCAAGCAAAGATTGAGGGATACTCATACCATTTCCAGTGTATTTTTGACTAAAAAACTTGTGCGTTATATTAGCACTCTACTCATAAAAAATAAGTATTTCATCTCGATTATTCATGATAAAGCATGTCAGAATGGGCAAGATAAATATTAAATTGCTGATTCGGGTCACCATGCAACAATCTAGATTTACTCAAGTTCAAGATGGAATCTTGGAAGGCGCAACACAAATTTCATCGCCCAACTTTAATGCGCGACCTGCCGATACTGATATTCAACTGATTGTTATTCATAATATTAGTTTGCCACCTTCACAGTTTGGTGGGGGCTATATTCAACAATTCTTTCAGAATCAGCTGGATTGGTCATTACATCCTTATTTCCAAACCATTGAGGGGATGAAGGTTTCAGCGCATCTATTGATTTTGCGTACCGGTGAAGTGATTCAGTTTGTGAATTTTAAGGATCGTTCGTGGCATGCAGGCCGTTCTAGCTATTTGGCCTTGAAAGAATGCAACGATTATTCGATTGGCATCGAACTGGAGGGAAGTGATGATCTACCTTTCGAACCTGAGCAATATCAAGCATTGGTTGAAGTTGTGAACACTTTACGCCAAGCATATCCAAAAATTCAAAATCATATTGCAGGTCATTCTGATATCGCGCCAAAACGTAAAACCGATCCAGGTGAATATTTTGATTGGCAATTGTTTCGGACCTTATTGTCTCAACGGGAATTCGCCCAAAAAACATGGTCAGATTTATAATTTCACAACGCAATCTATTTGGACTTTCATTACAATAACGCTTTTTAAAATATAAGCCGTAGGTGAATGCGATGGCATTGTGGCGATCGACTGTAATTGTCAGTGCAATGACGATGTTATCCCGGGTATTGGGTTTGGTACGTGATGTGGTACTGCTCAATGTGTTTGGTGCAGGTAAGGACTTCGATACCTTTGTTGTTGCCTTTCGTATTCCCAACTTTTTCAGACGATTGTTTGCTGAAGGGGCATTTTCTCAAGCTTTTATTCCTGTCTTAACCGAATATAAAACCAGCCGTGCACATGCCGAAGTTCAGATTCTCATTAGTCGAGTGTTTGGTTGTTTGCTGACGGCTATGTCCTTGTTGACCTTTGTGGCAATGGTGGCGGCTCCCGCAATTATATATCTGTATGCGCCTGGTTTTCATAATGACCCTGCGAAGTTTGACCTCGCTGTCGATATGTTCCGCCTCACCATTCCATACCTAATGTTTATGTCCTTGACGGCTTTTGCCAGCAGTATCCTGAACAGTTACGGTTCATTTGCATCACCTGCTTTTTCTCCAGTATTGCTGAATGTGGCAATGATTGCAGGGGCATGGTGGCTGACGCCGTATATGGCTGAGCCAATTATGGCCTTGGGTTGGGCAGTAGTTGCTGCGGGTGTTTTACAGTTGGCGATTCAGATTCCAGAATTATGGAAGAAGAACTTATTGATTCCACCTAAAGTGGATTTCAAACATGAAGGTGTGGATCGTATTTTAAAGTTGATGCTGCCTGCTTTGTTTGGGGTGTCAGTGACTCAGATTAACTTACTGCTCAATACAATCTGGGCATCATTCATGCAAGATGGCTCGGTGTCTTGGTTATATAGTGCCGAGCGTATGACTGAGTTACCATTAGGATTGATTGGTGTGGCGATTGGTACGGTAATTTTACCTTCGCTTTCCGCACGCCATGCAGAGCAAGATCAAGCCAAATTTAGAGGCATGATTGATTGGGCCGCGAAGATTATCATGCTGGTGGGGATTCCTGCGAGTATTGCGTTATTTATGTTGTCGACACCGATTATTCAAGCGCTGTTCCAACGTGGTGAATTTACCGTGGAAGATACACGAATGACGGCATTGGCACTGCGATGTATGAGTGCAGGTGTGATTTCATTTATGTTGATTAAAGTGTTTGCACCAGGCTTCTATGCACAACAAGATACCAAAACGCCTGTCCGTGTCGGTTTAATGGCAGTGGCAGCCAATGCGATTCTAAACGTCGTCTTTATTGGCTTGTTTAAGTTAATTGATTGGCATGCAGAACATATGGCGCTCGCACTGGCATCTTCAGGCTCGGCTTTGGTGAATGCGGGTATGCTGTATTTCTATTTGCATAAACGTAATATCTACCGTTTTGGTGCGCATTGGAAGAAACTTGCAGTGCAATATACGGTTGCCAATATCGCTATGATTGCTGCGCTTTGGTACGGATTAACTTGGTACCAAGGCGATATTTCGCAATGGTTACGTATTGCTGAGGTGGCTGGTTTGTGTGTGATCGGGGTGGCTGCTTATGTGATTGGATTGTTGGTTATGGGCTTCCGACCAAGACATTTGAAAGCTTAGAAAAACTTGAAAGAGTTGAATTAAGAAAATGGCCAGGAATGTAGCATTAGACATTTTAAAGCTTTGTCTATCTTTTTTTGTTGTGATACTACATTGCCATTTGTTTCTAGATATCAACAGTCTTTTATATTTTGTGATTGTAAATGGTATATGCCGAATAGCAGTCCCTATATTTCTTGTAGTTTCAGGCTATTACTTTTTCTATATCAGTAATTTAAAAAAATTAATTAAGTGGAGTAAAAGGCTCCTTACCCTTTATCTAGTTTGGATGTTGCTGTACTCATCGTTTTGGCTATCTTTTTCGTCTTTTGCTGACAATGTTACAAACTTACTTTTTGGTTATTTTGTACTTTGGTATTTAATTGGAACCTTCTTTGCAGGACTATTGGTGTATTGGTTTAAAAATCATTCATTTATATTTCAGTTGAGTTTGGTTCTCATATGCTTTCTTATTGGTTATACAATGCAGACAGTTGGAAATTTACATTTATTCTCTAGAGAAATAGACAACTATCTAAACGACTTTAAAAGTTATCGAAATTTTTTTATGATGTGTTTTCCATTCATGATGATTGGTTTTTGGATTAATAAGTATAAAATTGAACGTAAAGTAAACATTAATATATATCTGATATTGTTCTTGTTCTTATTGCTGATATTTGAATCATTTATTCATTATTATTTTATAAGTCATAAAGAGTCGCTTGATCTACTTGTGATGTTATTGCTTATTGCTCCAGCAATTTTAATCTTCACTCTTAAACAGAATGTCGAAAGCCATGGCAAAAATATTGCAACTCTTTCAACTTCGATTTATCTCATTCACCCAATGGTTATGTTCGAACTTGCGAAGAAATTCGATGCAAACAATACCATTGTTTTTACCCTGTATGTATTGTTTGCATCCATCATATTGGGATATTTATTGACACTTTTAAATAAAAGAGTCAAATATTTACTTTAATGAACTTCAAGTAATTCAATATCAAAAATCAACGTACTATTCGGGCCAATCGCATCGCCTGAACCAACATCGCCATAGGCAAGATTTGCTGGAATAAAGAAACGTGATTTACCACCTTCTTTCATGGTTTGAACACCTTCAGTCCAACCTGCAATGACTTGACTCAGTTTAAATTCAAGCGGGTGGTTACGTGCAATTGAACTATCAAATACGGTGCCATCAAGTAGACGGCCTTCATAATTCACTTTAACGGTAGAGCTTGCTTTTGGAGACTTACCTTTACCTTGTTCTAAAACTTGATACTGTAAGCCTGATTTTGTACTGACGATATCCGCTTTCTTGCTGTTCTCAGCTAAAAAGGCTTTTCCTGTTTGATCATTTTTTTGCGCTTGTTCTTGAAACTCAACCAGTTGCTTGGCTTCTAAGCGCTTTTTATATTGATTCAGAACATTGGCCATTTCTTCGTCGGTCAAGGATGCCGCTTTACCTTGAACAGCTTCTTGTAAACCCTGCACAAAGGTTTCAATATTTAAATCTTTTAAAGTTTCAGCATTGCCTCTGCCCATCAAATAACCGTAGCTATATCCGAGTTGATCTTTTTGTGGGCTTTTTTGTGTAATAGGTGCTGCTTGAACCGTTCCGATGGTTGAAGCAATTAAAATGAGACCTAATCTTTTCATTATTTCTTCCAAAAATAAAGGAGAGCACAAGCTCTCCTTAGATCATTATTTTACAGCGATTAATTCTACATCAAAAATTAATGTGCTATTCGGTGGGATCGAACCAGGTACACCTTGTTCACCGTAACCTAAGTTTGCTGGAATATAGAAAGTTGCTTTACCACCTTCCTTCATCAGCTGTAAGCCTTCAGTCCAACCTGGAATCACTTGATTCAATGGGAACTCAATTGGCTCACCACGATCATAAGAGCTGTCGAAGACTTTACCATCAGCAAGTTGGCCTTTGTAATGCACTTTCACAACAGATGTCGCGACAGGTTGCTTACCTGTACCCTCTTTGGTGATCTTGTATTGCAAGCCTGAAGCTGTGGTTTTCACGCCTTCTTTTTTCGCATTTTCTGTTAAGAAACTGTTGTTGGTTGCTTCAGTTTTTTTGGTTTCAGCGATTTGTTTCTGTTGTTGCTCTTTTTGGAACTCAACATATGCCGCTTGTAACTCTTCTTCTGTATAGGCAGCGGGTTTCTGCGCATGTGCGTCACGGAAGCCTGTAATAAATGCACTGGTTTCTAATTCGGGTGGTGTTTGTTTTGCCACTTCATAGCCTAATGCATAACTGATTTTTGCAACAGGTGCTGCATTTTTGTCAGCCTTGGCACCAAGCTCTGTGTTTGGGTTCTTGGTAGCGTAGTAAATAGGAACGAGCGCTGCACCGCCTAAAACAGCTGCGATAACGAAAGGTAAAGCTTTACTCATGAGATGTCCCAAAGCGAGATTTGAATAAAAAATATGGCATTGATCTTAGCATGTATGCATTGAAGCATTGAATAATTAACAGCAAAAATGCATGGATTTTTTGTATGAGGATTGAGTTATTTTTGAAATCAATGTGCATTCTGGCTGAAATAAAAAACCAGAGAATTTAGAGTTCTCTGGTTTTAAATACAATATCAAGAATGATTATTTGCTGGTTTGATATTGATACTGGGTAATTTGATAGCTCGGCAGCTGATCTAGAATAAGCCCATCGACTTCAAGTCCTGCATTTTCAAAATAAGATTTTGCGAGTTCAATATCTTTAAGTTGTGTTTGACCATACTGAACTAAACAGAGATTGAAACCAGTAAATTGAGCGAGGATGATACTATCAGAGGTTGCAAGTATCGGTGCTGAATTGATAATAATGTAATCATATTGAGTGCGAACTTGCTGAATCAGTTGAGCAAAAAGAACTTGATGTGAGGAGATCGAGATCTCATCGCTGCTTTGCCCACGACCAATCAGACTTAAATTTGGATAAGTCGTATTTACAATAATCTGATCTAAATTGGCTTGGCCACGTAAGTATTCTGATAAACCAGATTTTGTGGTGCTATTGAAAAGTTGATCGAGCTGGCCACGATAAAGGTCACTATCAATCACCAAGACTTTTTGTCCAGATTGGCTGAGATAAAGTGCTAAGTGTTGAGCAATCAAACCTTGATTCTGATCAGGCGTAACGCTTGTTACCAATGCAAAATTGTGCTGTTTTTGCTGTAATTTAAAACGCAACGTCGGGATAAATGTCTTGAGTGCTTGTAAATTGGAAATAGCTTTCTTTTTTACTTTAGGCAATTCGACGTAGGTTTTAATGCCGACAGCTTGTTCAATTTCATCGCGATGGCGCACACCTGTTTGTAGCATGTTACGAACTAGGGCAATTAATACACCAATGAAACCACCAACTAAAATAGAGAGGATTAAGATAATCAACTTACGAGGTTTGATTGGTTTGGTCGGTTCCACTGGATAATCTAAAACACGTAGATTTCCTGTTTCACCAGCTTTGGCTAAGCTTAATGATTGATAAGTCCCTAATAAATTAGTATACAGCTGCGTTTGTACTTGCACGTCACGATAGTATTGCAAATACTGACTTTGTGTATTCGGTAGTTTCTTTAATGCACCATTTAACTCATTAATTTTTTTATTAAATACGCCAATTTGAGCATTAATTTCTTGTATCATTGGATGCTGAGCTGTGTATTGTGCGGCTAATTCAGCTTGCTTTTGTTCCAACTGAAGCTTTTGTGTTTCAAGTTCAACACTTTGCTTTAAATAAAGTGCGGCTTCTTGTTGAATATCGATGGTGCCATGAGTTTCTCGGAAAGTATTAAACTTTTGTTCGGCTTGTTCGAGTGTATCTTTAAGTTGTGGTAACTGTTGATCCAAGAAGTTTAAGGTTTTCTCTTTTTCAGCGGACTTTGTTTCTAGATTCTGAGATAGATATGTTTGTAAAATATGATTTAGAACTTTGATAATATGTGCACGATCAGTGCCATCAAAACTGATCGTAATGATACCAGTTTGTTTAGTTAGTTCAGCAACTTTTAATTTAAGTATCAAGTTCTTAACAGAAGTAAGAGGGGATTGCTTTTGGACAATATATTGTCCTTCAAGTGATTGTTGACTTGAGATAAAAATGTCCCATCCAGATTTTAGATTATTAGGATTCACACTTTGATTAAGTATGCCTTTAAATACTTCTAAACCAGTTTTTACTGAAATAAGATTATAATTTTTCTCAGTAAAGCTTAAAATTAAATCTTGATCAAGATATTCTTTTGGAACATTAAATTTTTGGATAGAGAACTCAGCTTTTGAGTTTTTAACTTGGACTTCATCTGTACGATAATTAGTATTAAATTGGTCTGTATGAAGAAATTTTTGGAATATTGAAAGTTCTGGTTTAACTTGGATATCAAGATTTAAATCTTGAATTGTTTTAGTTAAGATAGATCGAGATTGAAGAATTTCAATTTCGGTTTGAATTGATTGTTGTCCACCACCTAAGTTGATACCTGCTAGGCTACCTAAAGAAGCTAATTGAGGGCTTAAGCTTGCTAAGCTATTTTGTTTGCTGTCAACTATTTGAATTTTTGCATCAACGGAATAGGTTTTTTGTGCAACTTTAAGATAAATTCCAGCACAAACCAAAGTAAATATTGTACAAAAAACGATAAGCTTCCACTGTGCGACGAGGGTAAAAAATAATTCTCTGAGATCAATCGCATCGTCATTCAGTTGAGTATTTTGATTCATAGGGAAACAACTATTTTAAATTTTGGAGAAACAGCTAACAGGCCAATAGATATCTAAAAATACTAGATTGACATATACATGTTTATTTACCTAACTGATCAAAACTATAAAGCGCATTAGAAAAAGGGATAATTTGATTGACCATACGTTGCCAACGTGTTAAACCAGTCGCATCAATGTAAACGATATCATTTTTTTGCATCGAGAATTGATTTGCTAGTGCTAGGTTTCCTAAACTACTTAAATTCAGTTGATAAATTGTTGAATGTCTATTATCTAAATTAGTACGCATTACATAAATACGTGCTGCGCTTGCTGTATACGGATTAATCCCTTCACTTTCACCAAGAACATCACTGAGAGTCATGCCTTGGTCACGTAATGGAAGAGCTTGATTCTTACTAGATTCACCCATAACGTATATTTTTTGGTTCTGTTTGGTATTTACAAAAACGGTATCATTAGGTTGTATTAACAATTTATGTAATGATAAACCATTTTTTTCTAATGCGACTATATTTAAGTTATAAGTAGTGCCATTACGAATGAGTTGGACTGCTGTATTATCGCCTGTCTCTGGGTTAATACCACCTGCCATACTAAGTGCCGTATATAAGCTAATGGGCTGGTCATTCAGGGTGTATTGCCCACTCTTTATCACTTGACCATTAACGAAAT
Organism: Acinetobacter sp. ANC 3882; assembly: GCF_022549545.1. Taxonomy (NCBI): domain Bacteria; kingdom Pseudomonadati; phylum Pseudomonadota; class Gammaproteobacteria; order Moraxellales; family Moraxellaceae; genus Acinetobacter; species Acinetobacter sp. ANC 3882. The sequence goes on along the minus strand of NZ_JAKZGB010000009.1, from coordinate 130,323 downwards.
ACCGATTTCCTTCATAAGACAATACTCGAACAATAACATCTGGATTTTTTAAATATTTTGCAAATTGGTTTTTGATATAAGAATTTGTTTCTGCTAGCGTTTTTCCTGAGGCACGAACCTGCCCTATTAATGGAAGAAAAATATTTCCATTGCTATCAATGGTATAACCATTAGTTCTGACATTATTCCCATCTTGAAGGGGAGGAGTGATTTCAGGATAGGCCCAGAGTTGAATAGATAAGATGTCACCAGTATTTAAGCGATATTGATTGTGAGGTTGGTGGAATAAAGCGGACACACTATTTTGATTGGAAGAAGACATTGGGGCGGTAAAAGAAGGTGTGTTCGCTTGAGTCAATTGCACAACGGTTATATCTGCTCCTTGATCAGTTTTGTAAGATCCTTCTGTAGGAAGATCATGGGTTTGAAGCCCTGAAGTAATTGCACAACTAACAGTACTTAAGCTGATTGTAAGAATTGAAAAAAGTTGGTAATACTTCACATGAAACCCTTAGATAATCTTATTTTTTCATTGATATCTATTGCTATGTAGTACATTACACATAGGTAATGATGAACCATAAGCAAAAAATACACTAATAGGCCTAATTTTATCTCAAAATTTTAAAAAAACATAATGATCTTTTTGCTAGAATGCAAAAACTTATTTGTGAATAAGGTCAGTTGCAAAAGGAGCCTTTAATCAAACGAGATTTTTTTTTTTAATTGTTATAGCATAATGAGATCGTTTTTTAGAGTTCTGAAGCAGCTCAAAGGAAAGCTGTAAAAGTCTGCTTTTTAAGAGAGTATTCTAAAATTTAGATGTTTTTGAACTTTAATTTTTGATTCTGGTTTTGAAAGAAATTAATATGATTTATTCAGTGTTTTTTAGTGTTTTTTCAAGACTAGGCTTGTTAGTTTTAACCTTTATCGCGGTGAAATATTTGCCTACCATCGAGTATGGTGAATTTTCATACTTTTTAAATATTTTAAATACTTTTATTTTGATAGCAACGGCTGGTTGTGGTGTGTCCACAAATATAGCATTTTCTAAAAATTATAAATCGAATGAAAGTTATTGTTATAATGTGTTAGGTTTTAATGTTCTTGTTATTCTAATACTGTCATTTTTTTTATGGTTGTTTTTTTTATTATTTTATTTTTTTGTAGAAAGTAGTATTTCTATTACGTTGATTGCTATTTTAAGTTTTTTGTTGTTTGTTTTCTCAAATATAAACTTACTTATAGAGAGTGTTTATATGGGGATTGGTGACTTTAAGCAGTTGGCATTAAATTCTATCTTGATTTTGATTTTAACAGTTTCTCTTTCTTATTTTATGATAAGTAATTATTATATTTGGGGGGCTCTAATTTCTTATTTTGGTTATAAGTTTATTTCATTTTTTTTAAATATGGCGAAAATTAGAATAAGTTGCAAAAAAATAAAATACAACTTAAATTCAGTAGAGGGTATTGTAAATTTTAAGGAAATAGGCCTGCCATCTTTAATGTCCTCATTAATGGTTGCGCCAGTAATTAGTTTATCTATTACAATCGCTCTTATGTTTACAAGCTATAAAGAAATGGCGTATTTTAATTGGGTTTATCAAATTTATTTGGTCGCTATATTTATACCAAGTACATTAGGAGGATTTTTTCTACATAAACTTTCGAATTCTATAAGTACTATTAATCAGACAGTAAAAAAGCTTGTGCTTCTAAATTTTTTCTTTTCTATAGCTGTTGTTTTTATTTTGTTTTTTTTGAAAAAATACATATTAACATATGCTGGTGAAGATTTTATAATTCATGCTTCTAGTGTTTATAATTTTATGTTGTTAGCTGTGGTGTTTTATTCATTAAACTCTGTTTTTTCAAGTGTTTGGCCAAGCTTTAAAAAAGCTTGGGTAGGTTTTTTTCTAAACTTTATTTGGGCATTTTCTATATTAATAGTAACGTTTCTTGGAAGCAAACATTGGGGGGTGGATGCTTTGGCAATTGCATTTTTTAGTTCTTATTTAATTTTATTTATTGTCCAATTTATATTATACTATTTCTTGAAAGAAAGTTTGAATAAAGGTTTAGTCTAAATGAAGAAAGAAATTGTATTCTTTTTGCCTGAAGGATCTATTAATGATGCGACTGAATATTATCTTAAAATATTATATTTAGGGTTTAAAGATTATGGTTTTAATGTTATTTATTGTTCAAATCTTAAAGATTTACCTGCATCTGATTATATTTTAACTATAGAAGCGAAGCAATTTTTTTTAGCAAAAATAAAATTCCCTAAAGCAAAAATAATTAATTGGTTTCAAGGCGTGGTGGCTGAAGAAGCATATGTGCTTACAAAGTCAATTGCACGGAAATATGTATGGCATTTTTATGAGTGGTTTACGCTAAGATTTTCTTTTTTTAATATTGTTGTTTCTAAAAAAATGCTTGAATATTTTGAAAAAAAATATAAAGTTTCGATCGAAAGAGATAGTTTTATTATGCCTTGTTTTAATAAGAAATATGATAAAGGTATCTGGAGCAGAAAAAAAATAAGCGATGCAAGTTTTGTTTATGCTGGGAGTTTAGCTGCTTGGCAATGTGTTGATGAAATGCTGGAAATATATTCTCATATTGAAAAAAATCTAGAAAATTCTAAAATTACTCTTTTAACAAAAGACCGTGATAGGGCGCTTGAGTTAATAAGTCAATATGATTTGAAAAACTATGATGTAAGATATGTGCCACTGGCTGAATTAGAGGATGAATTGATTCAATATAAGTATGGCTTTTTGATAAGAGAAGATCATATTGTAAATCAAGTTGCGACACCAACAAAAATGAACTCTTATTTGGCTGCAGGAATAATACCAATTTATTCAAATGTTATAGATGATTTTAATAGGAATTTATCTAATTATACCACTCTAGTTAGACATGAAAATCAGGTTCCAGGCTCTTTAGTAACTGACCAGATTCTAAGTATAGAAAGAATGGCAGGAGGCGATTTTTCTTTAAAATTTAGAAAAGATTTGGATGAGATTTTTAAAAACTATTATAATGAAGAAGTGTATTTGTCTAAATTCAAGTCTTTCTTAAAAAAAAGATTAGTTAATTAAATTCTAATCTTAATATTATTTTTTGTTGAGAAGTTAAAATGAAAATCCTATATGTGATTACTCAGTTAGGTGTAGGTGGTGCTGAATCTGTGTTAGTTTCTATGGCTAATACAATGATAGGACTTGGCCATGATGTTGAAGTTGTAAGTTTATTAAATATTAATAAACAAAATTTTGACGAGAAAGTTACTGTTCATTTGCTAGATTTAAGGCACAATCCTGTTTCATCATTAATACAATTTAGATCAATTTTATCTAAGTTTCAACCTGATGTTGTTCATAGTCATTGTCTGCACGCCAATATTGTGACTCGTCTTGTACGTGTTATTTACCCTATGAAAAGATTGGTCACAACTGCTCATAATACATATGAGGGGCAGGGATTAATTATGTCAATATTTAAATATACAAATTTTTTGTCAAATAAAATAACTAATGTAAGTACAGATGCAGTACAGGCTTTTGAAAATAATAAATATGTAAAACCATCGCAAATGAATGTGATGTTCAATATTATTGATATCCATAAATTCGAATATTCATCAGATATCAGAGATGAATATAGGAATATATTTGGTGTTCATGAAGATGATTTAGTTGTAATAGCGGTTGGATCAATGAAAGATTCTAAAGATTATCCAAATTTATTAAAAGCTATTCAGTTGTTGACAGAGGATGAGTTAAAAAAAATTAAAGTATTCATTGTTGGTGATGGACTACTTATGGCAGAAACCCAGCATTTAGCAACAACATTAAATATTGAATCATATATATCTTTTTTAGGTATCCGCAATGATGTCAACTCTCTATTAAATATGGCAGATATTTTTGTTTTATCCTCTAAACATGAGGGATTGCCTACCGTTTTGGTTGAAGCCGCAATGGCAAAAAATGTGATTGTAAGCACGAATTGTGGAGGCGTAAATGATATCTTGCCTAATTTTGATAATGTTGTGAATATTCAAGATGCAACGGCTTTGGCTCAGAAGCTTTCTGAAGTGATGAGGCTTTCTAAAGAGGAGCATCTACAGCAGAGCGAAGCAACTTACTCATATGTTAAAGAGAGGCTTGACCCTCAAAAAATTGCAAAAGAATGGTTAGAAATATATCAAGCGTAGAATAAAATGCTATAACCATCTTTTGATAATGCCCATTTTGTTTAGCTAGAACAGATCTCTTATGAAACGTTCTAGTTCATAATCAAAGCTAATAGCATTCATATTCAACATATCTAAATACCCTGCTGAGAAAAATAGATAAATAAAAACAATGTTCATTAAAAATAAAATGGCTAAATCTTGCAATTTATCTCTAGATACTAAATATATTAATATGAAGGGATAAAAAGAACTAAATAATCGTCCGGAAGCTGGAAAGATAAAGTAGCTAAAAATATAAAAAGTTAATCCTAGTAAAACCCATCCATATAACCTTTGGTCATATCTGTTGCCCCAGAAATAGATATAGATTAAGAGAAACAAGTGTAATAAAAATGAACCTCCTCCACGGCCTTCATTTAGTGTGTTGTAGAGATCTGCCTGTCTAAAGCCGATCATATACATTAAAGAGATAGAAAGTAGTGAAAAAATAATTGTTGTTAATGATGTAGATAGAATAATTTTTGTTTTTTCTTTATGTTGCAAATATAGTTCATAAATTATATATATAGGCGTTATGATAAAGAATACTACATGTATAAATGGCAAAATGCATGATAAAATAATTCGATTTCGTTGTCTCTTAATAAAAAAGAAAATCATCAAAAAGAAGGCTGTTGCTAAGCCTTGTCTTTGTTGAAAAAGCTGAGGAAAAATTAGGAACGTATTAAAAAATAATAAGGATGTAGCTAAAAAGAAAATAACAATATTTTTAGATTTTTTTATAACAAGTATAAAGTAAATGGAAGCAATGAATATACTCATGCAAATCGGAAAAAATTCTGGGTAATTGGAAAAAAGACCAGCGATTTGAGAAAATAATGGTTCATTAACAAGTTGTTTGAGTGGATCTTCACTTTTCAAGAAAGTATCATAGTTCTTAGCATAGATCAGATAAACATCTCTATCACGAAACCAATCGTTTGGAAGATGCCAAAGAACAAATATATAAATTAATAAAATAGAATATGAAATAATACAATATATCGCATGCTTGTTGGAGGAACGATTCATTTGTATAGAAAAACTTAAGAGATTTCGGTTATTCTATTGGGTTTTTAAGAAAAAACATAGCTTTAAGTTTTAATTTAAATCTACCTGTTTCATAGTTTGGCGGTATAATGCAATTGCCAAAATCTTATCTTGGAAAGGATTTATATCGTAAAAGCCTTAAAGGTAGGGGCATAAAGTACTTTTTTTAGTTGGTTGTATATGATTTCAATAGGTATTCCTTTTTACAATGCTGAAGCATATCTTGAAGATGCAATTAAATCAGTATTAGCTCAAACCTTTCAGGAATGGGAGCTAATATTGGTTGATGATGGATCCATAGATGGCTCACTGAACATAGCAAAAAAATTTGAGCAGCTAGATGCTAGAGTGCGTGTTCTTTCAGATGGTTTGAATAAGAAGCTCCCAGCTCGTTTGAATGAAATTATTAGTGAAGCAAAATTTAATTTGATTGCTCGAATGGATGCTGATGATTTAATGGATGTTGAGCGATTAGAAAAACAATATGATTTTTTGATTAAAAACCCTGAATATGACTTAGTTACTACAGGTATGTACTCTATAGATCAGCATAATAAGGTCTTAGGGAAAAGATTGCCAGAAAATCGAATCATGCAAGCGGATGAGATTCTTGGCGGATTAACCAATTTATTGCATGCATCTATGCTCGCAAAAAAGCAATGGTGTTTACGAAATACGTATAGAGAAAATAATGCGTTGGCTGAGGATTACGAATTATGGCTTTCTGCTGCTATAAAAAATGATTTAAAATACTATGTGTTGCAGGAGCCGCTTTACTATTATCGTGAGGTGGAAAATGTAAAAAAAGAGAAGATGATTAAAGGGTATAATACACAAATAGAAGTAATCAATAGATATTATTCTAATGTTATTTCTAATAATTTGAAAAATAAAATAATTCTTAAATTTGAGCTGAAGAAAATTATTGTGAAAATATTTAATTTCTTTAATTTAATGTTTATTCTACAGATGCGTAGAGTAAACAATATCACTGTTTCTGATCAGGTGCGTTATAAAGCAAATTTAGATAAAATTTTAAGTGTTTAACATGATAGTTGATAGTAAAAGAGTTGTTCTAATCGGAAATACAGCATCTAGTTTGCTGGGATTTCGCTTGGATATGATCAAGCAGTTAATTGGCTTGGAATACGAAGTTTATACTTTTACTAGTGAGTATTCTTTCAATGAACTTGAGCAATTAAGAGAATTAGGTTGTATCCCGATTACCTATCAAATGAGTCGAGGTGGTGTCAATCCTTTTGCTGATTTAAAAACACTTATTGAGTTAAAGTCTAAGATCGCTCAAATTCAACCGAGACTTGTTTTTTCATATTTTACTAAACCAATTATATATGGATCATTGGCGGCGAAACTAAGCCATACTCCGAAGATTATAGGAATGGTTGAAGGGCTAGGAACCCCATTTACTATTCATAAGAATGGACAAAGTTTAAAAGTTAAACTTATTCGTTTTATACAAATTTGCCTATATAGAATAGTTTTTCCTTTTTTAGATAAGATTATTTTTTTGAATCCAGACGATCCTGTAGATTTGATTCAAAAGAATAAAATTGGGCATAAAAGTAATTCAATCAAAATTTTAGGACCTATTGGTCTTAATTTAGATGAATATTCATATACAGAATGGAATGAGGCGGAGCCAATTTCATTTATTTTTATTGCCCGCTTATTAGCAGAGAAGGGAATTTATGAATATATTGAAGCTGCTAAAATTATTAAAAATAAATACCCGCAAGTAATTTTCAAGATTATTGGCGGGCTTGATAAGGAAAATCCATATGGTTTAACACAAAGCCAGCTTGATGAATTAGTGAGCTTAAATATTGTAGAATACGCTGGATTTGTAACAGATGTAGCACAACGTATAAAAAATACATCAGTTTTTGTTTTACCTTCATATTACAGGGAAGGTGTTCCGCGCAGTACTCAAGAGGCAATGGCTATTGGACGTCCTGTAATTACCACCGATGTGCCTGGTTGCAGGGAAACTGTTGTAGATGGTGTGAATGGTTTTCTTGTACCAAAGTGGAATGTTCAAGTATTAGCTGATAAAATGTGCTATTTCATCGAGCATCCTGAACAGGTCAATATTATGGGGCGACAGAGTCACAGGATTGCTCAAGAAAAGTTCGATGTAAATAAAGTAAATGAAAAACTATTTGAAATTATGGGTTTAAATGCTGAAAATGAAAAGACTCGTTGATATTGTTGTTGCATCAATAGCAATTCTACTTCTTAGTCCTGTTTTTATTTTTGTTGCTTACAAGGTTCGTAAGCATTTAGGTTCACCTATCTTTTTTTGCCAAGAACGACCTGGGAAGAATGGTAAAATCTTTAAAATGGTCAAATTTAGATCAATGAAAAATGCATTAGATGCGCAAGGTCATTTTTTACCAGACGAGCAGCGTATTACACCATTTGGCCAAAAATTGCGCGCAACAACGCTTGATGAAATGCCACAATTATTCAATGTCTTAAAAGGCGATATGAGTATTGTTGGACCTCGCCCACAAATGCCAGAATTTCTTGACTATTACACTGCGGATCAAATGCGCAGACATGAAGTCAAACCTGGTATGACAGGACTCGCCCAAGTCAGTGGACGAAATAATTTATCGTGGGAAGAAAAGTTTGATTTAGATGTTCAGTATGTGGAAAAACATAACACAATATTGGATTTTAAAATCATGTTGAAAACCGTTGATGTTATGATGAGCAGAGAAGGGATAAATGCACCTGATCAACAAGTTGGGGCAAGTCGTTTCACTGGTTCAGAATCTCAATCAAGTTCTATTGTAAAGTAAAGATTTTTAAATATGATCAAAAAAGCAATTTTACCTGTCGCAGGTTTAGGCACACGTTTTTTACCTGCAAGTAAGTCCATTCCGAAGGAAATGGTGACCGTTGTAGATCGTCCTGCGATAGAGTATGTGGTGCGTGAAGCAGTTGAAGCAGGTATTGAACAAATTATTTTGGTCACTCATTCATCTAAGGCATCAATTGAAAATTACTTTGATCGTAACTTTGAGTTAGAAACGACTTTAGAGCAAAAAAAGAAATTTGATCTGCTCAAGGAAATTACCGATATATTACCCAAGCATGTCAGTGTCGTGAGTGTTCGCCAACCACAACCACTCGGATTAGGCCATGCGGTACTCTGCGCGAAAGATATTGTGGGTGATGAAGCCTTTGCGGTGTTATTACCCGATGTGCTGGTCAAGAACCAAGCCAGTGATAACGATCTGTCATTGATGATTCAGCGTTTTGAGCAGTCGCAAGCAGCACAAATCATGGTAGAAGCAGTGCCTGACAATCTCGTTGATCAATATGGTATTGTGGATGTGGCAGTTGCACCGCATGAGGGTGAGAGTATTAAGATGCAGGGTATTGTTGAAAAGCCTGCTGTGGGTACTGCTCCTTCAAATCTATCCGTTGTTGGCCGTTATATTTTACCAGCCCAGATTATGGGGCTTTTAGAAAACACCCCTCGAGGAGCTGGAAATGAAATTCAGCTCACTGATGCCATCGCAGCATTGCAACAATCGGAAGCTGTTGAAGCGTATCGTATGAAAGGGCAAACCTTTGATTGTGGTAGTAAGCTTGGTTATCTAAAAGCTGTATTACACTATGGTATTGAGCATCCAAAATTGGGCGCAGATTTTAAGGGTTTAATTCAAGAATTGGCCCTCTAGTTCAGGGCATGTGGTTATGAAAGTTGCAATCTTTGGTAATACTTTATATGCAGGCGTGATGTCTGCATTATTGTCTGAATCTGGGCATTTTGTTTATTGGTGTTCTCATCTCAACAGACGAGCAGATGCCCAGCAATATTCATTTCATGATGAAAATGTAAGTCAATTATTAGAAAAACAATTGAATAGTGGTTTTCTTCGCTATAGTGATTTGGACGGAATTCCTTTAGATATTGATGTCTATCTATTTAGTTTTAACCAGACACAAGAAGCAGAAGTTTTCCAACTTTTACAATCTTTAAGACAACGTCCAATCATTCATCCTAAACTCATGATCAATGCTTCAACCTTTGGTTTGCATGGTACTGAGAAGTTTCAACAGATATTGTCAGATGATGACTGGGTGTATTTACCCGATACGATTCAAGAGGGCAATGCATTACAGAGTCTAACTCAAGCAAAGCAATTGATCGTTGGATGTACGCCTACTGAAGTTCAGGTCAAAATAAGAGAACTGTTAAGACCCTTTTTCCCGTTGGAACATCAGTATTTGTTTATGCCGATTTTAGACGCTGAGTTTACCAAACTGAGTATTTCTGGCATGTTGGCGACACGGATCAGCTACATCAATGATTTGGCGGTTGTGGCAGAAAAACTTGGGATTGATATTGCTTCGGTTCGTCAGGGTATGGCAGCAGATAGCCGTATCGGCTCAGCTTATTTAGCGCCAGGTGCAGGTTTTGGTGGTGAAAATTTTTCTCATGATATCTTGACCTTGTCGAACACCGTTGCAAATACTGGGGTGAAAAGCCAGCTCCTTGCTCAAGTTTGGGACATCAACGAGCAACAAAAAGAAATCCTGTTCCGTAAGTTCTGGAATTACTACCATGGTGATTTACAAGGAAAATCAGTTGCGATTTGGGGTGCCTCTTTTAAAGAAAATACATCCAGTATTCAACAGTCTCCAATTCACCAAATGCTTGCAGCACTCTGGGCGCAAGGGGTAACAGTTCATTTGCACGATCCACAAGCTTTAGATGAAATTAAACTGATGTATGGGCAGCGTGATGATCTAATTCTTTGCGAAGACCAGTATGATGCAGTGAAAAATGTGCATGGCCTCTGTGTGCTAACAGCATGGAAACAATACTGGAGTCCAGAGTTTAAACAGCTTGAGCAGCTCATGGCACATCCTTTAATTTTGGATGGTCGCAATATTTATGATCCAGACTATGTCAAAGCACAAGGTTTTGCATATATGGGAGTGGGGCGTTAAAGATGGTCAAGCAGATTCAGCCCTTTGCAGTAAAGGAGCATAGCTCGGTGGTAGAGCATCTGTCATCATTGCAACAGCAATTGAAAGATACTCATCTCAAACAATTATTTGCAGCTGATCCAGCACGTTTTAAACATTTTTCGGTTGAATATGACCAGATTGTTTTAGATTTTAGTAAGCATCGCCTTGATCAGGATGTTTTAAATAGCTTGGTTGATTTAGCTCAAGCACAAGATTTAAGACAATGGATCAAAACACTCTTTTCTTCTGAGCAGATAAATTATACCGAGCATCGTGCAGCGATGCATTGGGCACTACGTCTGCCTCAATCTCATTCCGATTTTACCGAGATTAATCAAGCAGTGCATCAGCAGCTTGACAGCATGTATAGCTTGGTTGATAAAATTCATGCGGGTCAGTACCGTGGTGCGACGGGTGAAGTCATTCAGGATGTGGTCAATATTGGTGTGGGAGGATCGGACTTAGGTCCTGTGATGGTTACCCATGCATTGTCTGATTTTAAGGTGACAACTGCAAAGCCTTTGGATGTGCATTTCGTTTCGACTATGGATGGCAGTCAACTGTCTGAATTGCTGCATCAGCTTCGACCTGAAACGACTTTATTTATTATTTCTTCAAAGTCATTTGGCACGATTGACACCTTATCGAACGCACAAACTGTGCGCCAATGGTTGGAAAAAGCCTTAGGTACAAATGCGGAAATTCTAAAAAATCATTTTATTGGTGTTTCGACCAAACCTGAAAAGATGACGGAATGGGGTATCGCAGCAGATAAACAGCTGTTGTTATGGGATTGGGTGGGTGGTCGTTATTCACTGTGGTCATGTATTGGTTTACCGATTGCACTGACCATTGGGGTTGATGGTTTTAAGCAATTATTAGCTGGTGCTTATGCCATTGACCAGCATTTCCAAACGGCACCATTTCAGCAAAATATTCCTGTCTTGATGGGCTTATTAGGTGCATGGAATAATAATTTTCTGGATATTCAAACCCATGCAGTCTTGCCTTATGATGGGCGACTCAAGTATTTTGCGGCTTATTTGCAGCAGCTAGAAATGGAATCGAATGGTAAGTCGATTCAGCGTAATGGTGAGAAGGTAAAGTCAGCAACGTGCCCAATTGTTTGGGGGGAAGTAGGACCTAATGCGCAGCATGCCTTTTATCAACTGCTGCATCAGGGGACACATTCTGTCAGTTGTGACTTTATTGCACCAGTAAAACGTTATAATGCGAATCAATTTACCTATGCGGAAAGCGCAGAAGCCTTGATCGAGCAGCATCATCTTGCTTTATCGAACTGTTTAGCTCAGTCACGTCTTCTCGCCTTTGGTAATCAGGCATTGGCCGCTGATGAACTAGAAGATTTACCCGCGTATAAACAATACGAAGGCAATCAACCGAGCTCAACCATTTTACTCAAAGAGCTCAATCCTTATAGCTTAGGGATGTTGATTGCCATGTATGAGCATAAAGTGTTTGTGCAATCGGTATTGTGGAACATCAATCCTTTTGATCAATGGGGCGTTGAAAAAGGCAAGGAGATTGCCAATCAACTGTTACCTATTTTAAACCGTGAGCAAGATGATCTATCAGCATTTGATGCATCTACTCAAGGTCTGCTTAAAATATTGCTAGGAAAGACAAATGGCTAAGATCTTAGTGACGGGTGGTGCTGGCTATATTGGCTCACACACCTGTTTAGAGTTGCTTAATGCAGATCATGACGTGGTTGTATTTGATAATTTATCAAATAGTTCTGAAGAAGCTTTGCGTCGAGTACGGAAATTGACCAATAAGGCTTTGGTCTTTGTACAAGGTGATATCCGTAATCAAGCTGAATTAGATCAAGTTTTTCAAGCGCATCAAATTGATGCCGTGATTCACTTTGCAGGTTTAAAAGCTGTTGGAGAGAGCCAGCAGATTCCATTGGCTTACTTTGACAATAATATTGCAGGTAGTGCTCAGTTAATGCAGTCGATGGAAAAAGCAGGTGTATTTAGGTTGGTGTTTAGTTCATCAGCAACGGTATATGATGAAGCCAATAGTTCTCCGTTAAATGAAGATATGCCGACTGGAATGCCAAACAATAATTATGGTTATACCAAACTGATTGTTGAGCAAATGCTGCAAAAACTTGCACAGGCAGATGCACGGTGGTCGATTGCTTTGCTTCGTTATTTTAATCCAGTCGGCGCTCATCAAAGTGGCCAAATTGGTGAAGATCCTCAAGGAATTCCAAATAATTTAATGCCTTATTTGACTCAGGTGGCTGTAGGTCGTCGTGAGAAACTGTCGATTTACGGTAATGATTATGACACGGTCGATGGCACAGGGGTCCGTGACTATATTCATGTCGTGGATTTGGCAAATGCACATTTATGTGCCTTAAATAATCGTCTTTCTGCTCAGGGCTGTCGTGCTTGGAATATTGGTAGGGGGAATGGTTCATCAGTGTTAGAGGTAAAAAATACTTTTGAGCAGATTAATGGTGTACCAATTGCTTTTGAATTTGCTCCACGTCGTGCCGGCGATGTCGCTACGTCATTTGCTGATAATACCCGTGCAGTAGCAGAGCTTGGCTGGAACCCACAATACACTTTAGAAGATATGTTGGCAGACAGCTGGAACTGGCAAAAGCAGAATCCAAATGGCTTTAACTGAATAGAATCCAAATAAAAAGGAGCTTCGTGCTCCTTTTTATTTGGAATAAATTAACCCTGAATTAAAGCGGTTAATTCATCCACATAGTGCTGCATCGGTTGCGGATTTTGATCGGCACGGCTTTCGATATTTAAGCGTAACAATGGTTCTGTATTCGAGGCACGTACATTTAAGCGCCATGCACCAAAATCGAGGCTGACACCGTCGGTGCGATCAACCTGAGGATTCTGATCTGCATAATGGTCAAAGATTTTTTGTACGGTGGCTTGCGTATCCGCCACTTTAAAGTTGATCTCGCCACTACATGGAAACTTGGCAATCATATTTTCAACTAAAGTTGAAAGCGATTGACCTGTTTCAGAAAGCAGGGTGATTGTGAGTAACCATGGAATCATGCCGCTGTCGCAATAGGCAAAATCACGGAAATAATGATGCGCACTCATTTCACCGCCATAAACCGCATTATGTTCACGCATGACATCTTTAATGAAAGCATGCCCAGATTTTGACTGTACCGCAATGCCTTGATATTGATCGACAATATCAAAGGTATTCCAGACCAAACGTGGGTCATGCACGATTTTCTCACCTGATTGTTTGATCAGGAAGGCCTGTGCCAATAAACCAACGATATAATAGCCTTCGATGAATTGACCTTTTTCATCAAACAGAAAGCAACGGTCAAAGTCACCATCCCAAGCAATCCCCATATCAGCCTGATGTTGCAGCACTGCATCACAGGTACTGTCGCGGTTTTCAATCAGAATTGGATTAGGAATACCATTTGGGAAAGTCCCATCTGCTTCATGGTGAATTTTAATGAACTCAACTGGAATACTCAGTTGCTGGAATTTTTGTTCAATTCCATCAATCACATGACCTGCTGCACCATTGCCTGCATTGACCACTAGTTTGAGTGGTTTAATTTTTTGTGGGTCAATATAAGTGAGTAGGTGATCCACGAACTCAGGCAAAATATTGTAGTTTTGCGTTGTACCTTTTTGCGCCACCTCTACAAACTGGCCTGATTCAGCTAGTGCCTGAATTTCTTTTAAGCCTGTTTCCGCACTGATGGGACGGGCATTTTCACGCACCAGTTTCATCCCGTTGTAATCCATTGGATTGTGGCTGGCAGTCACTTCAATACCACCTTGTACATCTAAATGGAAGGCAGCGAAATATACTTCCTCTGTACCGGTCATACCCAAATCAAGCACATTGATGCCTGCATCATTCAAACCACGAATGGTGGCCTGTTTTAAGCCTTCGCTACTTAAACGGATATCACAACCAATCACGACGGTTTTAGGTTGATAGATCTGTCCATAGGCACGACCAATGTTATAGGCAATCTCTTCATTGAGTTCTGTACCGAGTTTGCCACGAATATCGTAGGCTTTAAAACAAGTCAGTTGAGTCATATTGTTCAATTCATAGTGATGTGATTTGAGTTGTGAACACATTATACAGATATCGCCAAGAAGTCATATTTATAGTTCTTTATCGGGTGATCTGAGCTGAGTTTGACTCCGAATAGTTGCCATAAAAGGCCGTGAAGGCAGATGTTTTATCAGACTTTAGTCGAATGTGAAATAAGTAGAGTAACGTAACAGGTTTGATTTAGCTTAATTATTATTGGTAATACCAATTATTTTCATTTTAGTAGGGTTGATCCTGATAATTCATGTAATTAAGATGCGTAAATATTGCAGATAAGTATGATTTGCTTTTTTTATTAAATATTGGTCATACCAATATTGAGGAAATTCGTTAAACATCGAAGTGAAAACAAAATGACGCCCAGCATTTCAAGGAGATGAGAATGCTAAATGTGTGGCAACAAATTTATGACCCTTTAAATAATATTTGGTTATCCAGCGCAGTTGCGTTGATCCCGATTATTTTCTTCTTTTTGGCTTTAGCCGTATTCCGTATGAAGGGCAGTGTGGCGGGAACATGTACCGTGATTATTGCCATGTTGATTGCTTTATTCTTTTATCAAATGCCCGTCGAGATGGCATTTGCTTCTGTTGTTTATGGTTTTATTTACGGTTTGTGGCCGATTTCGTGGATTATTATCGGTGCCGTTTTTCTATATAAAATTTCAGTAAAAACAGGGCAATTTGATGTCATTCGCTCCAGTATTTTATCAATTACCGAAGATCAACGCTTACAAATGCTACTGGTGGGTTTCGCCTTTGGTACTTTTCTTGAAGGTGCGGCAGGTTTTGGTGCACCTGTAGCGATTACCGCTGCCTTATTAGTCGGACTAGGCTTTAAACCACTTTATGCCGCAGGTCTTTGTCTGATTGTGAATACTGCACCTGTGGCCTTTGGGGCGATGGGGATTCCGATTATTGTGGCAGGGCAGGTATCTGGTGTCGATACCATGGAAATTAGCCAAATGGTGGGTCGCCAGTTGCCGTTTTTAACCATCATCGTGCTGTTCTGGATCATGGCGATCATGGATGGCTGGCGTGGCGTGAAAGAGACGTGGCCTGCGGTACTGGTTGGTGGGAGCGCCTTCGCCATTGCACAATACCTGACCTCGAATTTTCTAGGGCCAGAACTGCCTGATATTACCGCTGCGATTGCGTCACTGGTCAGCCTGACCTTGTTATTCCGTGTCTGGAAACCAAAGCATATTTTCCGTTTTGAGGGCGTAGAACCGCAAAGTGCAGCGTCAGCAGAGTATACGCCACAACGCTATAGCATCGCGCAGATTGCCAAAGCATGGTCACCGTTTATGATTTTAACTGTGATGGTGACCATTTGGAGTGTGCAACCGTTTAAAGCGTTGTTTGCCAAAGAGGGTGCTTTAGCGGACTGGATTTTCAAAATTGAAGTGCCGTATCTGCATAAGCTGGTAGAAAAAATGGCGCCGATTGTGCCTGAAACCACAGCTTATGAAGCGATCTATAAATTTGACTGGTTCTCTGCTACAGGTACGGCTATTTTCATTGCGGCCATCATCACCATCATTTTCCTGAAAATGAAAACGCGTGAGGCGGTCACCACCTTTGGCGAAACATTGAATGAATTAAAAACGCCAATTTATTCGATTGGGATGGTGTTGGCCTTTGCTTTTATTGCCAATTATTCAGGTCTTTCTGCGACTTTGGCTCTAGCATTATCACACACAGGTCATGCTTTTACTTTCTTCTCGCCATTCTTGGGTTGGCTGGGTGTATTCCTGACCGGTTCAGATACGTCATCGAATGCCTTGTTCTCGGCTTTACAAGCGACCACAGCCCAGCAAATTGGGATTCCAGAAGTGTTGTTGGTGGCAGCCAATACCAGTGGTGGCGTGACCGGCAAGATGATTTCACCTCAGTCGATTGCGATTGCCTGTGCCGCGGTGGGATTGGTTGGAAAAGAATCTGACTTGTTCCGTTTCACGGTAAAACATAGCATCATATTTACTGTCTTTGTTGGCATCATCGTCACGGTTCAGGCTTATCTGGTGCCGTGGATGATTCCATAACGCTAATCAAGGAAATGTGATGAGAATCTCCGATCAAGTGGTCATGAAGTTACAGGCACTCATTGAGCAGCGCCAGATGAAAAAAGGTGATCGTTTGCCTGCTGAGCGTCAGCTTGCAACTAGCTTGGGAGTGTCTCGTCCGTCCTTGCGTGAAGCGATCCAGCAGTTGAACAGTCAGGGCGTGCTCAGTAGCCGCCGTGGTGATGGGACGTATATCCAGCAATTGCCTGAACAATGGTCACAACAGTTGATTGTGAATCCAATCAGTAACTTGATTGAAGAAGATCCGCTGTACCGTTTTGATGTACAAGAAGCCCGATTGTTACTGGAAGGTGGAACTGCGTGGTATGCAGCATTGCGTTCTACGCCTGAAGATCGTGCCAAAATCCATCATTATTTTGATGAGATTAGCCGTCATCAAAATG
Organism: Acinetobacter sp. ANC 3882; assembly: GCF_022549545.1. Lineage (NCBI taxonomy): Bacteria > Pseudomonadati > Pseudomonadota > Gammaproteobacteria > Moraxellales > Moraxellaceae > Acinetobacter > Acinetobacter sp. ANC 3882. The sequence goes on along the minus strand of NZ_JAKZGB010000009.1, from coordinate 113,438 downwards.
CGGGAGATTCGGCTCAGGCCGCCGTTGCAGATGCAGAATTTCATCTGGCGATTGCAGAAGCCTCACACAATCTTGTGCTGATTCAAATGATGCGCGGCTTGTTTGACTTGTTGCAATACAACGTCTTACTGGGACGCAAGAAAGTTTATAACGATCCTGTCAATGGTGACTTGCTCAGTGAGCAGCATTTTCAGGTGATGGATGCGATTGATCGTAAAGATCCAGAGGCTGCACGCCAAGCGGTGTGTGGTCATATTGAATTTGTGATTAATCATGTACGTGCGCTGGACGAAGACGAAGCTCGCCAGAAACGTGCAACACGTTTAACTAGAGTTGATTCAAAATGATTATTTCTTCTGGCAATGATTATCGTGCTGCGGCACAACGTCGTTTACCGCCATTTTTATTTCACTATATCGACGGTGGAGCGTATTCGGAACATACCTTAAAACGTAATGTGCAGGATCTTTCTGAAATTGCCTTACGTCAGCGGGTACTGAATGACATGTCGGCACTCAGTTTGGAAACCAAACTGTTTAATGAAACCTTGTCGATGCCTGTGGCATTGGCACCTGTAGGGCTAACGGGTATGTATGCGCGTCGCGGTGAAGTTCAGGCGGCAGTGGCAGCGGATCAAAAAGGCATTCCATTCACCTTGTCGACGGTTTCGGTCTGTCCAATCGAAGAAGTTGCACCTGCCATTCAGCGCCCAATGTGGTTCCAGTTGTACGTGTTGCGTGATCGTGGCTTTATGCGTAATGCCTTGGAACGTGCTAAAGCCGCAGGGTGTTCGACACTGGTGTTTACCGTCGATATGCCTGTACCAGGGGCGCGTTATCGAGATGCACATTCAGGTATGAGTGGTCCAAATGCGGCAATGCGCCGTTATCTACAATCGATGTTGCATCCACATTGGGCATGGAATGTTGGGATATGTGGCCGTCCGCATGATTTGGGCAATATCTCGAAATACTTAGGTAAACCGACTGGACTTGAGGATTATATCGGCTGGTTAGGCTCTAACTTTGATCCGTCAATTTCTTGGAAAGATTTGGAGTGGATTCGTGAATTCTGGGATGGCCCGATGGTGATTAAGGGCATTCTGGACCCTGAAGATGCTAAAGATGCTGTGCACTTTGGTGCAGATGGTATCGTGGTATCCAATCATGGTGGGCGTCAGTTGGATGGCGTGATGTCTTCTGCGCATGCTTTGCCTGCGATTGCTGATGCGGTGAAGGGTGATCTGGCGATTTTGGCGGACTCTGGCATTCGTAATGGTCTGGATGTGGTGCGGATGTTGGCACTTGGGGCGGATACGGTGTTATTGGGTCGTGCCTTTGTTTATGCGTTGGCGGCGGCAGGTGGGCAAGGGGTATCAAACTTGCTCGATCTGATTGATAAGGAAATGCGTGTGGCAATGACGTTGACGGGTGCGAAGTCGATTCAGGAGATTAATGCGGATTGTTTGGTACAAGCCATTAAACAAGGTTTTTAAGCATAATTTGCTAAGTGATGTAGTTGTCACTGCCTCATCATTGGGTGACTTGCGTGTTTCTAGTGTAGAGGCGTTTGTCACTTTTGAAGGATCAAAAGTAACCAAAAATCCTCTATTCCGATGACGGTACTTCCCTGCTACCGCATCGGAACAGGCGGCATCCTTGCCGCCGACGTGTAGCCACTTAGGTTAAGAAATTAGTTGCTGGTGCTAAACGTCACTTACAGCCTGCGTGGTGTTAGTAAGATATTGTTTTTGCAATGTAACTTGAAAAATGGATACAGTGAACAGGTTCTGTAAGTGACAATGCCTTTGGTTACTTTGGGCAAAACCAAAGTAACAGAATGACTTACTTTCATCATAACTTATATACCGTAAGACCCTGCCGTGCTGATCTAGTTTTAGCATGCATAAGATATAGCTAGATTTTATATGGATGATCCAAAGGAGCCATCATGCAAACATTTTCTCCCAAAGTGGTGATTGATCGTTTACAGCAGATTGTTGGACGTCAGCATGTACTGAGCGATGATCAAAGTACACGGCAGTATCGTCAAGGTCGTCGTTTTGGTGAAGGCAAAGTATTTGCAGTGGTGATCCCTGGTACCTTGCTGGAACAATGGCAGGTGCTGCAAGCAGCAATTGAAGCGGATTGTATCGTCATCATGCAAGCTGCCAATACGGGACTGACGGGTGGTTCAACGCCCTATGGCGATGATTATGACCGGCCTGTTTTGGTGATGAGTACGCGTCGTTTAAAAGGCATTCAGGTGATTCATGACGGTAAACAAGTGATTTGTTTGCCTGGGGCGACTTTGGATAATCTGGAACAGCTATTGAAAGGCTATGATCGGGAACCACATTCGGTGATTGGTTCTTCCTGCATTGGCGCTTCGGTATTGGGTGGGGTGTGTAATAACTCAGGCGGTGCCTTGGTGCGTCGTGGGCCTGCCTATACCGAACTGGCACTGTATGCGCAGGTCAATGCCCAAGGTCAGTTGGAATTAGTGAATCATCTGGGTGTGAATTTAGGTTCGAGTCCTGAAGAAATCCTGACTCGTTTAGAGCAGCAGCAATATCAAGCGATAGATATTTTAGATGATGTTGAAAAGCAGGCATCTGATCAACGTTATGCGCAAGATGTCATTCAGGTCGATGCCGATAGCCCTGCGCGTTTTAATGCCGATCCCTCTCGTCTGTTTGAAGCCTCGGGTTCGGCAGGGAAAGTCTGTGTGTTTGCGGTGCGTCTGGATACCTATGAAAAGGTGGAGAGCAGTGTATTCTATATTGGCACAAATGATGCCGACGACCTGACCGCGATCCGTCGTTATTTACTGACTTCATTGCAAAGCTTACCGATCGCAGGGGAATACATTCACCGCGATGCTTATCATATTGGTGAAAAATACGGTAAGGATACCTTTCTGTTTATTGAAAAATTTGGCACAGCCAATGTGCCGAAGGCCTTCGCACTGAAGGATAAGGTCGATGGCTTTTTAGAAAAATTTAAAATCAAAGGGCTGACCGATCATATTTTACAAATGATCACCTCCTTGTTACCGAGTCATTTACCGAAACGGATGACCGAATATCGCGATCGTTACGAACATCATCTGATGTTACGCGTTGAAAATAATTGCAAAGCCCAGACCGAGCAATTTTTACAAGATTATTTTGCGGTGCATGCTTCAGGCAATTTCTTTCTCTGTGATGCGGATGAAGGGCGTAAAGCCTTTTTGCATCGTTTTGCTGTGGCAGGTGCAGCGATTCGTTATCGAGATACCCATCGGGATGAGGTTGAAGATATTGTGGCATTGGACATCGCGTTACGTCGCAATGATCGTGAATGGGTAGAGCAATTGCCTGCGGAGATGGAACAGCAAATTATTCATAAGCTTTATTATGGGCACTTTTTCTGTCATGTGTTTCATCAGGATTACATCATTAAAAAAGGCAATGATCCTATAGCGATGGAACATCAAATGTGGCATTTGCTGGATGCCCGCCGTGCTGAATATCCAGCCGAGCATAATGTCGGTCATCTGTATATTGCCAAGCCTGCATTGGCGAATTTCTACCAGAAACTTGATCCAAATAATTGTTTTAATGTCGGGATTGGACAGACCTCTAAATTGAAGTATTGGGGCAAGGCCAAGTCCTGACTTTAAATAAAACAGGCGGCAATAAAACAGGAAATAAAAAAGGCGCTTCAAGCGCCTTTTTTATGCGTGATAACTTAAGCTGTTGCAGCAGATTTTGCTAAAACTTCAGCCACTGCTTTCGCAACTTTGTATACGTTGTTCATGTTGAGGCCTGCAACACAGATACGACCACTGCGTACCAAGTAGATTGCATATTCTTCACGCAATGTATCAACTTGCTCACCCGTTAAACCTGTGTAGCTAAACATGCCTTTTTGGTTCACAAGGTAACTAAAGTCACGCTCAGGAAGTGCTTTGGTCAACTCATCTTTCAAGATGCTACGCATTTTGATAATACGCTCACGCATCTCTTTCACTTCGCCTTGCCATTGTTGATTGAGATCAGCGTCATTTAACACTTGATCAACCAACCATGCACCTGTTGTTGGTGGGCTAGAGTAGATACGACGTACTGTTGCTTTCAACTGACCGAATGTGCATTTTGCTGCTTCAGCATCGTCACACACGAACGTCAAACCGCCAACACGCTCACCGTAAAGTGAGAAGATTTTAGAGAATGAGTTGCTGACAATAAAGTTCAGACCTGCTTGGTCTAAAGCACGAATTGCATAGGCATCCTGTTCCATGCCATCGCCGAAACCTTGATACGCGATGTCGAGGAATGGAATGAGGTTACGTTCTTTTAATACCACAATCACTTGATCCCATTGTGCTGGGTTCAAGTCCGCACCTGTTGGGTTATGGCAGCATGGGTGCAATAACACAATGCTTTGTTCTGGCAATGTTTTTAAAGTAGACAACATCCCGTCAAAATCAACGCCACGTGTTTCAGCATCGAAGTAAGGGTAGAAGTTGCTCTTGATGCCTGCACCATTGAAGATCGCAACGTGGTTATCCCAAGTTGGTTGGCTTACCCAAACTTCTGAATTCGGGAAGTAGGTTTTTAAGAAGTCTGCCCCCACTTTTAATGCACCAGAACCACCAAGCGTTTGAATTGTTGCAACACGACCTTGTTGAATTGCAGGGCTATTTGCACCAAACAATAACGCTTGAATCGCATCACGGTAAGGTTTGAAACCTTCCATTGGTAAATAAAGCTTGGTTTGCGTGTTTTTAGGAGCAATACGTTTTTGTGCTTCGATAATGGTATCAAGCTGAGGAACGATACTGTCTTCGTTATAGTACAAACCAATACTGAGGTTTACCTTTTCAGCGCGTGGATCAGCATTGAACTGTTCCATCAGTGAAAGGATTGGATCGCCTGCATAAGGTGGGATATGTTGAAACATTAACAATGTCCTTTTCTTCAACAAAGTGCATAAATGTCTGGGGAGGTTGGCGCTTCAGGAGCGGAACCTTTGATGCCCAATAATGTATCAATAAAGACTGCATGAAGCACGCTGTTATTTACATTTTGGTGCAGTATTTACTTACAAAATTTGTCGGGATGAATCCATTATAAGGATTGTCTACAATCAAGCTGTCATACCATGGTCGTAGCATTAAAAGTATAAGATGGCTAAATATATGAAAGCTCACTGCTGAATGATAAATAATTATGTATTTAAGCTATTGTTTTATCTGTTTTTATTTTAATTTTTAGGCGGTATTTCCACCGACAGTCGAAGCTTGTCAAGTGAATGGGATTGACAGTATCAGTCGGATTTATTGTCGACAATCCTATTGCATTTTTTCTTTTATCTCGTTATAAAATCATCAAAACCGTAGAGATTGTCGACAATATGCAAGATACACTTGTTCCTCAAGCCCTCAGCACAAGTCAGGGAATGACCCTGACGGAACACGTATTTAAGCAAATTCAATCGGCAATTGTGTTGGGACACATCCCTGCAGGCAGCAAGATTTCAGAACCTGAATTGGCACGGATGTATGGCATTAGTCGTGGTCCCTTACGTGAGGCGATTCATCGTCTAGAAGGGCAGAAACTGGTGGAGCGTACTGCCCATGTCGGCGCCCGTGTGGTGTCATTGTCACTGCAACAGTTTCAAGAACTCTATCAAATTCGCGCTTCTTTAGAAGGCTTGGCTTGCAAGTTGGCCGCTCAGCATATTGATAAAAAACAGATTCTGGCCTTGCGTGATGTATTGCGTATGCATGCCGAAGATGAAAATTTTAAAGCAGGTAAAGGCTACTATCTGCAAGAAGGCCAAGACGATTTCCATTACTGCATTATCAAAAGCAGTGGCAATAAAACCCTAGAAAAAATGTTATGCGATGAGCTCTATCACCTCATCCGTATGTATCGAATCCAGTTTTCAAATACCCCAGATCGCCCGAGCAAAGCTTGGGATGAACATATCCGCATTTTAGATGCGATTGCTGAAGGTGACGGTGAGCTTGCCGAAATGCTGATGCACCGTCACATCAATGCATCCTACAAAATTGTTGAGCAAACATTGCTGCACACTCAAGGAGAACAACAACATGGCTAAACAGTCTGCTGGTCAGCTATTCCGCGACGCGGTCGCAAATGAAAAACCATTACAAGTGGTCGGTGCGATCAATGCCAACCATGCGTTATTGGCAAAACGTGCAGGCTACAAAGCGATCTACTTGTCTGGTGGTGGTGTTGCGGCTGGTTCTTTGGGTTTACCAGATTTAGGCATCAGTAACCTGGATGATGTCTTGACCGATGTACGCCGTATTACGGATGTGTGTGACCTACCTTTATTGGTTGACGTTGATACAGGTTTTGGTGCTTCTGCGTTTAATATCGCGCGGACCACCAAGTCGATGATCAAGTTCGGTGCTGCTGCAATGCATATTGAAGATCAAGTCGGCGCTAAACGTTGTGGTCACCGTCCTAACAAGGCAATCGTGACCCAGCAAGAAATGGTAGACCGTATCAAGGCAGCAGTCGATGCGCGTACCGATGACAGCTTTGTGATCATGGCACGTACCGATGCGCTTGCGGTGGAAGGCTTACAAGCTGCGATTGACCGTGCGGGTGCTTATATCGAAGCAGGTGCAGACATGCTGTTCCCAGAAGCGATCACTGAATTGGCGATGTATAAGCAATTTGCTGATCTGACCAAAGTGCCTGTTTTAGCCAATATAACGGAATTTGGTTCCACCCCATTATTTACCACAGAAGAATTGGCTTCTGCTGATGTCAGCATTGCGCTCTATCCACTTTCTGCATTCCGTGCCATGAACAAGGCAGCAGAAAATGTCTATGAGACTTTGCGTAAAGAAGGCACACAAAAGAATGTGGTTGAGACCATGCAAACCCGTCAAGAATTGTATGAGCGCATTAACTACCATGCGTTTGAACAATATCTTGATGGAACTTTTGCGAAGAGTAAATAATTTTACCCCCTCCTAACCTCCCCCAGAGGGAGAGGGATTTCACGAATTGAAGACTTTCGAGTAGAGATAAAAAGAGTATTTTTATCAGTTTTATGAAAGTCTTAATGATCGTGAAGGCGGCATGGATGCCGCCACGTTGGGCTGCGGTAGCAAGGACGTACCGTCAGGCCAACAAAGGATTTTTGCTTACTTTTGATCCATCAAAAGTAAATCCAGCCGAAGGCTTATCCTCAAATAAGATGAGAGTTCGGTAAGACACCGCTACGAAATTCACCTAAGGATATAAAAAGGACAATCTTATGAGCAGTAATGAAACACCAACAGGCTTCAAACCAAAAAAATCAGTTGCACTCAGCGGACAAGTTGCAGGCAACACCGCACTCTGTACCGTAGGCCGCAGCGGCAATGATTTACACTACCGCGGCTATGACATTCTTGACCTTGCAGTGGGTAGCCAATTTGAAGAAGTGGCACACCTTCTGGTACATGGCAAATTGCCAAACAAAGCCGAACTTAAAGCCTATAAAGCAAAATTAAAAGCACTACGTGGTTTACCAGCAGCATTGAAAACAGCACTTGAGCAACTCCCACCATCTGCACACCCAATGGATGTGATGCGTACGGGTGTATCTGTGCTCGGTTGCTTAACCCCAGAACACGAAGACCACAACGAAGCAGGCGCAAAAGACATTGCTGATAAATTGATGGCAAGCCTAGGCTCAATGTTGTTGTACTGGTACCACTTCAGCAACAACGGTCGTCGTATTGAAGTTGAAACCAATGACGATTCGATTGCTGCGCATTTCTTACATTTACTGCATGGTGAAGCGCCATCGGAAGAATGGATTCAAGCCATGCACACTTCATTGATTCTGTATGCAGAGCATGAGTTTAACGCATCTACATTTACCTCTCGTGTGGTGGCAGGGACAGGTTCAGACATGTACTCAGCAATCACAGGCGGTATTGGTGCGCTGCGTGGGCCTAAACATGGTGGTGCGAACGAAGTGGCGTTCGTGATTCAACAACGTTATGACAATGCAGATGAAGCTGAAGCTGACATTCGTAGCCGTGTTGAGAAGAAAGAAGTGATTATTGGCTTCGGTCATCCTGTTTACACGATCTCTGATCCACGTAATGAAGTGATCAAGAAAGTGGCGCGTGAACTTGGTGAAGCACAAGAAAATACCAAGATGTATTTGATCGCTGAGCGTTTAGAAGCTGTGATGAAAGAAGTGAAGAACATGTTCCCGAATCTCGACTGGTTCAGTGCGGTGAGCTATCACTTGATGGGGGTGCCAACGGCAATGTTTACCCCATTATTTGTGATTGCACGTACTGCGGGCTGGTCTGCACACGTGATTGAACAACGTCAGGACGGCAAGATCATTCGTCCAAGCGCGAACTATACGGGTCCTGAAAATCTTGAATTTAAACCATTGGCGGAGCGTGGTTAATGAACACAAAATATCGTAAACCGCTGGCAGGTACCCAGCTCGAATATTATGACGTGCGTCAAGCCGTTGAAGATATTCAGCCAGGCGCATACGAAAAGCTGCCATACACCTCGAAAGTACTGGCTGAACAGCTGGTGCGTAAAGCTGATGCCGAGAATTTAACAGCCTATTTAACCCAGTTGATCGAACGCCGTCAGGATCTCGATTTTCCATGGTATCCAGCACGTGTAGTCTGTCACGACATCTTGGGTCAAACCGCATTGGTAGATCTTGCTGGTTTGCGTGATGCGATTGCAGACAAAGGCGGTGATCCTTCCAAAGTGAATCCTGTGGTGCCAACTCAGTTGATCGTGGATCACTCTTTGGCAGTTGAATTCGGTGGCTTTGACCCAGACGCGTTTGAGAAAAACCGTGCAATCGAAGACCGCCGCAACGAAGACCGTTTTCACTTTATTGAGTGGACTAAAACCGCTTTTAAAAATGTTGACGTGATCCCTGCGGGTAACGGCATCATGCATCAGATTAACTTGGAGAAAATGTCTCCAGTGATTCAAAACCGTGATGGCTTGGCATTCCCAGATACTTGTGTCGGTACAGACTCACATACGCCACATACTGATGCACTTGGCGTCATTTCAGTCGGTGTGGGTGGTTTAGAAGCTGAAAACGTGATGCTCGGTCGCGCGTCTTGGATGCGTCTTCCGGACATCATTGGTGTTGAATTTGTTGGTCAGCGTCAAGCAGGTATTACTGCAACGGATATCGTCTTGGCATTAACCGAGTTCTTACGTAAAGAGCGTGTCGTCGGTGCATATTTAGAGTTCTTCGGTGAAGGTGCTGACAGCATGTCTGTGGGCGACCGTGCCACCATCTCAAATATGACGCCTGAATATGGCGCAACTGCTGCGATGTTCTATATCGACCAGAACACGATTGATTATTTACGTCTGACAGGTCGTGAAGATGCACAAGTGGCTTTGGTTGAACAATATGCCAAAGAAATCGGTCTTTGGGCATCAGATATGACCCAAGCTGAGTATCCACGTGTACTTCGTTTTGATCTTTCAACGGTGACTCGTAACATCGCAGGCCCATCAAACCCGCATGCACGTGTTTCTACAGCTGATTTGAAAGCAAAAGGTATTGCAGGGAATTTAGAGCTTGCCAAGGCACAAGAAGCAGAAGGTTTAATTCCTGATGGTGCTGTGATTATTGCTGCAATTACCTCATGTACCAATACTTCTAACCCACGTAACACGGTTGCCGCAGGTCTATTGGCACGTAAAGCCAATGAACTCGGCTTGGTACGTAAACCTTGGGTGAAATCATCATTTGCACCAGGTTCTAAGGCGGCTGCGCTGTATCTTGAAGAAGCAGGCGTGTTGGGTGATCTTGAGAAACTTGGTTTTGGTATCGTCGCTTATGCATGTACCACCTGTAACGGGATGTCAGGCGCACTTGATCCTGTGATTCAACAAGAAATCATTGAGCGTGACTTGTATGCGACTGCGGTGCTTTCGGGCAACCGTAACTTCGATGGTCGTATCCATCCCTATGCAAAACAAGCGTTCTTGGCATCTCCACCACTCGTTGTGGCGTATGCGATTGCAGGAACCATCCGTTTTGACATCGAAACAGATTCGCTTGGAAATGACAAAGATGGTAATCCAATTTACCTGAAAGATATCTGGCCTTCGGATGCTGAAATTGATGCACTTGTGAAAGAAGCAGTGAAGCCTGAACAGTTCCGTAAAATCTACATTCCGATGTTTGATTTGGGTGTCAATGAAGAAGCGGCAAGCCCATTGTATGATTGGCGTCCAATGAGTACCTATATTCGCCGTCCACCGTATTGGGAAGGGGCGTTGGCTGCACCGCGTACTTTAGCCAATATGCGTCCGCTTGCGATCTTGGGTGACAACATCACCACTGATCACTTGTCTCCATCGAATGCGATTGTGTTAGACAGTGCTTCTGGCGAATATTTGGCGAAAATGGGTGTGCCTGAGGAAGACTTTAACTCCTATGCAACGCACCGCGGCGATCACTTAACCACGCAACGTGCCACATTTGCGAATCCGAAATTGTTTAATGAAATGGTGGTTCGTTCAGACGGTACCATTAAGCAAGGTTCAAAAGCACGTGTCGAGCCAGAAGGCGAAGTGATGCGGATGTGGGAAGCGATTGAAACCTACATGAACCGTAAGCAACCGTTGATCATTGTGGCGGGTGCGGATTATGGTCAGGGTTCAAGCCGTGACTGGGCTGCTAAAGGTGTACGTCTTGCAGGTGTGGAAGCGATTGTTGCCGAAGGTTTTGAGCGTATTCACCGTACTAACTTAGTGGGTATGGGGGTTTTACCGCTTGAGTTTAAGCCAGGCGTTAACCGTAAGACTTTAAAGCTGGATGGTACTGAGCTGTATAGCGTGATTGGTAATATTGCACCGCGTTCGACTTTAACTTTAGTGATTGAGCGTGCCACAGCGGATGGTAAGGAAGAAATTCTGGAAGTGCCTGTAACCTGTCGTTTAGATACAGAAGAAGAAGTGTCTGTATATGAAGCGGGTGGGGTATTACAGCGTTTTGCACAAGACTTTTTAGAAGGTCAAGTGGCGTAATACTTTGATCTGAAAGTAATTGATTTTGCTTAATAAAAACCCTACATTTATGTGGGGTTTTTTAATTTTTATAAAGATATGGCAAAAAAAAAGATTTTAACAATAGGTTTTTCTCTTTGTGGAGAAGATTCCGAAACTTGTGGTTTTGATTCTGAAACTTCTTTGCTGGATTGGGATGTAATCCTTATACAGCCAGATATTAGTCATTATATTTATAGAACTAGAGAGTATTTCCAAGATAAACCTAGTCTCTCAGATCATGATTCATTTAAACTTAAATCACAAACTGAGCATTGGAAAAGAGAAATAAAATTAGCAATTGATCACGGAAAAATAGTTATTTTTTTCTTGGATAAACTGCAAGAATTATTTATTGAAACAGGTGAAAAGCAATATTCTGGGACTGGAAAAAATAGACAAACAACTAGAATAGTTGCTTCTTATAGTAATTATAATGTTTTACCTGTAAATCTTAAGTTAATAAATTCTAAAGGAAAAGAGATAAAATTAGCTCCTAAGAATTCTGAAGTTATTTCAACATATTGGACAAATTTTTCAGAAAAATCTTCTTATCAGGTAATCATTGAAGGAAGCGTTACGCCATGTTTACAGACAAGACATGGTGAAAAAACAGTAGGTTTTATTGTCAAATCTAACAATTCTAATGGTGCATTAATTGGTTTACCAAACATTGATTTTTCAGATGAGTCATTTTTTGACGATGAAACAGATGATTGGAGTATCGAAGCTCAGCAGTTTTCACATAATTTTATTAAACAAATAATTGGATTAGAAAAAGCTTTAAAGCAAGATGGTAATTTAACTGTAGAGCCTGATTGGGCAAAAAATGATGAATATAAACTCAGCTCAGAAATATCTGCTACTAGTAAATTATTATTATTGGAAGAAAAAATTAACGAATTAAATCAAAATAAAGAATTAATACTAGATGAGGTTAGAACATTAAATAAATTAAGAAATTTATTATTTGAAAAAGGAAAACCATTAGAATATTCAATTTTAGACGCTCTAAAAATTTTAGGGTTCTCCGTAACTCAATATGAAGATGCAGACTCTGAATTTGATGCTGTGTTTGAATCAATTGAAGGGCGTTTAATAGGGGAGGTAGAAGGCAAAGATAATAAAGCTATTAATATTGATAAGTTGAGACAATTATCTTTGAATATACATGAAGACCTACAAAGAGAAGAGGTTTTAGTACCTGCTAAATCTGTACTTTTTGGAAATGCTTACCGTTTACTTCCTTTAGATGAAAGACCTGATCCATTCACTGATAAATGTAGCTCTGCTGCTTTAGTGAGTTCGACTGCATTAGTATTTACCCCTGATCTCTTTTTGGTGGCTAAGTATTTAAAAGATAATAAGAATGCCAGATTTGCAACACAATGTAGAAAATCTATTTTAGAAGCAGTTGGTCGAGTTAAATTTCCTTCTATCCCCGCAAAAAATGGAAATACCCCTTTAAGTAATAAAAGATTAGATAACAATTGATATAAATTTTTACTTAAAACTGTCATTTTAAATAATCATAAAAAAGCCCAGCATCTTGTCGGGCTTTTTTGTATTTGGTTGCTAGATATGACTCCTATCGTATCTCACTATCCAAGTGCATCAACATCTATATAGTTGTTTTGTATTTTGAAATATCCTGTATCTGTATGGCTTCACCTTTCCGCCATCACCACTCGTCGGAAAGGTCAATAAATAATCAAAACTATCACGCTATAGTATATGTACCATTTCTAAAATCTATGGAGAACAAAGATGGTAACTGCTGGCGAAAAACCTGGAACAGGCTTCTATTTTTGTGTTCAATGCGGACACCGCACCTATTTAGAAATTGGTACTGATCGTTTACCTCCGTGTACCAAATGCCTTGGCAATCAATTCAACAGTAAGAATGCCTAAGCCGCAAAATACCAAACAGTTACCCACTGTTTGAATAAAAGCCCTATCCCTTGATAGGGCTTTTTGTTACCTTAAAAATAAGATTTAAATAACAAGACCTGTCATAGGCATAGAAAGGTAATCCGTAATGGAAACAATTTTAGGACTCTGTATTGGCGTTGGACTCAGCGCAGCCTGTGGTTTTCGTGTCTTTGTGCCGCTATTGGCGATGAGTATTGCTACCCTCATGGGATGGTATCAACCTGCCCAAGGCTTTGAATGGCTGGCACTTCCATCGGTGTGTATGGCGCTGGGCTTTGCTACGATCTGTGAAATTGCAGCTTATTATGTGCCATGGGTAGATAACCTATTAGATACCATTGCCACACCTGCGGCTGTGGTGGCAGGCACACTGACCACGATGGCGGTGAGCAGTGGTGAAATGTCCCAGTTTGCGACTTGGGCAGCGGCACTGATTGTCGGTGGTGGAACAGCAGGCGTGGTGCAAATGAGTACCGTAGCAGCACGTGGCGTTTCGACCGCAACCACAGGTGGATTGGGTAATTTTGTGATCTCGACAGGTGAGTTAATTGGCTCGGTCGTGTTATCGATTTTGGCCTTTATCATGCCTGTGGTGATTACAGTCGTAGTGATTATTTTAGTGATTGTTGCAGGGCGTTGGATTCATGCAAAACGCCAAGAGCAAGTCAGCCATTCTTTATAAAACAAATAGCACCCATAACAACCTGAATGATGAAATAAAAAGATGATAAAGACTCGACTTATTGCCGCATTATTATTAGCATTTTCAAGCCTATCTGCACTGCCACAAGTCAGTTTTGCTCAAGAACAACCCACAGCAGAAGAACTGAAACTACGTAAAGATAAAGTCACCTATAAAGCCTATATACCTGCGAAATATCAACTCTTTCAAGCCATTGAAGGCGACCTTAATAAAGATGGTTTAAAGGATGTGGTGCTGATCGTCAAAGCCACTGATCCCAAAGCCTTTGTACATGATGAGTATCGTGGACATTTAGACCGCAACCGCCGTGGTGTAATTGTATTGCTCAATGAAAAAGGCAAATACAAAGCTATTATCAGCAACCTCAATTGTTTTAGCTCAGAAAATGAAGATGGTGGCGTCTATTTCCCACCTGAGTTATGGATGGAAATTAAAAATAATCTATTGAGTGTCTATTATTCGCATGGACGTTATGGTTATTGGAGTTATCTGTTTCGCTTAGACGGTAATGATCTGCGTCTGATTGGCTATGATGATTCAAGCAATCATGGCCCCCTCATTCAAAGCCAAACCAGTATTAACTTTTTAACAAGCAAAAAAGTGATACGGAAAAATATGAGTGAAAATGAAGAAGAGGATCCAAGATTTAAAGAAACATGGAGCAAAATCAATCAGGCACCGATCCATCTATCCAAAGTGAAAGACTTTGATGATTTAAGTTTTTAAGCACTGGCGACTATCGAAAAACCAGTCAGAACAGCGTAAATTAGCTTCACTTTTGATATTGCGTTCAAGCTTATGATGATCACTTGGATTCTGTTCACTCTCATGGCTGCATTTATGCAGGCTTGGCGCAACGCATTTCAAAAACAACTCAGTACGAGCGTGGATGTCTATGGCACCACACTGGCGAGATTTATCTTTTCACCGATCTTTGCTTTTAGCTATTTGGCCTTTCTCTATTGGCATCAGCCTGTCACAACATCGGTGCATTTTTCCGATAAGTTTTGGTTCTATATCGTGATTGCGGGCATTAGTCAGATCTATGCCACTGCTCTAATGGTGAAACTGTTCCAGCAAAAGAACTATGCTATCGGGGTTGGACTGGCTAAAAGTGAAGCGATCTTGGCAGCCTTGGTCGGTGTTCTGTTCTTGCAAGAACATCTCAGCACATGGGGCTGGGTCGGGGTAGTGATTGGGGGACTTGCAGTATTTTTACTGAGTAAAGGCAAGCAGCAGTCCGATCTTTCCCTAAAAACCTTAATGATTGGATTGGGCAGTGGGCTGTGCTTTGCCATCACCTCTTTATTGGTGCGTGAAGCCAGTTTAGAGCTGAGCATGTTGCCATTCCTGCATCGGGCGGCTTGGGTATTATGTAGTCTGATCAGTTTTCAATGTATCGTACTGTTGATCTATCTCGTATTTTTTAGCCGATCGACCCTGTATAAGATGTGGCAACGTGTTGGCTTAACCTTAAGAGTGAGTATCTGTAGCTTTTTGGCCTCAGTCGGTTGGTTTAGTGCCATGAGTATGCAAACCGTTGCGATTGTCAAAACACTGGGTCAGGTGGAAATTCTATTTAGCCTATTGATCTCAGCTTTCTTTTTTAAAGAGAAGCTCGCCAAAACCGATCATTTAGGCCTGTGGCTGGTGATTGTCGCCGCGATTATGGTGATTTGGGCTTAGTTAGAAGAGGATAAAAATGCAAACAAATAGAATTTATTTTAAAGAGAATCCTTGGCCTGAGGGACATCCCATCATTGCATTTAGCTGGTTAGCTAAACAGATTGATGGAAAAGTTTGGTTCGATTTTCATCTAAAATCAGCGGATTATGACAGTGAACGCGAAATCGATACAGAAGAGATCGATTATGATTCTGATTGGGAAGCGCCTAGCGTTTGGCAAAACTACCATGCATGTACGATATCGAGTACCTATTGGGAAAATCCAGGATTTCCTGTGTGTGCTTTAGCTGACTATACACCTTCTTATTTAAATGGTCGGTGTTTTGGTGTTGATTTACAACCAGAGCTGCTAGAGAACTGGGATGAGTTCGCTTTTCATATTTATTTATTAGGGCATGATGCCGTTGCACAACACCAGATTTATTTTGAACAAGTCATCGGTACTACCCTATTTAATATTCAATGGACTGGAAAGATTGCTTTGGCCTATGCTGGACAAGATGAGTTTATGCATGATTTCAGTGTCTATTTTGAAAATGTGCCATTTCCCGTGTTATAGGATGATTGATTTTTCTATTAAATTTACATTAGTGAGAATTTAAGTTGCATTAAAGTTATACAAATGAAAAATATTTCATATTTTTTAATTTATTTTGCAAAATTATTTCATTGATGGCTAGAAATAGCTGTTTTTAGGAAAACAATCCCAGCGCGATCTGCCTAAACTATGTCTCAAGGGTGTGAAAGGGATCGAAAAGAGCAGCATGCACCGATGCTTACAAAGCAAGTGTGTACCAACCCAAAAGGTCTCGATTCGGCTTAGGACGCTATAGATCAAAAGTTTATAGGCAAAGGTTATGACTTACAAAGTCATAGGTGTTGAAGTAAACAACCTCTGTTTTCCCTTGATACCCTAAAAAATTTAACCAAATAGAAAAGAATAATCAGATCGAAAAAATAAAAACTAGATCAAGAAAGTTAAAATTGAATGTGAAATAAATCCTGTAATCTCAATATTTTGAATAGAAATCGATATTTTTATATTAAAAAACAAAATGATATAATTATTTCCATATTTAAAAAATCAAAAAAATTACAGCAATAGGTCAGTACCCGTATGAATGAGTTCGAGCTTAAAATCCGCTATCCGCATCAGATGAATCGAAATGAAATCGATCATATTGGTACATTTGATTTGGCAACGATTTTAAGTAAATTTGACGAGATGGCTTGGCGTCAGCAGCTCATTCGTCAATTACAACTCAATGGTGCGGACACCAGTTTTATTGTCAGTGATCATGGTACAGAGCAGACCATTTCAATTACCCTCGATGCCTATGCCAAATCACAACAACTGGAGTTTAAACTGGACAGTGATATTGCCGTGATCATTCCCAAAAAAGATTTATTTGGTTTGGTGACACGCAAAAGCAAAGACAGCATTTCATTTAAACAGCTCAGCCTTGCTCGGGTAAAAGATTACCTGATTACCTTTCTCAATCGGGATATTGAAAGCTTGGAACTACGCTACAAAGAAACGTTAAGTAAAGCGCTCAAAACCTTATCTTAACTCGTTTAAGGGAATAGGATAAATCAATGTTTGCGAAACTATTTGGGACGCCTATAATCGCTGCTGTTTTTGTCTTTGCTTGATTTGTTTAGCTCTCTATGCCTTTAAATGACAACTTTATTTATGCGCCGCCGCAAGATCCTTTAGACATCGTGTATGAAGATGAGGATTTGCTGGTGATCAATAAGCCTGCAGGTTTATTGTCCGTGATGGGGCGTCTACCTGAGCATCAAGACAGTGCCTATTTAAGGGTACTGGAGCGATATGCTGCGGCCAAAGTCACGCATCGTCTGGATATGGCAACCTCAGGGCTATTGATGTTTGCCAAGCATCGGGAAGCAGAAGTGGCGGTCAGTAAAATGTTTCAGGCACGAACCGTCAAAAAATACTATGAAGCACTGGTACAAGGTGAAATTCAGGCCGAGGGGAGTGTTGACGTTCCACTAATTACCGATTGGGAAAACCGCCCACGTCAGATCGTCCATTTTGAGTTGGGGAAGCAAGCCAAAACCTTGTTTCAATGCATGGCATATGATGCAGTAAGTGATCAAAGCCGCGTGCGTTTGGAACCAGTGACAGGTCGTTCGCATCAACTGCGGGTGCATATGATGCATATTGGCCATCCGATCATGGGCGATAAGCTCTATCATCCTGAACCTGCCAAGTTTCATTTAAAACGTATGGCCTTGCATGCTGCTTATCTGGCATTTCAGCATCCACTCAAGCGGCATGACGTTGAAATTCATTCTGAGGTAAGATTCTAAAAGACTACAATAAACAGGCAAGATCATGTATTCAATTCAACCCGTTCTCTGGAGCACATTGTCACACTTACAACACGCGCAATTAAAGCCACTGTTGTTGGTGGCTGATCCAAGTTGGGTGGAGATCGAAACATATTTATTTAACGCAAAGCTTTTTGTGATGCTGAATGCCCAAGCACAGATCATTGCTCAGCTTTGTTTACTCGAAACGGATGATCAAGCTGAAATTAAGAATTTGACAGTGGCCGAAAGCTATCAAGGACAGGGCTTGGCTAAGGCACTGATTCAGCATGCGATTGAATATGCTAAACAGTTAAATCTGCATCGTTTATGGGTGAAGACGGGTAACTCGAGTCTGGATCAATTGGCGCTCTATCAAAAATGTGGATTTCGTCTGTCGCATATTGAGCGTGATGTCTTTAAAGACTATCCAGAACCCATCTATGAAAATGGAATAGCTTGCCTTGATCAAGTGGTGCTTGGCATTATCTTAAGCTGAAACACAGTGGTCGCAGGACGTTTACTTTGATCATTTTTTGACTACAATATTGCTATTAATTCGTCTAAAAGATGACATAAAAATCGGCTAATCTATAGCCAAATATCAAGTCCAAAACACAACAAAGGATATTTATATGACTCGCGATTATGACCAATTCCCAGACAATGATAATGGCAACGTGCTATGGCAGATGGTTGAAGATGGCAATGAACTCAACGAGCCACATGAAGTCGAATTTTCGATTGTTTTTGAAAAACAAGAACAGGTTGAAAAATGTGCCTTGCATCTTTTACATCAAGAACAAAAAATTTCACTTTTTCAGGAAGAAGTACATTCCGATGGATCAGACCTTTGGGTGTTGAATATTCATGTCAACATGATTTTGGAATATGAAGATATTGCAGATTTAGAAGAATGGATGACCAAGATCGCCAAAGAATTCAATGGTGAATATGATGGCTGGGGGTGTATGAGCTATATTTACGACGAAGATGAATAACTTAATTATGTGAATTGTTATCAAAATAACAATTCACTACATTAATTTAGTGTCTTTTTACGTTTCGGTGGTTGATTTTTGTTTTGTAACTATTTGAATTTTATTTACTTTAATTGTTTGTGTGATTAATTCCGATGTTTTAATTTAATTTGTGTTCTATTTTGTCGTTTTTAAATAGAAGAACTTTCTCGTAATCTGAAATTTTTGAACATTTTGAAACTTTAATTTTCCAACAAAATAATTTAAGCTTCGCTGGAAAATAACAGCAGTGCAAAGATTAGGCACTCACAGGGGGTCGGATGGATGAGCAAACATCCAGTTTAAAAGGATTACCACGGTTACAACCCCGTGGCGGACTGCAAGTCATGTATGCGGCAGTTCGTGCGCTTTTTTTACGCGAGTTGCAAACCCGTTTTGGTCAGTTTCGCCTTGGGTACTTATGGATTCTACTTGAACCTGCATTACATATTGGTGTTTTACTCCTTCTATTTGGTCGAATTAGCCATACCATACCTGGTATGGATTTTGAGGTTTTTCTAGTCAATGGGATTATCCCATTTTTTCTGTTTAGAACCACCGTTATACAATCATTAAGTGCTGTACAAGCCAATAAAGGGCTATTTAGTTATAAGCCCGTAAAGCCGATTGACACACTGATTGCACGATGTTTTCTTGAGTTATTCTTATATTTTGTAGCGTACTTATTTTTTAGCGCTATTTTATTGTGGTTTGGTTTTACTATAAGTTTTGAGGCGATCCCAACACTATTGGGTTATTGGGTATTGTTAAGTCTATTAAGTTTTGGCTTAGGGCTAGTTTTTATGGTGATTGGTGATATTTCCCAAGAACTAAATAAATTCATTCCAATGCTGTTTTTCATTTTGTATTTCTTATCAGCAGTAATCTACACCATTCATTTAGTTCCTGCTGAGTATCAACAATATCTACTATGGAATCCAATTATTCATCTCTTAGAGTTGATGCGCCATACAGTTGCACCGAATTATCCACTAGTTCAAGGTATTTCTTTAACCTATGTGTTGGAATGGATTATCGGTTCTTTATTTCTAGGTTTACTGCTCTATAAGCGTTTTGAACAGCGTATGGTAAAAACAAAATGATTGAGCTACGCAATCTAACAAAATCCTATGTGACACCGAAGGGGCGTCATTATGTATTTAAAGATTTAAATGTCACTTTACCTGAAAACAAAAGTGTAGCGATCTTAGGCAAAAATGGCGCGGGTAAAAGTACCCTGCTTAGAATTATTGGCGGTATCGATTTCGCTGATAGTGGTAAAGTCGTGACCAATAAGACGATTTCTTGGCCGGTAGCATTGTCAGGTGGTTTTCAGGGTAGTTTAACAGCACGGCAAAATGTTCGTTTTGTCGCTCGTCTTTATCTGAGCAATGAAGATGAAGTGAACCAGATTATTGATTTTGTTGAATCCTTTGCCGAAATTGGTAAATACTTTGATATGCCGATTAAAAGCTACTCATCGGGCATGCGTTCAAGAATTGGTTTTGGGATGAGTATGGCCTTTAATTTTGATTATTATCTACTTGATGAAGCCGGAGCGGTAGGTGATGCCAATTTTAGAAAGAAGAGCCAAGCTCTGTTGGATGAATTAAAACAGCAATCCAATATTATTATGGTCTCGCACGATCTCAATGATTTAACCCGCAATTGCGATGTGGCTTTTTTAATGCGGAACGGGCAAGCAGAATTTTTTGAAAATATTGCAGAGGCAATAGAGGTTTATAAAGCGTATGCGGTCAATAACAAATAAAGGTTTGGTGATTAGCTATATTGCAATTGTGATGTTGCCACTATTGCTCATCATTATATATCTCTGTTTTTTTGCTCAAGAGCGCTTCGTATCTCAATCGACGCTGTTAGTTAAACAGGTGGGTGAGGTATCTAACGCATCAGCCACAAATGGGTTGAGTACTTTGCTTGGTGTCAGTAATACCAGTAATGAGGATGCACATATCTTAACCGCCTATATTTCTTCGAGAAATATGGTTGAAAGCTTAGATAAAAAACTTAATTTACGTAAAGCCTTTGTTGTACCTAATGATCCTGTTTTTGGCCTAGACTCTGATGCTTCAGTTGAAGATTTAGTAAAATACTTTAACCAACGAGTACAAGTCAATTTAGATGAAAAAACCATGATGATGACCATCGCATCACAAGGTTTTAGTTCAGAATTTGCTTTACGTCTTAACCAAGAAATTCTAAAAAATAGTGAAGCTTTTATTAATGATCTTTCGCAACAAATTGCTGAAGAGCAACTAAAATTTGCTGAAAAGCAGCTAAATGAAGCAAAAGAACAATTAGATGCTTCACGAGACACTTTGCTGGATTATCAAAATAAAAACCAGATGTTTGACCCACAGGCGCAAGCCCAAGCGGTTGCAACAGTGGTTGCTAGCCTAGAGTCGAACTTGGCACAGTTGCGTACGGAAGAAAGAACATCATTAAGTTATTTAAATGAAACCGCACCGCAGGTGGTAGCAATCCGTAGCCAGATTGAGTCAGTGCAAAAGCAAATAACAGATGAAAAAGCCAAACTCACCTCACCTAGTACGAGTAAGCTGAATAAAAGTGTAGCGGATTTTGAGGCCTTAAAAGCCAATGTCGACTTTGCAACTGATCTCTATAAGCTTTCTTTGGCCTCACTTGAAAAAGCCCGTTTGGAAGCGTCTCGCAAACTTAAAAAATTAGTTGTTATATCTACCCCTGAATTGGCACAAGACGCACTTTACCCACGTACGCTTTATTTGATAGCAACCTATTTTTTAGTTTTAAATATTTTATTTGGTATCACGATGTTGATTTACTCGATTATCCGTGAGCATAAGGAATAAGCACAATGAAAAAAATATTATTGACCAGTATGCTTGCATTGTCTTCTTTTTATAGTTTTGCGGCAGATACACAGTCTCTTTTACCACAAGATTTAGCAAGTAATGTTTTACAAACTAATAATGATGTGGTCGATAATACGATTTTACCAAGTCAATCTGTGGTTGGGCTGTCTCCAAGTAGCGCACAAAAATATCCAACCGCAACCAAAATGTTTGGTGAACAGCTGTTTAAAGGCGCGTTTGCCAGTACCGCAGGTTCAACTTTTAATGACAGCTATGTGCTGAATCCTGGCGATAATATCAATTTACGCCTTTGGGGTGCTTATCAGTTTGCGGGTACTTTAACCGTGGACCCACAAGGTAATATTTTTATTCCCAATGTAGGCCCTGTCAAAGTTGCGGGCACCACCAATGGTCGTTTACAGTCTTTGATTGAAGGCTATGTCCGTAAGACTTATGTCGCCAATGTTGGCGTCTATGCAGCTCTGGTACAGTCACAACCCGTGAAAGTCATGGTGACGGGCTTTGTGAATCAACCTGGTGCTTATGGTGGTGTCGCCAATGATAGCGTACTCGCATATCTTGACCGTGCTGGTGGGGTCGATGCACAACGGGGTAGCTATGTCGATATCCGTATCATGCGTAATGGGCAGCTCAAGCAATATGTCAATCTGTATGACTTTTTAATTGCCGGCAAACTACAGCCTTATAGCTTCCGTGATGGCGATGTGATTGTGGTAGCACCACGTAGCCATACTTTCTCGGTGTCGGGTGAAGTGTTTAATGCCTATGACTTTGAATTTAACGTTCCTGAAGTCACCGTTGCTCAGGCGTTATCGGTAGCAAAACTGAAACCAGGGGCAACCAATGTAAGTATTATGCGTCGTCAGGGTACTGAATACCGCAGTGAATATTATCCACTCTCTGCTGCAAACAATGTGGTGATTGAAGATGGTGATATTTTAACCGTGACGGCTGATCGTTATGCCGGAACGATTCAGGTACGGATTGAGGGTGCGCATAATGGTGCGCATGCTGTGGTGTTACCATATGGTTCTAAACTATCCGAAGTGATGAAGCAGATTCAGCCGAACACCTTGTCAGAAGTGAATGCCTTACAGCTTTTCCGACCATCGGTTGCTAAGCGGCAAAAGGAAATGTTAAACGTTTCTTTAGATAAACTTGAAGAAGCAACACTTTCTGTACGCTCAACCACGCAGGAAGAGGCTAATCTACGCGTAAAAGATGCCGAGTTGGTCAAACAGTTTATTGCCAAAGCACGTACGATTCAACCTAAAGGCCAAGTGGTCTTGAATCCTAAAGATTTTGATGACGTGATTTTGGAAAATGGCGATATTTTAAATATCCCAGAAAAAACCTCAGTGGTTATGATCCACGGTGAAGTGACTTTCCCGAATGGTGTGGTATGGCAACCGAATATGACGGCACAGTCTTATATTGATCAGGTCGGTGGCTTTACTCAGAAGTCGAATAAATCAAAACTGGTGGTAATTCATCAAAATGGTGAGTCTGAACTGGTCAGTAAACGCTATAAGATTCAACAGGGGGATGAAATTTTAGTCCTTCCTAAAGTACAAACCAAAGTTGTGGAATTAACACGAGGGATTACTCAAGTATTGTTCCAAATTGCGGTTGCAGCCAAGGTGGCATTGGATTTATAGGGATAATTTGATTGTTGAATGTATAGGGCATAATTCTCTGACGCATAAATAGCTCAGGGTTAAAACAAACATGTTGATAGAATATGGTGTTGAAACAATAATTTTTTAAATAAATTATTGAATAATTTGGTGAAAGTATGAAAGTGTTAGTTGTGTTTGGAACAAGACCTGAGGCGATTAAAATGGCGCCTTTGGTAAAACTATTAAGTGCAGATCCATTTTTTGAAACAAAAGTCTGTATCACAGCTCAGCATCGACAAATGCTGGATTCCGTTTTATCTGTATTTGATATCCAACCTGACTATGACCTCAATATCATGAAAGCAGGTCAAAGCTTGACTGAACTGAATGCCAGAATGATGTTGGCGTTGGAAGAAGTTTTAGTGGATTGCAAACCAGACTTAGTACTGGTACATGGTGATACCTCTACTACACTGAGCACAGCAATGGCAGCCTTCTATCAAAAGATTGATGTGGGCCATGTTGAAGCAGGCTTACGTACTTATGATATTTACTCGCCATGGCCAGAAGAAGCAAATCGTCAATTGACCAGTGTGATTGCCAAATGGCATTTCTGCCCGACCGAGACCTCAGCTAACCATTTACTCCAAGAACATGTCGACAAAAGTAAAATCTGTATTACCGGTAATACGGTAATTGATGCGCTATTTTATGTGAAAGATCAGCTCAATAATAATGAAGCGCTACAGCAAGAAATGCGTGCGCATTTTCATATGCTGGATCTCAACAAAAAGCGTGTTTTGATTACAGGCCACCGTCGTGAAAACTTTGGTGAGGGTTTTGAGAATATCTGTAAAGCGATTAAAGCACTTGCAGAAAACTTTCCAGAGGTTGAATTTGTATATCCTGTACATATGAACCCGAATGTGATGCAACCTGTTTATCAATATCTTGATGGTGTTGAAAATATTAAATTGATTGAACCGCAAGAATACGTCCAGTTTATTTGGTTAATGCAACATAGCCATATCATTTTAACTGACTCTGGTGGTATTCAAGAAGAAGCACCATCTTTGGGTATTCCTGTTCTGGTGATGCGTGATACCACAGAACGTCAAGAAGCGGTTGAAGCAGGCACGGTAAAACTGGTGGGCACTTCAAAAGAATTAATTATTCAGCAGACCTCTGCTTTGTTAGATGACCAAGCACTGCATCAGCAAATGAGCCTTGCGCATAATCCTTATGGTGATGGACTGTCATGTAAAAGAATTATTGAGCATTTAAAACAATTTGCTTAATCGCAAAGTGTGAATGAATAGTAGAAGCATATTTTAAATATTGTAGAGAATCTCCATGTCAGAGTTAAAAATTTCAGTCAGTGGTTTGGGTTATATTGGTTTGCCAACAGCAACCATGTTTGCAAATGCTGGGGCACAAGTGATCGGACTTGATGTCAATCAATATGCGATTGATACCATTAATGAAGGTAAGATTCATATCGTAGAGCCTGGTTTAGAAGAAATTGTAAAAAAAGTAGTGTCTTCTGGACATTTAAAAGCATCGTTACAAGCAGAAAAAGCCGATGCTTTTCTGATTGCAGTACCGACACCATTTAAAGGTGAAGATTACACACCAGACCTTTCGTATATCGAAGCTGCAGTAAATACCATTGCACCTGTATTAGAGAAAGGCAATATCATCATTTTAGAGTCAACTTCGCCAGTCGGGGCGACAGAACAGATGGTCGAGTGGTTATCTGTCCTACGTCCTGATTTGAAATTTGCGAAGCATGAAACAGACACCGAAGTGGATGTACATATTGCTTATTGCCCTGAACGTGTTTTACCTGGTCATGTGATTCGTGAATTGGTTGAAAATAACCGTACCATTGGTGGTATGACAGCAGCATGTACCCAAAAAGCAAAAGATGTTTATCGTATCTTTGTTAAAGGTGAGTTGTTAGAGACCAATGCACGTACTGCAGAAATGACCAAGCTGACAGAAAATGCTTTCCGTGATGTCAACATTGCTTTTGCCAATGAGCTTTCTTTAATCTGTGACAGTCTCGATATTGATGTATGGGAGTTAATTAAACTGGCTAATCATCATCCGCGTGTCAATATCTTGAGACCGGGTGCGGGTGTCGGTGGACACTGTATCGCTGTAGATCCATGGTTTATTGTCAACAAAACTCCTGAGTTGGCAAAAATGGTGCGTTCAGCGCGTGAAGTGAATGATTACAAACCAAAATGGGTTATTCAGCAAATTGAAAATGAGATTGAAAAACTCGGTGCTTTAGGACGTAAACCAAAAGTGGCTTTATTGGGACTAGCTTTTAAACCTGATATTGATGATTTACGTGAAAGCCCAGCGGTTGAAATTGCGAAAGAATTTGGCTTGAAGCATGATGTGGAGCTATTTTTGGTTGAACCGAATATTCATAAATTACCAGCCGAAATCACAAATGGTCGTTTAGTTGACTTAAATGAAGCTTTAGAGCAAGCAGATGTACGTGCAGTTTTAGTGAAGCATACCGAGTTTATTCAGTTGCCAGCTGATTCTGTAATGAGCTTCGTGGGATAATTAGGTAAAATAATGAAAGAACTAAAATCGGTCAATGAAATTGAAAACTATATTCATGATTTAGAGAAAAAGGTTTTTCAATTACAGAATACTCATGCTTTCCGTGTTGGAATGGCGATTATGAAATTCTATGATAGACCTAATTCTATAAAAATTTTAGAGTTAAATAAGTTTATAAAAGAACTTCTAGCTGCGACAAAAAAAGCTAATGTGAAAAATACATTGCTTAATGAGAGTAGGGTAATACTCAAACAGGAAGTAGCAATTAATTATTCCCAAGTTAGAGTTAATAATGAAGAACCAAGTCCTCAGTTTTATTTTTTACCAATTTTAAAAGATAGAAAGCAGGTCTTAACGTTTAGTAATGAGCTAGCAAAACAAAATGGTTGGACATTGCTTACTCCTAATAATTTTAGAGAGTTATTACTCCATGGTAATTTTGATGAGATAGAGTTGAATCTATCTCATATAATTGATAATCCATTGTGGAGCTACTTTGGAACTTATGATGATATTCCTAAAACAAATCAATTTTTAGACTTATTGTTAAAAAATAATAGAATTAATAAGGTGCTAGTTCATAAAGATGATTTGGCTCTGTTTCCTATTATTTTAGATAGATTGTCTTTGTTTAATAATGTGTTGTTTGATGAGAGTGTTTAAGAATGATTGTAAATAAAAAAAATGTTGCTATATTTGGTGATATATCAACAAATGGTATAGATGGCTCATCTATCTGGTTACAATCAATATCATCAATTTTTCCTAAAGATAAATTCAATGTCTATTTGATTTTAAGAGATAAAATCAATTCTCGTATCCTGTTGGATGAGATTCCTCATGTAAATATTGTTGATCTTTTTAATAATCCTTATATAAATAAGGGCAATGAGAATCCATGTTCTAGTTATGAACTGTTTACTATTTTAAATGGATTAGACAAAAAAATTCATTTAGATCATATAATATTGAGAGCACCACGATATTTAAAGGAATTGGTAAATAAGGCTGAAAATCCATCTTATAAGAAAATTTTATCTAAAGTTGATACATATTTTGCTAAGTTAAATATTTATGAAGATGATTACGAGCAAGATATCATAAAAAAAGCACTGCCTTATATTTCTCGAGTGATATTGCAAACTGAAGAAATGCGGTCATACTTCGATTACAAATATCCAGATTTTATAGGAAAAGTTATTGTTTTAAATCCAATTGTCCCAGATTTTAAAAAGTCTATGGTGAAAACAATACAGAAGAAAATTAAAAACCCTATATTAATATATGCGGGAAAATTAGATAAACAGTATTATGTAGAAGATTTTTTAGATTTACTGTTGATTGATGGATTTAATAAATATCAACTTATGTATGTTGGTTCGAAGATCAACTCATCAAAACTTGATAAAAGTTTTGTAGGAAGAATTAAGGATAAGTTATTAAATTCAGAAACTTGCTCAAATTTTACTTGGATCAAACAATTAGATCGTAAAGGTACTATTCAAAAAGTATCTCAAGCTTCATTTATGCTTTCTTTAAGACAAGATGTTTATGATACAAGTAATGAGATTTCAACAAAGCTTTTAGAAGCAATGTCCGTTGGTACATTGCCTTTATTAAAGAAAACTGCTGCAAATATTAGACTAGTTGGAAATGATTATCCAGGGTTTGTTAATACAATAGAAGAAATTCCTGCAGTAGTTGATAGTTTTGTAAACTACCCTAAACTTTATGTTTATTGGTCGAAAAAATTGCAGGAAGTTGCTAAAGAGTATAGTTTTTCTAATACTTATAAAGTGCGATTGGCTCCTTTTTACGAGCAGGAAAAAATAGTCGTTAGGCCTATTTTGAAAGAAAAAAAGAAAGTATTGATTGCATCTCATGATAATAAGTTCTTTACCAGAATCATCGATGAAATACTAAAAGATAATAATCTAGACGTTAGATTTGATAATTGGAGTACTACACTCCGTCATGATGCAAAGAAATCAAGAGAGTTATTAGAGTGGGCCGATATTATTTTATGTGAATGGGCTGTTGGAGCAGCTGTTTACTATAGTCAAAATAAATTATCTCATCAGAAGTTATTAGTTCGCTTACATCGTTTTGAAATTACGACTAGTCAACCAGATTTAATAAAATTTGATAATGTGGAAAAAATGATAGTTGTAAGTGATTACATAAAAGATCACTGCATTAAAAATTATGGATGGTTAGAAGAAAAAATATCTACTATTCCTCAATATGCAGATATAGATTTATTTGACAGACCGAAAGCAAAATCATATCAATATACTTTAGGTTTATTGGGTATGGTTCCAACTTTAAAAAGATTGGATCGTGCTTTAGATACTTTAGAATATTTACGTAATTTAGATTCTCGATATACACTACGTATAAAGTCTAAACAACCATGGGATATTCCTTTTGTATGGGTGAAAGAAGATGAGAAAAAATATTTCTTAGAACAATATCAACGAATTGAGAATAGCCCTATTTTAAAAGGTGGAGTGATTTTTGATGATTATGGAGCTGATGTTGCAGCTTGGTTCCGAAAAATTGGTTGGATGCTTTCGACTAGTGATATTGAAGGGTGTCATACTGCTGTTGCAGAAGGAATGGCATCAGGTGCCAAACCAGTAATTTTTGATTGGCCCGGTGCAGAGAGTGTTTATAGAGAAGCACCTATTTTTAATGATGTAAAATTGGCAGCTGAATATATATTTAATAATGATGTTTTTTCTGAAGCTGAAATCAATAAAGTAAAAAAATATGCAAAAGATAATTTTGATTTAAATATTACAATCAAAGCATATTTAGACTTTATATATGCGAGCGTGAGGTAAAATATGGAAAAAATCTATTTAGTTACTGGTGCTGCTGGCTTTATTGGCTCTCATATCTGTGAAGAGTTGTTAAAAGAACCTTCAAATATTGTAATTGGTGTTGATAATTTTTATTCAGGAAAGCAATCTAATATTGATTTATTGAAAGATATATCAAGTAAATTTATTTTCTATAAAACTGATATTTGTAATCATGAAGAGATATGTCAAATCTTTAAGAAGCATAATGTCCAATATGTTTTTCATGAAGCAGCTATAGCATCTGTCCAAACATCAATAGAAAACCCATTACTCACGAATGAGGTTAATATTAAAGGTTCTCTAAATATTCTTGAAGCTTCAAGAAAAAATGCTGTAAAGCGTTTCTTTTTTGCAAGTAGTGCGGCTATTTACGGAGATGAGCCAACATTACCTAAAGATGAAAAATCTATTACTAGACCAATCTCACCTTATGGTTTAGAGAAGTTTGTCACAGAACAATATATGAAACTTTACGCTTCACAATATGGATTAGAATGTATTGCATTAAGATATTTTAATGTTTATGGACCTCGACAAGATCCGCATAGTGAGTATAGTGGAGTAATTTCTATATTTGATAATCGTATTAGGCAAAAACTTCCAATAACGATTTATGGTGATGGTGAACAATACCGTGATTTCATCTATGTTAAAGATGTAGCGAAAGCTAATATAAAGTTGATGGATTATAATCTAAATGACAATAACTTCTTAGTGGTTTGTACTGGGTCTGGTAAGAGTACTACTATTAATCGATTAGTAGAGGTTATAAAAAATAGATATGATTCAAATGATATTCAACCTAGTTACAAAGAATCGCGCATGGGAGATATAAAGAAATCTGTTTCAAATAATAATCTCTTAAGTTCTATTATTGGGGAAGATTTTCAAGAAATTGAAAATTGTATTAACTTTCTTTAAGGGTAGGAAAATGAGTTTTGAGTTTGAGAAAGTTACATTTACAGAGCCAAAATTTACAGTACATGTAAAGAAAAATTTTGGCTCAGATTTTGCGTTTTATATCTTATCTGGAAACAAAAGGATTGCTGCAAAATCCTATATTAAGAAAACTTATTCAGAATTAGAGGTCAAACTTGAAAAGAATAAAGTTTATTGTTTAAAATTATTCAATAGACCTGAATGTGAAAATACTGTTTTAGAAAGTGATAAATTAATCATTAAAAGATTTTTTTATTTAGACAAGTATGGGCGTGTATTTGTTGTTAATGAAGAAGTTTTATATGAAGAGGAAAGATTAAAGATCACAGAATTTAATCAAGAGTCAAATATAACATTTGTAACATTTAATTCTGCGCAAACAGATAAAACGACTTCTCCTTTTGGAGCAGAATTTATTTTGTCTAATGGTTGGAATCTAATTGCATTACACAAGCATGATAAGAACCAGTATCAGGATTTAAGTTTAGAGCTATTTGAGAAAGTAATTAAAGATAAAACTATTGGGAAAAAAGTTTTTGTATATGGGACTAGTTTAGGAGGATATTGTGCCTGCTATTTCGGTGGTATTTTAGATGCAACTATTATTGCTGGCGCTCCTATGTTACCAGTTCATCCAATTATGAGCCATCCAGATTATCAGGATGTCGAATATAAACATGTTCCGATCAGTAATGTACCTAAAACATCAAAACCAGTTTTTATTATTTATGATCCATTAGAATCTGGAGATATAAGGTTTATGAAAGAAACGATATTAACAGCCTATCCATTACCATATTTCATACCAGTTAAAGGTGGTTCACACCTTGTTATGCAGACTTTGTTAATTAATGGTTTATTAAAAGCTACAGTTTTGGATTTAATGAATTATAACTATATAGATGTCATAAATCGAATAATGAATCATAAAGAGTGGGTTAAAATTTAATCTTTCTTTAAGATATGATATATATTTTTATAGAGCAATCCAAAGAATTTGTTAAATATATCCTATGGCACTAGGAAGTAAAGTATATGATTTTTAAAAGATTTGTTCTAATTCTAATTGCATGTCAATTTTCACAAGCATATGCTTTAGAGATATTAAATGCAGATGGTTGCTCGGAAAAAATTGGTAATGGAGGAAATTATATCTCTGAAAGTAATGGGCGGCTTTCAGGAAAGTGTCAAGGTAATGCTATTGCTCCAAAATTAGAAAGAGATGCTGTTGTTTTTGCAGTACCAGCTGAAAAACCCCTAGTTGGAAAATTCAGTAATACAAGAAAAGCTATGATGAACTCTGCGTCGGTTGCTGATAATAAACAAGTCAATGATAGGGTTGAGTTAACATTTGCAAATCCTAAGATTAAGTTTGGGAAATCTTATGAGATTAATTTTAAGCTAAAAGTTTTTCCAGATTCAGATATAACGAATGAGTCCTTTTATCTATTACAAATATGGCAAGCTCCTCAATATTCACCAATTTTTGGATTGAGAATGAAAAGAGGTAGTAGTGACCAAGCTGCATTTATGATCAGGAATCCTCAAAATAGTATTGCTGGAAAGAATTTGGTGAATGTTAAACTTAGTCCGCAATGGAAAAAATTTAAAGTAAATTTTCAAATTACTTCGGATATGCAAGGGAAAATTATAATTTTTGAAAATAATAAGGAAATTTTGAATTGGACAGGAGCTATGGGTTATCCAGAAAATAGTAACGCTGAGCCTAATTTTAGGTTAAAGTTTGGTGTATATAAATATCAGGAACCATCAAAAAATTTTCGTATTGCTTATAAGGATATAAACTTTAAGGAAATAACTAGTTCATTTGATTGATTTATTACCATTAACGAAAATATTTAATAACTTAATTTCATCAATGGTAATTGCTATGGTAATTATTTAAGTACTGATAAAAAAGCATTATGAATATAAATTCCTCTTCCATCCCACTTCCTAATTCCAACTTTAATTTCTTTACAATCTGATGGGATTTCAATATTAAAAACTTTTTCTACCCTTTTATTAGGTTGTCCAGAGAAATATTTGTAATATCCAATATCTGGATTTTCTGATTTAATCAATGAAACTTTTGTTTTGATGTCAAAGTAATCAATTGCATATAATGCAGGTGTTTTTGTATTTTCTAAATGCTCAAAGTCTATAACTAGTTTGATTTTTGTTTGGCTATTTATATTGGAAATAGTTTCACTCCATATAGTATTTTTCTCCAACATGCCAGAACAATTGAATTTAAGAATCTCTAAATTTTTTTTACTATTCGGAATAAGTTGGTCTTTCAAAAAATAAAAAAGCTTTTGTGCAAAAAAGACAGACCCTTCGGGTAAGAAATGTAATTTATCATAAAAGAAATGTGAATTGATTTGAAATTCTTCTTCTAGATCTAAGAATGGTATTTTATTGATATTGCAGTATTCTCGTGCAATATTATTCATAGTTTTCAGATGAGGGGCATCAGTTGTATAACAAATTGAAGTAAAAAGTAACTTTAAATTCAGTTGATTACAGATTGCTGTTATAAGACCTAAATTTCTTTTATAAATCTCTATATTTATTTCATTATTTCTTTTAACTTTTTTTTCTGTGGCTGGTAAAATTGTAGCATGATAAATATGTGGTGAAAAATAATCTTCTTCGTAAAGTAAAGGACCTTCATCATTTGATGGGAGAGCTATTATTACAGTAGAATTTGTTTTATTAATTAATTTATTTGTTAATAAATTAATAATATTTAGAGTTTGAGAGCCTGAAGTTCCTAAGTTTTTTATTTCATAGTCATATCCATTTTTTAGCAAAATTTCTTCTAATACTGTATGTGCTTTTTTACTATTTCGGATATACATACATTCTATAGAAGAATCTCCAATCATAAAGATTTTATTATTTGATTCATTTCCAAAAACAGTTGGTTGATTGCCTTCATTATCTGTTGTTATTTCATATACTTCATTTTTATTAAGTCGGGGGCAGTTTTCTAAATATTCTAGAGTCGGTGCATATATTTTGTTGATATTAGTACCAAGTTCTTTAAGTCGAATATTACGTTTTTGCATTAGTTCCAGTTTAATATGCTTGCTTATTTTTTTAATTTTATCATAATTTTCATATTTCAAAATAGTGTTGTAGAACTTTAAACAAACTTTATCAATTCATATAATTATTTTCTCAACTTATACCCTTGAATCTCAGCCCAAAGTGCAGAATATTCAGGGCGCTTAATTTTCTGCTGAGCTAACAACTGAAAGAAAGTTTTTAACAGATAAGGTGGGGTGGTATCAGTTACTGTCGCTTCTGCATTTATCTGTTGTTTGAGTTTCATTTCAAAGCGTTGCTGGTTGACTTGCCGCTGTTGGTGATAGAGACTCTTTTTATCTTTCTCATGATGGATATGTAAAAAATATTGTTTTTGAAAGAGTTGCTCCAGTTGGTTCTCTGCCAAAATGGCTCGGAAACCTGTTGCCATCATTGGTGCCATATAAGTTTCATCAAGCAATAATGCAGGTTGATACTCAATTAAGCCTTTATACTGAAACAAGCGCAGCATGAAGTCAAAATCTTCATAACCATGTCCAATAAATTGCTCATCAAAACCTTCGATTGTTTGTACAGACTTTAGGTCAGTAATGATGATGGACGATGGAAAAGCCAGATGTAAAATCAGATCTCGCCTAAAATCGTAATAGGCCTGTTTAAATGCTGTTAAAGTCAGTTGGTTGACTTGTTTGCTACCCTTTTTACTCAAATACAAACATGGGTACATACACAATTGCGCAGGATGCTGTTGTACCTCGTTAAATGCGTTGTGGATTTGCTGAAGATTGATATGAATATCGATATCAAGAAGCATGACATAGCGTGTTTGTACTTGGGCCAATGCAATATTTCTTAAACGAGAAAGATGCCCGCTAGCACTCTGGTCAATCACCAGCGTGATTTGTTGGCAGTCTGCAATGATCTTTTTCAGTTGTTGTACTTGGCGTTCTGGTTGTGCATTACAGCCTAAAATAAAACGAATGGATTGGTCTTGTGCGATCGTGACCAGACGCTTGATCCGTCCTAAAATATCACTGCTACGATAGCTTAAGTCGATCGGAATGACGATTGATACATCAACCGCACCATAATCAGGTCTTTTCTTTTTCGAGAAAAAAAATTTAAGCATATAAGTAGGGGTGATCGATTTGGCAACTGTTGAGGATATCTTTTAACCATTGTTTCACCGTATAGTGGATGAATACATGATCACAAGCATAACGTATTTTTTCGTTTTGTTGATGACTCAGTCCATAACTGAGTTGGGCAAATAATTCATTAGCCTGTTCTTGTGTTTCAACCACTTCGCACAGCTCAGGAAATAAATTCTGTAGGGCAAGACTTGGATTACTAATTACCAAACGACCACAGGCCATTCCTTCCACCACTCTTCTGGAGAGCATAGTTGGGGAAGTGGTAACAGAGTTGACGTTAATGATTTGTTGAAATTTACGCATAATATGTCCCGTCTCACGATAAGGGACCGAGTGTAAATATTCAGCCTTTAGTGTTGCGGGGAACTTATAATTTTTATCTTTTTTGTCATCGTGCCGGTTGATGATGCATAGGCCATGCGGTGCCGCAGCTTCAAATAAGATATCTTGCCATTTACGACGTTCTGGGAACATATGATGCATGTAGCTGCCCATAAATAAGCTAGAACGAGAAACTGTTTGGTTGATTGGGGCCGGATAGTGAATTTTGGGCTGGAATGGGAAATTCAAATAATTTATTTTCGAGTCTGGACACAAGCTTTGATAATTGGGGATGGATGCTCGGTCTGTGGTAAAAATAAAGTCAAATAATCTTGCAGAATCAATGAATTGGTCAAAATGATACGGATCTTCCTTATTCCAGAAAATCGTTGGAATTTGATGTTTTTTCGCCCATTGAATCAATGCTTTGACTTTGTCATTGTTACGTTTTGGATGTTCTGGGTAGTCTGCAATATGGTATTGCCACTTTTGTTTCTGGCCTAACCATGCAGATTCAACTAAAACAAAGTCAATTTTTCCAGGGAAAAAATGATAGAACCAATGCTGGTATGAAATTAAATTTACATTTGCTTCTAAATCAAGCGCGGTAAAGGTAAAGTCATCCAAGACAGCTAAGATATTAATTGATTTTTCCATTAAAAAAACTTAATTTGAATTAGTGGTTTAGTTTCAAATTTCCCCTGCTATAGGTTAGAAAAAATTTTGAAAAGAATATGTGATATAATAGTAAATGAACTGCACCAACATTGTAAATGTTCATATGTTAGATTACATTCCTTTTGGGATTAAGAAAATATATTTTTTTAAAAACAATGATTTATATGATTCATTGACTCAAGAGATCAAAAAACGCACAAACACGAAAAATAATAAAATATTTTGGGGTTGGGGGCGTAAAAACAGTTTTAAAAAAGCACAAACATTGGCTTTTGAGCAGCATGGTATCGCCATGTGTGCAGAAGATGGCTTTATTCGTTCTATGGGGCTAGGCAAAGCGGGCTTTCAGCCACTTTCCATCGTTTTAGATCAGTCTGGTATCTATTTTGATGCGACACAATCCTCAGATTTAGAAAAAATAATCTTAGCGTTATCACTTTCAAAAGATGAAGTATTACATGCACAAGCACTCATTCAAAAGATTTTGAATGCAGGTGTTACCAAATACAATTTACGTTACCAATCACTTGAATCAAGTAAATTTCATAATCAAAAAAATATCCTTGTGGTTGATCAAACCTTAGGTGATCAATCTATTCAGTATGCAATGGCATCGGCAGAAAGTTTTGATACGATGTTGCAACAAGCTGTACTTGATCATCCTGATGCACAGATCTGGGTAAAAATACATCCCGATGTATTGGCAGGCAAAGCCAAGAGCCATTTTTCGCTTGAACACTACAAAGCGCCAAATATAAATTTACTGGCAGAAAATTATAATCCGATCGATTTATGCAAACAGATGTCGGAAGTCTATGTGGTGAGTTCACAATTGGGTTTTGAAGCGTTAATGTTAGGCAAACCTGTACATTGTTTTGGCATTCCCTGGTATGCAGGTTGGGGGCTGACCAAGGATCATCAAAAAATACCTAAAGCGATTCAAGACCGAAGAAATGTTTCACGTACGATAGAACAATTGTTCGTTGCGGCATATTTGCGGTACGCAAAGTATATTTCACCTGTTTCACAGCAACAGTGTGAGTTACAGGAAATCGTAGATCTATTTATTCCGAATATTCAGTTCCAAAAACAATTATCTGCTTCGTCTATTGTGGCTTACGGTTTTAGCCGCTGGAAAAAGAGTTTTATCAAAGACTTCTTGGATTTTCCTCAAGTTGAACTCAGTTTTAAGCATTGGCTTAAACCTCGTAAAGATCAGACCATCGTGGCTTGGGGCAAAAAAGCTGCTGTATTAAAGCAACAAGGCTTTCAAAAAGTATGGACAGTGGAGGATGGTTTTCTGCGCTCTTTAGGACTAGGTGCTAAACTGATTAGGCCTTTTTCTTTGGTGTTTGATGATGTCGGAATCTACTACGATGCAACTCGTCCATCGCGCTTGGAACAGCTCCTCAATCAGGTCAAACTTAACCCAGAGCAACAGCAGCGTATTCAACTGTTGGTACAACAGATCATTCAAAATAAACTGACTAAATATAATGTTGGTCATCAACCTGTCGATAGTATTCAAGAAATTGATAAGCAAAAGAAAATAATATTGGTTGTAGGGCAGGTGGAAGATGATTTGTCGATCCAGTTGGGAGGAATCGATATCAAAACCAATCTTGCCTTAATTGAAGAAGTTCGTCGAAATAATCCTCATGCATATATCATTTATAAGCCCCATCCAGATGTCGAAGAAGGGCTCAGAAAAGGCAAAATTGTATGGGATGAGATGAAGCATCTTGTCGATCGTCTTGAAAAAAACGTATCAATTATCACACTATTCGAATATATTGATGAGCTGCACACAATCACTTCTTTATCAGGGTTTGAAGCCCTGTTAAGAAATATTAAAGTCTACTGCTATGGCATGCCTTTTTATGCAGGTTGGGGTGTTACAGTTGATCGACATCAATGTGTGAGAAGACAGCGTAAGCTCACGGTCGATGAATTGGCGTTTAGCGTATTGGTGGAATATCCAGTTTATAATTTACCGGATACCCGTGAGTTACAGGTTCCTTTAGTCACACCAGAACATGTGATGCAACAGATATGTAAGTTACAGCAAACAGCAGAGAAATCTCCATCAAGTGTTTGGTCATGGATGTTTACACGCTTGCGTGAATTGAAAATAAAGTTTTAGGATTAGAGATTGTCTATATATTTAGATGAGCTATTGGCTGCCAAGAAAGTTGTTTTATTACAAGGACCGATAGGATCATTCTTTACAGATTTGTCCGACTGGCTTACAAGCAAGCAAATTGAATGTTTTAAAGTTAACTTTAATGCAGGTGATTGGCGTTACTACCATGCTCGTCCGAATATTTGGCATTATCGAAAAAAGTCGGCAGATTTTGGGCTTTGGTTATCTAGTAAAATCCAGGAAAATCAGATTGATGCAATTGTTTGTTTTGGTGACTGTCGTTTTTACCATCAACAGGCACATGAAATTGCACAACAACTCAATGTTAAATTCTTTGTGTTTGAAGAAGGCTATATTCGACCTGACTATCTGACTTTTGAGGCAGATGGAGTCAACGATTTTTCGAATTTTAAGCAACGTTTTTTAGCAGAAAAACAGCCTCAAACCGTAGAGCTTCACCGTGAATCGAGTGACAACCACTATCATCTGATGATTTGGAGCGGTTTTCAATACTATCTGTGTTGGGCCTTATTGTTATGGCTTTATCCATTTTATCGACATCATCGTGGTTATAATCCAATACAAGAATTCGGCTATTGGTTTATGGCATTAATACGCCGATTCAAAAATTATCTGCTTGAACCTAAACGTTTTGACACCTTTATTCGCCTGTACAATAAGAATTATTTTATTGTTACTTTGCAGGTACATAATGACTCTCAAGTTCGTGTACATAGTCATTATGCAGATGTACAAGAGTGTATCGTCGAGATCATGACTTCTTTTGCTCAGCATGCCGAGCAGAAACATCATTTGGTACTCAAGCATCATCCGATGGATCGTGGTTATCGGCACTATGGTCAATTGATTCAGGATCTAGCAAAAAAACTAGGGATTGAGGGGCGTGTTCATTATTTCTGTGACATCCATTTACCTACGTTATTGAAACATGGTTTAGGCTTAGTCACGATTAACAGTACGACGGGAATCCAAGCCCTGTATCACCATATCCCAGTGAAAACATTGGGCCGCTCTCTCTATGATCTGCCAGGATTAACGGTACAAAGTGACTTGGATCATTTTTGGTGTAATGCTACTCCACCAGATGAAGCCTACTTTCATCTATTCAGAGAAAAGTTGATTGAACTAACTCAGTTAAATGGTGCTTATTACGGTAAAAACTTTTGGATGAAATAATAAAAAGCCCTTCAATCTGGGCTTTTTTGTTATGAAGTATCTGATTGTTATACGCCCATATCTAAATATAAAGACTCTTTGACTTCTTCCATCACGATATAGCTATGTGAAGAGGCAGAGGCAGGCAGTTTTTTTAATAAATCGCCTAATAAGCGTCGATAGGCACTCATTTCTTTTAAACGCGCTTTCACCAGATAATCAAATTCACCTGAAATCAGATGGCATTCCAACACTTCAGGAATATCCACCAAATCGCGCGCCACTTGATCAAATACATCGCCAGATTTTGCGGAAAGTTTGATTTCGAGGAACACCAACAGGCTACGGTCGACATAAGCGGGGTTGAGTCGGGCATAGTAGCCCACTATGATGCCTTCACGTTCCAAGCGCTTCACTCGTTCTGAGCAAGGAGTGGTAGATAAGTTCACACGCGATGCCAGTTCACTGATCGCAATTCGACCTTCACGTTGCAAAATATCTAAAATCAGGCGATCAATCCGGTCTAATTTACGCATAGAAGATTCCCTTTTATTTTAATTTTTTCGCGATAAAAATATTAAATTACCTAGATTATAGTCATAAAATCAGTGAAAAAAACTATTGATCCAAAAATATACTAGTTAAATAACCTAGTGTGTGCGTGAGGGATCTATTATGCGCGTAATCGTTTTAGGAAGTGGCGTCATTGGTGTGGCAAGTGCCTATTATCTTGCACAACAAGGTGCGCAAGTGACGGTGCTTGACCGTCAGTCAGGACCTGCAAAAGAAACCAGTTTTGGTAACGCAGGCCAAATCTCCCCAGGATATTCAACACCGTGGGCAGCACCCGGTATTCCTTTTAAAGCCGTAAAATGGATGTTCCAGCATCATGCACCCTTAGCCATTAACGTTGATGGCAGTATGTGGCAGTTGCAGTGGATGGCGCAGATGTTGAAAAACTGTAATCCACAAAGCTATGCGGTAAATAAAGAACGCATGATGCGTGTTGCAGAATACAGCCGTGACTGCCTACGTGATTTAAGAGCGCAAACAGGGATCAACTACGAAAATCGTGCCAAGGGAACGCTACAAGTGTTCCGTAGTGAAGCACAACTTGAAGCCGTGCAGCGTGATATTCAAGTACTCAAAGAATGTGGTGTTGCTTTTGATTTGTTGAATGCTCAGGAGCTAGGTGCTGTAGAACCTGCATTAGCACACACTGATAAATTAGTGGGTGGTTTACACCTGCCGAATGATGAAACAGGCGATTGTTATTTGTTTACCAATGCTTTGGCAAAACTTGCTCAAGACTTGGGTGTGGAGTTCAAGTTTGATCAAAATGTTGAAAAGTTGATTGTTGAAGGCGATGAAATCAAAGGTGTTATGGTCAATGGTGCGATTTTAACAGCTGACCGTTTTGTACTGGCATTTGGTAGTTATTCACGTGATTTCCTTAAACCACTGGAATTGAATTTGCCTGTTTACCCAGTGAAAGGCTATTCACTCACGATTCCAATTGTGGAACCAAAATTTGCACCGCAATCAACGGTATTGGATGAAACTTACAAAGTTGCGATTACCCGTTTTGATCAGCGTATTCGTGTTGGCGGTATGGCAGAGCTCAGTGGATTTAATCTTGGATTGAATCAGGACCGTCGTGCGACTTTGGAAATGGTGACTCAAGATTTATTCCCGGGTGGCGATCTTGCACAAGCATCGTTCTGGACAGGTTTACGTCCGATGACCCCAGACAGCACACCGATTATTGGTGCAACGCAATACAAGAACCTGTTCCTGAATACAGGACATGGCACTTTAGGTTGGACCATGGCCTGTGGTTCTGGCAAGTTGATCAGTGATTTGGTCATGAATCACCGTCCGGACATCAGCACCGATGGTTTATCCATTCAGCGTTATTCACACGCCGCATAATCACGGTTTACAAGGAAGTTTAGTATGCCTCGTCCGATTACTGCGGTGATCCATGCCCAAGCCTTACGTCAAAATCTAGCGGTCGTCAGGCAGTCGGTGCCCAACAGTAAAGTGTTTGCTGTGGTCAAAGCCAATGCTTACGGGCATGGGATTGAACGTGTCTATGAATCTTTTAAAAGTGCAGATGGTTTTGCCTTACTCGATATCGATGAGGCAAAACGTTTACGTGCTTTAGGTTGGACTGGGCCTATTCTGCTGCTTGAAGGGATTTTTTCAGCGCAGGACCTGTTTGACTGTGCGCAATATCAATTCAGTTTTACTGTGCACAATCAGCAACAACTGCAATGGATACAACAATATGGCTATCCAGCGCAGTTTGATGTTTTTCTGAAAATGAACAGTGGTATGAACCGCTTAGGTTTTAAACCACAGCAATACCGTGACATTTGGCAGCAATTGAACCAATTGGAACAGATCTCCAGTATTACCCATATGATGCATTTCTCTGATGCCGATGGTGATCGTTTTGGCCAGACTGGAATTGACTATCAACTCAAAGCGTTTGAAGCCACCATTCAGGGCTTGCCAGGGGAACGATCGGTCAGTAACAGTGCTGCAATTTTAAGATATCAAACACAGTTGCAATCGGATTATGTGCGTGGCGGCATCATGCTGTACGGCAGTTCTCCCGATTATCCTAAACATCGTATTCAGGACTGGGGCCTTGCGCCAAGTATGAGCTTGCGCAGTGAAATCATTGCTGTGCAAGAACTCAATGCCCATGAAAGTGTTGGCTACGGTTCCAGCTATGTGGCTGAGCAGCCAATCAGAATCGGTATCGTAGCGTGTGGCTATGCCGATGGTTATCAACGAATTTCAGCCACGGGCACACCTGTTCTGGTGAATGGAATTCGAACCCAAACCATTGGGCGGGTCAGCATGGACATGTTGGCTGTAGACCTCAGCCCGATCCATGATGCTGAAGTCGGCAGTGAAGTGGTGCTATGGGGCAAATCAAGTACAGGAACAATTTTACCTATTGACGATGTCGCAGCAACCTCAGGCACCATTGGTTATGAACTGATGTGTGGCGTGACTGCGCGCGTTTCATTTATGACTCAGGAATAAGGATTCATTATGTCAAATTCGGATATTCAAAAGATTAATACTAACGAAGTGATGAGCGCTGTAACGGTATTCAATAAGGTGGTGTATTTATCAGGTCAGGTGCCTAAAAATGCGGATCTTGATATTGAAGGGCAAACCCGTGAAATACTTGCAACCATCGAACAACTGCTTGCTTCAGCAGGGACGGATAAATCTCGCCTACTTTCAGCACAATTATTTTTAAAAGATCTTTCAGACTTCCCTGTGGTCAACACCATTTGGATTGATTGGTTGAAAGGTCATGTTGCACCTTCACGTGCCACCATTCAGGCCGATTTAGTCAATCCGAAATGGTTGATCGAAATTGCAGTTGTTGCAGCACAAAAATAAAGCGATCCGCTTTATTTTTGTTTAAAAAATATAAAAAAAGAAGAAAAGTAACGTATTTGCAGTAGATAAAACGTAGTCAGATACGTATTTTCTTGCAATCGAAGATGAGTCAGCAGTCTTAAAAGGACAGCTAGGGTATGGCAGATAAATCAAGGCTGACTCATTGAGGAAAGAGTAAAAGGAACTTAAGATGACGGTTACACAGCATCAGTCAGAAGGCGAACAATCGCCCCAAGACTTACAAAGAAAACTTTCAAATCGCCACTTGCAATTGATTGCAATTGGTGGCGCTATTGGTACTGGCCTCTTTATGGGCTCAGGCAAAACCATCTCCTTGGCAGGCCCATCGATTCTGTTTATTTACATGATTATTGGTGGGATGTTTTTCTTCTTAATGCGAGCACTCGGTGAGCTGTTGCTGGCAAATTTACACTACAAATCTTTTGTTGATATGGCGCATGACCTGATTGGGCCATGGGCTGGCTACTACATGGGCTGGACCTATTGGTTAGGCTGGGTGCTGGTCGGTATTGCCGATCTGGCTGCTGTCATTAACTACCTCACTTTTTGGCTGCCTGAAGGCACCATGTTTACCCCAATTGGTCAGGCAGCGATTAGTGCGGGTTGTGTACTATTCGTGCTGTTCTTAAACCTGCTTACGGTACGTCTGTTTGGTGAAATTGAGTTCTGGTTTGCCCTGATCAAGATTTTAGCGATTATTGGTCTGATTGGCGTTGGCGGTTATATGATCTTTAGCCATTTTCAAGCACCTCATGGTGTTGTGGCATCGCTCAGTAATGTCTGGTCACATGGAGGTATGTTTCCAAAAGGTCTGGATGGTTTCTTGGCAGGTTTCCAAATCGCCGTGTTCGCCTTCGTTGGCGTGGAACTGATTGGAACCACTGCTGCTGAGACCAAAGATCCACACAAGAATCTGCCAAAAGCCATCAATGCGATTCCGATTCGTATCATCTTATTCTATGTGTTGGCCTTATTGGTGGTAATGTCGGTCACGCCATGGAATATTATTCGTGCGGACAAGAGTCCATTTGTGGAATTGTTCATGAATGCAGGGATTGTAACATCGGCCATCATTATGAATTTGGTGGTACTGTCTTCAGTGATGTCTTCCATGAACAGTGGGGTCTTCTCAACCAGCCGTATGTTGTTTGGTTTATCTAAAGATGGTCAGGCACCAAATGCTTTTGGTCGTTTATCGAAAAGTGCAGTACCTGCCAATGGTCTGATTTTCTCGTGTGTGTTCATCATGGGTGGGGCAGTGCTGCAATACTTTGTACCGAATACTCTTGAAGCTTTCACTTTGGCGAGTGCGCTTTGTGTGATTCTATTCATTAGTGTCTGGAGTCTGATCATGGTGTGCTATATCCGCTACCGTAAATTACGTCCAGAACTGCATGCTCAATCCAAGTTCAAAATGCCAGGTGGCGTGTTTATGTCGTATATCGTTATTGCTTTCTTGTTGTTTGCTTTGGTGATCTTGGCACTAGAGCCAGATACCTTAAAAGCACTTTATGTCAGCCCATTGTGGTTAATCATTTTGGCCGTGACCTATCAGCTGATGTATAAACCCCGCATGAAAAAATTGGGGCGTGAATTGGCGTAATAGCCTATGTCGATATGAGTAAAAAACCGATCTAGATTGATCGGTTTTTTATGGGATAGTCATTCTGTTTAATCCACCAATAAATGCTGATATTGATCGGCCTGTTTGCGTAAATAGTCCCAGACCAACTTGATACGAGGTTCATGCTGCAAATCGACAAAGGTCAGCATCCAGAAGGTATGGGTGTAGCGCACCTGTTGTTCTAATACCGTTTCAAGTTCAGGTTTATCATCGGCGAGAAACTTGGGCAAAATGGCCAATCCTGCACCTGAACTGACCGCAATTTGCTGCGCCAAAATACTGCTGCTACGAAAATTAGCATTGAGTTTTAAAGGCAAGCGCTCCAGACAGTACAGCTCAGGGCTATATACCAGATCATCAATATAATTGACGAATCGATGCGGGGTGAGATCCTGTAAATCACGGATGGGTGGGTTGAGTGCCAGATATTTTTTGCTGCCATAAATTTTTAAACAATAATCTGACAGCCGCGTAATGATATAAGGACCTGAGGTGGGGCGTTCAATGGAGACCACAATATCGGCTTCGCGATGCGACAGCTTGATCATTTTCGGTACTGGAATCAGGTCAATGGTGAGCGAGGGGTATTGTATGGAAAACTCCGCTAACAAGCGTGCCAAAAATGCAGTACCAAAGCCTTCAGGTGTGCCAATTCGCACACGACCTTGCAAAG
Source organism: Acinetobacter sp. ANC 3882 (assembly GCF_022549545.1). NCBI lineage: Bacteria > Pseudomonadati > Pseudomonadota > Gammaproteobacteria > Moraxellales > Moraxellaceae > Acinetobacter > Acinetobacter sp. ANC 3882. The sequence goes on along the minus strand of NZ_JAKZGB010000009.1, from coordinate 69,527 downwards.
GTTGATGAGGTTTTTCAATTTGCAGGAAAGCATATTCCATTTGCTCAACCCGAGGAACCAGTGCCAAACCTTCCATCGTCAGCTCATAGCCAGAGGCTTCGCGTTTAAACAGGGTAATTCCTAAAGTTTGTTCTAAAGCCTGAATCCGTCGCGCCACGGTACTATGTTCCACGCCAATAATACGGGCGGCATTGGTTAAAGTTTTGGTCCGCGCCAACACTAAAAAAAACTGTAGATGATCCCAATCCACTTTCATTATTATGATCTTCCTTGTGCATATTTGCACAATGATCGTGCATTAATTTGCGTTGGTGGTCAAAGCTTTCTTTGTTAGTCTCGAATAAAACCTGAATAAAGAAAATACGACGATCGATATTTTCTGAACACTGAACACAATAAAAATACGGCCTATGGAGAGGTTATGAACACAATCCAAAATATTCAATTGGAAACAGCCAAGTTACTCATTAATGGCAGTTTTATCGAATCAGAAACCCAACAATGGCAAGACATTATTAATCCTGCAACGCAGGAGGTGATTGGTCGTGTGCCATTTGCTACAGCTCAGGAAGTGGATGCGGCAATTGAGGCAGCGCAAGCGGCATTTGCTGCTTGGCGTCAAACTCCGATTCAGGCACGTATGCGCATCATGCTGAAGCTGCAAGATCTGATTCGCGCCAATATGAAGGAGATTGCACAGGTACTGACTGCGGAACAAGGTAAAACGCTTGCCGATGCGGAAGGTGACATTCAACGTGGTTTAGAGGTGGTTGAACATGCCTGTTCAGTTGGCACCTTGCAAATGGGTGAGTATGTTGAAGGTGTGGCACGTGGTGTCGATACTTATACCTTGCAGCAACCGTTGGGTGTGTGTGCAGGCATTACGCCATTTAATTTCCCTGCCATGATCCCGTTGTGGATGTTTCCAATGGCGATTGTATGTGGCAATACCTTTGTTTTAAAGCCATCTGAACAAGATCCGCTGTCAACCATGATGCTGGTGGAACTGGCGATTCAGGCTGGTATTCCTGCTGGTGTACTCAATGTTGTGCACGGTGGCAAAGAGGTGGTGGATCGCCTATGTACCCATACTGATATTAAAGCCATTTCATTTGTTGGTTCTACTGCGGTTGGCACACATGTCTATAACCTTGCAGGGCAACATGGCAAACGTGTGCAGTCGATGATGGGTGCCAAAAATCACGTCGCCGTGATGCCAGATGCCAATAAGGAACAAACGCTGAATGCCTTGGTCGGTGCGGCTTTTGGTGCAGCAGGGCAACGCTGTATGGCGTTATCGGTGGCGGTCATGGTTGGTGACAGTAAGCACTGGATTGCAGAATTGGTTGAAAAAGCCAAGACTTTAAAAGTGAATGCAGGGCATGAGCCATATACTGATATCGGCCCAGTCATTTCAAAACGCGCTAAAGCACGGGTGTTGGACTTAATTGATAGCGGTATTGAGCAAGGTGCAGAACTGTTGCTCGATGGACGCAATGTTCAGGTGCAAGGCTATGAAGCAGGCAACTTTGTCGGCGCGACGATTTTTAGTGGCGTAAATACCGACATGCGCATTTATAAGGAAGAAATCTTTGGTCCCGTGCTGTCGATTATTTGTGTCGATACACTCGAAGAAGCAATTGCGCTGATCAATGCCAATCCATTTGGTAACGGTGTGGGATTATTCACGCAAAGTGGTGCGATTGCGCGTACTTTCCAAAACCTGATTGATATTGGTCAGGTCGGGATCAACATTCCAATTCCAGTGCCTGTACCATTCTTTAGCTTTACAGGTTCCCGTGGTTCAAAACTTGGTGATTTAGGACCTTATGGCAAACAGGCGGTACAGTTCTATACCCAAACCAAAACCATTACCAGTCGCTGGTTTGAAGACAGCCACGAAGTAGGCGGTGTAAATACCACCATCAGTTTACGTTAAGAAGGGGATCACGGATGAATATCGCCTTTATCGGTCTAGGTAACATGGGCGGCAGAATGGCCCAAAATCTGCTCAAAGCCGGACTCACCGTATATGGTTATGACCTTAGCGAAGTGGCGATTCAGCACTTTGCCGAGGCAGGTGGTGTGGTTTGCGACAGTCCGCAGGCAGCGGCGAAACAAGCTGACGTGGTGATTAGCATGTTACCTGCGGCAAAACATGTCAAAGAGGTGTATCTGGGCGAAGATGGTGTGTTGGAAGTGCTGAAAGCAGGCAGCTTATGCATTGATAGCAGTACCATTGACCCACAAACCATTAAAGACATTGCAGCGGTTGCCCAAAGTAAAAATATTCATATTTGCGATGCGCCTGTTTCAGGCGGCACCATTGGCGCACAAGCGGGTACGTTGACCTTTATGGTCGGTGCCAATGCTGAGACCTTTGATGAAGTGAAGCCTATACTCAGTCATATGGGCAAGAACGTGGTGCATTGTGGTGATGTGGGCGCAGGTCAAATTGCCAAAATCTGCAATAACCTGATCCTTGGGATTTCCATGGCTGCGGTGGCCGAAGGGATGGCACTGGGTGCGAAACTTGGCATTGATCCGCAGGCATTAGCAGGCGTGATCAACACTTCAAGCGGTCGTTGTTGGAGTTCTGAAGTCTGTAACCCATGGCCGCATATTAATGAAAATGCACCTGCCTCTCGTGGCTATCAGGATGGCTTTGCCACGCAGTTGATGCTGAAAGATTTAGGTCTTGCAGTTGAAGCCGCAGGGCAGGTCAAGCAGCCAGTGGTCTTGGGGGGTATGGTGCAGCAGCTGTATCAGCAAATGTGCATGCGTGGTAATGCACACCTTGATTTTTCTAGCATTATTCAGCAATACCTGCCGCCAGAACTATAAAAGCTAAAGCCAAAGGATGGCTTTGATTAAGAAATTAAACCCTGTCATGAATAACAATCAATCCAGACTGAGGGAACACAGATGTTGAATTATAAAGAGACGGTTCAGGCTTTCGATCTGGAAAGCACTGCAAAACAAATGCTATCCGGTTCAATGGATGCACTGAATGCCTGTTATGAATGTTGTGATCGCCATGCGCAAGGCGACAAAATTGCCTTGTATTGGCAAGGCAAAGATGGTCGTAAGGCGCAATATACTTTTCGCCAGTTGCAGCAATGGTCGAGTCAATTTGCCAACTTTTTAAAGTCGCAAGGTGTGAAAGCAGGCGACCGTATTTCAGGTCTATTGCCGAGAACGCCTGAGCTGCTGGTGACAATTTTCGCGGCTTGGCGTATTGGCGCTGTCTATCAGCCTTTATTTACCGCATTTGGTCCCAAGGCAATTGAGCATCGTCTGCAATTGGCACAAAGTAAGCTGGTGGTGACCGATGTGGCGAACCGCAGCAAACTCGATGAGATTGAACACTGCCCCGCAATTGTCACGGTTGCTGATCCACAAGGCATCTCGCTTAAGTCAGGTGACTTTAATTTTTGGGATGAGGTGAAACAGCAGTCTGACCAATGTGAATTGGTGATGCGAAACATCCAAGATCCTTTTTTACTGATGTTTACTTCTGGCACTACAGGACCTGCCAAACCCTTGGAAGTGCCGCTAAAAGCCTTGCTGGCTTTTGGTCGTTATATGCAAGATGCCATTGGTTTGAGAGAAGAAGATTCATTCTGGAATATTGCCGATCCCGGTTGGGCGTATGGCTTGTACTATGCCATTACTGGGCCATTATTCTTAGGTCATGCCACCTTATTCTATGAAGGGGGCTTTAGTACCGATAGCCTGTGTCAGATCGTAAAGGATTATCAGATTACCAATCTGGCGGGGGCACCAACGGCATATCGAATGATGATGGCCGCTGATCCTACGCAAATGACGCCGTTAAAAGGCCAGTTCCGTGTGGTCAGCAGTGCGGGCGAACCACTGAATCCAGAAGTGATTCGCTGGTTTAAGCAAGTTTTGGATGCCCCGATTTATGATCATTATGGACAGACTGAAGTTGGCATGGTGGTGTGTAATCATCATGGTTTAAGTCATGACATCCGTGTAGGTTCAGCCGGTTTTGCGAGTGCAGGTTATCGTGTTGCGGTGGTCAATGAACAAGGCGAGGAGCTTCCAGCAGATACCCCCGGAATTTTAGCCGTGGATATTCATCAATCACCGATGATGTGGTTTGGTGGCTATAAAGAAAGCCGTAAATCCCCTTTTGTCGGGCACTATTATTTGACAGGTGATACTGCCGAGTTACATGCCGATGGCAGCATGAGTTTTGTCGGGCGCAGTGATGACGTGATCACCACATCGGGTTATCGGATTGGACCTTTCGATGTGGAAAGTGCGTTGCTTGAACATGATGCTGTGGTAGAGGCAGCCGTGGTGGGTGTGCCTGATCCAGACCGTACTGAAGTGGTGAAGGCTTTCGTGATTTTGGCTGCGGGTATTCAACCTTTGGAACAGTTGGCGGAAGAGTTGAGCCAATTTGTGAAAAAACGCTTATCTGCCCATGCTTACCCACGGCTAGTCGAGTTCGTGACTGAACTCCCAAAAACACCAAGTGGCAAGATTCAGCGCTTTTTATTACGTAATCAGGAAATTGCGAAACAGCAAGCAAAGGCAGGGTAAGGAACACAAGATGCAATTGACCGAAGAACAAGTCTTAATTCGTGATATGGCGAAAAGTTTCGCCCAAGAACAGATTAAACCCAATGCCAGTGATTGGGATCGACATGGCACATTTCCAAAAGCAGCATTGGCACAAATGGGGCAGCTCGGTTTTATGGGCATGCTGATCCCAGAGCAATGGGGCGGTTCCGACACGGGTAATTTGGCCTATGTATTGGCGCTTGAAGAAGTCGCTGCGGCAGATGGTGCGACCTCAACCATTATGAGTGTACATAACTCGGTGGGCTGTGTACCGATTTTAAAATTTGGTACCGATGAACAGAAAGAGCATTTTTTAAAACCGTTGGCACAGGGTGAAATGATCGGTGCTTTTGCCTTGACTGAACCACATACAGGTTCAGATGCGGCAGCCATTAAAACCCGCGCGGTGAAAGATGGCGATGACTACATTCTCAATGGTGCCAAGCAATTTATTACCTCAGGTGATAATGCGGGCGTGATTATCGTATTTGCCGTGACTGATCCAAGTGCGGGTAAAAAGGGCATTAGTGCCTTCCTCGTGCCACGTGAGACACCGGGTTATGACGTGATTCGGGTCGAAGAAAAACTCGGTTTGCATGCTTCGGATACCTGCCAGATTGCCCTGACGGATGTTCGTCTGCATAAAAGTTTGATGCTGGGTAAAGAGGGTGAAGGTTTAAAAATTGCGCTTGCCAATTTGGAAGGAGGGCGTATCGGTATTGCGGCACAGGCAGTGGGTCTGGCGCGTGCTGCACTGGAAGAAGCTACGCGCTATGCCAAAGAGCGGCTGACCTTTGGTAAACCAATCTTTGAGCATCAGGCGCTGGCTTTTCGTCTTGCCAGTATGGCAACCGAGATCGAAGCGGCTCGACAACTGGTTCACTATGCTGCACGTCTTAAAGAAGCAGGCCAACCCTGTCTCAATGAAGCTTCAATGGCCAAGCTATTTGCCTCGGAAATGACAGAACGTGTCTGTTCAAGCGCCTTACAGGTATTTGGGGGCTATGGCTATCTGAAAGATTTCCCGATTGAACGGATCTATCGCGATGCGCGTATTTGTCAGATTTATGAAGGTACTAGCGATATTCAGCGTTTAGTGATCGCACGTAGTCTATAAAAGCAAAGCAAGGAATTTGATGATGCAGTGGAACAGTATTTTATTAGAAAAGCGTAATGGCGTTGGATTGATTACCCTCAATCGTCCGCAAGCCTTGAATGCGCTGAATAGTGAATTGATTAGTGAAGTGAATCAGGCGTTGGATGCGTTAGAGAAAGATCGCGAGATTGGCTGTATGGTGTTGGCAGGCTCGGAAAAAGCCTTTGCTGCAGGTGCAGACATCAAGGAAATGGTTGATCTCCATTTTCCTGATATTTACTTTGATGATTTTTTTCATCTTGCTGACCAGATTGCGCAACGTCGGAAACCGTTGATTGCTGCCGTCAGTGGCTATGCGCTTGGTGGTGGCTGTGAATTGGCCTTGATGTGTGACTTTATCTACTGTGCAGACAATGCCAAGTTTGGTTTACCTGAAGTGACTTTAGGTGTGATTCCAGGCATTGGTGGCACGCAGCGTTTAACTCACGCAATTGGCAAAGCCAAAGCCATGGAAATGTGTCTCACTGCACGGCACATGGGTGCAGTAGAGGCAGAACAAAGTGGTTTGGTAGCGCGTGTGTTTGGCAAAGAAGAATTACTGGAACAGACCCTACAAGCTGCAGAAAAAATTGCAGCGCGATCTTTAACTGCCAATATGATGCTAAAAGAAACCATCAATCGTGCCTTTGAAGTCAATCTTACAGAGGGGTTGCGTTTTGAGCGCCGTATGTTCCATTCGATTTTTGCGACATCGGATCAAAAAGAAGGTATGCAGGCCTTTGTTGAAAAACGTCAGGCCAAATTTAATCATCGATAAGAGACCAATAAAATGAATATCGAAAATCAGTTAATGATTGAGCAGAGAGGTGCATTGGGGCTGATCAGCTTGGATCGAGTGAAGCATTTAAATGCACTGTCTCTCGATATGATTGAGGGCATTTGTAGTCAATTGGAACTGTGGCGTTATGATGCTGCCATTCAAGCGGTCTTAATCAAATCGAACAGTCCCAAAGCCTTTTGTGCAGGTGGAGATATTCGCTATCTCTATGACAGTTATAAAAATGATACTGCTGATTATAAAGGTTATTTTAGTGCCGAATATAAAATGCTAAACCTACTGCGCGAATATGAAAAGCCTGTCGTTGTGATGCTGGATGGCTATGTGCTGGGTGGTGGTTTTGGCTTGGCACAGGCCTGTCACATTGTGGTGAGTAGCGAAAAGTCCAGATTTGCCATGCCTGAAACTGCGATTGGCTTTTTCCCAGATGTCGGTGCGACTCATTTCCTGTCTCGACTCGATGATATCGGGGTTTATCTGGCAATCACTGGCGAGCAGATCAGCAGTAGTGATGCACTGTATTTAGATTTAATCGACTATCACGTACCAAGTGACAAGCTGCAAGCCCTGCAAGACGTTTTGACTAATGAACCTCACCTGAATAAACAGAATATTGAACATATTGTCAGCTGTTTTATTACCCGTCCTGCTGAAAGTGAACTTCAGCAATTGGCCGAAGGCATTCGTAAACATTTTGGTTTTCAGCATTTGGATGAAATTGAGCAGAGTCTTGAACATGAACAAGATGATCAGTTCAAAGCATGGGCGGACAAGATGCTTGGCATTTTGCAGCAACGTTCGTTTATTGCCAAACAAACCAGCTTGAAACTCCAGCATTTAGGTCGTGGTCTTTCCTTGCCGCAATGTATGCAACTGGAGCGTGACTTGCAAGATATCTGGTTTGAACATGGTGACTTTATTGAAGGTGTACGCGCCTTAATTGTTGATAAAGACAAACAACCCCAATGGCAGCAACGGAATGTTGAACTCGAGCAAATTCTAGAAAAACTCAGTTAAATCAAAACATCTATCACCATGAATTAAAGGAGTATCAGATAGTCAGAAATGCTGATGGTCAGGATTGATGATCAGCCAAAAATATAAAACAAGAAAATCCAAGAAAGGAACAGAATGATGCAAACAATACATGGAAACGGTTCATCTCCTAAAAAGTCATCCCATCGATTGGCAGGTATCTCCAGTATGGTGGGGACCACCATTGAGTGGTATGACTTTTTTATCTACGGTGCAGCAGCAGCTTTAATTTTCAATAAATTATTTTTTCCTAATTTAGATCCACTGACCGGTGTGCTTGCTGCATTTGCCACCTATGCGGTGGGATTTATTGGGCGACCACTTGGTGGACTGGTATTCGGACATTTTGGTGACAAGATTGGCCGAAAATCGATGTTATTGCTGACCCTGATGTTGATGGGGATTCCAACAGTCCTGATCGGCCTGTTGCCTACCTATGAATCGATTGGTTACTGGGCAGCAATTGGTTTGGTGATCCTACGATTTATTCAAGGGATGGCAATGGGTGGTGAGTGGGGTGGTGCAGTGCTGATGGCGGTAGAACATGCGCCAGAAGGTAAAAAAGGATTTTGGGGCAGTCTGCCTCAAGCCAGTACGGGCGGCGGTTTGATGCTGGCCTCAATCGCACTCGGACTGGTCTCTTTATTGCCAGAACAGGCTTTATTTAGTTGGGGTTGGCGGATTCCCTTTTTAGCGAGCATCATTTTACTGGCAGTCGGTTGGTACATTCGGGTGAAAGTCCCAGAGTCGCCAGACTTTGAAAAAGTGAAACAACAAGCTGAAGAAGTTAAAGTTCCAGCCTTACAAGTATTCAAGCAGCATCCTAAGCAGCTCATCTCCATTATTGTCGCGCGTGCGGCAGAGAATGCATGGTTTTATATTGCCTCGACTTTTACCTTGGCCTATACCACTACACAATTGGGCATTGCCAGACAAGAGATTCTATTTGCCACGATTTGCGGGGCAGCTGTGATTTTATTTATGACCCCGTTATGTGGACATTTGTCCGATAAAGTCGGGCAGCGCAATATGTTTATGTTTGGCTTATGTGTGCTGGCACTGTATAGCTATCCTTTCTTTAGCATGCTGAATACTAAAGATCCAGTTTTGGTCTGGACTGCAATTGTGTTGGCGATTGGCGTGGTTTTCCCGATTATGTATGCACCACAGGCTCAATTGTTTGCACGCCAGTTCCCAGCAGAAATTCGCTATAGCGGTATTTCTATTTCGGTGCAGTTGGCTGGGGTATTGGGTGGAGGTATCGCACCGTTGATCGCGACAAAATTACTCAGTGTCGGGGGAGGCAATCCGTATTTGATTATGCTGTACATTGGTTCAATGGCTATAGTTGCGATTATTGCAACCACATTTATGCCACGAGATCAAAGACAACGATCGGATGAAGCTTATGCCAAGAAGCAGAGGATAAATTTGAAAACAAAGCTGACAGATTAGTTTTCAGTTCAAGCCATGTAATGCACGGTGAGAAAAGATGTTTCTGAGCGATTGGAAACATCTTTTTTATTTTTAAAGATATGATGATGAATGTTAAGAAAACGAAGTATAGGGGATGCTTCCATAAATATTGAGTTGTTATGTTCCACGTGGAGCATAATGATTTGCAAAGAAAAAAGCCCTAATCTTTCGACTAGGGCTTTTTTGAATCTGGAGCGGGAAAGGAGACTCGAACTCCCGACCCCAACCTTGGCAAGGTTATGCTCTACCAACTGAGCTATTCCCGCTAATTGAGCAGTTTTTACTAAAACTTACACTAAAAAATTTGAGCGGGAAAGGAGACTCGAACTCCCGACCCCAACCTTGGCAAGGTTATGCTCTACCAACTGAGCTATTCCCGCATGCCGTGTATAATACATTATGCAAAAATAGGGTCAATAATTTTATGCAAAGAAATTGATTATTTGCATAAAATTAAAGCACTTCAGGCTAAAAAAGCATGGGGAAGCAAATTTTTGTACAAAAGTTTCCCTCAGATTCCGCTCATGTATACTAATGAGCTATCTCAATCTGACCTTACAGAGTGACTGATGAACTTAGAACAACAGTTGATTGAACGTTTAAACACGCTAGCACCTACCCATCTTGAAGTGATCAATGAGTCGGCAGGGCATGGTGGATATTTTCCAGGTAAAGAGTCACATTTTAAAGTCATCGTGGTAAGTGATGAATTTCAAGGACTGCGTTTAGTACAACGTCATCAAAAAATTTATGCTGTTGCAGCAGAGCTGATGAGCCCTGGTCGCATCCATGCGCTTGCGATTCATGCCTATGTACCGAGTGAATGGCAAGGTGAAGCACCTGCGAGCCCTGAATGTGCACATGCGCCAAAAAGCTAAGGATCAATGATGGACTTACATTTACTCACTAAAATTGTGCATATGTCAGCAGTGAGCTTACTGATTATTGCTTTTGTATTACGTGGTTCAACGCTATTCGTGGGTGTACACGATCAGCAACCGAATCCAAAAGCACGTAAAGGCCTTGTTGGTTTACAACATCTATCTTTGACCTTAATTATTGTGACAGGTGCTGTTTTACTCAGTATGAACAACTTTGATGTGCAGCCTTGGTTTTATGCCAAAGTGATTCTGTTCTTTGTGTTGTGGTCTTCTTTGATCAAAACCTATAAAAAGGACAGCAGCATTTTATTGGAACAACGCCGTGCAGGGTTACTCATCGGTACAGTGGCTATGGTGGGGATTCTCGGCTTAGTGATGATTAAGCCAGTTTTTGCCTGATTGTTTGACACATTGTTTGAGTATTTGTTTTGGCACTAGGTTAAACTGCGTGCAGTTTACAAAAATATTATAGAGGGAAATCATGTTAACGCGTGTGGTGTTTAACCAAAAAGGTGGTGTGGGGAAATCAAGTATTACTGTCAATCTCGCTGCGATTAGCGCGAAACAGGGATTCAGAACCTTGGTGATTGATCTTGATCCACAAGCGAATTCAAGCCAATACCTTTTGGGTGAAGATGCAACCTATTCTGCTGACAAGGCAGCATTAGAGCCAAACATTGAAAATTTCTTTGATGATATTTTAGGGACTACGCAGCAAAAGGGTCTGATCGGAAATGCCATTGGTTCAATCCTGAAAGCACCACGTGGCAAAGGGTTGGACAGTTATGTGCACCGTTCTTCTTTTGACAATCTTGATGTGATTCCTGCAAGTCCAAGCCTTGGTGCATTGGAGCATGCACTGGAAAGTAAACACAAAATTTATAAATTGCGTGATTCGATTCAATCTCTCACTGCACGTTATGACCGTATTTTTATTGATACGCCACCAGCGTTTAACTTCTTTACTTTATCTGCATTAATTTCAGCAGATCGGGTACTGATTCCATTCGATTGTGATGTTTTTTCAAAACGTGCGTTACAAACTTTGATTGAAAATGTGCTCGAAACCCAAGATGATCATAATGATCGCTTGGAGATTGAGGGAATTGTGGTCAATCAGTTCCAATCTCAAGCAAAATTACCTCGTGAAGTGGTTCAACAGTTAAAAGATGAAGGCCTGCCTGTGCTCGATAGCATGTTGCCCCCATCGATCTTGATGAAAGAATCACATCAAAAGAATTTACCCTTGATTCATTTGGCATCTGACCACAAATTGACCGTCGCTTATGTGACCCTGTTCAATGAGATTGAATCAAAGAAATAAGAGAATCTTATGAAACGCTTATATTGGATGCCTGTTTTGGCAGCGAGCATGTTATTGGGTGCATGTGCATCAACGGTTAAGCCTACCTATGTGTCGCCTACACAATATCAAGCACTCGGCTGCCAGCAGTTGCAAGCAGAGTACAACCGTATTCAGCAATACGTCGAAAATGGTGTACAAACGCCAAAACGTACTGGTGTCGGGGTTGGTCTTGGCCTTGGTGGTGGCTGGGGTAGAGGCGGTTGGGGCTTTGGTCCATCGATCTCGGTCAATATGGGACAGTCGATGAATACCAAAAATACTGAACTAGCCAATGTACTCGGGCAACAAGACGCCATTGTACAAGCCGCAAAATTCAAAGGTTGCCCAATCATCGTGAAGCAACGTCCAAAATCATAAATCTTGAAAACTGATCGTCATGCTTCGCGATTACGGTCAGCAACTAAATTATAGCAAAATGTTTCAAAATATAATGATAAAAATTAAATACTTGAAATATAAACACCCCATAACTCATTGATTTTTCTCGCTCACCCACACTGTTAAAATTTGTGTTTTTGCCCTAAATTCGTTTAAGGTGGCGCCCATGTATAGTCGTTCGGTATGTGTATGATTGAGAGTTGGTTTTTTGTTTTGGCAATGTTGGCAGTATTACTGATCCCTGGTCCGACCAATGCTTTGCTTGCCAGTGCAACACATCAACACGGTGTCGCTAAAACCATGACATTTATCCCGATTGAATGGTTGGGATACCTGTATGGTGTGAGTTTATGGGCATTATTCATTCATTTGTTTGACCCGATTTGGCCTGCAATTGGCGGGATTCTACATACGCTGAGCTTGCTCTATGTACTTTGGATGGCTTTTCACCTCTGGAAAGGTTCGCATCTGCAAAAACTAGATCAACATCACCAGCATATCCGTAAAAGACAATTATTTATCTCGACCTTAAAAAATCCTAAAACCGTATTATTGGCTTCAGGAATTTTCCCGAGCGAAACATGGAATTCGATTGAGCAGGCTACGCTGGTTTTTGCGGTATTCAGTTTAATTCTGATACCTGTAAGTATCTTCTGGATGCTATTTGGACGTGCGTTACTGGCGGGAAGTCTGGTTGGAATCAAAGCCGACCACTTATATAAAGGATCGGCAATGTTATTGCTGCTTTGTATGTTGCCAATGATCTTTCGGTTGTTTTAACAGACCTAGAGTTATTGTGCTTTACGAGCATTCATCTTTTGACGAATAAAGCCAATTACACCCGGTAAGACACTGATAATAATGATACCGAAAATTAAATGGGTGAAGTTATCTTTTACGATCGGCATATTGCCGAATAAATAACCCAGCGTAATGAAAGATGCAATCCAGAAAAATGCACCAACCACGTTATAAGTGAGGAAGAATTTATAATTCATGCTCCCTGCACCTGCAACGAATGGAGCAAACGTACGGGCAAAAGGAACGAAGCGGGCAAAAATGATGGTCTTACCGCCATGACGTTCAAAGAACTGCTGGGTTTTAATCAAATGCTGTTTATTGATAAAACGAGAATTGGTTTCAAAAACACGTGGACCAATATAACGACCAATATGGTAGTTCAAAGTGTCACCGAGTACTGCTGCAATAAACAGCAAGACACCCAATACCCATGGATCCATTGCACCTGTTGAAGCTGCCAATGCACCTGCAGCAAATAACAAGCTATCGCCTGGTAAAAATGGCATCACCACTAAACCAGTTTCAACAAAAATGATTAAGAATAAAATGGCATAGATCCATACGCCATAATTGGTAATAAACTCTAAAAGGTGTTCGTCAACGTGCAGAATAAAATCAATGAGTTCCATGAAGATGTTAACACTATAAATGTGAGCTAAATCCTAGCAGTGCATCTGTAGAATGTCAGTATAAAAAGCAAATTAATTGGTAACTTTCAGAGATGGGAAATTAAAAACAAAGAGTTAGGGTGAAATGGGTTTTATTGTTTCAAATAAGGAACGATGTGTTAACTAAACTAGTGTTTATTGCAAAACTAAAGATACATAAACTTGCTAACAAGTTAAAAAACAAACAGTGTGGAATCAACCATGTTTAATCCGAATGTTGTTGTAAAAAATATCGTAACCCAATCTGGCGTGGCAAATGTTGTAATTTTAGTTGCGCGTTTATTAATGGCCTATATCTTTCTTGTTGCTGGTTGGGGCAAGATCGTAGGTTATGCGGGTACCGCAGGCTATATGGAATCAATGGGTGTTCCTGGTGCGCTATTGCCATTGGTGATTCTGATGGAATTTGGTGGTGGTTTGGCGCTATTGTTTGGTTTCCAAACACGTTTTGCTTCTTTGGGTTTAGGGCTTTTTAGTATTATTACAGCCTTTATCTTCCATGCTGGTGCAGAAGATGCCATTAACTTTATGAAGAACTTTGCCATGGCAGGTGGTTTCTTCGCCTTGATGCTCTATGGTGCAGGCCGTTTTAGTCTTGACCATTTGATTGAAAAATAACCATTGTAATGAAAAACCCCGCTTTAATCGGCGGGGTTAAGCGCATGTATCTATTACATAAATTACGCTTGATTACAAACTTAAGCCGACATCATCGGCTATTTCTGTTTAGATTATCAGGTGTTAGAACAAAATAGGACATGAAATGAAAAGAACGATTGCAACTTTTGGGATGGTGGTTTTAACGGGATTGTCTACGGTGACATGGGCAGGTAAAGATGACCATGTGATTGTGCAAGAGGCCGCAAAGAATGTGGTGACAGTCAGTCAGGTTGCCAAACTGAAAGATGAAACAGGCGTGACGCTGACAGGTCAAATCACCAAGCATTTGCAAAGTGATCATTATGAGTTTAAAGACCAGAGTGGCACCATTGGTGTTGAAATTGATGATGATATTTGGCGCCAAGCAGGAATTAAAGTGGGCGATCACGTGCGTTTAGTCGGTGAAGTCGATACGCATCGTTATAAACCGACGGATATTGAAGTGATTAAAATCGAAAAGCATGCGCATAAATAATGCTATTAAAAAAGGAAGCCGAGGCTTCCTTTTTTATCGTTGAAATGATCAAAGCATAAAATGAATTTGCATTTCCCCGACCAGAAAACCGAGCACAGCACCGACAATAATCAATGACCACTCATCTTCTTTAAACGCAGGGCGTAGCATGCCTTCAAACTCTTCAGGGCTCAGTTTCTGCATGCGTTCAACCAATGTATTACGTACATTCATCGCATCTTCAGCATAAGATTCAACATAACGCATGGTATCTGGAAGTTGTTTTAAAATGCGTTCTGCCACTTCTGTCTTCAGATTTTGATATTTTTCACCACCAATGGCATAGACCACCAACGGACGGACAATACCCGCTTGTAAATCAATTTCTTGCTTGACTTGGCGACTCACTAACTCGATGACTTTATCGGAATGTGTGCCTGAGAAAAGCTCTTCCATCATGTTACGTGAGGTGAGTAGTTGCTTTGAAATCAGGGCCGCATAATCAGCCGCGACTTCATTTTGGCGTTTAATGAATAAACCTTGCCAGGTATAACCCATGATCTTTTTTGGGTATAACGGTCGGAACATCATCTGCAAGGCCATCCAGTCACTAAAGAAGCCGACAAAGCCGCCAAACATTGGCAACATCCAAGGGTATTTACCTTGGGTGACGATCCAGCACAACATTTGTACGACACCGATAGCAAAACCAAAAACAAAGCCGACATTACTAAAGAATTTGAATTCCTGTTTGCCGACTTTCTTAAAAATTTCGTTGAGGAGGCGTTTATCTTTGAGTAGATTGTTGACCACCATATGTTTGATATCGAAGTACTTGGTCACATCCTTTTGTACTTCGCTCATGATGTGTTCAACGATTTCAGGCGCTTTGGCTTGAACCCGCTTAATCAGTTTTTGTCGTGCAAACTCGGGCATGCCTTCCCATAAGCCCGGCTGGTATTGCTGCGCAACTTCTCGGGTAATGTCTTCAGCTGCCGCCATCAAAGGTTTTTCAATTTCTTGGGCAATACGTTTAGGGTCAAGTCGGGCAAAAATTTCTTCCGGTTTGATGAGCTTGGAGGTCATCAATTCCACCGCAGTGGTGGCCATTTTCTCTGCTTTGCGAGGAACAATCCCTTGCCATCCGAGTGGAAGACCAAATAATCGCAATCCTTTAAATTCAAGTGGTGAAAACATCATTTGAATTGCAATGACTTTGGTCACATAACCAATAAAGCCACTGATAAATGGGATTGAGATGTATAACCAGAAATTCTGTTGAAAATCCGCAATCATTTCTTGAAACATTATTTTATTGGTCCTTCAAGTCCTAATTGTTGCTCGTGGTCGGGCAAGCGCTAGATGATAGTTAAATATTTTAAGATATTGGTGATGTACCCATACCTTTAGGTTTTTTAGTTACCTTTTTATTTTTCCTTTGATCAAGGACATCGCAATCGCATAAAAAGGGAACGATGCTGTCGATTGAATACCTTTCCATGGTAATGCTCATTTCAACTCATTATCTTAGCACCAATTTTTGTTTTGTGTTGAGCAGAATAGGCAACAATTGTTGATTTAACTCTCCTTATTCGCAGCTTGATTGTGAAATTTTAGTTTAAATATCAGCGCTTATTCGCCAGCCCAACTAAAAAATCAGATAGATGATGAATTGCGGTGCGTCAAAGCGTGAAAAATGTTAGAATGTGGCGCTTAATTCATTTGCCTTTAAGATGAACCATGACGACCAATACTCAAATTACTGAAGATCGTATCCTTATTTTGGATTTCGGCTCTCAATATAGCCAGCTCATTGCACGTCGTGTGCGTGAAGCGGGTGTCTATTCTGAAATGTATGCATTCGATATGTCTGAAGCAGACATTCGTGCGTTTAATCCGAACGGGATTATTTTATCAGGTGGCCCTGAGAGCGTACATGAAGAAGGAAGCCCACGCGCGCCACAAGTTGTATTTGAATTGGGCGTACCAGTGTTAGGTATCTGTTATGGTTTGCAAACCATGTCTGAGCAACTTGGCGGTAAAGTAGAGCCAGGTACAGTGCATGAGTTTGGTTATGCAGAAGTTGATATTCTGGTCCGTGATAAATTGATCGGCAATTTACAAGATCGCGAAAACCAACTTCATGTATGGATGAGCCATGGCGATAAAGTCAGTGCCATTCCAGAAGGTTTCCAAGTGACTGCGAGCACACCAAGCTGCCCGTTCGCTGCAGTTAGTGATGAAGCACGTCGTTTCTATGGTGTTCAGTTCCATCCAGAAGTGACTCACTCAGCAAAGGGTGCTGAATTACTGTCTAACTTCGTACATCAGATTTGTGGTTGTCGTGGTCTTTGGACACCTGAACACATTATCGATTTACGTGTAGAGCAGTTACGTGAGCAAATCGGTGATGAAAAAGTTCTATTAGGTTTGTCTGGTGGTGTTGACTCTTCAGTTGTGGCTGCATTGTTACATAAAGCCATTGGCGATCAGTTAACGTGCGTATTTGTAGACAATGGTTTGCTTCGTTTGAACGAAGGCGATCAAGTGATGCAAATGTTTGCGGACAACATGGGTATTCGTGTGATCCGTGCTGATGCTGAACAGCGTTTCTTGTCTGCATTGGCTGGTGAAGTTGATCCTGAGAAAAAGCGTAAAATCATTGGTCGTGAATTTATCGAAGTATTTGCAGAAGAAGCACGTAAACTTGATGGCGTGAAATTCTTGGCACAAGGTACGATTTACCCAGACGTGATCGAATCCGCCGCTACTAAAAATGGTAAAGCACACGTGATCAAATCACACCACAACGTGGGTGGTTTACCTGAAGATTTAGAATTTGAATTGGTTGAGCCTTTACGTGACTTGTTTAAAGACGAAGTACGTAAATTGGGTACCACCATTGGCTTGCCACATAGCATGATTTATCGTCATCCATTCCCAGGTCCAGGTTTGGGCGTGCGTATCTTGGGTGAAGTGAAAAAAGAATATGCAGATATTCTTCGTCTTGCTGATGATATCTTTATGCAAGAACTTCGCGACAGCGGTTGGTATGACAAAACTGCTCAGGCATTTGCAGTATTCCAACCTGTAAAATCAGTTGGTGTTGTAGGTGATGGTCGTCGTTATGCATGGGTGATTGCGCTTCGTGCGGTTGAAACGGTTGACTTTATGACAGCCCGTTTTGCGCACTTACCATATGAACTGGTGGATAAAATCTCAACCCGTATCATGAATGAGATTAAAGATGTTTCACGTGTTGTATATGACGTGTCATCTAAGCCACCAGCAACGATTGAATGGGAGTAATTCAGGGATTTCAAGAAGCAAAGCTTCTTGCCTGAATTACGCCAAAGGCTATGCCTGCGGCAGTAGGGGCTTTCTAAAAGCGAAGCCTCTTACCAGAATTACACCATGAGCGAGTTTTAAAGTGAAACTTTAAAATGAAGTGCAAGATGCTGTGGCAGAGGGATTTCAAAAACCTCTAAATGGATCAAAAAGCCGACTTGGAAAAGTCGGCTTTTTGCTGTTTATTATAAAATATAGTTTTACGTAATTGATTTATTAAGTAAAAAAGCTTTATTTTTGATAAAGTGTATTATGTTAATTTTATATAACTTTCATCATACTAATCTTCTCTCTTGGTTTAACAGTACTCCTAAATCTGGTAGGTAGATTTCGTTAGCTCGCTTTTTATAATTTTCTTTACTCTTGCAATAATTTCCTTTGTAATCAAAATACTCAATTATTCTAAGAAACTGGGAATCTTATATGGGTACCTCTCAAAACATAGCAGAATTTGATAATGATAAAATTGAACCAGCTACTACAAAGTTTACATGTGGGATTGTTATGCCAATTGCATCTATGGGCGATTACACTGAGTCTCATTGGTCTGATGTTTATAGCATAATCAAAGAAGCTGTTAATCTTTCGGGTTATGAAGCTAGACTAGTAAGTGAATCAAAGGATTCAACTGTTATTCCTAAGTCTATTGTTCAAAATCTTTACGATGACGATATTGTCATTTGTGATGTTAGTGGGAAAAATCCTAATGTAATGTTTGAGTTAG
The DNA here is from genome assembly GCF_022549545.1 of Acinetobacter sp. ANC 3882. Classification (NCBI taxonomy): domain Bacteria; kingdom Pseudomonadati; phylum Pseudomonadota; class Gammaproteobacteria; order Moraxellales; family Moraxellaceae; genus Acinetobacter; species Acinetobacter sp. ANC 3882. The sequence goes on along the minus strand of NZ_JAKZGB010000009.1, from coordinate 51,206 downwards.
GAATGCGATTAGCTTTTGATAAACCTGTAGTACTTATCAAAGATACTATTACAGGATATTCTTTTGATACGTCAACTATTGAACACCTATCCTACCCTAGAGATCTTAGGTATTCTGAAATACAAAGATTCAAGACAAAGTTAGCTGAAAAGATAGTAGCTACTTACAAAGCATCCCAAGAGCAAGGGTATAGGAGTTTTTTAAGTAACTTTGCAACTATTAAGATTGCTCGATTGGAACAAACGACGTTAAGTGAATCTGAAGTCTTAGAAACTATTTTATATAAACTAGATCAGGTTGAAAGTAAGTTAAAGGAACATCCCCAGTCTCCAAAAGGTTTAGGCTTGAGACTTTATCCATTTCATGAAGAACGAATATTTTGCACAGAAGATGAGCTGAAGGAATTTACTGAGTTTGTAGAGAATCTTTATGGTTCAAACATTATAGTTCGTACAAAACCTTCTTCGATGGGAGGGATTGATCTAATTCTAATAAGCCGTAGACCATTAAATGATGAAGATAAGTCATTGATATTGATGGAGTTGAAACCTAGATTAGATTCACTTGATGAATTACCTTTCTAGTTATCACTACTTACAGAGGGAAGTAATGCTGTTGCTTAGAGCCTATTAAGAGCTTTTCAATACTGCGAAACGGCAAAAACGTATATTTAGCCCAAATCTGTTTTTTATAAATAGATTCGATACTTGTTGCTTGTATTAGAGAGCGCCAGTCGCTCTTTTTTATTACTTAACTCCCCTAAACCTCTTACTTAAAAAATAAATAATCTATTCAATATCAAAATCTTAAAACTTAAAGATATATCTTAACTTGCCATAAGATCATTTAAGATATATCTTAATATGCATAAATTAGGCAATATGAGAAAAATAAAGATGAAACATGCATCAGATCATCACGAACACGATATCCAGCATCGAGAGCATCACCGTTCAGGCCGTCGTGGACGCTTATTTGAATCAGGCCGTATGAAACTTCTAGTTTTACATTTGATTCAGCAAAGTCCCAAACACGGTTATGAAATCATTAAAGAAATTAGTGATTTAGTCGGTGATGGCTATAGCCCAAGCGCGGGTACGATTTATCCTACGCTGACCAGCCTAGAAGAAATGAATTTGATTACTTTGCTGGATGTTGAACGCAAGCAATATCAAGTGACTGAATATGGCGAAGCCTATTTAAAAGAACAGCAAGATATGTTGTTGGCGCTGCTGCAAAAGCTGCGATTGAGACGCGAAATTCACAATAATGATCAGTTGATTGATATTCATCGTGCTATGGAAAACTTAAAAACAGCACTACGTCTAAAACTCAATATCGTTGATTTGCAACAAGAGCAGATCCATCAAATTGCTGAAAAAATTGATCAAGCGGCTATTGCGATTGGGCGGTTATAAGTTGGAGGCGAATATGCTAGAGCTACAGCAGAAAATCAAACAGGCAGGCTTGCGAGTCACGCACCCACGTATGGCGGTATTGTCCATCTTGGCACAGCAGTCAGATGATCTTACGGTAAAGCAGATTTATCAGCAGCTTAACTTACAGCAACAGCAATTAAGTCTAGCTACGGTCTATCGGGTGGTTAGTGATTTGGTGGTCGCAGGTTTGCTTGCCAGTTATCAATTTCATCGTGCTGAGACAAAATTTAATCTACCGACTTTGTCTAAAAGCCAATTGCTACAAATTCGTTGTGCAGATTTAACCACAGCAAAACAAGCACAATTTTTACAGTCATTGAAGGTTGTGTTTAATCAATATCAAGTTGACCTGATGCAGGTCGAAATTAAAGAAAGTGCTTAGAAAGGCATATTGGAGAACCTTATGAAACAACATCAATATCATGTCACAGTGCAACATTTAAAAGATGCGAAGGGGCAAGTCTCGACCTATACCGAGCGTTTAGAATTTTATACAGGAAATCATGATGATATTTTTGAGATCGTGGAACGTTTAAAAACTGCGGCGTTTTTTGATGATCAAACCACCAAATCATTTGCAGTCGGTTTAAAACTGTTTAGTGAAGTGATGCTTGAGAATCGTGATCACCCGTTGTTTGAAGAGTTTTTGCCTCAGTTTGGTCAGTTTATGAAAAATCTAAAACAGCAGGTGAAAAAGTAGAGATGAAACTGCACAACCCAATTGATCTGATTTTATGGAAACGCGCTTAACATGCAGGAATTAAAAATAACACCACGTCTTATTACCAAATTGCCTGCCAAATATGCGGCTTGGATCTTGCCGCTGATTTTATCTTTTTTAATGAGCGGATCCTTGTCATTTGTGAATATGTGGATGAGCCTTGGTTTTATTCCAGAATTTTTGCACAAGTGGTTGGCGACATGGATGTTCTCTTGGTTGATTGCTTATCCGTTGGTTCTGGTTTTATTGCCATTGGTTCGCCGTCTAACGGGTTTGATTGTCGATATGCAGCCTAAATAACGTTTTATGGGCTGATATTTTTACAGAAGAGTCTCATTTCATTTTGAATTGATATTGTCTCATTGATAACACTCTGTGTATTACTAAAAGACTATATTGATGAGTGATTGTATTGTTAAGATCAATAAATCAACTCATTGCAATAGCATAGGTAAAAGAGAGCAATATCATGAGCAATAATAACGATTACGATATTTCTGATTCAAAAGACTGCGAAACTTACATCAATCAATTTATTCAAGAATTCACCATTCGTTCGGCAGAGATTGGTAGGGGAACGATCATTAAGCGTGCTTTACCTAGCCGTCAGAAGCGTTTGGTGGGAGCATGGTGTTTTCTGGATCATGCTGGACCTGTAAGTTTTCCTGCGGGTGATGGCTTAGATGTGGGACCACATCCACACATTGGTTTGCAGACTTTCACCTGGATGATTGAAGGTACCATGATGCATACCGATAGCTTGGGTTCCAAGCAGTTGATTCGTCCTAAGCAAGTGAACTTGATGACTGCGGGTCGAGGAATTTCACATACCGAAGTTGCGCCAGATAGTGAAACGAAAATGCATGCCGCGCAGCTCTGGATTGCTTTGCCAGATGACAAGCTCAATATAGATCCTAAATTTGAGCACTATCCAGAATTGCCAGTGGTAAGTAAGGATCAGGTTGAGTTTACCGTGTTGGTCGGTGATTTCTTGGAAACAACCTCACCAGTTCAAGTACATACGCCTTTGGTCGGTGTGGATCTCACTGCACAAGCCGATACCAAGACCCGTATTCCATTGAATCCCAAATTTGAATATGCCTTCATGGCACTAGAGGGGACAGCTCGAGTCAATGGTCATGAACTCAATGCTGACAATATGGTGGTATTGGAAACAGGTTTAACTGAAATTGAAGTCGAATTAACACAAGGCCATCGTTTATTGCTGATTGGTGGTGAACCGTTTGAATCTCCAATCCTGTTATGGTGGAATTTCGTAGGTCGTACTATGGACGGTTTAAAACAGGCACGTGAAGACTGGATTAATCATGATGCACGTTTTGGGGAAATTCCAGATTACCAAGGCAAGCGTTTGGAAGCACCTGTATTACCAGATCAAATGAGGGCATCAAAATGAGTATTATCGCGAACGCGGCAGTTCAGACTTTACCCGAACCGTGGAAGGGTGAGGTGAGTAGTGGTACGCATCAATTTCTAACTGATAAACCTGAAGCATTTGGTGGGCATGATACTGGCCCAGCGCCTTATGACTTTCTTACTGCGAGTTTGGCATCCTGTACCATGATTACCTTGCGTATGTATGCCAAACATAAGGAAATTGATTTAGGCGAGTTTTCTGTTGAAGTCGATTTTCATACTAATCGTGAACAACAGGAACGTATTGAGCGTCGGGTAATATTTAAACAACCTGTTTCACCAGATTTACAAGAAAAACTTCTTAATGTGTGTAGCAAAACGCCTGTCACTAAAACTTTGTTACGTAGTTTAGACATTCACACCATGATTCTTTAAGACTAAAGTGCTATTGTGCTTGGGCAAAACATAATTCTAAGCGTAACTGTGAGAGGGACTAAAACCATAGTTACGCAGCTAAAAAGCAGGCACAAAAATGATTACCTTACATTACCTACAATGCTCACGATCGTTCCGCATATTGTGGGCGTTAGAAGAACTTGGTGTGGATTGCCAAGTTGAGTATTACCAAAGGTCAGCCAGTTACGCAGCACCAGAAAGCCTCAAACAAATTCATCCTCTCGGTAAAGCGCCTATTTTGGTCGATGGGGATGACGTGATTGTTGAATCTGCTGTGATTCTAGATTATTTACAGCAACAGTATGATCCTCAAAACAAATTTAAACCTCAACAAGCATCTGATCAACGCCAATATTCTTATTGGATGCACTATGCCGAAGGTTCATTGATGCCTCTATTGGTCATGACTTTGGTGATGAATAGTGTCAGTAAACATGTCCCTTGGGTAATTCGTCCAATTGCAGAAAAAATTACCGATGGTGTTAAGGCAAGTTTTGTTCGTCCACGGGTTAAAGAGCATATCCTGTATCTGGAGCAATACTTGTCCGAACATGATTATTTCGCAGGAGATTTTTCTTTTGCTGATATTCAAATGGCATTTCCATTAATTGCCATTCAAAATCGTTTACATGGTAAATATCCAAATATTCAGGCGTTTGTACAACGTGTCCAGCAACGTCCAGCGTTTCAACGGGCGGAGCAACGAACTTTACATTCTCAGTGCGCATAACTTTGAGCATAAAAAAAGGGAACGCAATGTTCCCTTTTTTTATGCGATCTTGTTAGCGTTTAATCACGATGGAATCGATGCCGCTATGTTGTAAAGTTTGCTGCGCTGCAAGAGCCGATTCTTGGCTATCATACGGTCCTGAGAAAACGCGATACCATGTTTGACCATTTTCAACGCTTTTCACCACATCCGCTGATAAACCATTCAAAATAATTTCTGCACGACGTGCGTCTGCACTGTCTGGGTCAGGGTAGCTACGGACTTGCAAAATATAGGTGGCATGTGCAGGAGCAGTCGTTTGTTCGCCTGATGCACTATTTGCTGGATCTTCTGTGGTTGTGGTTTCAGGCTTTGGTGATTCAATAATCACCACGTTGCCTTGAGGTTTGGCCTCAGGTACAGCTTGTTCAGGAATTGGCGTTACTTGCTGTTGCGGAAGTAGGTCATAAAAACGGTAATCTTTATTGGTGTTTTCTTCTTCATAGTGTTCAGACGTTACCTGATTTTTTGCAGGAACAGGCTGCCATGGTTGCCAAAGCATGAGCATCACGGCAACACATAGGATCGCAAGAATTGCGACAAGCATTCCTAACCACTTTGGAATGAGTGGTTTTTTGGGCTTGTTTGGTCGTTCAGATACACCACGTTGCGTTTTTCCAAACACCAGAAATTCCTCTTGATCCTATTAGATTAGTTGTAACTTGAATCTACTTAAAAACAAAGCATTATGTTTAAAAATAATGCTTTGTTTACCATATTGTTTAACAATTATGGCTTAAGTTTACATGTGTTTAAGCTTTGCTGATTACCGTTCACCTCAGGCATAGCCTAGCCATGTGTGAAGCTATCGCTCACTTGTATTACATGACTACTTCGGGCACAGCCCTCCGTCTTGCGACCATGTGTGAAGCTATCGCTTCACTTGTATTACATGGTCTCAGGAGCGGATACGCCGAGTAATTCTAAACCATTGCGTAAAACTTGCTGTACGTTGATTGAAAGCAATAAACGCGATTGTGACAATGGGATATTTGTTTCATCTAGAATTCGAACATTATCCAAGTTATACCAACCGTGGAATAACGCAGCTAATTCTTTCAGATAGTTGCCAATCTGGTGTGGTTCATACACATTTGCTGCACGAACTAAAATATCTGGATAAGCTGCGAGCTTAGCTAATATTTCAAATTCTGCTTCTAAAGTTAGTAATTTTGCATCGTAATTTTGAAGAGCAGTGCGATCAAATGGAATATTCTTTTCTGGTGCACGAATATCTACCATACGGTTAACACGCGCATGTGCATATTGAATGTAATACACCGCATTGTCTTTACTTTGTGAAACTGCAAGGTCTAAGTCAAAGTCGATGTGTTGTTCAGATTTACGCATTACATAGTAGAAACGTGCAGCATCATTGCCGACTTCCTTACGTAAGTCACGTAACGTCACGAACTGACCAGAACGAGATGACATCTGTACCATCTCGCCACCACGCCATAAGCTGACGAACTGAACCAAAAGTACCGTCAATTTCTTCGAATCATAGCCCATTGCATCAATGGCCGCTTTTACACGTGAGATATAACCGTGGTGGTCTGAACCCCAGATATCAATTAGATCTGTATAGCCACGTTGTAGCTTATTTAGATGGTAAGCGATGTCAGAGGCAAAGTAAGTGGTTTGACCATTACGACGTTTCACCACACGGTCTTTTTCATCACCAAACTCAGTGGATTTGAACCAGATGTTGCCATCTTTTTCATATAGGAAGCCACGTTGATCCAGTGTCTCAAGTGCTTCATCAATTTTGTCTGTTAAAGAGTCTTCGCTAAACCATTTGTCAAAAGTCACACCAAAGTCAGCCAAGTCATCTTTAATATCATCCAAGATGGCATGTAGAGCTGCTTGATGGAACACACGATAAGCTGTGCCTAAATGTTGTTGTGAGTTTGCGATTAGACCATCGATGTGCTTTTCTTTGTCGCCAGAAAGCACGACTTTGTTGCCTTCAGCATCGAGTTCTTCTGCATATTGAACGTCTTCTGGTACATCTTTATAGATGTCAGCAACCGCACGAACGTGTGCATCACCATCTTTATCAATAATGCTTTGCGCGATTTCTTTAACGTAGTCGCCTTGATAGGCATTTTTAGGGAATACCAGTGTCTGACCCGTTAATTCTAAATAACGTAAATAAGTTGAAGTCGCCAAGATATCCATTTGACGGCCAGCATCATTGACATAGTATTCACGGTCAACTTTTGCACCCGTTGCTTCGAGTAAGTTCGCAACCGTCATGCCATATGCTGCACCACGACCATGACCGACATGCAGGCTAGAGGTTGGGTTGGCAGAGACAAATTCAACTTGGATTTTTTTAGCAGCATTGGCTTGGCTACGACCATAATCATTTTTTTGTGCTTGGATTTGGTCGAGTACTGCGTAGCGTTGGTCTGCATTTAAAAAGAAGTTAATAAATCCAGGACCTGCAATTTCTGCTTTGCTAATATCTGCCACTTCAGGCAATGCCGCCAAGATTTTTTCAGCAAGATCGCGAGGTTTCATACCTGCAACTTTTGAGCCGATCATGGCGATATTTGAAGCAAAGTCTCCGTGACTTCGGTCTTTGGTACGGGTTAAATGGCTCGTGTTGGTCCAATCGGAAGGAAGTACACCTTGTTGTTGCAGGGTTTGTACCGCATGATCGAGAGCTGCTTGTATTGCCGTATTCATAGTTACCGAAAATAAATGTCGCGGAAAAACGACCAATATAGCAAATTTTGTCGGCTTAAGGGGAGTGGGATTCGTGCGGAATTAACATATTCGCAAAAATCTTTTCTGAGTGAGTCGGAACGCTGTGATGAGGCAGATGCTATGTTATTGAGAAACATAGCATCTGATGGTTTTAGTCTTCTAAAATTTGTTCTAATAATTCATCGCTCGGCGCAAAATAATAAGCACCGTCAATGGCAGTGGTGAAATGTAGCAAACGATCGTGAATGCCATCACCCGTGGTTCCAAACATACGCTTTAGCATCTCATCAATAATACTTAAATTGTTGGTATATGTGACAAAGAATAAGCCTTGTTCACCTTTGCCATCGCCATAAGGCAAGCTGTGACGCAAGATTTCCATTTCCTCACCTTCATCGTCTTCAACAACTGTACGTGCCACATGCGAGTTTTCTGGTTTTACATCGTCATCCAGCTCAATTGACTCAAGTTTAGTACGGCCAAACACATGTTCCTGTGCATCGACTTTCAGCATTTGCCATTTTGTCAGATCGTGAATATAACGCTGTGCAAAGATAAAGCTGCCATCGGCAAAGGCACCTGCTGTTTCTGGCAGTAATGCTGCTTCTGCACGGTCATCTGGAAATTGCGGATTCTCTGTTCCATCAATAAAGCCAGTCATGTCACGGCCGTCAAAGAAGCGGAAACAGGCACGTTCATCCAAGACCTCGACTTTGTCTTGAATTCCTGTAAAAAAAGCTTGGCTCATGGCAAAACAAATATCTGCACGCGCACTGGCAAGATGAATAAATACATCGGCTGGCACTACAGGCATGTTAAATGCGCCCCGTTGCGGGTCGAGCTGTTTAAATCCTTCAGGTGTTTCTGAGTTGAGTTGTGCCCAAAGTTCGGGACCAAAAGCGATGGCTGTTTTAATCTGGTCATTTGGGTGCTGTGTGATCAGGCGGTCACGTGTTGAAAGGAGAGCTTCAATCTGTTGTTTTAATTCGGCAATCGTTAAATCTTTTAAACGTAAAACAATAAAGCGGGCATGGTCAGAAGGTAATGGAAGAATGACAGATTGCGCAGTCATTAAAAACTCCTTAGTTATTTTTAAGGGGGAAAACAATAATTGTGCCTGATGTTGCTTAGGCTGAGTAGCTTATTTGTGAAATTTTATTGCCTAAAAATGCATCGTAAGTGGTCAGTAAAACGGTATAATTCATCTTTTATTGTTTGACGCTGTCGTTATGTCTTTGCAGGTTTGGTTTGCTTTTATGTTGGCGTGCTGGGTGATTAGCATCTCGCCAGGCGCAGGCGCAATTGCATCCATGTCGAGTGGTCTTAATTATGGCTTTCGGCATGGTTACTGGAATGCTATTGGGCTACAGCTTGCATTGATGCTTCAGTTCATGATTGTAGCCGCAGGGGTCGGTGTGCTATTTGCGACAACACCTTGGGCTTTTCAGATAGTGAAATGGTTTGGTGTGGCTTATTTGGTTTATTTGGCCTATAAGCAATGGACTGCACCCATTCAAAGCATTGAGATTCAGCAGGAACAACCTCAATCAGCGACTGCCTTAATATTAAAAGGCTTTGTGGTGAATATGAGTAATCCTAAAGCGATTGTATTTTTGTTGGCTGTTTTACCACAGTTTCTAGATTTGAGCCGACCACAATGGCTGCAATACCTGATCATGGCGGTTACGATGGTGACAATCGATCTGATTGTGATGGCGGGTTATACTGGGCTTGCATCGAAAGTATTAAGACTGCTTCGTTCCCCGACACAGCAAAAATATTTAAATCGTGGTTTTGCAGTGATGTTTAGTGGCGCAGCGCTTTTACTCAGTGCGATCCAACAGTCAAGCTGACTGCCCCGATTAGGCCGATTGAGCTTGGCTTTTTAATTTTTGCGTGATGAAAATCGCGGCAAAGCAAAGTGCCATACACAGCACAATACTTAAGCCTGTCGAAATGTTGAGGGCAGCACTCGACCATAGGCCAACCGTGACACCGAACTGTGCCAACACAAATGCCCAAATCACCATTTGTTTAGGTGAATGCGCTAATAAGCGTGCGCTCAGGGCTGGAATCACTAGTAAAGCACCCATCAATAATGAACCGACCGCACGTAACGCCAATACAGTAAATAATGCCAATAGCAACATAAAGATCAAACGTTGCCAATTGGCACTGACTCCTTCACTCATGGCGATATCTGGATCAATCGCAATTTGAATCTGTGCGGACCACGAGCGATAAAGTACGATTAATGCAGCCGCAATGACAACCGCAAACATCGGTAGATCAGTCCACTCGATACTCAGCAGGTCACCAAACAAATAGCTTAACAGTTCGGGGCGTAAGCTAGGTACTTGCTGAATCAGTAATAGACCAGAACAGAGTAAGGTGGCGGAGCTTAAAGCCAGTAATGCATCATTTGGGAGACGCGAATCGTGTAAAACCCAAAGAAGAGCCACCAGCAACAGCGCAAGGCAAGCAACACCAAGCCAGAAAGGTAAATTCAGAATCCCTGCAACAGCTACGCCAAGTAAGGTGCCGTGTGCCATGGTATCCGCAAAAAAAGACATTCTACGCCACAGCATCAGGCAGCCGAGAGGGGCAGTCAGGAAAACCAGAAGTGACCCCATAATCCAAGCAGGGAGGAGGAGTTGTAACCATTCCATCATGGCTTAGACCTTTGGCTCAGGGTGAATGTGTGGGCGTGGATCGTGCGAACAAGGTTCAGCATGGTCACTGTGTCCACAGTGATTGTGATGATGCTGATAGAACATGCGTTGAGTGCCAAAAATCGCTTGGTATTCAGGATGTTGCTGAATGCTTTCAGGCAGGCCACTGCAACAAATATGTTTATTGAGACATACCACACGATGTGTACCTTGCATGACCCATTGTAGATCATGTGACACCATCAGGACGGCACAACCATAGCGCTCAGGCAAACTACGTACATATTCATACAGTTCAGCCTCAGACTGAATGTCTAGACCTTGCATTGGTTCATCGAGTACCAGAATATCTGGCTGACGTAATAAAGCACGCGCCAGTAAAACCCGTTGCCGTTCACCGCCAGAAAGTTGCTGTACTTTAGATGACTGTAATTTTTGAATGCCTGTGTCCCGAATAATCTCTTCACGTAAAACTGTTTCACAGACTTCTAGATCTAGCAAATCTTGTACGCGTAAAGGTAGGCTGGCAGAAGGATTGAACTTCTGTGGCACATAAGCCAATTTTAATTTTTTAGAAAAATGAACTTTGCCTTTATTCGGCGGCATGATACCCAATAGCACTTTGATTAATGTCGATTTGCCTGCGCCATTGGGACCAATCAGCGTCACAATCTCTTTTGCTTGCAAGGCAAAATCTACGTTTCTTAAAATATCCAGCTCATCACGTCGAACCGAAATATTCTCCAGTTGAATAAGTGGAGTGCTTACTGACGGGTTCTGCACTGATGACATTTTCCAGAAATTTCAATAATGCTGTGTTGAGCGGAAAATTGGTCTGAGGCCGCAAGTTGATCAAGTTGTTGGATCAAACCTTGTGCGGATGCCTCTTTGACAGAATGGCATTCCGTACAAATCAGGAACGCTGCCTGATGGCCTTCACGTGGATGGCAACAAGGGATATAGGCATTAATAGAGGTCAGTCTGTGGATTAAGCCTTTTTCTAATAAAAAGTCTAAGGTACGGTATACCGTAGGAGGCGCAGCAGGGCGGTCTGCCTGACCTTTAATTTTAGCCAATAAATCATACGCACCCATTGGTGCAGAGGCATTCAAAATGAGTTCAAGTACTTCTTTACGTAAAGGTGTGAGGCGAGCGCCAGTCGCAGTACATAAAATTTCTGCTTCGGCAAGGCGCGCTTTAATATCGTGATGACCGTGAACACCATGTAAAGCATTGTCATGTTCATGTGAACAAGAACTCATAGATTGACCTCATTGTTTTTGTAGAGCGGATTGAATTCTCACTGACATGAAGTGTCTGAGTTGTGCTTCAATCGCCCCGTTATCATAACATGCTATTTATGATAACTATCTATATAAGTTAAATGCACGACGGATAGTGCAGCGAATCTAAAAATAGACATAGGCATTTTTTAACTTTTGTTATATTATAACATGCTTCGCTAAATTGAGTAATGTTGAGATGTCTCGCCTATTTGTTTTTGTCTTGTTTTCGATGTTAAGCACATGGGGCTGGACACAAAGCTTGGTGGTTTCAACACACCCGATTTATCTGATTGCCAAACAAGTAACAGAGGGAGTAGAAGAGCCGATTCTGTTATTAAAAGATCAAAGTGGTCATGACGTACAACTGACACCCGCACACCGTAAAGCGATTCAAGATGCGTCTTTGGTGATTTGGCTTGGGAAAGCGCATGAAGCACCGCTCGAAAAAATGCTTAATCAGAACCGTAAAGCAATCGCAATTTTAGATTCAGGCATTTTAACAACCTTACCATTGCGTAATTTACGTGGTGCTTCTCTGGCGAACACTGTTGATAGTCATGTTTGGTTAGATCCAAATAACGCGGTACGTATCGCTTTCTTTATTGCAACCTTGCGTTCGCAGCAATATCCAGAAAATAGAGCCACATATATGGCCAATGCCAAAGAGTTTTCTCAACAAATGCGACAAGCGTCGCAACAGTATGAAAGCTCAAACAAGGCAAAGAACTATTGGTCTTATCATGATGCTTATCAATATCTAGAAAGAGCATTGAACCTGAAATTTGCAGGGGCATTGACTGATGACCCGCATATCGCACCGACTGCAGCTCAAATTAAGTACTTAAGAGACAACCGTCCGCAAAATAAAATGTGCTTATTGGCCGAAACGACAGCAAGTACCAGTCAGTACCAAAAAATGAACCCAGTAGTTTTCCAATCTGTCGATGAAAGCATGCGTGGTGAAGACAATTTTGTAACAGCATGGAAAAAATTGGCTTTAAAAACTGATAAATGCGTAATAAGTGCACAAAATTGATCAAAAAAATAAAAATCAATTGACTCTAGCGTCAAAAAATATGGTAACGAAAAAAGCAGACTTAAGTCGAGAAAAGATTGCATGTTCAGGGGTGTAACTCTATAATGCCTGCGATTCGAAACGATCATGATTAAAACTTGTCAAGCAGTTATGCTGTAAGTGGGTAAAAAATGAGCCAAACTAGTCGCATGATTGACCGACGATTAGCAAAAGCTTTGGTCTTCTTACAAGCCTGTATGATTCCTGTTGCAGCTTTGCTTGCATGGGCAATGAAAGATACAACTGCTGCTTTGAGTGCTGCGCTTGGGGCTTTGGTATGTTGGTTGGCACATTGTTATTTTGCTTGGCAGTCGTTTAGAACGGCAGGCGCAAGAGCATCAAAACAAGTCATGCTGAATATGTACCGAGGAATGCTCGGTAAGTTTGCGATTGTGATTGTGGGTTTTATATTAATTTTGAGCAATGTTAAACCGCTGTCACCGGTTGCATTGTTTTGTGGATTTATTCTCGTACAAGCGATGTCGTGGGTCGCGCCATTTTGGGTGGCACGACTACAAAAACGAGGATAAGGCACATTTTGAGATTTTTGGAAGTAGAGGCGGGATCTTTGCCATCCGCTTGATTCGTTTCTCTTCTTTTTAATGATTGACATTGACCAGGTGTGATTTATGGCTGCTGAAGAACATGCCCTGACTTCGACCGAGTATATCAAGCATCACTTGACCAATATGACCTATGGCAAAATGCCTGACGGTACATGGAAATTGGCTGAGACTGCTGAAGAAGCTCATTCGATGGGGTTCACTGCAATTCACTTGGATTCAATGGGTTGGTCTATCGGACTTGGTGTGATTTTCTGTTTGTTGTTTTGGACAGTTGCGAGAGCTGCGAATGCAGGTGTTCCAACTAAATTCCAATCAGCGATTGAAATGATTATCGAGTTTGTGGACTCAAGTGTTCGTGATACTTTCCACGGCAAATCACGTTTAATTGCACCATTGGCATTAACCATTTTCGTGTGGATTTTCCTCATGAACGCAATGGACTTAATCCCTGTTGACTGGATACCATTCCTAGCTCAACAAATTGGCGCAAACGTATTTGGTATGGACCCTCACCACGTTTACTTCAAAGTTGTTCCATCTACTGACCCGAACATTACCCTTGGTATGTCGTTGTCTGTATTTGTTTTAATTTTGTTCTATAGTATTCGTGAAAAAGGGATCGGCGGTTTCGTCGGTGAATTGGCACTTAACCCATTCAACCCAAGTAACAAATTTGCAAAAGCGTTATTGATTCCAGTGAACTTAATTTTGGAATTAGTAACTTTCCTTGCTCGTCCAGTTTCGTTGGCTCTACGACTGTTCGGTAACATGTATGCGGGTGAGTTGATCTTCATCTTGATCGCATTATTGCCGTTCTGGATCCAGTGGGCGTTATCTGTGCCTTGGGCTATTTTCCACATTCTTGTAATCACGCTGCAAGCATTTATCTTTATGATGCTGACCATCGTTTACTTGAGCATGGCAAGCGAAAAGCATTAATGGTATTGCCTAACTATCACCTGATCGTTGGGCTTAAATTTTAGTTTAATTTGGTAATAACCTAACCTCTGAGGAATTTTTCATGGAACTCACTTTAGGTCTAGTTGCAATTGCATCTGCTATCTTGATCGCTTTCGGTGCTTTAGGTACTGCGATTGGTTTTGGTCTTTTAGGCGGTCGCTTCTTAGAAGCTGTTGCTCGTCAACCAGAATTGGCTCCACAACTTCAAACTCGTATGTTCTTAATTGCGGGTCTTCTTGATGCTGTGCCTATGATCGGTGTTGGTATTGGCTTGTTCTTCATCTTCGCTAATCCATTTGTAGGTTAATAGCTTAATTCCTAAATCCACATATTGAGGAATAGCGAAATGAATATCAACCTCACATTGATTGGCCAAGCAATTGCATTTGCGATCTTTGTCGCATTCTGCATGAAGTTTGTTTGGCCTCCACTAATCAATGCGATTAGTGAGCGTCAGCGTAAAATCGCTGATGGCTTAAACGCTGCTGAAAAAGCAAAAGCTGACCTTGCTGATGCGCAAGCACAAGTTAAGGCGGAATTAGACGCAGCGAAAGCACAAGCGGCTCAATTGATCGAACAAGCGAACCGTCGTTCAGCACAATTGATCGAAGAAGCGCGTACCCAAGCATCTGCTGAAGGTGAGCGTATTCGTCAACAGGCGAAAGAAACTGTTGATCAAGACATCAATGCTGCTCGCGAAGAATTACGTCAACAAGTTGCTGCTTTGGCAGTTGCTGGTGCAGAGAAAATTCTGAACCAACAAGTTGACGCAGAAGCTCATAATGCCATGCTGAATCAGCTGGCTGCTAAACTTTAAGCGAGGCGAATATGGCTGAACTCTTGACGTTAGCACGCCCGTATGCCAAAGCAGCATTTGCTTATGCTTCTGAGCAAGGTGCAACTGACAATTGGTCGAATGCATTACAAGTGCTCAGTGCTGCGGTGCAAGATGAAGCATTTTCCGCTTATTTAAATCGCCCTGAGCTGACTCCTGCGGAACAAGTAGGTCTTTTTGCAAAGGTTTTAGGTGAAGATCAAACTGCATCAGTGTCTAACTTTTTGACATTGCTTGCGGATAACGATCGTTTAGTTTTATTGCCTGAAATCGCAGCAGAATACGAACTACTTAAATCGCAGAACAACAACACATTGGAAGTGGATATTGAATCTGCTTTTCCAATCGATGCGACACAAGAGCATATTTTAGCTCATGCGCTTGAAAAACGTTTTAACAGAACAGTTCATGTCACTGTTAACGTTAATCCAGCGTTGATCGCGGGTGTTGTGATTCGTGCAGGCGACCAAGTGATAGATGACTCTGCGCTTAACAAGCTTGAAAAAATGCGGACTCGTCTTCTTGCGTAATAGCAAAAAGACTGAACTTAAAAAAGATTGAGGAATAGCGCAATGCAACAACTGAATCCATCCGAGATCAGTGCGCTCATTAAACAGCGTATCGGCGATCTGGACACCAGCGCGACCGCGAAGAATGAAGGTACCATCGTCATGGTATCTGACGGTATCGTGCGCATTCACGGTCTTGCAGATGCAATGTACGGTGAGATGATCGAATTCGACGGCGGCTTATTTGGTATGGCACTGAACCTAGAACAGGATTCAGTGGGTGCCGTTGTTTTAGGTAACTACCTAAGCCTTCAAGAAGGTCAAAAAGCTCGTTGTACAGGTCGTGTATTAGAAGTTCCGGTTGGTCCTGAACTTCTTGGCCGTGTAGTAGATGCTTTGGGTAACCCAATTGATGGTAAAGGCCCAATTGATGCAAAATTAACTGATGCTGTTGAAAAAGTAGCACCAGGCGTAATTTGGCGTCAGTCTGTCGACGAACCTGTTCAAACTGGTTATAAATCAGTTGATACCATGATCCCTGTAGGTCGTGGTCAGCGTGAGTTGATTATTGGTGACCGTCAAACTGGTAAAACAGCAATGGCGATCGATGCGATCATCGCTCAGAAACATTCTGGCATTAAATGCGTATACGTTGCGATTGGTCAAAAACAATCAACAATTGCAAACGTTGTACGTAAGCTAGAAGAAACTGGCGCTATGGCGTATACAACTGTTGTCGCAGCTGCGGCCGCTGATCCTGCAGCAATGCAGTATTTGGCTCCGTACTCTGGCTGTACAATGGGTGAATACTTCCGTGATCGTGGTGAAGACGCGTTAATTATTTATGATGATTTGTCTAAGCAAGCTGTTGCTTACCGTCAAATTTCATTACTTTTACGTCGTCCACCAGGTCGTGAAGCGTATCCAGGTGACGTATTCTATCTTCACTCGCGTCTTCTTGAACGTGCTTCGCGCGTTTCAGCTGACTATGTTGAGAAATTCACGAACGGTGCAGTAACTGGTCAAACTGGTTCTTTAACTGCGTTACCGATCATTGAAACTCAAGCTGGTGACGTATCTGCATTCGTACCAACCAACGTAATTTCGATTACTGACGGTCAGATCTTCTTAGAAACATCATTATTCAACGCAGGTATTCGTCCTGCTGTGAACGCGGGTATCTCTGTATCGCGTGTTGGTGGTTCTGCTCAAACGAAGATCATCAAAAAATTGTCTGGTGGTATCCGTACTGCTTTAGCGCAATACCGTGAATTGGCTGCGTTTGCTCAGTTCGCTTCTGATCTTGATGAAGCAACTCGTAAGCAACTTGAGCATGGTCAACGTGTAACTGAGTTAATGAAGCAAAAACAATATGCTCCTTACTCAATTGCTGACCAAGCTGTTTCTGTTTATGCATCTAACGAAGGCTATATGGCTGACGTAGAAGTGAAGAAAATCGTAGACTTTGATGCTGCGTTAATTTCTTACTTCCGTTCTGAACAAGCTGCGTTAATGCAACAGATCGATGAAACTGGTGATTACAACAAAGACATCGAAGCAGCAATCAAATCAGGTATTGAAAGCTTCAAAGCGACTCAAACTTACTAATTTTAGCAATAGCTAGAACTTTAGTTAAGTTTGGTTCACGGATCAACCTTCGGAAGCTCGCAAGAGCTTTCGAATACTAGGTTAAGCGTATGGCAAATTTAAAAGAAATTCGCGCCAAAGTAGCTAGTATCAAGAGCACGCAGAAGATTACTCGCGCGATGCAAATGGTAGCTGCTTCTAAAATGCGTCGTGCGCAAGAGCGCATGGCTCAGGGCCGTCCGTATGCCGATAATATGCGCCGTGTAATTGCTCACTTAGTCCAAGCAAACCCTGAATATAAACACCGTTATATGGTTGATCGCCCTGTTAAGCGCGTTGGCTATATTGTGGTGTCTTCAGATCGTGGCTTGGCTGGTGGCTTAAACATTAACTTGTTTAAGAAAGTTGTGCAGCATGTCAAAGCACAACAAGAGCAGTCAATTGAAGTTGAATTTGCTTTGATTGGTCAAAAAGCGGTTTCGTTTTTTAAGAGCTACGGCGGTAAAGTGCTCGGTGTGACCACTCAGTTGGGTGATACACCAAGTTTGGAACAGTTAACGGGCTCAGTGCAAATTATGCTTGATGCATTTGATAAGGGCGAATTAGATCGTATCTACCTCGTATCAAATGGCTTCATCAATGCAATGACACAACAGCCTAAAGTAGAACAACTCGTTCCTTTAGCACCAGCAGAAGAGAGTGATGACCTTAACCGTACTTATGGTTGGGATTACCTCTATGAACCAGAAGCAGAAGAATTGTTAAATGGTTTGTTGGTCCGCTATATCGAGTCTATGGTTTATCAAGGTGTGATTGAAAACATCGCCTGTGAGCAATCTGCACGTATGGTCGCTATGAAAGCAGCGACGGACAATGCAGGCGATCTCATCAAGAGCCTACAACTCATTTATAACAAGCTGCGTCAAGCCGCGATTACTCAGGAAATTTCCGAGATCGTTGGTGGTGCCGCTGCCGTTTAACATTATTTTTGAATTGAGGAGACAGCAATGAGTAGCGGTCGTATCATTCAGATCATCGGCGCGGTTATCGACGTCGAGTTTGAACGTAATAGCGTTCCTAAGATCTATGAAGCTCTCCAAGTTGATGGTACTGAAACGACTTTGGAAGTTCAGCAACAGCTTGGTGATGGTGTAGTTCGTACTATCGCAATGGGTTCTACAGAAGGCCTTAAACGCGGTCTTAACGTAACCAGCACTGGCGCACCGATTTCTGTTCCAGTCGGCCCAGCTACGCTTGGTCGTATTATGGACGTTTTAGGTCGCCCAATTGATGAAGCGGGTCCTGTAGCAACTGAAGAGCGTTTACCGATTCATCGTCAAGCACCTTCTTATGCTGAACAAGCAGCTTCTACTGATCTTTTAGAAACTGGTATCAAAGTCATCGACTTACTTTGCCCGTTTGCGAAAGGTGGTAAAGTTGGTTTATTCGGTGGTGCGGGTGTTGGTAAAACCGTTAACATGATGGAGTTGATCAACAACATCGCGAAAGCACACTCAGGTTTATCTGTGTTTGCTGGTGTTGGTGAGCGTACTCGTGAAGGTAACGACTTCTATCACGAAATGAAAGATTCTAACGTTCTTGACAAAGTAGCAATGGTCTACGGTCAGATGAATGAGCCACCAGGTAACCGTTTACGCGTAGCGTTGACTGGTTTGACTATGGCTGAATATTTCCGTGATCAAAAAGACGAAAACGGTAAAGGTCGTGACGTATTATTATTCGTCGACAACATCTACCGTTATACACTTGCAGGTACTGAAGTATCAGCATTGTTAGGTCGTATGCCATCTGCAGTAGGTTACCAACCGACACTTGCAGAAGAAATGGGTGTTCTTCAAGAGCGTATTACGTCTACTAAATCTGGTTCGATCACGTCGATCCAAGCAGTATACGTACCTGCCGATGACTTAACAGATCCATCGCCTGCGACAACGTTTGCTCACTTAGACGCAACAGTTGTATTGAGCCGTGACATCGCATCTTCTGGTATTTATCCAGCGATCGATCCACTTGACTCAACTTCACGTCAGTTAGATCCATTGGTTGTTGGTGCTGAGCATTATGAAATTGCACGTTCTGTACAGAACGTATTGCAACGTTATAAAGAGCTTAAAGACATCATTGCAATCTTGGGTATGGACGAGTTAGCAGAAGAAGATAAATTGGTTGTTTACCGTGCGCGTAAAATCCAACGTTTCTTCTCTCAACCGTTCCACGTAGCTGAAGTATTTACTGGTGCTCCTGGTAAATTAGTACCACTTAAAGAAACGATTCGTGGCTTTAAAGGTCTATTAGCTGGTGAATACGATCACATCCCAGAACAAGCGTTCTATATGGTTGGTGGTATTGACGAAGTGATTGCTAAAGCCGAGAAACTTTAATTAGCAACTCTAATTTAGGAGGTTCTCATGGCGACTATGCAATGTGATGTCGTAAGTGTTAAAGAGTCAATTTACTCTGGTACAGTAACGATGTTAATCGCTAAAGGTGCGGGTGGTGAGCTTGGTATTTTGCCAGGGCACGCGCCACTTGTAACCTTGCTCCAACCTGGACCGATCCGTGTTCAGTTGGAAAATGGTACAGAAGAAATTGTTTATGTATCAGGCGGTGTGTTAGAAGTTCAGCCTCATGTTGTTACGGTTCTTGCAGATACTGCAATCCGTGCTGACAACTTGGATGAAGCTGCAATTGTAGAAGCTCGTAAACAAGCTGAACAATTGCTAGCAAATCAAAAGAGTGATTTGGACTCGGCTGCTGCACTAGCTGCGCTTGCAGAAACTGCTGCTCAGTTAGAAACGATCCGTAAGATGAAGAACCGCGCATTGTAATTTGCAGGTTTGACATAAAAAAAGCCACCGAAAGGTGGCTTTTTTTATGGAAATAAAAAGTTTAAATGTATTTAAATAGTTCTCATTATCATATAAATTTGTTGTGCTTATTTATATTATTGTAAAGTCCAAGGGAACTTAAAAATGCAATTTAAAATCGTTCTTCCACTTATTATTTCAAGTCTATTTGTTGGTTGTGCTTCTGTTCCAAAAGCTAACCCACAGCTTTCACAACAAGCAAAACAGTTATCTAATCCTGCTGATGGAAATGCCGCGATTTATGTTTATCGTTCAAATAGCGTGGTCGGTGGAGCAATCAAGAAAGATGTCTGGGTGGATGGTGAATGTTTAGGGGAGACCGCACGTGGCACATTCTTCTTAAAAGAAGTTACAGGTAATCAAGAGCATACGATTTCTACTGAGTCTGAATTTTCACCAAATCATTTAGTCCTTAAGACTGAAGCGGGCAAACGTTATTTTATCCAGCAATTTATTAAGCCAGGTGTATTTGTTGGTGGGGCAAATTTAAAACAAGTCGATACAACCACAGGTGAAAAGGCTGTGGCTGAATATCAACTCGCAGAATCTGGTAAATGCAGTAAAGCGACAATTTCACTTGATAAGAAATAACAGCAAAAGCCACCGAAAGGTGGCTTTTTATAGAAAGAATGCATAGAGCATCAAGTTTGAATCATTGGGACAAAAGCTACCAAAATTAACTTGCGGGCTGTTCGGACTCAGCTTTATTTCCTAAGACCAAAGTTGCCAATTTCACCATATCCATCTGAATGGTATTGAACTGCTTTTCAATCTTGGCAAAATCAATTTTTGAAAGATCTGTTTGACCATGCAACAACGGCATATTGAGTAACTGTTGATTTGCAGCCAATAAGCTTTGGCGAATTTGATCCACTTCCGTACTTTTTAAATTGAGTGACAGCAAGGCATCATGTAAACCATTCAATTCTTGGCTGAGTGCAGTGGTGGTGCTTTGTAAAGTTTGGACATTTTTATCTTGAATCGCTTGTTCAAGGTTGGTTTGTGATTGTTTAAGCAGAGTGACGTAGTCATCCGTCTCAATCTGTAATTTAGCGATATCACGGGCAATGTTTAACATATTGCCACGACTTAAGTTCTGAGTTTCTTGAACGGTCGTTGTGTCAGCTTGTTGATCTTCAGATGCTGTTGTTGATTGTTCCAACTCAGTTGTTTGTTCTGCCTGCTCATTGTCCTGTGGTGTTTGATCACAGCCTGTGAGCGTTAATGCTGTCGCAAATGCTGAAGCAGAGAGAATGGCTTTGATAGAGAAATTTTCCATCATGGCTGAACGACACCAGATTATGAGAGGGAAATCACTATAATGAGAAAATATGGAAAAAAAAGTAATTTTTGCAATTCAGCAACAGTTTGATGAAAGTCGGGAAGGGAAGGACCTGCTTGGTTTGAAATAGAAAAGAACAGATGAACTGCTCTTTTCTATTGTTTGATCATGCTTATTTTGCTAATTCAGCTTCAATCGCGCTGACAATACGTTCATCATCCGCAGTAATGTCTGGTGCAAAACGCGCAACAACTTCACCGTTCTTATTCACCAAGAATTTTTCAAAATTCCATAACACTTCTGGTGGATTATTGGGCGTTAAACCATAATCAACCAGATCTTTCCACCATGGGCCTTCACCCTGACGTTCTGGAATCGCTTGGGTCAGGGTTTGATATAAGGCATGCTTATCCTCACCTGCAACCGAGATCTTGGCGAATAGTGGGAAATGGACGTCATAATTCAGCGAACAGAATTGTTGAATTTCATCGTTACTGCCTGGTTCTTGCTCTAAGAAGTTGTTCGCAGGGAAACCTAGAATTTCCAAGCCTTGATCTTTCTTGGCTTGATAGAGTTTTTCCAAACCTTCGTATTGTGGTGTTAAGCCACATTTTGATGCGACATTAACAATTAGCAGTACTTTGCCTTGATATTGATCAAGATCAACATCTTGACCTTTAATGTCCTTTACGGGAATGTGATAAACCGACTGGCTCATGGGATACGTCCTAATTTGTTGTTGTGACAAGACTTGTTTGTTTTAACTGCAATTGCATCAGAGTGCAATCATCTTCCTCTCAATCCATACAAATAATGAGCAAAACCAACCCTTTGTTTAAAGCGCAGCATTTTTGAGTTGAATTGGAGTTTGTCCAGTATAGCGTTTAAAAAACTCAATAAAACTAGAACTATGATGATAACCCAATGCAAAAGCCAACTGTTTAATGGTCATTCCTTGTCGAATTTGGCTGATCGCAAAAATAATTTTGGCTCGATTACGCCATTCAGACAATGACAGTTGCAACTCTTGCTGACTCAGACGTAATACATGACGTTCACTGACAGAAAAGCCATGTAGAACTTGTTGCAGACTGGCATTAAATAAATTGGGGTCAGACAATTTTTCCAAGATTGGCGACAGAATTGGATGGTTCGTTTGCGGTAAATAATGTGAATAAGCTGGTGCTTGTTTGAGCTGATCGAATAAAACCTGTAGTAGATGCTCAAGATATTCAGGTGCGGCTTGATGTTTTTGCTGTTCTAGAATTTGCACGACCAAGGCTCTGAAAAAAGGTTCAATGCTAAAGCAACGGCAGATATCACCTAAAAATGCACCAAAGTTAGGATGCAAGCGAATGCAAATATAATGGATTTCATGCTCAACAGGTAGCGATTGGTGTTCAGTTCGTGGCGGCAGCCACAGCCCATAACTCGGTGGAGAAAGGTAATATTTTCCTTCAATATCAAATTCTAAAGTGCCATTTAAACTAAAATTGAAATCCCCCCAAAGTGAAGAATGTGGCGTGACAATATCATCTTTTTGATATAGAAATTCATGTACTTCGATACCATGTAAAAATGGGAATTGTTCAGTCGCTGCAAGCTTCATTCAGGGGACTCATTTTAGTTTTCGTAACCCACTTTAGGATTGTTTAAGCCTTTGGCTAAAGTGAAGATGCTAATTAAAGCTAAGGCAACAAAGCTAATTACACCATAAATTAAGATATTTTCATTGAAATGATCAACTACGTAACCACCGAGTAATGATCCAGTTGCGATCATGACTTGGAACATGCCGACGAACAATGGCATACCTTTCTCTACGGCATGTGGTGCGTGTACAAACATCCAGATATTGGCTGAGGTTGGGAAAGCACCGAAAGCAAAGCCCCATAACGCAGTGAGAATAATTGCACCGAGCTCGTGAATTGCAAAGATCGGGAAGCCAAAGAACACAATGGCAAAACAGATTCCTACAAAGGCAAGGGTATAACGTACATTTAAATTACCGCTATAGCCTGCAAATGCATTACCAAAAATACCTGCAATACCATAAAGCAACAGCAGTGAACTAATGGTGGTGCCATCAAAGCCAGCGATATTTTTAAAGAAAGGTGCCAAGTAGCTATACGCACAGAAGTGAGCTAGGCCGATCAGCAAGACAATCAGCATCCCGCTACGTGCTTTGGGTGTACGTAATAATGCAGGTAGATCGCGTAAATGAATAGCAGACTCAGGTTTCAGCTCAGGTAAGAAAATCACTTGTAGGATTAAAACCAGTAGTCCAATGACTGCGGTAATCCCAAAAGCACTGCGCCAGCCATAGAATTCACTCAACCATGTCCCGATTGGAACACCTAAAACGGTTGCAAATGTAACACCGGCCATCACAATCGCGGTGGCTTTGGCAATGGGTAAATGGGGTGGCGCAAGCTTGCCACTTAAGGCGATTGCAGTTGCCCAGAACCCACCGATTGAGATACCAAGGACTAAGCGGCTCAGCAGTAACACATTGAAGCTATCTGCAAAAGCAGTAATGGTATTGGCAATGACCATAATCGCGGTGAGGAGAATCAATACATAGCGACGATCTAGCTGCTTGACTGAGATGGGCAATAGTGGCGCAGCAATAGCAGCCATAACGCCTGGTAAAGTAATGATTAAACCTGCTGTACCGACGGAAATATTTAAGTCAGCTGCAACACTATTGAGTACGCCAACGGGTAAGAATTCACTGGTGACCAGTGCAAAAGCACCAATGGCAACAGCTAAAATCGCATACCAACTGCCTTGCGTGGTTTCGATGGGTCGTGCATCTGAAGAAGTGGATTGTTCCATGTGAATATCCTGATTTGTCAGTAGGATGACAAAAGGGTGAAGAATAAATGAATTTTTTTATAACGATCGATATAAAATAAAATAGAGGATAAAAATTGCGACGTCAATTAATTTATTAACGATCGTTATGAAAATATATGTGACTCTTATGACAAATCAACATGAGTCTTTCTGTGTCAGAGCTAGGGGACGATTCTGAAAAAAACAGCCGTCCCGAAGAGTTGAATAGGATAGAGCACTCATGCTTTAGATAGAAAAATGATCCATTCAGCCGCCATTATGAGTTTTCATAACGGGTTTTAGGATTGTTCAAGCCACGCGCCAATGTAAAGATCAAGATGAGAGAACAGAGCACCAGAGGTAACATCGCAAAAAATAAGATTGTGCCATTAAAGTGATCGACAATAATCCCACCGAACATACTGCCTAACGCAATCAGGATTAAAAAAGTCAAAGTGACCATTGGCATCCCTTTCTCAACCGCTTCAGGTGCGTGCGTAAACATCCAGATATTTACCGCAGTTGGGATAATGCCATAAGCGAAGCCCCATAAAGCAGTTAACACAATGGCAAGCATGACATGCGTACCAAACAAGGGCAGAGTTAAAAATGCAAGGAAGAAGGCAATACCACTCACTGCAAATGTATAACGGATATTGATTTGACCGAGGTAGCCTGCAAAAATGTTGCCAAAAATCCCTGCAATGCCATATACCAACAATAAACGGCTAATCAGATTGTCAGAGAAATCCATCTGATGTTTAAAAAAGGCAGAAAAATAACTATAAATGGCAAAGTGAGCAAAGCCCATAAAAATAAAAATGATCAGACCCTTACGTGCAGCAGGATGTTGCACCAGGATTGGAAGCTCTTTCCAACGTAATGAAGAGGATGGTTTTAATGATGGAAGGTACAGATATTGGAAGATAAACAGTAGCACGCCCAACAGTGCAATGACCGTAAAAGAAGTCTGCCAACCATTATATTGAGCCAGCCATGTTCCCATGGGCACACCCAATACACTGGCTAAAGTTACCCCAAAAGCCACCCATGCAGTCGCTTTGGCAATGGGTAAATGGGGTGGTGCAAGACGGCCACTCAAGGCGACAGCTGTTGCCCAAAAACCACCAATTGCGACGCCCAAAATAATACGACCGATTAATAACGTGATGAAATTAGGTGCAAATGCAGTGAGCAAATTCGCAACACTCATCAACAGGGTTAAAATCAGCAGCAAAGAACGCCGATCTAGCGTTTTGGCAGAAATAGGAATAAGTACTGCGGCAAACATCCCGACAATTGCAGTTAAAGATACGGTTAGACCTGCTGTGCCAACTGAGATTTGAAAGTCCCGTGCAATTTCGTTGAGAACACCAACGGCAAGAAATTCACCCGTAACCATAGCAAAAGCGCTGAGAGTTACAGATAAAAGTGCAAACCAATTGCCTTGAGCAGGATTTGATTCAATGGGGAGTATCTCGGTTGAAGATGGGTTTTCCATGTGAATTTCCTTATTTGTCATTAATATGACAAAAGGGTGAAGAAGAAATGAATTTTTTTATAACGATCGATATAAAATAAAATAGTTGATAAAAGTTACTGCGTCAATTAATTTAGTAATGATCGTTATGAAAATATTTGTGACTCTTATGACAAATGCACATGAGCCTCTGCCAACACTGGGTGAGGATAGCTTGAAAAAAAAGCGCGGCCGTCCAAAGTGCTTTGACGAGCAGCAGGCTTTGGAAAAAGCCATGTTGTTATTTTGGGAGCATGGTTATGAAGCCACATCGATCAGTGATTTAACGCAAGCGCTAGAGCTGACTGCACCGAGCTTATATAGTAGCTTTGGTGATAAAGCTGGGCTGTTTTATAAATGCATTGATTATTATTTGGCACATGAAGCTTGTCCGATTGTTCCTATTTTCTTAGAAGCCAAAACTGCCAAAGTTGCATTTGAGCTTTATTTGTATGACAACGTTAAACGTTTGGCTCAACCCAATAAACCAGCAGGTTGTATGTTGGTTGTTGCGACCATGAGCTGTTCCGACAATGCACAGGCGGTGCAACACAATATTCTGGAAAAACGTTTGCAGACCAAGCAAAAACTGTTTGAGCGTTTAGAGCAGGGAGTTGCCAACGGTGATTTATCAGCAACAGCGCCTCTACAGGAAATGACAGACTTCTATGCAACGGTTGTACAGGGCCTGACTATCCAAGCACGAGATGGCGCAACAGTGGAACAATTGCACAAAGTGGTTGAGCATGCCATGCGAGCTTGGGAGTTGTTCTAGACTGTGATGTCGTGACTGCGATATAAATGTCTGAAATACGATATTTCAATTATTTTGGACATCTTCCACAATACTCACATTGCCGAGATATAGTGAGAAAATGATGGGTCAGTTGAGTAAGTACCAAAAATGGGCCTTCGTATTGCCCTTGATTGCGGTATTGATTTGGTCGATGAATATTGCAGTGACACGCTATGTGGCGGACTACATTTCACCTGTCAGTATTAGTTTTTATCGCTGGTTGGTTGCCTTTCTTATTTTAACGCCGTTTATGTTGCCGAAAGTGTGGCAGCAGCGTGATTTAATTCGTCCATTTATTCCTAAATTAGCAGTACTCAGTGCTTTTGGGATGGTATTGTACCAAGGTCTATCTTATACCGCTGCGCACTATACCACGGCGACCAATATGGGCATTGTGAATGCCTTTGTGCCAATTTTTACTATCTTTATTTCTTATTTTATTCTAAAAGATGCACCAAATCGCTTTGCCATTTTTGGCAGTTTATTATCTTTTGCCGGTCTGATTTATGTGATGAGTCAAGGCCACCTGTCAAAGCTATTTGATCAGGGTGGGCATTGGGGTGATGCGGTCATGGTATTGGCTGTTGGTTTCTATGCTTTTTATGGCGTGTTTTTGAAAAAATGGCAATTACAGCTTCCTTTAATGAGCAGCCTGTATGTACAAATCGGTTTTGCGTTGTTGTATCACGTCCCATTCTTACTCTGGTTTGGCCTAGATGGAATTAATGCACAGAATGCAGCGAGTGTTCTCTATGCAGGCATGTTCCCTTCGTTGATCGCACCGTTATTATGGATGGTGGCAGTACAGGCCATTGGCCCAAACCGGACCAGTATTTTTATGAACTTAATGCCTGTATTCACTGCGATTATTGCGAGTTTTTGGTTGTCAGAGCACTGGACCATTTACCATACCATTGGGGGTCTAATGATCCTGATGGGGATCATTATGGCGCAGAAGAAAACCGTTAAAGCATCAGTTCCACTGGCTGAGTCTGCATCTTAAATGTGAAAATGCGTGGTGTGTTTGTTCAAAATAACAACAAACGCACCAAAAATATTTTTTTATGACTGTGCTTTCTATATGATTTGCAAATATATTTTTAAGATTTACTAAATTTATGATCAAAAAAAAGCTGAATAAAAATATCAATATAATTTTATTGAAAATAAGCAAGTGACAAAATTGGTACGCTTTTCACACTTTTTGTTAGATAAATAATATATTTGTATAAATGGGACGATTCCCTCATAATACCAACCACAGCAAGATGATTCATTTTTAGAATGAATAAGTTGCTTACCAAATTTACGAACCCTCTGGATGTGATTATACACATCCTTTTTATGCTCAGTTATCCCTATATAACTGAGCTTTTTTTTGTCCGCTATTCACCTAATTAGGCACGAACAACTTCACCTGTCAGTGCATTCAAAATGCGACTTGGTTCTCGGCTCAATCCTAAAGCACCTTCGAGATAATTTAATTTATTGTCAAAATAACCTTGAGCATCTTCTAGGCTATGGGCAGGGGTAAGGCCCGCAGGGTTCGCACTGGTAGAGACGATGAAACCACCAAATTGCTGGCAGAGTTGCATGCACAGTGGATGCGTGGTCACCCGAACTGCAACTAAAGGGTGCTGGCCTTTAATCCATGTTGGGATGTGTTGATCAACAGGGAGTAACCAAGTGGTGGCCCGCTCTGTCGGAAGACGGTTTGACCAACTGGCGATGACTTGCTGACGCAGATCGGCGTTTAAGTTTTGCAGTAAATGTTCGACTTGATCTAAATGCCCTGCCAATAAAATCACCCCTTTTTCAACGGGACGATGTTTTAGCTCTAAAATGTCTTGAAATGCTTGCTCATTAAATGGATCACAGCCTAATCCCCAGACGGCTTCTGTTGGATAAGCCAGAACTTGCCCTTGTTTTAAAAGTTGAGCTGCTTCAGAAATTGAGGAAGTAATCATGGGATGTATGTGAAAACAGGAGAGGGTGTGACTAGTTTAATGCATTGGGCGGCAACGTAAATAGCGTCCCGCTTGTTGCATGCATAAACCGAGTAATTCTAACTCCATCAATTGTGCAGTCAGTTCTGCAATTGGCATCGGGTGACGTTGGATCAACTGATCTAAGTCTTGTCCCACCCAATCTAAAACTTGATAAAGTGCAATCAGATGATTGGGCAGGCTTGGAGGGGCGGCGGGTGCTTGTTCGGTGGTTTGTTGCTGGGTTTGCCATTGCGTTGGTAATGCAAGATCTTCGATGACTTGTTCGGGATGATCGACCAGAATCGCACCTTCTCGAATCAGTTGATGACAGCCTTGATGATGCTCACTATAAATATGTCCAGGAATTGCGAACACCATTTTACCTTGTGTTGCCGCTTCATTGGCGGTGATGAGAGAACCACTTTTGAGTGCTGCTTCTACCACTAAGACACCGAGGCTAAGACCACTGACAATGCGATTCCGCCTTGGAAAATGTTGTTGTAAGGGCATCGTGGTGGGGAGAAACTCGGTGACAATCGCACCAGATTGCACAATTTGTTGTGCCAGTTGAGTATGTTGTGATGGATAAACCGTATCCAAACCTGTGCCCGTAACGGCAATGGTGCGCTGATGTGCCAATCCACCTTGATGTGCGGCTTGATCAATCCCATGTGCGAGTCCGCTACTAATATAAAAGCCTTTTTCACTTAAATAATAAGCAAAATCATAGGCAACCTGCCGTCCATGTGGACTTGGTTTGCGGCTGCCCACCATGGCAATTTGAGGTTGTAATAATGCTTGTGCCTGACCTTGTCCAAATAAAATCGGTGGACGATCTACATACGGCAGCAGTTGAGTTGGGTAGCCAATATCATCAGGCGTTAAAATAAAGTCGCTATGTTTGCAAATCAACTGAATCTGTTGTTCAAATTGTTGTTGACCTTGCGGCGTTTGGAATTCTGCTAAACGTTTTAAATGATTGGCATGTAAGCCAAGTTGAGACCATTCAGAGAAACGCTGTGGTAGCGTGGCTTGTTCACAATTGCCAAAATGTTGCTGAATTTTGGCAAAACTTGAGAGTGAATGTTGAACCAAGTACCACACCAACACCGTGTGATAGTGATGAGGCGATAGTTGATTCAACATAAGTGATTACTTAGTCATCGAGACGAGGTGGTTTAATATCTGAACCAATCTTGATTGGTAGCTCGCTCTCGAGTACATAGGCATAGCTGATTCGATCAAAACTCTTAAAAACCATGACGCTACCCAAATATTGCCCAGGTAGTTTTACTTGCTCTTTGGTCTTCGGATCTCGTACAACTTCGCCATCTTGGTAAATACTGAACACTTGCCCCGTTTCTACCCCATCGATAGTACCGCGATCGACAGTGACGACGCCATTTTTGGCCGCTGTACCAATCGATCCCATCACGCGAATGATTTTGCCACCGTCTTTCACTTGATTGGCATCAATAGGATAGAACAACGTCGGTAACATGGCATCTTGTTCAGCCATGACGCGATCGCCACGACGAACTTCACCGTTATAACTATCTGTCAGCTCAACTGTAGTGATGTCGTTTTCATTACGAATCGCAACGCCTGACGCGACTTGGGTCAGTTCAACACCAAGAACCTGCTTTTTGCCATTTTCCAAGACAACATAAGGTTCGCCTTCGCGGAATACGCCGTAACGTTGACCGTTTTCAAGTCCTTTACCGCGAGCATAAACGCTTTGACCTTTACCTGCGAGTACACGATTATCTGCTGTACCCAAAATATAAGGGGTATTGGCAATCGCATCTGCTGGCAGAACTGAAGTACGTTCTAGCCATTGTTGAATATGAGCCAATGGAATCACTGGAACACTATTATTCAATGCTTCGACACGAACTTGCGGACGTAAGTTTGATGTATTGCCTGTATAGCGGCGAATGATACCGTCACAGCCATCACCTTCATCTTTACCGATTAAAGGTTTGCCGTTCAAACTACAAAGTAGTAAGCGATCCCCTGGATAAATCCAATGCGGATTTTTCACATGTTTATTGCTTGCCCAAATTTCTGGCCAGCGCCAAGGCTTATTTAAAAACTTACCTGAAATATCCCAAAGCGTATCGCCTTTTTTCACCACATAGACATGCGGTGCCCCCACTTTTACCGAAGGTGGGCTGACATTCGGGCTTGCTGCATGAGCAAAATTCACGCTCATACCCAATCCCGCACAAATCGCAGCGGCAATCAGTTGTTTTTTTAACCCCAAGGCATGAAATGAGTGTATGCCGTTTAAAACCTTTTTCATTATCATAATTCCTAAAAATTATGTGTGTAGTTGCGCTATAATAACGACTTTACACACAATTTTTTTTTGATCAAGCATTCCCTTCAGTTGGTTTTCTGATCAATGGCTTAAGTGAGGACGACAGTATGGCCTTATTACCTATTCTAAGTTTTCCTGATTCCCGCCTTCGTACCATTGCCAAGCCAGTCGAAGAAGTCACTGATGATATTCGTCAGCTTGCAGCAGATATGTTTGAAACCATGTACGAGGCACCGGGTATAGGTTTAGCGGCAACTCAGGTTGATCATCATATTCAGCTTATTGTTATGGACATCTCTGAAGAGAAAAACCAACCGATGGTGTTCATTAACCCCAAAGTCACTCCACTGACCGAAGATACTCAGCCTTATGAAGAAGGCTGTCTCTCTGTGCCTCAAATATACGACAAAGTTGAGCGTCCGTCACGCGTAAAAATCGAGGCAATTAACCTTGAAGGTCAAGCATTTGTGTTAGAAGCTGACGAACTTCTCGCTGTTTGTATTCAACATGAAATGGATCACTTAAATGGCAAGCTTTTTGTTGATTATTTATCGCCATTGAAGCGCCAACGTGCCCGTGAAAAAGTGGAAAAATTGGTTCGCCAACGCGAAAAAGAAAAAGTTGCAGTCAAACGTTAAGCTTTAAAATCATTTAAAGATGTTTTCTTTGTTTCGTTGTGGCCTGCTACTTGCGTTAACCGCGGTCTGTTTACAGATTGCGGTTTTCTTGCAGCCGCTACTTCCGAAGCAATATCAAATCGCGCCTGTGTGTGAAACGATTACTAAGGCCTTACTTTTGCCTCAAGCAGAAACAGCACATAGTCACTCGGCACACAGGTCGCAGCATCACAGCCATCAACTTGAACAAACGCAAGTTTCGATGCCACAACATGACCATCACGATCTGAATCATCAATGTCAGTACTGTACGGTCTATGCCAATCTGGTATTACCCCCTGAATTGGGCGTGAAAGAGGTTTTAGTCCGAATCCAAGTCCGTTTAGTTGCTTATCAACAAGCGTTTAAGCATGTTTATTTTGCACTACAGCGGCTGTTCTTATTACCTCAAGGGAGAGCCCCACCACTCTTTGCATAAATTAAAACGTCAATTTCATTAGGGTTTTCAAAACTCTAGCTTAGTTTTACTTATGTTTTAAGAGAGACCAATCATGGCTCAACCTAAATTTTTATTACAACCGCTCACGGTTGCGATCTTGGCTACCTCAAATACGGCACTGGTTTGGGCAAATCCAGTTGTACCAGCAGACAACTCACATGCGCATGTTGCACTTGCACCAATTGTTGTGACGGCACAACAACCCAATGAGAACAATGGTTTGGTGGTACAAGCTGATCCTAAACAGCCGATCCAACCAGTCCCTGCAACCGATGGGGCAGATTATTTACAAAGTATTATGGGTTTTAATGCCATTAAAAATGGCGGTACCAATGGTGATGTCACCTTCCGTGGCATGTTTGGTTCACGCATTAAAATGCTAGTCGATGGCAGTGAAAACCTTGGGGCATGTCCATCTAGAATGGATGCGCCAACCTCATATATTCAACCTGAAAGCTTTGACAAAATCACCGTCATTAAAGGGCCACAAACGGTTCAATATGCAACGCCTGGTTCTGCGGCAACCGTGATTTTTGAGCGTCAACCTGAGAACCTGAGCAAAGATCAGCCATATCGAGGACAGGCCAGTGTGGTGATGGGCTCTTATGGTCGTCTTGATCATAATGTTGAAGCAGCGGTGGGTGATGAAACTAAATACGCCCGTCTCAATGCCAATCGTTCTGAAGCGAATGATTATAAAGATGGTGATGATCAATCTGTTCATTCGAATTGGAAACGCTGGAATGCTGACCTGGCTTTAGGTTGGAAGCCGACAGATGATTCATGGTTAGAACTACGTGCAGGTAAAGGTGATGGCGAAGCCGCATATGCGGGTCGTCCTATGGATGGTTCACAGTTTAAACGTGAAAGCCTTGGTTTACATGCAGAGCAGAAAAACCTGACTGATGTGATTAAGAAAGTCGAAGCACAGGTGGACTATAGCTATAACAATCACATCATGGATAATTTCCGTTTACGTACCCCGCCAATGACAACCATGAAGATGCATGGGATGGAGATGACGGTACCCAATAAAATGGAAATGGAAGTTGCTCGCCGTACCTTGAACACCCGTTTAGCTGTTACCACCGATTGGGACAAGTTCAGTGTCGTGTCTGGGGTTGATACTCAGCACAACAAGCATGGCGGCAACATGATCATGTATGCCATGCCAAGCATGAACTCACCATTTAGCAATGATCTCAAATTCCAGTCTTATGGCGCGTTTAGTGAATGGACTTATAACACTGACGCGAATCAAAAATGGGTCGCTGGTGCGCGTGTAGATCAAGTTAAAATTGATAGTCTGGAAAATGGCAAAAATCGAAGTGATACCAACCCAAGCGGTTTTATCCGTATCGAAAAAACCTTACCTGAACATGGCTTAAAAACCTATGCAGGTCTGGGCTATGTGGAACGTACCCCAGATTTTTGGGAACTCTATAGTACATCAACTGATCATGGTGTGGGTTCAACCGATATGATGGGTAAAACCAGTTATCGGATGCTTGATAATTTAGATAATTTGCAAAAAGAACGTACGGCTCAGTTGGATATGGGCTTTCAGGCTGAGCATGGTGCATGGAACACATGGGCATCTGCGTATGCTGGTTTAATCAAAGACTTTATTCTGCTGCAATATAATGGTTCAAGTGATCGCTCACCTTTGGCGCGTAATGTGGATGCAACTATTGCTGGTGCAGAAGCAGGCGTTGGTTATCAATTTACAGATCATCTTCAAGCTGATGTTTCAACCATGTATGCATGGGGTAAAAACACCTCAGATGGTCGTGCTTTACCGCAGATTGCACCGTTAGAAGGACGCATTAATCTCCGTTATGTCGAAGAAAAATATAGCTTGGGTTTATTGTGGCGTACGGTTGCAAAGCAAAATCGTATCAGCCTGAATGAGGGGAATGTGGTTGGCTATGATATGAACCAAAGCAAAGCATTTAATACGTTAGCTTTGAATGGCACATACAAATTAACAGATGCCGTTGATGTTTCTGTTGGTGTCGATAATGTTTTGGATAAAACCTATACCGAGCATCTCAATAAAGCAGGGGCTTCGATGTTTGGTTATGGCGCCAGTGAGCAGTTCAATAATATTGGACGAAACTACTGGATGCGCATGAGCATGAAGTTCTAAGTGATAAAAAAACAAGGTGGAGATGTCCACCTTGTTTTTTTTGGGTTTAAGCCAAGCAGTCTTGTTTTGGCATTAAACTATCGCAATACAACGGATTTAAAGCACATTGCAAATCATCAATCTGTTCTTGGGTGACATAGCCTTTGGCTTTTAAGTATTCTGCTACGCGATCATCACGTAGACTTAAAAACGCCGCATCATAAACGCCTAAATCGACAAATAAAGCGGCGGTTTCCAAGCTATTAAAGTGATCTAAAAACACATCATTTTCATACATCAGGAAAATATGGGTGAGTACTGCATTAGCATCGACTTTTAAGCGCTGTGCTAATTGTTCAGGACGTGTTTTGATAAACAGTAAATCTGACAGTTCATCAAACTGAGTTTTATCCAATTGGTTTTCACCACCTTTGGCATGTGCCAGCCATGCTTTGAAGACCAAAACCGCACCGCCACGTAACAGCATACTCCAGATTTGATGACGTGTTTCATGGTCAAGATGAGATGATTCTGTTTCGAGTACTTCTAAAAAAGTCTCTTCTTGCTCTGCCAGTTTTTCAAATAAGCCGAGACCTTGTGGGTGATAAGCAGCAGGTGCAAACACATCAAAATTCAGTTGATTAAATACATTGAGTGCCAGCGGAACAGCAGCTTGGTAAAGCGTATTCAGTGCACGTAAATGTGTTTCATCCAGTTTGCTATGAAAGAAGATATTCTGCCAGTCCAATTCAGGTAAGAGTGCATTGGCACTGTATTGGCGATAGAACTGTTGTGAGCTATGGTCTGTTGTGGGGTGACTGTTATTCATGATCAATGTCCTTTTTGACAATTTGTGATGAGAAACCCAAAAGGAGTAGATCTAGGTCTCTATTAACTTGATCAATTTATGCGGTATCAGGAAAACAAGTAGAATACGACTAAAGTTGTAGATGTGATTTATGGGGTAAAATTCAATAATAAAAACAGTTGCTTAGTAAATTGTAAGTAAGTGTACAAACGTTCACTAATGTAAGTGAACGTTTTTGCCATAGCCAAAAATCATTTGAGCACTTTGGTCAATTTAGCAGCAAAAAAACAGCATTGTTTTGATTATTTTGGCCTATGTTGCAAAATATTTTGCTAGTTATTGCATTGGCATAATTTTTAGACCAGATAACCATGCCCTTAAGCCAGCAGGTTTCAGTGGTTTTTTCAGTAACACAATATTCTGCTGTTTTAGATACTGCGGTAGCTCTGGGTCAGAGTCTGCAGTAATCAATGCCACTGGAATATGTGCGGGACGATGTTGTTCGATAAAATCTAAACCACGTTGATCATGATTTAAATGCTGATCGATGAGCCAGACCTGAATATCTTCTTGTTCAATCAATTGCAATGCTTGTTCAGGCTCGGTGGCTGTGAAAATCTGATAGCCCCACTTACTCAATAAGGTTCGCATACCTTCTAAAATGGTTTCATCATTGTCCAAGCACAACACTTTATAAGCCGTATGCTGTAGTGCTGTGATATGCGGTGTTGCCATTTGAACTTTAGGTGCTTCCGCGAGTGGGACTTCAATCATGAAGCATGAGCCTTTGCCCAGTTCAGAATAAACATGCACAGGAAAGTCCAACAGACTGGTCATGCGTTGCACAATCGCAAGGCCTAACCCCAGTCCTTGTTCGCCCCACGGTGAGGTATGCCCACAACGTTCGAATTCCTGAAACAATTTGACGCGTTGCTGTTCATTAATGCCCGGTCCCGTATCCCAAACACCGATACGAATATGATTGGGTCGTTGCGCTGAACGTAATACACCGACCACCACACGCCCTTGAGCAGTATAACGGAGTGCATTACTGACAAAGTTTTGAATAATCCGTCGCATCCATTGTGGATCGGTATCGACCCAGAACTTGGTATCGTGCACGGACAGTTGGATATCGCGCTGTGCAGCAATCGATTTGAACTGCAACTCCAAGTCATTCAATAAATCATGCAATGAATAGGCTTGGCGTTTAGGTTGAATGGTGCCCCCTTCTAAACGGGCAATATCGAGCAGGGCAGAGAGCATACTTTCTGCACCGTAGAGTGCTCGATCCAGCTGTTGTAAGGTCTGTTGATCTTCAGTTGAATGCACACTTTGCTCTAGAGCGGTACTAAATAAGCGAGCCGCATGCATCGGTTGAAGTAAATCGTGACTGGCTGCGGCCAAGAAGCGACTTTTCGATTGGTTGGCTTTGTCGGCCTGTTCCAACGCCAATTGTTGTTCGGTCAGCGCATTCGCAAGCTGTTGGGTACGGTCACTGACACGTTCTTCCAACACAGCTTCATTTTCACGGAATGCCGTAATATCAGCGAAAGTGGTAACAAAACCACCGCCTTCAATCGGATTACCACGCATCTGAATGACTAGACCATCTTTACGAATCCGCTCGAACTCATGGGCACTCCCCACTTTCATCCAATGCAGTCGTTTACGTACATGTTCTTCGACGGGGCCGGGGCCACATTCACCCCGTTCAGCGTTATAGCGAATCAAATCAGAAATTGGACAGCCGACATAAACCAGATCTTTCGGATAATCAAACAGCTTCAGGTATTGATTGTTCCACGCCACCAGACACATATTTTTATCCACCACACTGACCCCTTGGGTCATATGGTCGATCATGGTCATGAGGAGATTTTGATTGAAACGTTGCCATTGTGAGGCTTGGTCGAGAATATTAGCGACTTGCCCGAGTGCCAGACCGTTATTAATCATGGCAGTGGTGAGCAAAGTACGGGCAGAGGCTGCACCAATAATCCCCGCCAAATATTGCTCGGTGAAACGCCACCACATGCCATTGGCGACATGATTTTCATTCAACACGATATGGTTTTGTTCACAAAACTGTTGAAATGCCTGAATCGTCAGTTTATCACCAGTGACACGTTTGGCTAAGGCGAGCAAGTCACCGACTTTGAGACGTGCTGCATTGAGGTGCAGGTCGGTCAGATCATTATTGGACTGAGCCGATGGCAGCGGTTTACTTTCATAATAAAAGAAGCTTTCGGCCTGAATTTGTTCAGCCACGCTGGGACGATACAGACGAGATACCCAGATATACAGCACCACGTTCAGACCTAAAGACCACAATACCCCATGGGTAAGCGGGGCAAATGATTCAAACCCAAGCAATGCCTCTGGACGTAGACCATTAATATCAAAGGGACCAAACAGTAATAGATGTTGTGCAAATTCTTGATAATGATCAGGTAAGCTACGTAATACCGTTGGAAATAAAAGTGTATAACTCCACATGGCAAAACCCATGAGTAAGCCAACATAAACCCCTTGGCGACTTGCACCACGCCAATAGAGTCCGCCGATTAAAGCTGGAGAGAATTGTGCCACCGCACTGAAGGCCAATAAACCAAATACGGATAGCTGATTGATATCATTAAAAAAGTGGAAAAATAAAAAACCCAGCAACATCA
The DNA here is from genome assembly GCF_022549545.1 of Acinetobacter sp. ANC 3882. NCBI lineage: Bacteria > Pseudomonadati > Pseudomonadota > Gammaproteobacteria > Moraxellales > Moraxellaceae > Acinetobacter > Acinetobacter sp. ANC 3882. The sequence goes on along the minus strand of NZ_JAKZGB010000009.1, from coordinate 13,878 downwards.
CGCTGACAATACTAATGCGACGGGTCAGTTTGAGTACACGCGGTAAATGCTGATCATGACGGGAAATGATTTTAAAGCGCCACAGGGCAGGCATGATCAGGTCATTACTGAGCATAATCGATAATGCCACAGAGGCAACCAAAAGCATGCCAGTCGAGGCTGAAAAACCACCCAAGAATGCCAGTAAAGCCAGCCATTCTTGTTGATAGCTTAGAGGGAGTGCCAATACGGCAATATCTGGTGTACCGAGTGATTCGGGTAAGGAGTGTAATGCCCAGCTGGCAATTGGAATGATCGCAATAACGGTAAGAATCAAATAAGCAGCGAACCAGCGGCGTGCACCACGGATATGTTTTTCATCGCGTAATTCCACCACAGCCACATGAAATTGGCGCGGTAAGCAAATCATTGCTAACCCTGCGAGCAGCGTCTGAACCCAAAATGTTTCAGGCACACCGAGTTGTTGTAGGTCATGGAAATGTTGATGAACGTCGCTGCTGACCTGTTTAATATTATCTGGTGATTGTAATAAAAAGAATCCAGCCACACAGAGCAGGGCGAATAGTTTGACGAATGATTCAAATGCCACGGCCAGCATTAAACCACCGTGTTGTTCGGTATTGGCAATATGCCGTGTACCAAAAATCATGGCTAAAATTGCCAGTACCGCGGTCAGTACCAACACACTATTGGTGGTGGTATGAATATGAGCGTTCTGTTCAAGAATCACCGATGCACTCAGGGCAATTGCACGTAATTGCAAAGCCAAATAAGGCACAATCGCAATGACCGCAAGAATCGTGACCAGTGCAGCCAAGCTACCACTTTTGCCATAACGGGCAGCCACAAAATCGGCAATTGAAGAAATAGCATGATGCTGACGAATCCGACCTAAGCGCTTCCAGATGTCATAGCCAAACCAGATAAATAACAAGGGTCCCAGATAGATCGGCAGGAAAATCACACCTTGACGAACCGCGGCGCCAGTTGCACCATAAAAGGTCCACGAAGAACAATACACACCCAAGGTTAAGCTAAACAGCAGCATACGACCACGCGTACTTAATCGACTCGCATGCTTTTCACCAAAAAAAGCACAGCCGAATAACAGCACGATGTACAGGGCCAGTACCCCAATAATAAGCCAACTGTTCATATTGCTCACGTGATCAACTTCCATTTTCTATCATACCCGAAGCACAGGTAGAGCAAGGAGTAGAGATTTGCATTTAGAGACCAAAGTCTAAGTTACGAGTCAAGCATAATCTTGTTAATTTGAATAATGAAAAATCCCATGTGAAAAAGGGGTCCACGGTTGGACACAAAAATAAGGAGTTGGTTATGGATGATTCACAGGTAGATCGAATTCTACATAATCCTAAGTTTCAAGAGATGGTCAGCAAAAAACGCACCTTAAGTTGGACATTAACAGCAATTATGCTGTTTATCTACGTTGGTTTTATGCTTTTGGTTGGCTATAACAAAGAGTTTTTAGCAAGTTCATTCAGCGGCGGTGTAACCACGTGGGGAATTCCTCTTGGTTTAGGCATTATCGTATTGTCATTTATCTTATGTGGTGTGTATTCATATATTGCCAATACTAAACTTGACCAACTGAATGAAGCAGCCCTCAAGGAAGTTGAGGCCATTGCACATGAAAAAGGGATGCACTGAGATGAAAGGGACATCATTCAAAGCGAAATTATTCGCACTGTTAAGTTTCTGCTGTTCGAGTGTCGCATTTGCAGGGCCAGACCTAGGTGCTGCTGAACAGCAAGCAACCAACTGGCATGCGATCATTATGTTCACGATCTTTGTCGGTTTTACCTTGTTCATTACCAAATGGGCGGCAAAGCAAACTCAATCTGCACAAGATTTCTATACCGCTGGTGGCGGGATTAGTGGTTTCCAAAATGGTTTAGCCATTGCTGGCGACTATATGTCAGCTGCATCTTTTTTAGGTATTTCCGCACTCGTATTTAGCTCGGGCTTTGATGGCTTACTTTACTCTCTTGGTTTCATGGTGGGTTGGCCAATCGTACTTTTCCTTGTCGCCGAACGTTTACGTAACTTAGGGAAATATAACCTTTCAGACGTGGTGTCATTCCGCTTGGAAGAAAAACCTGTGCGTACCTTGGCAGCATTTAGCTCACTCGTCGTGGTCGCCTTCTATTTGATCGCACAGATGGTTGGTGCAGGCCAGTTGATCAAACTGTTGTTCGGTTTGAACTACAACATCGCCGTGGTGATTGTCGGTCTATTGATGATGGCTTATGTGATCTTCGGTGGTATGTTGGCAACGACTTGGGTACAGATCATCAAAGCGGTGATGCTACTCAGTGGTGCTACTTTTATGGCCTTTATGGTGATGAAAGCGGTTGGCTTTAGCTTTACCAATATGTTTAACCAAGCCATTGGTGTGTATAGCCAAGCGCATAGCATGAGCTGGGAAGAAGCATCAAAAATCATGGGGCCAGGTAAACTCGCGGCCAATCCAATTGATGCATTATCACTTGGTCTTGCCTTGATGTTTGGTACAGCAGGTTTACCTCATATCTTGATGCGTTTCTTTACCGTAAAAGATGCCAAAGAAGCACGTAAGTCAGTCGTAGTTGCGACAGGTTTTATCGGTTACTTCTACTTATTAACGTTTATTATCGGTTTCGGTGCGATTCTGTTTGTTGCAAACAACCCTCAATTCCTTGATGTAGCAAAAGCAGCAGTCACAGGTAAATTAGAATTAGTCGGTGGTAACAACATGGCTGCGGTTCACTTAAGTGATGCTGTTGGCGGTGACTTGTTCATGGGCTTTATCTCGGCAGTTGCGTTTGCAACAATCCTTGCTGTAGTGGCTGGTTTAACCCTTTCAGGTGCATCTGCAATCTCACATGACTTATATGCCAACGTATTCAGAAAAGGTAAAACTACACCTGAGTCTGAATTGAAGATGTCAAAAATTGCAACTTTAGGCTTAGCGATCTTTGCAATGATCTTGGGTATTTTGTTCGAGAAACAAAACGTTGCCTTCATGGTTGGCTTGGCATTCTCGGTAGCATGTTGTGCAAACTTCCCAGTGTTAGTGTTATCTATGTTCTGGAAAGGTTTGACCACTCGTGGTGCGGTGATTGGTGGTGTGGTTGGTTTAGTCGGTGCAGTGAGCTTGATTATTCTGTCTAAAGCCGTTTGGGTCGATACATTGGCGATTTCTGAAACTGCGCCAAACCCATTCAATGGTCCAGCATTATTTGCAATGCCATTATCATTCCTTTGCTGTTGGTTCTTCTCTGTAACTGATAAGTCAGCACGTGCAGAGAAAGAGCGTAAAGCGTTTGATGCTCAGTTTGTTCGTTCAATGACAGGTATCGGTGCCTCTGGCGCATCAGATCACTAATTAAAATAGATTGTAAAAAGCCCTCATTGATTGAGGGCTTTTTTTATGACTTATTGATGCATACTGGCCAGTTGTTGTGACTGATTGCGATACAGCGACAAGCCAATTCGTTGCAGATGACGTCCATTTTGTTCAAGGAAGCTGTTTAATTTTGGAATATGTTTGGCACTGGTATACAGCGCTAAATTTCGACCAATTAAATAATAAGCAAACCATGATGCCGATTGCGGAGCTAAACCTAACTTCTGCATTTTCTTACGACCAATAAAGAACTGGGTAATTTCTAAATGCTGCTTATAAGCTAGTTTTTGTTGGAAAGATCGTAGATAACGGTACTTTCGTTCGAATGGTTCTTTAGAAAGGCTGGAGCCGAGCGAGATACTGCTAGCATCCGATTGCGGATGTGCAAATTGCATCCAGTAAATCAGTTTCCAGCCATCTGCTTCATGATCGACTAACCATTTTTCTTCAACGCCCATCAACCAACCTGCATATTTCCAGAAATGTAAAAAGCTATCGACTTCTTGTTTACTCGGAAAAATCCCCAGAGCACGAATACCAATCAGGACTACGCCACTAAAGGCAATATTGGTCATGGCCTGATCATACTGGTTGATGGGGAGGCCCCAAGTCTCGCTATCCCATTTCTCTGATTTTTGCAGTTGATGACGGACTAAGGCATGAATGAATCGCACAAAAATTGTGGAGGTAAAACCTTTGCTAAAACGTTCAAAACCATCTTGTTCGGTGATGTCGACCCACCATTTGGTGGTTTCAGCGAGACGTGTTCCCGCCTGTTTTTTTAATGCGCCTGTCAGCACCAAAGGTTGATTAAAACCAGGGTACATATAACCCGTCATTAATGATAAATCTCGCAGGATCAGTCCGTTATTGATGCCTAAACGATAAGTAAATTTAAGTGCTTCATCGACTTTGGCTTGCTCATACCACGCAGGTTTTTGTTCAACGAATTGAAAGAAGGCAGTAAGTTCAGGAATTGGATGCGGTAGTTTGTCTAGACCTTCATATAACGCCGTTTCAAAATATTTACGATGTAATTTAGGGTTTTGTAGCACCCAAAGCAGCACTTGATCCATGGGTTCATCACCACTTTGCAGGGCAGTATTCAATGCAAGATATTCCTGATAACTTGGCTGAACTTCCTGTCGGGTCATATAGCTGAGAATCTTGGTTTTGATATTGGATTGAATCATGTCTTCAAACGCCGCCAAGCGTTTAGGTTTAACGATGCTTTGCATTGCATAAAGCCTCTGATTGTTATTTAATCAAAGCTTAATATGAATAATTATTCGCATTCAATTCGCATTTTAATTGAGGCTGAGCATGAGAAAACGACCACAGCAGCAACGCGCCAAAATGATTGTCGAAAGTATTTTGGAGGGGGCACAGAAATGTATTTCTGAATATGGTGTACTGCAAGTGACGACACCTAAAATCTCTGAAAAATCAGGGGTGAGTGTTGGATCCATTTATCAGTATTTTGAAAATAAAGAGCAAATCATCGCGGAACTATTACTGCGTAAAAGCGAAAATTTGGGACAAGCCGTAAAGCAGTTGGTGATGCTGCAACAACAAACCTCTATTCAGGACATCATCACATTAAGCATTGCATTTGGCTTTGAATCATTAAAGTCTGATCAGGGCTTTTTTATCGAAATTTTAAAAAACTGGCATGCGTATAGTGATTCGGAAGCTGCACAAGTGCTGGAGCAGCATTTCTTGGAAATCGGCATGTATTTGTTTGGACGTTATTATCCGCACTGGGATTTTGAAACCTTAAAGCACAAGTCCTTTGTGATTATTAACAGTACCTTATTTACCATGATGCGTTATGCCAGTAAAAATACGTTTCTGATCGAAGAGCAGCGCTTACAACAAGAACTGTCTAAAATGATTGTTTCTTTTTTAGATGCAGTATGATGCACTCAACATCATGAAAAACATAATAAGATTCAGGACAGCAACATGCAAAGTTTAAAACAATTTTGGAGCGGCTTTCGTTTACTGCCATCGGCATGGTTGTTACTGGTGCAGTTGGCTTTGTTGATTTTAGCAATGCTCACCTACGGAGATAGTGAGTTTCGTGCCTTGGCGTGGTCATTGGGAGTATTGGCCTTATTGATTATTGCCAAGGTGATCCGACAAACACCTGTGTTTACCTTTTGGGGATTGGTCTTTGTCAGTGGTGCGTTCTTATTTTCGATCTTAATTTTTATTGGCTATAACCATCAGACCATTCAAATCATTGCACATAGTTTTGAAGCTTTGGCCTATTTTTATGCGGCCTATGGTTTGCTTCGTTATATGTTTGCAGATCGTTATCTGACCAAAGATGAATTGTTTGCTGCAGGGGCGGTATTTACCCTCCTCGCTTGGGGCTTTGCCTTTTTATATAGTATCTGCCAGTTGATATTGCCCGATAGTTTTCAAAACCCCAATCACCCCCAAGCCTTACAGCATTGGCTTGATTTATTATTTTTGAGTTTCAGTCTACAGTCCGCAACAGGTCTGTCCGACTTAATCCCCATTAGTCCTGCGGCCAGAGTTCTCGCGATGCTACAAATGTTTGGCGGGGTGATGTACCTCGCCGTGGTGGTATCTCGCTTGATTGCATTGCAATATATTGCCCATCTGCCTAAAAATCAGTAATCTGATATCGACATTGAACGGGTCGCAGTTTCCTGTTCCAGCCATTCGATGAATTTCAGCATAATTGGGTTATGCGGTTGTTCAGCATAGACAAAATAATAGCAACGCGAACCGCTCAGTTTATGTGATGACACAATGATTAGCTCCCCTCGGCTGAGTTCCTTTTCGATCAGCATTTGTGGAATCAGTGCCACGCCAAGATGATGTGTTGCGGCAACAGCCAGCATTGAAAACAGTTCATGCCGCTGACCTTCCATGGCATAAGGCGCGGTATAAGCTAAGCTGTCGAACCATTCTTTCCAAATCGCGGGGCGAGTGGTTTGTTGTAATAACGGTAGTTGTGATAGTTGGGCTGCTGTCAGGTCCAGTGTCGATGGCGATGCATTTTGAACAAGATCAGGAAAGAACTTTTTGATCAGCGTTGGTGAACAAACCGCAACCACTTCTTCCTGCATCAAAAAATGTGCGGTGGTTCCTGGCCAGTTTTCAACTTGAGCAGGTGTACCTGCATAGATGGCGGCATCAAAAATCTGTTCACTGAATAAAAAGGGTTTGGTGCTGGTCTCAAGATGGATGGTAATTTCAGGATAGATTTCATTAAAACGGTGCAAGCGTGGCAGCAGCCAGCGCGTTGCAAAAGTAGGAACCACCCCTAATTTGAGCGTGCCACCTAAACCTTGATGTGACATCAGGTCGAGCGTGCTGTGTTCCAGTCCCAGCAAATGCGTCTTGATATTTTTTAAATATTGTTCACCCGCAACGGTTAGTTCTACACCATGTCGCACTCGATGAAACAAGGGCAGATTGAGAAACTCTTCCAGTTGTTGAATCTGTCGGGATACAGCACTTTGGGTCATGCTGAGTTCCTGCGCTGCATGGGTATAGGTTTTGTGTTTGGCTGCGGCTTCAAAGCAAATCAATGATTGCAGTGAAGGAATCATACGTCGCATAACAGCATCCTTGTGTTGAGTGCGAAAATGAACGATGGCGTTCGGATCACTCAGGCGTTGTAAATTATTCTCAGCTTTAGTTTTAACAGAACAAAGGGCCAGATTTCAATTGAGCTATGCGTAAATTGCATAGCTGTATGAAAAAACATCGTTTGCTTGAGGGCTCAATCTCGCCTAGCATCAAGTGTATAACTGATATCTAGATTGATCAAAAGGAATGTGAAAACCCATGGCAAATCAAGGAAAGCGTGTCTCTTTTAACTGGCAAGATCCATTTTTACTCGAACAGCAACTCAGCTCAGAAGAACGCATGATTCGTGATAGTGCTCAGGCCTATTGTCAAGACAAACTCATGCCACGCGTATTGGAACAGTTTCGTCATGAAAAAACAGATCCACATATTTTTCGGGAAATGGGTGAGCTAGGTCTATTAGGCCCAACGATTTCAGAACAATATGGCGGTGCGGGACTGAACTATGTCAGTTATGGTCTGATTGCGCGTGAGATTGAACGTGTGGACTCGGGCTATCGCTCTATGGCCAGTGTGCAAAGTTCGCTGGTGATGGTGCCGATTGCTGAATTTGGCACCGAAGCTCAGAAACAGAAATATCTGCCTAAGCTGGCGACAGGTGAATACATTGGCTGTTTTGGATTGACTGAGCCTGACCACGGTTCTGATCCAGGCAGCATGCTGTGTCGTGCCAAAAAAGTTGCAGGTGGTTATCATCTCAGTGGCAGTAAAATGTGGATTACCAACAGTCCAATTGCAGATGTATTTGTGGTTTGGGCCAAAGAAGTCACTGAAGCAGGTAATGTCGGAGAGATTCGCGGCTTCATTCTTGAAAAAGGTTGGGAAGGGCTGTCTGCACCTGCCATTCATGGCAAGGTCGGACTCCGTGCATCGATTACGGGTGAAATCGTGATGGATCAGGTCTTTGTTCCAGAAGAAAATGCGTTTCCTGAGGTACGCGGTTTGAAAGGACCGTTTACCTGTCTGAACAGTGCACGTTATGGTATCGCATGGGGTGCAATGGGCGCTGCGGAATTCTGTTGGCATACTGCACATCAATACACCATGGATCGCAAACAGTTCGGTCGCCCGTTGGCAGCCAATCAACTGATCCAGAAAAAGCTGGCGGATATGCAAACTGAAATTGCTCTGGGTCTACAAGTCGCTTTACGTTTTGGGCAAATGAAAGATGCAGGCATTGCTTCAGTCGAAGGCACGTCGCTGATCAAACGTAATAACTGTGGTAAAGCACTCGAGATTGCACGACTGGCGCGCGACATGATGGGCGGCAATGGCATCAGTGATGAGTTTGGCGTAGCACGTCATTTGGTCAATCTAGAAGTGGTGAATACCTATGAAGGTACCCATGATGTGCATGCTTTGATTCTCGGGCGTGCGCAAACGGGGATTGCTGCATTTTCTAACTAAAAATTCATGACTCGTTGAACACAAAGATGCGCTTTCGGGCGTGTCTTAAGGCAAATTCATGCCTAAAAAATATCGACCTATACCAATTAAAATCGTCAAGGATTCATCAAGTGTATTTTAGGTGGAAAATGACACTTTGCTGAAAACAATAAATAGAACGAGAGCAAAGTACTCATCGCCAGAATGATTGATGAAAGACCAGACCCATTTGAGAAAATGAGGTGTCAAATGAACAATGATGTTCAAACGGTAACAAGCTCAGGTATGAGCAAATGGCCTTCCAATCTAGGAACCTATGAGCGAATTACGCCACATACATGGAAATTTGCATTGCTATTTGCTTATTTCGCCATGGTGGTGGATGGCGTTGATATTATGTTGCTGTCATACAGTCTCACTAGTTTAAAGGCAGAATTTGGATTATCGACCTTTCAGGCGGGTGCGCTTGGCAGTGCATCTCTCGCTGGGATGGGAATTGGCGGCATATTGGGTGGTTGGGCCTGTGACAAATTTGGACGGGTGAGAACCATTGCCCATTCGGTGACTTTCTTTTCGGTGGCAACCTGTTTATTGGGCTTTACCCACAGCTTTGAACAATTTATGTCGTTACGCTTTATTGGGGCTTTAGGGATTGGCGCCCTTTATATGGCCTGCAATACCTTAATGGCGGAATATGTTCCGACCTCCTATCGCACCACAGTACTGGGGACCTTACAAACAGGTCAGACGGTGGGTTATATTGTTGCAACATTACTGGCAGGTGCCATCATTCCAGAACATGGCTGGCGTATTTTATTCTTCATTACGGTGATTCCAGCCGTAATTAATATTATTTTGCAGCGTTTTGTGCCTGAGCCTAAATCTTGGCAGCTCTCAAAAATGAAGACATTGCCTGCTCAAACGCAGGAGGTGGTTACGACGCAGGAACAACCGAAAAGCCAAAGTATTTATAAACAGATTTTTGCCAATCTAAAACATCGGAAAATGTTCCTACTCTGGATGAGTACAGCCTTCTTTTTACAGTTTGGTTATTACGGCATTAACAACTGGATGCCGAGTTATCTGGAAACTGAAGTGAATATGAACTTTAAGTCGCTCACCAGTTATATGGTCGGCTCTTATACTGCGATGATTTTAGGCAAAATTCTGGCGGGTTATTTGGCAGATAAATTCAATCGCCGCGCCATTTTTGTGTTTGGGACCTTGGCCAGTGCGATCTTCTTGCCGATCATTATTTTCTTTAATACGCCTGACAATATTCTGTATTTATTAATTACTTTTGGATTCCTTTATGGGATTCCGTATGGGGTCAATGCGACCTATATGGCGGAATCTTTTTCGACGGATGTACGTGGCACTGCGATTGGTGGGGCTTATAACATTGGTCGAGTGGGCGCAGCAATCGCACCCGCAACCATTGGTTTTTTAGCCTCTGGTGGAACATTCACGATGGCATTTATTATCATGGGGGCCGCTTATTTTATTGCAGGGGTACTACCAGGGTTATTCATTCGAGATCGCCAATACGATCCACAAAAAGCATAATCAGGAGGGAATATTATGGGTGCATTAACTGGTTTGCGTGTACTGGATCTCAGTCGGGTTTTGGCGGGACCATGGTGCAGTCAGATTCTAGCGGATTTAGGTGCTGATGTGATCAAGATTGAACGCCCTAAAACAGGCGATGATACCCGTATGTGGGGGCCACCGTGGATGAAAGATGATGCTGGTCAGTCCACACGCGAGGCGGGATATTATCAATCCGCCAATCGGAATAAATACTCTGTCGCCATTGATATTGCTTCAAAGGAAGGCCAAGCCTTGCTTCGCGAAATGGTCAAGGACAGTGATGTCCTGATTGAAAATTATAAAGTCGGTTCATTACGCAGATACGGGTTGGACTATGCCAGTTTGAGTGAAATCAATCCACGACTGGTCTATTGCTCTATTACGGGTTTTGGGCAAACAGGACCCCGTGCATCTGAGCCAGGCTATGATTTTGTCATTCAAGGAATGGCAGGGTTGATGAGTATTACGGGTGAAAAAGATGATCTACCAGGTGGAGGTCCACAAAAAGTCGGGGTAGCCGTTGCGGATTTACAAACAGGTTTATATGCCACCGTGGCGATTCAAGCTGCACTTTGGTCTCGGCAGACGACCGGAAAAGGGCAGCATATTGATTTGTCCTTGCTCGACGTACAGGTCGCAGGCTTGGCCAACCATGGGATGAACTATCTAATCACAGGTCAGGCACCAAAACGTTGGGGAAATGCACACGCTAATATTGTCCCTTATCAAACGTTTAAGGCAAAAGATAAAGATTTTATTATTGCGTGCGGCAATGATGCTCAGTTTAAAGCGTTGTGTCAGGCCATCGGTCGTGCTGAATGGGCAGAGCAACCTAAGTTTAGATTTAATCAGGATCGGATTGCGCATCGTGGGGAATTAACCAGTTTAATGGATCAGCATTTTCTCACGCAATCTGCACAGTATTGGGTAGAGCGGATTCATGCGGTCAAAGTGCCTGTAGGGATGATCAATAATGTGGATGAGGCCTTGCAAGAACCACAAGTACAAGCGCGGGAAATGGTGGTTTCTATTCCACATCCACAATATCGCCAGTTTAAAATGATTGCATCGCCGCTGAAATTGTCTGCAACACCTGTGGAATATCGTCTTGCACCCCCACGCTTGGGGGAACATACCCAAACGGTTTTAGCAAAGTATTGTTCAACAGAGGTCTTGGCGGAGTTAGCCGAACAAGGAGTGATTGGGCATTTATAAAGTACACTCGATCCTCAATTGAGGATCGGCTTTTAAAAATTATAGAATGTTGCGAGCTATCTTCTCATTCTGTTACAGCATTACAACTGCTTTATTTTTCACATTTTTTATAATTAGTATCGAGTTTTACATGCTTTAAGCTCGCTTTTATTCACATTGTGAATGTCTTCTTTGGCTGTTATGGCCTATCCATGATCATTAGAATAACGTGAGGGAATTATGCCTTCCAAGCCATCTTCGCATTTTGCGAATGTGAATCCAAACGTGTTTTTAAGCACGGTGATTATCATTGCGATTTTTCTCGCAATCGTCATTATCGCACCCAGTTCATTTGAACTTCTTACGCAGCAGTTAAAACAATGGATCACTGATTCATTTAGCTGGTTTTACGTTCTATCAGTCGCGGTCTTTCTGATCATACTGATTTACATTGCCTGCTCCGCCAGTGGAAAAATCAAATTAGGTCCTGATCATAGTCAGCCTGAATATAGTAATGGCTCGTGGTTTGCCATGCTGTTTACAGCTGGGATGGGGATCGGTCTGATGTTCTTCGGTGTGGCTGAACCTGTTATGCATTATGTCAGCCCACCTAGTGGTGATCCTGAAAGTGTAGAGTCGGCGCAGCAAGCATTGCGCATTACCTTTTTTCACTGGGGATTACATGCCTGGGCCATTTACGCGCTCGTTGGTCTCTCCTTGGCTTACTTTGCTTATCGTCATAATTTGCCTTTAAAAACCCGCTCTGCTTTATATCCCATTATTGGCAAGAAAATTTATGGCCCATGGGGCGATAGTATTGATACTTTTGCCACCATTGGTACGGTTTTTGGTGTTGCAACTTCCCTTGGTTTCGGGGTAACCCAGATCAACTCAGGGCTACACTATCTCTTTGGGATCGAGCAAAGTAGCAATGTTCAGGTCATTCTAATTATCTTTGTCAGTACCTTGGCATCTTTATCTGTGTTCTTGGGACTAGATAAAGGGGTGAAGCGTCTTTCTGAACTGAATCTGATCTTGGCTTTGGTGTTATTGGCATTTGTGTTCATTGCAGGTCCGAGTATCTACTTACTACAAACGACCATTCAAAACACGGGTTCTTACATTTCTAACCTGTTTAGTATGACGTTTAACTTATACGCCTATCAACCAAATGGTTGGATCGGTGGTTGGACCATTCTCTATTGGGCATGGTGGATTTCATGGTCACCATTTGTGGGGATGTTTATTGCACGAGTTTCGCGTGGTCGAACGATCCGTGAATTTATCGTCGGTGTATTACTGATCCCAACGGGTTTTACCATCATCTGGATGGGATTTTTGGGTAATGCTGCCTTATTTAGCATTATGCAAGAACATAATGTCACCCTGATTCAGGCTGTACAAAGCGATTCATCGGTTGCTCTATTCGAATTCCTGAATCATTTACCGTTTTCAGGGGTAATGAGTTTACTTGCGACTGTATTGGTGATGTTGTTCTTCGTCACATCGGCAGATTCAGGTGCACTGGTCACAGATTATCTGACTGCGAAATCTGAAAATTCACCGACATGGCAAAGACTGTTCTGGACAGTATTGATGGCCGCTTTGGCGATTATTTTGCTGTTAGTGGGTGGTCTGGCTGCTTTGCAAGCCTCAATCATTATGAGTGCTTTGCCTTTTACCTTGGTGATGTTGTTGATGAGTTGGGGGTTATTGAAAGCCTTGAAACTTGATGTAACCAAGATGAATGCCATTCAGGAGGCACGAATTACACCGAGAGCCATTCATAATCCACGGAGTTGGCAACAACGTTTAGGTTTGATCATGCATTATCCGCATACTGAAGATGAAGTGCAGCAGTATATTAATACTGAGGTACGTAAAGCATTTGAAAGTATTCAGCGTGAATTTAAACGCCGTCATCTAGAAGTAGATATCCGCGAGATTGAACATGGTTTACAACTGCATGTGGATCATCATCATGAGATTAACTTTACTTATAAAGTGATTTCACACGCGACTGTTCCGCCCAGCTTTATGTTGGGGCGTGCAGATGAAGATGAAGCCAATTATTTCCAAGCAGAAGTTTTCTTAAGAGAAGGCGGTCAAAATTATGATGTGATGGATTGGACCCAAGAAGATTTAATCCAAGACATTATTGACCAGTATGAGCGTCATCTTTACTTCTTGAATATTGTTCGAGGTACAACGCCTTAGATTGAGGAGTGTACTCAAACAATAAAAACAACGGCTTTGATTTGATCAAAGCCGTTGTTTTCTTTTATATGATTAAGTTTTGGGCATCAGAGGATGATAAATAGGATTCTTGAATTGCTTTATGGATGGAGAAGTGGTGAAAAAATATCAAAAAGAATCTGTTTTTTGTTTGGAATTGCAGCGGAATACATAAAAAACCAATAAATAACAGTATCTTAGTCCTATGGTTGAGTGTTTAAATTCTCTTTTAAGATAATTAATAAATTTTAAATTATATAAATCAGTGAATTAGATCAGTTAAAGTTTAAAAATAAAACAACCGATTTTTTAATTTTCTAAAAGTGCTTGCACCCTGTCTGAAATGCTGTAGAATGCACATCCATCGGCGGTGATGCAGATAAAAACTTGTTGAGAAACAAGGATTTGGCTTAAGGGTTAAATTTTTGGGT